>NZ_JPJE01000001.1 GCF_000765215.1 Eubacterium sp. ER2
TTTGTCGCAGGCCTATTTGTTGTACCCTTTTTTATCTGTTTTCATTGAAATCTTTTTTTATCACCTCTTGACATATCACCAAATTGCTGTCTGTGATTTTTTCGTTCTTCTCCAGTATACAGGAAAATGCTCTGCGAATGAAGTACCAGTTTTTCTGTTTCTGCGTGATCAGCGAATTTTCTCCAAAATCTGAGCGATCATGGCGGCCCGGTTAAAGGGCACCATAAAATAGTATCCGTCCGTGATATCGCGGAGCTTTTCCGCGATCTCCACGGCGATCTCCACGCCCACCTGCTGGGCCTCCTCCCTGCTCATGTCCCTGTCGTACCGGGCGATGATCTCGTCGGGCACGCTGATGCCGGGAATCTCATTTTTCATAAACAGGGCGTTCCGGTAGCTTACAAGGGGCATGATGCCGCAGATAATCTTCGTGTCTATCCGGGATTTGATATACCGGATCCGCTCCATGTCCTCATCTGAGTAGATGGGCTGGGTCAGGAAGAAGGAGGCGCCTGCCTCGCATTTCTTCTCCATCCGCCTGATCTCCGCGTCCAGGTTGGCCCTTCCGTAGTTGAGGGCTCCGCCGTATGCCACCGGATCCCGGGCAAAATGCTCCCTGTTCATGCGCTCCAGGTATTTCATAAGGCTCACTGAGTGGAAGTCGTAGACGGAGGTGACCACATCCCTCTCCCCTGAAGGCACCGGATCCCCGGTGACAAGGAGGAAATTGCGGATGCCGTTCATGTAGGCTCCCAGTATCTGGGCGCCCATGCCGATGACATTTTTGTCCCGGCAGGCAATGTGGGGCATGGTCTCCACCTGCAGGCGGCCCGCCACCTTCACGGCGGACATGGCGGAATCCGCCCGCATCCGCCCCATGGGGGAGTCGGAGAAGGTGATCATCTCCACCCCGGCTGCCTTCAGGGCAGCCGCCGCCTCCATCATCCTGGCGTCATTTCCGTCGTGGGGCGGATCCAGCTCGGCGATCACCACCTTCTCGCCGGAGTAGAGCCGGCGGATGAAGGGGTTGCTGTTGTAGCTGATATCCTTGTCCGCCCTCTCCTCAGGCCGGTCTGTGAACCGCCTGGGGATCATCCTTCCCCCGGGCATCCGGGACAGCTGCCGTATGTAGGCTGGGCTGGTGCCGCAGCAGCCGCCGATAATGTTGACTCCAAGCCCCGCGATCTCCTCCATGGCCTCCCCGAAATAGAGGATATTATCCCTGTATACGTTCCGATTCTGGATCCGATCCGCATAGCCGGCGTTGGGGGCCGCGAACACCACCAGGTCGCCGAAATCCTGCCTGCGCAGCACTTTTGCCAGATGGGCCGGCCCTACGCCGCAGTTGAAGCCGATGCCATCGATCTCCGAGCTCTCTCTGGCTGTTCTGACCAGATCCGCCGCGCCAAGCCCGGCGTTGGTATAGCCGTACATGTTGACGGAAAAGCTGGCCATAATGAAGGCGTCGCTGACAGAGCGGATCCACCGGGCCACAGGGAGAATTCTCTTAAAATCAGAAAATGTCTCGAACCAGATCAGCTTCACCCCCGCATCCAGGTGGGCTCTTGCAATCGTCTTGTATTCCTCCAGTATCTCCTGCTCGCCGGCCTCCTCTTCTCCGCTTCCGTGCTCCGGTATGGGTCCTATGTCTCCCGCAATGTAAACCGGTCTTCCGGGCGCCTCTTTTTCAATCGCCTCCCCGGCGATACAGCAGGCTGCCCGGACATTTTCATACACCTTCCCCAGGAGCTCCTCCCGGGAGGCCTCCCCCCAGGTCTGGGACAGGGTCTCTGTGTTGGAGGCAAAGCTGTTGGTCCGCAGAATGTCCGCCCCCGCTCTTATGTATTCCCGGTGGATGGCCTCGATCTTCTCCGGCGCCGCCACATTGTCCAGCTCCGGGAAGCGGCTGCCTCCCCCGTATATTTCTCTGTAGTAGGTTCCCATAGCGCCGTCTGTGACAAGCCGGCCTGACCGGAACAATTCTCTGAAATCTGTCTCTTTTTGCATTGATCAATCTCCGTTTCTAACTGCCTGGAAGGCCGTCTCCAGAGCGGCGATCAGATCCTCCGCCCGCTCGATCCCGATGGACAGGCGGATGGTGTTGGGCCGGATTCCCTGTTCCTTCAGCTCTTCCTTCGTGCACTGGCTGTGGGTGGTGGTAGCCGGATGGATCACCAGGGACTTTACGTCCGCCACATTGGCCAGCAGAGAGAAGATGGGCAGGCTGTCGATAAATTTCCGGGCGTCCTCTTCCGTTCCCCTGATCTCAAAGGTGAAAATAGAGCCGCCTCCATTTGGCAGATACTTTTTATATAAAGCATGAGTGGGCTCCCTGTCAAGAGAAGGATGATGGACAGCCTCCACCTGGGGATGGGCTGCCAGGTATTCCACCACCTTCAGCGCGTTCTCCACATGTCTCTCCACCCGCAGGGAGAGGGTCTCCAGCCCCTGGAGGAGAAGGAAGGCGTGAAAGGGGGACAGTGTGGCCCCTGTGTCCCGCAAAAGCACGGCTCGGACGTAGGTGACAAAGGCGCTGCCTGGCGCCGCCTCGGCAAAGGATACGCCGTGGTAGCTTGGATTGGGCTCTGAAAGCCAGGGGTATTTGCCGGACGCTTTCCAGTCAAAGCTTCCGCCGTCCACGATGACTCCCCCAAGAGCTGTCCCGTGTCCTCCCAGGAATTTGGTGGCGGAGTGGACCACAATGTCCGCCCCGTACTCGATGGGCCGCACCAGGTAGGGGCTGGCAAAGGTGGAGTCGATCACCAGGGGAATGCCGTGCCTGTGGGCGATCCCGGCCAGCGCCTCGATATCCGCCAGGTTGGAATTCGGATTGCCCAGCGTCTCCGCGAAGATGGCCTTTGTGTTTTCCTGGATAGCCGCCTCAAAGGCTCCCTCCTCCTCCGGGTCTACGAAGGTGGCCGTGATGCCGCTTGTCTGCGGAAGGGTGTGGGCCAGAAGATTGTAGGTTCCGCCGTATATAGTCCTGGATGCCACAATGTGCTCCCCCGCCTTTGCCAGAGCCTGAAAGGTGTAGGTGATGGCCGCCGCGCCGGAGGCTGTCGCCAGAGCCGCCGTGCCGCCCTCCAGGGAAGCGATTCTCTTCTCGAACACCTCCTCCGTGGGATTGTTCAGCCTCCCGTAGATATTGCCGCCGCTTTCCAGGCTGAACAGATCCTGCGCATGCTGGCAGTCCTGGAACACGAAGGACGTGGAAGCATAGATAGGCACGGCCCGGGCTCCTGTGGCCGGATCCGGCTGATCCTGTCCTATATGCACCTGCCTTGTCTCAAAGCTCCAGTTTTCTGTATTTCTTACATCTTTCATGGTAGGTTCCTCCTCTTTTTCTATTTGTGTCTGTATCTGCTTTTGTCTGGGCCTGTTTCTGTCTGGGTCTATCCTACCACGGCCAGTCCTTTCCGGCTAATACAGAAAAAAAATAGCCGGTTATAGTTTCAAGCTATAACCGGTCTGTCTGTATTTATCCTCCGCAGGTCTCACTGTCCTGTCCCCAGGTACTTCCTCAGCTCCTGGATATAGAGCTCCCCCATCCTGCTGGGGATCATGTTCTTTCTGACAATGTAGCCGATCTCCATGGTACTGTTTCTGTTCTCCTCGTCGTCCTGGAAGGGCACTGCCACAAACTCGTTTCCGTTCAGCTCCTCACAGATGATGCCGGAACAGAGGGTGTAGCCCTTCAGTCCCACCATCAGGTTCAGCATGGTGGCCCTATCGTTAGCCCGAATGATACGGGGATACTCATTGGTGGACAGGATTTCCTCCGCTAGGTAGAAGGAGCTGTCATCCCCCTGCTCAAAAGCAAGGCAGGGATAGGGCTCCAGCTGTTCAAACCGGATGGACTCCTCCCCGGCCAGAGGATGGTTCTTCCACAGGTAAACAAAGGCCTGGCAGTCGATCAGATGGTGGAACACAACCCCCGCCGACCTGAGCATCTTCTCCAGACTCTTCCGATTGAATTCAGACAGGTACAAAACGCCGATCTCGCTCTTCATGGTACTCACATCACGGATCACCTCCGCTGTCCTTGTCTCCCGGATGGCGAATTCATACTTGGACATGTCAAATTCCTTGGCCATGTCCACAAAGGCCTTCACAGCAAACGAGTAGTGCTGGGTGGAGACGCCGAACTTTTTCTTCTGGGAGCCTCCCTTTCCGTATTTTTCCATGACCTCCTCGTACTGGCCGTAGAGCTGCCTGGCATAGAGAAGGAACTCAGCCCCGTCCCCTGTCAGAGTGACTCCCCGCCCGCTGCGGTAGAACAGGGTGATCCCCAGCTCTTTTTCCAGCTCCCGGACAGCGCTGGTGAGTGAGGGCTGGGAGACATACAGAAGCTCCGCCGCCTTGTTGATGGACTTTGTTTCTGCTATGGTGATGATATAATTTAACTGTGTCAGTGTCATTGTCTCCCTCTCTCTTCCGTTTTCTACCTGCGGCCCCTCCTCCCGGGCCCGGCTGCCTCGTCGGCCCTATTCCAGCACCTCATATGTTCTCCTTCAGTATAATATAAATTCTTTCATTTATGCAACTATATATGCCTTATGTCCCGCCACCAACGGCATCCCCTCCCCTGTGCTCTCTTGCGTCTGTACCGTAAAAACTGCACGGTTTGAAAAGTGAAAATCCGCCCTGAAACCGGGATGAAAACAGTAGAACGCAGATGCGAGAACCGCATCTGAATTCCAGGAGCGGCATTTTCGCTCCATTTCTCAGAGCTACAGAGTCCATCTTGTTTTCCTCCCGTCGCTTGTAATAAATCTCTGATTACTGTAAAATAAAACAAAATCTGTCCACGCATTTTAAAGGAGGACATCCATGATCGAAATCCATCTGTTTGAACAGCTTGCTGCCTTTGCCGACTGCGGCACTCTGTCCGCCGCGGCGGAGCAGCTCCATATCTCCCAGCCCGCCCTGAGCCGCTCCATGCAGCGGCTGGAGGAGGAGCTTGGAGTCTCCCTTTTTGAGCGCCAGAAGAGCCGGCTGACACTGAACGAGACCGGGGAGCTGGCCGTGAGATACGCCAGGAACCTGCTCCTGCAGGAGGAGTCCATGATCCAGCAGCTCCGGGACTTTGACAGGAAAAGGCGGACCATCTGCGTGGGATCCTGCGCCCCTGTGCTGATCCCGGATTTCGCCACGCTCCTGTCCCGCCTGTACGAGGGCATGACTATCTCCACCGAGCTGACCGGTGATCCCCGCCTACCGGAATATTTACGGGAGGGGAGATATCAGATCGCCATTCTCCACGAAAAGCCGGAGGGGGAGGACTTTTATTCTGTCCCCATGGAGAGCGAGCATCTCTATGTCACCCTGCCTCCTGTGCATCCTCTCGCGGACGCGGACGGCCTCTACCTGAAGGATCTGGACGGCCAGACCTTTCTCCTCTACTCCCAGATCGGGTTCTGGGACGAGCTGTGCCGCCGGAAAATGCCCTCCGCCCGCTTTCTTTTGCAGCAGGACATAGACGTGCTGGGGGAGCTGGTGGCAAACTCTGCCTTTCCCGCCTTCACCACAGACTACATAATACAGCACACAGGTGAAGTGACAGACCGCATCGCCATCCCCATCCTTGACCCGGAGGCCAGCGTCACCTACCACTGCACCTGCCTGCAGGCTGAGAAGGCCAGGTTCCGCCAGGTCTTCGAGCATATCCGCGCCGCCCATTCCCGCTGACCGCACTAACGCCCGCCGCCGGTTTCAATCACGCGCTATCGCCACGCAGAAAAAAGGACCGGCCCCGTGCGTCCGGGAAGAAAAAGGACACACCGCAGACCGGTACCTCTGGTTTTCTTACTCGTGGATCTTCATGCCATGCAGCATCTTCACAAAGGCCGGGTCATCGTGGTTGACGATCTCGCTGTGTCCCAGATCCAGCTTCGCGATCTCAGCCATATCCTCTGCGTCAAGCTCAAAATTCCAGATGTCCATGTTCTGCTCTATGCGGTCTTGGTGCACGGACTTGGGAATGACCACCACGCCCCTCTGCACATTCCATCTCAGGGCTACCTGGGCCGCGCTCTTGCCGTATTTCTCCCCGATCTTCGTCAGCACAGGGTGGGTAAAGATGCCGTGATTTCCCTCGGCAAAGGGGCCCCAGGCCTCCGGAACGACTCCGTACTCCTTCATGAGAGACAGGGCGTCCTCCTGCTGGAAGAAGGGATGCAGCTCCACCTGGTTTACGGCCGGCATCACATCCACTGTCTCGCAGAAGTCTGCCAGGCGCGCGGGATAGAAATTGCACACGCCGATGGCCTTCAGCTTGCCTTCCCTATAGGCCTGCTCCATGGCTCTGTAGGCTCCGATGTAGTCGCCCATGGGCTGGTGGATCAGGTACAGATCCAGGTAGGAAAGGCCCAGATTATCAAGGGACGTCTGGATGGCTTTCTTCGCCTCCCCGTAGCCTGCGTCCTGTATCCACAGCTTTGTGGTGATAAAAAGCTCTTCTCTTGGGACGCCGCACTTTTTGATCGCCTCTCCCACTGCCTTTTCATTCATGTAGGCGGCCGCCGTGTCGATGAGGCGGTATCCGCTGGCGATGGCGTCCAGAACCGCCTGCTCGCACTGCGCCGGATCCGGCACCTGGAACACGCCAAAGCCTTCCAGCGGCATTTTTACTCCGTTATTCAATGTCACAAATTCCATGTTCTTTTCCTCCTTGAAAATGAATATTTGAAAATCCAGTTTCACTGCCTGCACAGGAACCTTTCTCCTGTCTTCAGGTAATATTGTAGGAGGTTTGGTCCGAAAAGTACAATGCCAATTCGGCACACGTCTATAACTTAGACGCATAGCAGATCAAGCTCACTCCCAGCAGCGATATGAGCACGCAGACCGCCAGTCCGGTGATCCCGTTCATCCTGTTTGCATCCACGCTGCTCGTTTTCTGAAATGAGGCCAGCATCGTGGACTGCAGGGTGAGCATGGACACCAGCGCATCGGCCACTCCGCTCAGAGCCAGATTAAGAAGCAGGAGCAAAATGCCGTCTGCCCGGATGTCAGACAGCTCTTTCTTAATTACGCGGACTGGCTCATAATGCCGATACCCCCGTTGTATACCGTGTAGGCCACAGTCAGAGAGAGCAGCAAGAACATATATAGCGGCGCCGGCGACCTGAGGGAGTATATTTTTCTGCGACTGTGTGACAGCCAGCACGAAAAAAACTGCCGCGCCCAAGTAAATCAAAAGATCGTTTTCTTCCTTCTACATCGATCGTTCCAGGCGGCTTGATAAGGCCGCTCCTCCTTCCCCTTTGTCCTCTTTTGTTTCCGATAGGAATTATAGTACATCCCACTGTCATGAAAAGAATTTTTTTATACCCATTCAAATAGTTGACTCAATCCACAATATAGTTTTTATATTAAATGAGGACTCAGTCAACTATTATTTGTGACGGTATTGATTATGGAATTAAAATATGTAATTGCAGGAGCCGGCGCTACCGGCGAAAGCATCGGCGCTTTTCTTACCGCGGACGGAAGGGATGTGGCTGCGGCCTGCGGTGTGGAAATGCCCGTCTATCACCGGGTCACTGAAAAATTAAAGGCAGGAGGGCTGAAATAAATTTGCTTTCCATATCCATTTTACCGTTTTGCGGAAGGCATCTTCGCGGCTATGCCGACATATTTCACTTGCTTCCTATGCATCTTCCGATATTCAGTTGGCAGCATCTGGGCGACATCCTTAAATGCCTTGCTGAATTTTCCGGAAGTTTCATAGCCCATTTTCCCGGCGATCGCCCCAACCGTTTCATCTGTATCACGCAGAAGCTTCATTGCCTCATGGACCCGGTACTCCTTCATATAGGTTGCAATGGGAAGTCCGTATACTCTCCGAAAGACTTCCTTTAGCATAGTAGTATTCATCAGATAACGCCGGGACAGCTCCTCTATCGTGTACCTTTTTTCCAAGTGTTCTGTCAAAAGATCGTGGATCTCTCTGATCAGGTCTGTCTGCTCTGAGGCATACTGGCTTAACTCTCTCCCCTCAAACTGAAGGCTGTCCAGATACAGGAACAGTTCCTGTACCTTCAGCTTCAGATAGGGGCGCCTCTGTCCGGGATGAACGGAAAACAGCGGTGCAAAAATGCTTTCAAGCTCCGGGCTTCCGGGAATTGCGACAGGCTTTTCCCCGCAGTACCTTGTCTGAAACCGTTTCAGGTCAAGGCCGGCATCCTTTAATATCTCCGGGCATTCTCTTCCCAGCACGGAAAAGTCGACAGATACAGCAATCCCTTCTGAATATCCCAGCGGAAACATCATATCTGATTGGGAACAGCACGAAGCACTGTGCACAGTCATATCCCCGCCTCCCAGGTAAACGGAAACTCCATGGCGCATATTCCAGCCGATCCTTCCGCTTCTGCAGTAGTAAATTTCCATGATCCTGTCAGATGCCTCATGCTGGAACTCTGAGCTGGAAGCCTGAAATTCATTGTATGACGCCTCGATGCCGGGATATAGAAAAAATGTCTCAATCCTTCCTTTTCCCTCGGATTTGCCCCGGAGCTGCCCGACCAGCAGGCTTTGCTCCTGTCCCACCCCGGAATGACGGATAATAGAAATCGTATTTTTCTTCATAGCACCTCACCTGTTTTCAAAATCTCCTCCAGAGCCGCGGCAATATCCCCGTCCACTCCTATGGATCGCCCTCTGATCTCATCCGGGATATAGATTTCTCCCTTGTTGAAGGTAATATAGACCGCTTCCGGTTCAGAGGCGGCAAGCCGCATGAAAGGCTCCTTGATCATGCGGTTGCGCCAGCCAACGCCAAATTCCAGAATCACCAGCTTTTTCCCGTGATACTGCTTTATAAAATTCTGATAGTCTGCCATTTTCCTCTGAAACTGCTCTGTCTGGAAAAAGGCATTGCTGTCAGCCATATTGACCGTCACAGGGCTGCCGCATTTCGGGCATCGGGGGATCAGCTCCGCGGGAACAACCCCATCCCTCTCAGCCCCGGCCATCTTCAGGACCTCATCCCGGTTCTCATACAGTACTCCCTCACAGCCATTCCGGCACCGGGACTGGGTGAGGCGCCCTTCCATCTCAAAGATCTTATCCCGGCTGAATCCCGCGGGCACGAAATGATCCTCCCCGTTGGAGGTCACGACAAAATAGTCCTTCTGGCCGACGAGGCGATACAGATCCTTCATCACAGAGCCCGGCTGCTCCAGATAACATTTCCTGCTGATCAGCCGGCTGAAAAAGGCCCACCTTGTCTCTTCCGATGGGTACTGAAAAAACAGTCCCTGGAGTACGCTCCTGATGCCGTACCTGGCGCGAAAATCCCTGAAGTTCTCCCGGAACCACCGGTCATCCGCAAAGATATTGTATCCCTCTGAGATCGACAGCCCATTGCTGGCGCCGATCAGGAGCGCATCTGCGTCTCTGATCTCTTTATAGATTTTTTTGTATGCTTCACCCATAGTCTTCATTGCCCCTTTGTTCTATTTTCACCTTTTTGGATTTCCACGGCGTCCCGCAGGACAGCGGCGATATCCTCTTTTACAGCCAGGCCCTTCTTCTCTAATTCTCCGGGGAGCAGGGCATCCCTGGGATTGATCGTAATATAAAACGCCCTCGGCAGAGAGTACGTCAAATTCCAGAAGGGCTCCTGAATGAACATGGGCGTCATGCGCCCTACTCCCAGCTCCAGGAAAAGGATTTTCTTCTCCTTATTTTGCTCGAGAAATTCATTGATCTTCCGATATTCCTCCCTGTATTTTTCACCCTCCAGAAACGTATAGCCCCGTACCCAAGGCTCCATCTGAGCGCCGCATCTGGGACAGCGGGGAATCATTTCCACAGGAATGCACAGATTTTCATCAATGGCCTCATTCATAGCATAAACCAACTCTTTATTATAGTAAATATGGTCATGACAGCGCCGGCTGCACTGATAATAACGGGAGTCCCCCTGGATCGCGCTCAGTTTTTCCTCCGGGACCACACGGGTAAACTGGAAATCCTGGTTGGTGGTCATGATATGGTAGTTTTTTCCCCGAAGCAGCTCCATGAGGTCATAATAGGGCTGCCCGGTGGGACATTCATATTCCATGTAACCCATGCGGGCCAGAAACGCCCAGCGGGCCTCCGGCGAAGGATAGTGATAGTAAAATCCATTAAAAGCCCCTGTAAATCCATATTTTTTATGGAAGTCACCCAGATATTTCTGAAACATAGCATCGTTCTGATAGAAGAAATTAAAGCCGCAGGATGCGGACATTCCCGCAGCCGCTCCCACCAAAACAGCCTCTGCCCCATTTATTTTATCGACCAGAGTCTGCACATTTTTCATATGCGTATCTTTCAAAACCGGATTTTGCATGATCTGCATGATTGACTTTCCTCCATTCAGTTGTTATTATTAAAATTACATGGCGATTGTAACATGTTAAATTATAAATTACAAGCAAAATTTTTGAGGTGACAAATGAAATATTCCAAAAAGCTAAGTGACACGATCCACTGTCTCGCTTTTATCGCTCTGGGAGAGAAGGAGCATCTGACCAGTACCAGGATCGCCGAGAGCGTGAAGACAAATCCCGCCTATATCCGGCAGCTGATGGCGGCATTAAAAAGAGCCGGACTCATTTCCAACACACAGGGACAGGCCAACGCCTGCCTGACAAGGCCGGCTGATCAGATCACCATGCTGGACATTTACCGGGCTGTGGAGGGTGATAAGCCTCTGCTCCACCTGGATGTAGATACCAACCCGGAATGTGGAATCGGGATCCACGTACAGCTCTCCATCGGAGATTTTTACAGAGAAATCCAGGAGACCGCAGAGCAGAAAATGAGGGAGATCACCCTTCAGGATATCATTGACCGCTATCACGAGAAAATCAAAAATCTGCCCATAGACACTGATCAGGCAGAAATTGGAAAAGAGGGACTTGCAGATGAATGAGAAGAAAAAAACAGGACTTGTAGTGGAGGGCGGAGGTATGAAATGCGCGTACAACGCAGGAATACTGGACGCCTTTCTCGACCAGGGGATTACCTTTGACTACTGTATCGGGGTCTCCGGAGGCGCCGGAAACGTGGCGTCCTTTATGGCCGGACAGAAGGGCCGCAATCTGCGCTTTTTCACAGACCACATTCATTCCCCAGGCTATTTCGGGATCAAAAGCCTGCTGAAGACCGGCAATCTGTTTGGCCTGCAGTATATCTACGGGGAACTGACCAATTCTACGGGAAAGGATCCGCTGGATTTTGCGGCCATCATGAGAAATCCCGCCAGATATGAGGTCGTGGCCACCAATGCCCTGACCGGGGAAGCCGCCTACTTCGCCAAAGAGGACATGAAGCAGGACGACTACCGGCCGATCATGGCATCCAGCGCCATCCCCGCGGCCTGCCGCCCGGTAGAGATAGGCGGTATCCCCTACTATGACGGAGGCATCTCCGACGCCATCCCGGTGCGCCGCGCTCTGGAGGAGGGCTGCGACCGCCTGGTGGTCATCCTGTCCAAGCAGCGGGATTATGTGAGAAAGCCTCAGGGCATGCGGCTCCTGTATTCCCGCCTCTGCCGGAAATACCCAAAAATCATAGAGGCCATTGATCAGAGACATCTTACATATCTGACCAATCAGAGAGAAGTATTTGATCTGGAAAAAGCCGGAAAAGCATTTATCTTTGCGCCCAGCGAGCCGGTCCGGGTAGGAACCTACTCCATGGACGAGGAGACTGAAAGAAAGCTATACGATCTGGGTCTGAAGGATTTCTCAGCTCAGCAGGATGTGCTGCAGCAGTTTATGAGATAAAGTTTATGAGATAAAGTTTATAAGATAAAAGGAGATAATTGGACATGAATAAGAAAATCAGGATTACTGTATTAAAAGCGGAAGTAGATAAGGAGCTGGAAAAGATGTATGCCGTCCCCGGTCTGGGTCCCTGCCCATGGCATCAAAAAGGGCAGGTGCTTTACAGTGACGGTATTCATCGTCCTGAAAATATGTGCAGTGTTGCCTGGCAATTCCTTGCTCCCTTTGCAGAGAGCCTGTCAAAGGGAGAACTGCTCCAGCCAAGAGGAACCTGGCTGAAAGACGACTCAGTGTGTGTGGCCGCCTGTCCGGACGGCGTGCGGCCTGTAATTTTCCTGATGGAAGCGATCGATTAATTTGAAAATAGTATTGACTTAAATATTACTATATAGTACTATCTTTTATAGTATAATATGTTTGAAAGGAAGATTACTATGAAAAAAATTGAAATTGCTTCAGCACCTGTTTACACCTCGCCAAATCCGATCACATTCATCTGTACTGAGAAACCGGACGGCACTGCCAACCTTGCGACTCTCGCATTCTGGACTTATGCTTCTACTTCACCTGGGAAGATTATATTTTCTTTAAATAAAGGGGCATATACGCTGGAACTTTTGGCTGCGAACAAGGAAGTTGTAGTGGCAGTACCAGGAATGGAACTCGTCAATGCACTTATCGGCTGTGGAACCAGTTCGGGAAGAGATGTGGACAAAACAGAAAAATTTGGCATCCCAATGCAAAAAGTGGAGGGAACTGAGATCCAGGCACCGAAGAATTGCCGGCTTTTAATCCATGCATCTGTCTCCCAGACAGTGGATGCGGACGATCATATTATTCACGTTTGTGATGTGAAGAATGTATTCGCCGACGAAAATGTCGAAGCAGTTTTTGCATGGAACGGTTACGCGGAATTTGCGGAGGCACAGAAAAAATAATAATTTACAGAAAGGACAGGCAGGCATGAGTACATGGCTGCCTGTTATGGTGATTTATGAGTAGACAGGCTGGCTTTTTAATTTCAAGGATCAAACATATCGGAGGAAGATTGTTTGAACATATTCTTGACGATAAGAATATTGATGCATTTAACGGAGCTCAAGGCAATCTTCTATACATTCTGTGGCAGGGAGATGGTATTCCGATCAGAGAACTTTCCAAACAGTCAGGCCTGGCGATGACTTCTCTGACTGGTATGCTGGATCGGATGGAGTCCGCTGGGCTGATCTACAGAGACCGCGGAGATAAAGACCGAAGAAAGATTCTGATCTTCCTGACAGATAACGCCAGAGCTCTGGAAAAGGATTATAACGAAGTGACCGAAGAAATAGAAAACATATATTATAAGGGCTTCAGCGAAGATGAGATCGACCAGTGCGAAAACTATCTGCAGCGAATCCTTCATAATGTCGAAGAACAATTATAGTATAATGGAGTGACCCAAATGGCTGTTTGTATCAAAGACCAAATCCAGAATATGAATCTGGTGATCGGCTGCACGATTGGATGCAGCTACTGCTATGCCAGGAATAATGTCCGCCGTTTCCATATGACAGAGGATTTTTCCAGGCCGGAATACTTTCCTGGTAAGCTGAGGCTGATGGACAGAAAACGTCCCCAAAATCTGCTGCTCACAGGAATGAGCGATTTTTCTGACTGGGAGCCCGAATGGAAAAGGGAAATATTTGAGAGAATGGCACAAAATCCCCAGCATCAGTATATTCTCTTGACAAAGCGCCCTGAAAAAATCCGTTTTTCTACTGACCTGGACAATGTCTGGTTCGGTGTTACGGTCACATCAGCAAAAGAAAAGAACCGAATTCAGGCTATGCGTAAAAACATAAAAGGGAAGCACTACCAGGTCAGCTTTGAGCCTATGTTTGACGATATCGGCGAGGTGGACTTTACCGGAATCGAATGGATCGTAATCGGTACGGAAACCGGACGTCGAAAAGGGAAATCCGTGTCAAAGCCGGAATGGGTCCGAAATCTCACGGATCAGGCGCATAGTCACGACATTCCTGTGTTTATGAAAGAAGATCTTCTTCCTGTCATGGGAGAAGATCAGATGATCCAGGAGTTGCCACAGGCATATTATGATGTTTTGGAGGAGCAAAAAGCATGGAAGAACAAGTAAAGGAAGACAATATTCTGATCCGGGAAGTGGAAACAAAGAATATTATGACAAAATCTACTCTGCCTGTGGGCGGATATTCTGTAAATCCCTATGTCGGATGTACCCATGGCTGTAAATACTGCTATGCCTCATTTATGAAGCGTTTTACTGGCCATACTGAGCCCTGGGGCTCTTTTCTTGATATAAAGCGCTGGCCGGAGATCAAAAATCCATGGAAATACAGAGGCCAGCGAGTAGTCATTGGCTCGGTTACCGATGGATATAACCCACAGGAAGAACACTTCGGAAACACACGCAGGGTTCTGGAACAGTTGAAAGGAAGTGGCGCGGAGGTTCTTATCTGTACAAAATCTGATCTGGTTGTCCGGGACCTGGAGCTTCTGAAAACGATGGAAAAGGTCACCGTATCCTGGTCTATAAATACGCTGGATGAACAGTTTCGGGCGGATATGGATCATGCAGTCAGTATAGAGCGTCGGCTGACGGCAATGAAGCAGGTATATGATGCAGGAATACGAACCGTCTGTTTCATTTCTCCTGTATTTCCCGGTATCACTGATTTTGAAGCAATTTTCGAAAAAGTCAGAAACCAGTGTGACCTTGTATGGCTGGAAAATCTCAATCTCCGGGGCGGATTTAAAAAAGACATTATGGAATATATTAAAGAAAAATATCCAAATCTTTTCCCGCTCTATGATGCCATTTACAATAAAAAAGACCGCAGCTATTTTCAAATGCTGGAACAGAAGGCCGAACAGATGGCAAAACAGAATGACTGTCTGTTTGTAGACAATGAGCTGCCTTACGGCCGGGCCAAGAAAGGGCATCCTGTGATCGTTGATTATTTTTATCACGAGGAAATCAGAGGGTCAGAAAATACCGGCAAGCGAAAAACAAGAATATAAAGCAGAAAGAAGGACTCTGTGTGGATGATCCTTCTTTTTTTGTTGCAAAATAGCCCAAACGGAAGTCCTTATATCCCAAACGGAAGGATAAAAGGGCAAATTATTGACTTTGTAATGCACTGTGAATATCATAAAGGCAACGATTAAGCAAGCGTTTAATCAGAAACAAAAAAACAGAAAATAAAGGAGATTTTTATCATGAAGAAAACTTACAAAATCGATGTAGACTGTGCAAACTGTGCAAATCTTATGGAAAATGCCGCCAAAAAGACTGAGGGTGTGCAGAACGCAACTGTAAACTTTATGACACAGAAAATGATCGTAGAATTCAACGAGGGAAAGGATCCTGCTTCTGTTATGCCGGCTGTTATCAAGGCCTGCAAGAAGGTGGAACCGGATTGTGAGATTTTTCTGAAATAAATTATAGAGAGGAAAATAAAAATGCAGGAATGGATTGAAACGGGTCTGCTGGCTGTTGTCGCTGTATTGGCTGTAGTCCTGCTCCTGATCGGGCAGAAAAACAACAGCGGTATGACCAGAAAGCAAAAAGTGATGTTGGGAAGGATCCTGGCTGCCAGCCTGATCCTGCTTATGCTGCAGTATCTGGGAGCCGAGGCTTTTGATCAGCTGGGAGCTGCCGGGCGATGGGTTCGGCTGGCATGCTACTTAGTGGATTATTTCATTATTGGCTATGACATTTTAAGAAAGGCATTTAAGGGCATCCGAAACGGGCAGGTGTTCGACGAAAACTTCCTGATGGCGGTAGCCACTGTCGGAGCCTTCGCCCTGGCGATCTACGAGAACGGCGACTATCTGGAGGCAATCGCGGTCATGCTGTTCTACCAGGTAGGCGAGTGGTTCCAGAGCTACGCAGTAGGAAGAAGCCGCCGGAATATCAGCGATCTGATGGATATCCGTCCTGATTATGCCAACATTGAAAAGGACGGAAGGCTGGAAAAAGTAGATCCCGATGAAGTGGCTGTGGGAAGTATCATTGTCGTACAGCCCGGCGAAAAGGTTCCGATAGACGGAACGGTTGTAGAGGGATCTTCCACCTTAAACACTGCCGCTCTTACCGGTGAATCGCTTCCACGGGACACAAAGGCTGGAGACGAGGTCATCAGCGGCTGCATCAATATGACTGGCGTGCTGAAGATTAAAACCAGCAAAGAGTTTGGTGAGTCCACTGTCTCCAAGATCCTGGATCTGGTGGAGAACGCAAGCTCCAGAAAATCAAAATCCGAAGACTTTATCTCCAAGTTTGCCCGGATCTACACACCGGCTGTCTGCTACGCAGCTCTGGTTCTTGCCATCCTGCCTCCGGTGATCCGTATATTTGGACTGGGCCTGTCTGCCGGTTGGGAGACATGGATCTACCGCGCTCTTACGTTCCTGGTAGCCAGCTGCCCCTGTGCCCTGGTCATCAGTATCCCGCTCAGCTTCTTTGCGGGGATCGGAGGAGCCAGCAAAGCCGGCGTACTTGTAAAGGGCTCCAACTATCTGGAGAACCTGTCCAAGACAAAAATCCTTGTATTTGACAAGACAGGAACTCTGACAAAAGGCGTATTTGAGGTAAACGGCATCCATCATAGCGAGATGGAAAACGCAAAGCTGATCGAGTATGCAGCTCTGGCAGAGAGCGCCTCGTCCCACCCCATCAGCAAAAGCCTGCAAAAGGCGTATGGGAAAGAGATTGACCGCAGCCGCGTGTCAGATATCAGGGAAATCAGCGGAAACGGCGTCATTGCAAAGGTGGATGGAGTTGAGGTCGCTGCCGGAAATGATAAGCTGATGGATCACCTTGGGATCAGGTACATTCCCTGCCACAGTGTAGGCACGATCATCCATATGGCAATCGATGGAAAATACGCAGGACACATTGTAATCTCTGACATCGAAAAGCCCCACTCCAGGGAAGCGATCAGGGCTCTCAGGGCTGCCGGCGTTCAAAAGTCAGTCATGCTGACCGGGGATGCGAAAAAGGTCGCTGACAAGGTTGCAGCAGATCTGGGCATAGACCAGGTTTACAGCGAGCTGCTTCCCGCCGATAAGGTTGAAAAGGTTGAAGAGCTTCTGAAGACAAAACCCGAAAAATCCAGACTGGCGTTTGTCGGGGATGGAATCAATGACGCCCCTGTTCTCCGCCGCGCAGACATCGGTATCGCTATGGGCGCCATGGGATCCGATGCGGCCATTGAAGCAGCTGATATCGTCCTGATGGATGATGACCCGCTTAAGATCTCCAAGGCGATCCGGATTTCCAGAAAATGTCTGCGCATCGTTTATCAGAACATCGTTTTTGCGATCAGCATCAAACTGATCTGCCTGGTTCTGGTAGCACTTGGATTTGCAAACATGTGGCTGGCCGTGTTTGCCGATGTAGGCGTCATGATCATAGCGGTATTCAATGCCATCAGAGCACTGTTTGTGAAAAATCTCTGATGCGGCAGGATGAAAGGAGGAAATTCAGACGGACAGGAATTCATTATATGCATCCGACAATAAAGCCCTGGAGCATTTGACCCAGCTGTTTAAGGCTCTCGGCGATCCCTCCCGGGTCAGGATCATATTTCAGATCTTTTTATCCGACGCCTGTGTCAAAGACATAGCAGAGAAACTGCAGATGTCCGAACCCGCGGTCTCGCACCACCTGCGGATACTGCGTATGAATGGTTTAGTAAAACGGCAGCGCAATGGAAAAGAGATATTTTATCAATTAGATGACGAGCATGTCCGGTCAATCCTCGAATTGGGATGCGAGCATGTGCAGGAATTTCTGGATACTGAATAAAGCAGATATACATGCGTCATCAATCACTCTGGGCAGAACCAAAAAACCGGTTCTGCCCTTTTTGAAAGTCCTCTTTCTTCTCTATAAATTCTCTATAAAATTTCTATATCATCATCATGGAGCATCAGGATACCTACTGCAAAAATCAGACCACTGTACTGCTTCAAAATGTCATTTTCCAGAAAGAGCTCCTTTGACACTGACATCATATGATCCATCTCGCCTGCCTTTTTCCCATTCAGGAAAATTTGAAACCTTCTGTTTCGTGACTGACGGACAGTCACTCTGTTGCCGCGGATTACAATATCAGTCTGCACAGCCATTGGAGGTCTCCAATATGCTGTCTGAGTATATTGATTATCTGCCGGATATTGCAGCCTGCAATGAAGAGTTTTCACTTCTTCTCCGCTGATTATAATTTCACCATCTCCCCGGCTGACGGTATATGCAGTCTTATGATCCATGCAGTTTACTGTCAGCTGATTATTGGTGGACAGCCTTCTTTCCACTATTCCTGCAAGATGTTTACTTTCATCATATATCCTGTACTTTTCCATTCCATATTTTATGACAAACCTCATCTTTCTCATCCTCCGATCAAAGATATTGCTGTGTTGGCCACTCCTGCCAGAACCATGACCCATATCGGATTCATCCTGCATTTCTGAAGCAATAAGATACCTGCCGCAAATATACCCACCATTAACCAGTTTGTCTCTGCCAGGACGATCTTTCCCTCATTTCCCCAGAATGCAGTAATCAGAATGGATACTCCTGCTGATGCAATCATTGCCACAACTGCCGGTCTGAGTGAATTCAGAATTCCCTGAAGCATTTCCATTCTTCTGTATTTCAGATATAGCCTGGCAATCAGCATAACGATTATACAGGATGGTAGAATACAACCCGCAGTGGCGACCAATGCCCCGGGAAGCCCGGCAATCTTAATCCCCACAAAAGTTGCCGAATTGACGGCAATAGGTCCGGGTGTCATCTGAGAGATTGTGATCAAATCTGTAAATTCAGCCATACTCAGCCACCCATGCTCTGTAACAACCTGCCCCTGGATAAGCGGCATAGCAGCATATCCTCCCCCAAAACTAAACAGCCCAATTTGAAGAAAACTCCAAAATAATTCAAGATAAACCATTGTTATTTCCTCCTTTTTTCTGCCAGTGTCCTTATAATACCTATCAGTCCACAGACAAGGACCACATAGATCACATTTACTTTCATAAAGCAAGCTGCTGTAAACGCAAGCACCATGATCATCACAGATACCGGATTTTTCCCATGGATAATTCCCCCCGCCATCTCAAATACCACTGCTGCAATCACTGCGCCAACCCCCGCCTGCATGCCTTCCAACATTTTCCCCACAATCAAATTATTGCGAAATGCACTGTAACAAATCGAAATGATAGAAATGATAAAGAACGGTGGAATAATCGTAGCTATAATCGCAGTCAAAGCTCCCGCCACTCCCGCCAGCTTATACCCAACAACAATTGCCCCATTGACTGCAATCGCTCCTGGTGCGGATTGTGCGATTGCAGTCAGATCCAGCATTTCGTCCTCTTCAATCCAGTGATACTCATCTACAAACTTTTTTTTCATCAAAGTCACAATCACATAGCCGCCGCCAAATGTAAAGGCACTCAGATATAAAGTAGATACAAATACTTTGAGTAAAATAGTCCGTTTTTTCTCCATTGCTTTTCCCTCCTTCCTCTTAAGTATATTTCTTCTTGATTTATTATGGAAATACTATTATTCTATTAAATAGATAGCTATTTTCTTATATAAGGAGGACGTTTATATGACTCTTCGCCATATGAAGATCTTCACAACAGTATTCCGCCACAGCAATATCACAAAAGCAGCAGATGAACTACATCTTGCGCAGCCTTCTGTCAGCGTTGCCATCAAGGAACTGGAAGAATATTACGGAATTCGTCTGTTTGAAAGGTTTGGACGCCGGATTTTTCCGACAGAGACAGGAAAAGAATTTTATGGATATGCATTGCATATTGTGTCTATGTTTGAAGAAATGGAAAAGAAGATACGCAACTGGGATACACTGGGCGTCATCCGTATCGGAGCCAGTATTACTATCGGCACTCATATTCTTCCTCTGCTTCTGAAAGAATATCAGGCTCTGTTCCCCGAGCTTCGTATAGAAGTAATGATCAAAAGCTCTTCCATAATTGAGCAGTATATTTTAGATAATAACATCGATATCGGGCTGATCGAAACGCAGCCTGAATCTCCGGACATCATAGCCCACCCTTTTATGGAGGATTATATGCAGGCCATCGTAGCGCCAGACCATCCTCTTTCAAAATACAGCCAGGTTACTTTAGAGCAGCTGGCTGAATATCCGTTTCTTATGAGAGAACATGGAAGCGCCGGGCGAGAAATTTTAGATGCATGTTTTGCATTACGGCAGATCACTGTACATCCTCTCTGGGAAAGCGCCAGTACACAGGCTATCATCCGCGGCGTCTCCGAAGGACTTGGAGTAGCAGTTCTTCCCTGTCTGCTGGTCAAGAAAAACATAGACGAGCATAACGTAAAGATGATCCCCTTTCCTCAGCCACTGACAAGAAAGCTCAATATCATCTGTCACAAAAGCAAATATCTGACTGAGAATATGAAGACCTTTATTGATCTGTGCAGTCAATCAAGGCCACCGGCTTAGCCGGTGGCTTGCTTTGACCCTATATGGGGCACTCCAGGGTAAACCGATACTCCTACAAAGAAGGCTCGTTTAGTTTCCCTGTATAAACCTGTAAGTATATAGCGCAGCTACAGATAGGGCTGCCAGGAGCGTCCGGCCAGTTGCTCATAGTGTTGGTACAGCACCCCAAAGCGGTAGATGTAGCCCGGCTTCCAGGGCTTCGCCTTTCCGCAGAAATGCAGGATGGCCGTGTTTTCCATGACCCACTTCACATTGTATTTCCCGGAGCTCCTCATGACGTAGTTGTTGTAGTTGCGGGCGTCGTAGTTCCAGACAGCGTCGTCCAGGGGGAAGATGCGCTCCCCGAACATGGCGTTTAACAGATCCTGATCCGGCAGCACCAGCTCCATGCGGTGCTCCTCCACATAACGGAAAATCTTCTCCGGGATGATTTCCTCACGCCCCAGCTCCAGGTCCATCAGCAGCACACCGGAATTGTAGTAATCGTGCTCCACTCCCAGCCGGAGCCGGTTCACATCGTTGGCCAGCTCTGTCTTTCCCGTGTGGGCGGCGGCTCCGAACAGCCACCCGGACATATTCGTCTCCCAGAGGGGACGCAGGGGATTGATGACCAGTATATCCGGATCCAGATAGATGATCCGGTTCAGCTCCTCCGGCAGCAGGCGGGGCGCCAGCAGACGATAGTACATCTCCGCCGGATAACGGCTGCTCACAGGAGCGCTCCCGAACAGGTTCCCGTCCATCCGGATGGGGTGAAATTCGTATCCCGCGGCCCGGCACCATCTCTCCACTGCCTGCAGCATATGCTCCGGCAGGTCACTGTACAGCAGGTAGATGTCGAAATGCTCCCCCGGATCATTCAGCCGCAGCGATGTGAGCAGCACGCGGAGCTGAGGAAAATAATTCTCATCAAGAGTGATCAGGATATTCAAAATAAATCCTCCCTTTTTCGCGTCATTCTATATTTTTTATACCAGAACAGGCATCTGCCCGCCATTCTCAATATATGCAATCTGTATAGACAGATTTCCTGAAATGTCAAGACAGCCTTCTCTCATTTTCATGCTGAAGCCGAAGATGTACAAGCAGAGTGAGAGCCACGGCTTTTACAGAGCCCGGAGCCGGGACAAATCGGAGTGGGGCGAGGGCGTGGCGGAGGAGGGATGGGATCTGGACCTGTCCTCCCCGTAGAGTATTTCCCCCTTTTTCACAGAGAGTCTGAGCCCTCTGTAGGGCTCCCGCTGATGGCAGCAGATGGTTCCGCTGTTGACCTCCACGGTGATGGTCTTCTGCCATCCCTCCGGGATGTAGATGATGACCTTTCTGCTCTCTGTATAGTGCTGGATCACCAGGTTGCTGTTAAACCCGTCCCGTATCTCAATCTGCGCATTTTTCTCTGAGATGAGATAATCCCGGGACTCTTTCTCCCTCATGACAAAATTTCTCATATTCATCTTTTTCCCTCCCACTGCAGAAGCTTCACACAGCTTCTCATGAGTCCGCCAAATACGGTTTCTCTCTTTGATGACTTAAATATACAGGAGATTTTTTTTAAATAATGTTGGGAAAATGTTTAAGAATTCTTAAATTTTGCATCTTGCCCGGAGCAGACAGGCTTCCTCTATCCCGGTTGTCTTGTTAAGCATATTACATCAAATACCCGGCACATATCGATTACACTAAGAAACAAATTACTCCTGGGAAAAATCAATGGAAACAGCCTTATATGATGTCGTGTAATCTATGGAAATGGTTCTTCCTTTCCATTCCATGCTCCATTTTTCCCCATCCGCCAGGTCATCCCAGCTCCCAGACGTACCCAAATACTCCTCCATCTGGCTCACACACGTCTCAAATACGTCTTGAGTATTGCTGGCCGGGATATAAAAATAGGTGGAAGTAAAATCCTCATAAAAATTGATGTCTATATATTCCTCCCCAAAAGCCGGAATCTCTACTCCCGAAGTTTCTGTTTCTGTATATGGATATCCGTTCTCATCCAGCCACTGGCAGGTTTCTTCCAGACTGGACACTGGACATTCGGCAATGACCTGGGGCAGGATGTCCACCGAAAATGTATCAATCTCAGGAATTCCCTGTCTGGAAACTGAAAGGCTTCCGTATTCACTGTTATATTGGATAGTATAATTGTTTGTCTCATCCCCAAATGAATAATAATCCTCGGATTCTTCTGCATAAATTTCCTCATAGTCTCCATGCTTAAAATAGCCAAAAAGAGCATTAAACGTTGCCCGGTCTGCTTCACCTGCCTCCGCACTATTCCATACTATAGTCAGATATCTATTGTGAATTCTCCCATGCCAGTCTCCGGCAGTAAAGGTAATTCCATCATCTGACTCGTTACAATCGTAACCAGCCGCAGCCAGCCAGTCCTCGATTTCTTCCTGGGTTCCGGTCAGCGGAAGTTCCGTAAAAAGGCCTTCATCCAACCCAATTTCCTGCAAAGTCGCCTGTGCCTCCTCCTCCGACGGTACTCCCGTTCTGCTTACGAAAAAGACCACTAGAGCCACTATGAACAGAGCCGCAATTCCCAGGGCCCACCAGGGCTTTTTCTTCCGGGAATCCCCGGTTCCGTTCTTTTCTCCCTCCTCGGGCTCCGTACGGGAATGGAACTGAAAGCCCGGCGTTATATCCGGTTCGGACGCCTGCTTCGGCTGTTCCTGTCTTTCCATGAATACAGATACCGTCTTTTCCTCCTGAAAATCCCGGTCCTGGGCCCCAGAAGGTTCCGGAGCGCCGGCAGCCTCTGCCGCCTCCTGCAGAAATACCTTCCGGCTTTCTTCTTCCGCCCGAAATCCGTTTTCCGCTTCCCGCTCCCGGAACCAGTTCTCCAGATCCCGATGCATCTCCCTGGCATGCTGATATCTTCTGGTCTTATCCGGCTCGCTTGCTTTCAAAATAATCTGTCCCAATTCCTCGTCAGCGTCCGCCGGGGCAGGAAACGACTCCTTCTGAATCCGTCGAAGAAGGGCATTTTCTTTGTCCCGGGGAAACAATGTTTCCTTTTCAGAAGGAAGTGGCTCAAAGGGCATACGATTCCTGTTTAATAACCGGTACATCACCAACCCCAGAGAATAGATATCCACATTGTAGCTGCTGCCGCTCTCTCCAAAACCAAGTTCTGGCGCCATATACATCTCCGTCCCCTTCCGCGACAGAGTACTCTGGGTTTTCTCCATTTGCCTCGCAATTCCAAAGTCTCCCAGCTTAAAATTGCCGTATCCGTCCACAAAGAGATTGGACGGCTTAATGTCCCTGTGGATAATCCGGGATTTTTCGCAGTAATCCAGGGCGCTGCTGATATCGAGCCCCAGTTTTGCCGTCTCCCGAAGTCCCATCAGATGATTTCTCCGGTACAGGTCCAGATTTTCCAAAAGTTCCATGCGGATATAGACTTCCCAACCGATGCCATCCTCTCGCTCCCTGACTTCAAATTCTTCAATATTGACCACATTTCCGGCGGATTTTAATGTCTCCAACACCCGGATTTCGTTCATCAGACCTTTGACAATAGACTGATAGTAGGACTGGATGGACTGGCTGGTCATTCCGTCGCTTATCATCTCCCGAACCTCTCCTGCGTCCTGGGGAATCCGGATAACCTTGACAGCGCTGTAAAAAACTTCCCCCAGCTCTTCCCGCCTTACTTTAAACACCCGGCCATAGGCGCCCTGGCCGATGGGCTCTTCAGTATGCCATTTGGGCCATATTTCATTGATTCTGTCCATGATTACCCTCTTTTTTAATAGATGTATGCTTTCCAGATACCCTGGTTTGAAAGGTCATCAGCGCTTGTGTAAAACCAGTAACGGCCGCTTCCTCCCTCTACATACACATACTGAGATCCTGCTTCCTCCCGAATGCAGGAAAATGTCCCGTTCTCGGCATGAGCCGTCCCCGAATCCGCATCACTGCCGTCCGGGTGACTCCAGCTGATCGCAATATCGCCATTGAACAGATTTCCCGACACATTACCGGAATAAGTCCAGTTCCACTCTTCGCCATTGGAGTCCACTTCCCTGTATTCAGAATACGTGCACTGCCCATTGGCCGCATCCCCGCTCCAGACGCCCTCTGTCACGGTATACTGGGTATCGGAATCTGCATAGATTCCAAACTGCTTTCCATTTCCATTTCGCTGGCTGTCCTGGACATCCCCGGCATATACCCCATACGTGCTGAGAATCATGCCGGATCCTTCCGCAATCTCATCAAGCTTCTGTCCGTTCTGATAGTAGTAAATTCCAGTTCCAAGCTGAGCCCTGTCTCCCTTAAAATAAGCCAATAGTCCGGCATAATCAGAAGACTGCATCATACTGTATATCTGCTGCAGGGTACAGGCATCCTTCAAATCATCTACTTCGCCTTCAGAAAAAGAGTATTCCCCGGCATCCAGAGAAGCTGTCACCTCATCGATACGGTTCTGCCGGATAAGAAGCGTCATCAGCCCGCCCGGGGCCTCCGTCCTTGAGTCATCCATTTCTATGGCCTCCTTGTAGGCCGCTTCTGCCCCCTCAAAGTCTCCGGCCTCCGCCAGTCCATCGGCTTCCTCTATCTTATCCGTATATTCCTGATCCGCTTTTTTCTCTTCCATCTTCGAAATCAACAGGGCAATTTTCCCGTCTGTATCCTGGCAGGCACTGCTTCCATCGGCCAGAACCTTCAGGGCCTCATCATATTCCTCCTGAGCCCCGTATACTTCTGCCAGGCCCAGATATCCCCTTTCATCTTCGGGATATTCTTCCATTCCCTCCTCAAACCGCGTCCTGGCTTCTTCGTAATCCCCTGCCTCCAGACTGCTCTGGGCAGTTTCAAAAAGCCTGTCTCTTGCAGACTGAACCCGAAAATGCCAGATTCCAGCTACCAGCGCCACTACCAGCACAGCCGCCACGGCGATAAAGGCATAGCGGTTCTTCTTCCCGCTTTTTTCCGGCTTCCCGTAATCCGTGCTTTTGTACTGCTGGAAGGAATACAGCGGAGGCTCTTCTCCCTGCTTCTGATCCTCTGTCTTCGGACTCTCCGTCGTCTGATTTCCTGTCCCTTGGTCTTCTGCCATCTGATTTCCTGCCGTCTGGTCTTCTGCCGTCTCTGTCGAATTTGCCTTGGCCGCGTCTGTTTCTGAAAAGTCTGTCTTCCTTTCGCCAAACACGGAAACCGTCTCGTCCAGGCGGTCCCCCCTGCTATCCTCGTACGGGTTCCGGCTCTCCTTAACCGGAGTATCTTCCTCTTTTTTCACAGTTCCACCGGCTTCTGTTCCTGCCCCGGCCATCTTGTCTGCCGGTCCAGAGGCCGTCTTCTGCCCGTTCCGGTTCCAGCTTTCCAGGTCCTGACGCATCTGCCGGGCGCTCTGGTAACGCTTTTCTTTGTCTGCCTGGCAGGCTCTCAGAATGATACTTCCCAGCACCGGGTCCGCATCTGCCGGAGGGGACGGTTCTTCCCCTTTCAGCCGCCGCACCAGGGCTTCTTCCTTGTCCTGCTGAAGGAGAAATTCTTTTTCGGAGGGCAGAGGTTCAAAGGGCATCCGGTTCCGGTTTAAAAGGCGGTACATCACCAGGCCCAGGGAGTAAAGGTCCACATTGTAGCTGCTGCCGCTCTCCCCAAACCGCACTTCGGGCGCCATGTAAAGTTCCGTGCCCTTCCGGGAGAGGGTGCCCTGGGTCTTTTCCATCTGTCTCGCAATCCCGAAGTCGCCCAGTTTAAAATTTCCGTACCGATCCACAAAAATGTTGGAAGGTTTGATATCCCGGTGGATAATGTGACTCTGCTCACAGTATTCCAGCGCCTTACAGATATCGCCTCCCAGTTTCGCCACTTCCCGGGCATCCAGAGGGTGCTCCCTGCGGTAGGCGTCCAGATTCTGCAGAAGCTCCATCCGGATATAGACCTCCCATCCGATGGCGTCCTCCCGCTCCCGCACGTCAAAATCTTCAATATTTACTACATTTCCGGCAGATTTCAGGGTCTCCAGCGTCCGGATTTCATTCATCACTCCTTTGGCAATGGACTGATAATAGGACTGAATCGACTGGCTGGTCATTCCGTCGCTTATCATTTCCCGGACTTCTCCCTCTTCCCGGGGTATCTGAATTACCTTTACCGCACTGTAAAAGGTTTCTCCCTGAATCTCCCTCTTCGCCTTATATACTTCACCATAGGCTCCCCGGCCGATCAGCTCCACTGTATGCCAGGCCGGCCATATCTGACTGATTCTGTCCATCTTCTCATCCCCGTCCTTTGTCTTTTACTCTCTAACTCCGGATAATCTGCGTCATAATTTGCTTTACGTTAACACACATACCGATTATAAAGATAAAGCCAGCAATACTCACAAATGGCGGCACCACTCCTGCAATAAAAAGCAGCATCATAAAAAGAGCTACTGCACTACCAAATGCTCCCAGCCAGGCTCCGGCGGCTTTCTTCTTTTTCATCAGTAGAAGCCCTAGCAGGATCAGAACAATGATTAAAGGTATTGCCCAGATAGCGCCCACCGGAACGGATGTCGCTGCTCCCACCATCATAAGCAGAATCAAGAAGCCAAACATACCGTCTTCATCAATCTCCGGCGAGCTAGTCTCGGCTTTCTTTTTTTTCGGTTTTGATGCTGTCTTTCTCTTCTTTGGTTTCGCCTCTGCCTTCGCTTCTGTCCTCTTCTCTGCCTCCTGCTTTGTTTCCGTCTGGAGCTTCTCCGGTTCCTTCTGCGTTTCTTTCACCGCTTTTTCCTGCTTTTTGTCCTCCCGGATGTGAATCCGGAAATACATATCTCCTGCAGGGCCTCCGTTTTCCCCGGACTCGCCCTCTCCTTTCAGCCGGATGGACTGCCCTTCCCGGATTTCCGGAGGAATCGTTACCTGCATCTTTCTTCCGCCCACCGACGCCATAATATATTTCTGTCCCGGGTGAATCTCTTTGTCTAACCAGATATCTTTTCCCGGCCTAGGCTGTTTTTCCTTCTCTGGCTCTTTTGGTTCCTCCTGAAAAAAGGCAACCGTTTCTTCCGAAAACTCTTCCTGCCTTGCCGTGGACTCCGCAGCTTCCTCCCGGAACAATTTATCCTCTGCAGCCTGCTCCGTCCGACTTTCTTTTCCAGTCTGAGCGGCGTCTTCCGGACTTCCCTTCCAGAGCAGCAGATCCCCCTTCATCTCTTCCGCGCTCTGATACCGCTTCGCTTTGTCCGGCTGGCAGGCCTTCAGAATGATTCTGCCCAGTGCTTCTCCTGCATCCACGGGAAGGGGTAGTGCTTCTCCCTTCAGCCTTCTGACTAGTGCCTCCTCCTTCTCCTGGTAGGAAAGCATCTCACTTTCCAGAGACTCAAAGGGCATCCGGTTCCGGTTTAATAACCGATACATCACCAACCCCAGGGAGTAAATGTCCACATTATAGCTGCTTTTACTCTCCCCAACTCGCACCTCCGGAGCCATGTAAAGCTCTGTCCCCTTCCGGGAAAGTGTACTCTGGGTTTTCTCCATCTGCCTTGCGATTCCGAAATCTCCCAATTTAAAGTTTCCGTAACGATCCACAAAGATGTTGGAAGGCTTGATATCCCGGTGAATAATATGGCTCTGCTCACAGCAGATCAGGGCCTCGCAGATATCCCGGCCCAGATTTGCCACTTCCTCCCGGCTCATCAGTCTTCCCTTTCGGTAGTCGTTCAGATTCTGCAGAAGTTCCATCCGGATATAGGCAGTCCAACCGATGGCGTCCTCCTTCTGCTGTATTTCAAACTCTTCGATATTTACCACATTTCCCGCAGACTTCAGGGTCTCCATGACCTTAATCTCATTCATCAGCCCCTGAGCCACGGATTCAAAGTAATACTGAATAGAGGCGCTGGTCTGACCCTCATTCAGCATTTCCCGGATTTCCTCTTCGCCCTGGGGAATCTGGATAATCTTAACGGCACTGTAAAATGTCTCCCCCAGTTCCTCCCGTTTTGCCTTATATACTTCTCCAAAAGCACCCCGGCCTATCAATTCCACAGTATGCCAGGCCGGCCATATCTGACTGATTCTGTCCATCTTCTCATCCCCGTCCTTTGTCTTTTACTATCTAACTCCTGATAATCTGCGTCATCTGGCGCTTTATCCGGACACAGAGCCAGATTATAAAGAAAAAGCCGGCAAAAATCACGAAAATCGCGGGAACATATAAAAACGGCACCATCATCATGACTCCCATAATATCCGACAGTATCATAAATAAAGCCACCCCACTTCCCAGCGCTCCAAGCCAGGCTCCGGCGCCTTTTCTTTTTTTCATCAGCAGAAGACCCGGCAGAATCAGAACGGGAATCAGAGGCACTGCCCAGATAGCGCCCGCCGGTATAGAAGCCGGTGTTCCCACTATTGTAAGGATAATCAGCAGTTTCTGAAGCTGCTGTTCATCCATGTCTTTCTGGCGAGATCCGGTCTTTTCCAGATTTTTAAAATACGTCCTGTTCTTCCGTCCGGAACCCGCTCCGCTCTTCTTTTTCTCCGCCTTCGGCTTCTTTGCTTCCTGCTTTGCCTCCGCCTTTGGCTTCTCCTGCTTCTCCGGCTCCTTCTGCGTTTCTTTCGCCGTGTTTTCCTGCTTTTTCTCCTCCCGGATGTGAATCCGGAAATACATATCTCCTGCAGGGCCTCCGTTTTCCCCGGGCTCCCCCTCTCCTTTCAGCCGGATGGACTGCCCTTCCCGGATTTCCGGAGGAATCGTTACCTGCATCTTTCTTCCGCCTACCGGTGCCATGATGTATTTCTGCCCAGGACGAATCTCTTTGTCTAACCAGATATCTTTTCCCGGCCTGGGCTGTTTTTCCTTCTCCGGCTCTTTGGGTTCCTCCTGAAAAAAGGCAACCGTTTCTTCCGAAAATTCTTCCTGCCCTGCCTGGGGCTCCGGCGCTTCCTGCCAAAACGGTGCCTCCTCTGCAGCCTGCTCCGTCCGGTTCTCTTTTCCTGTCTGAGCGGAGGTCTCCGTTTTTCCTTTCCAGGCCAGCAGGTCCCGCTTCATCTCTTCCGCGCTCTGATACCGCTTCGCTTTGTCTGCCTGGCAGGCTTTCAGGATGATTCTGCCCAGCTCCTCTCCTGCATCCACAGGGAGAGGCAGGACTTCTCCCTTCAGCCTTCTGACCAGCGCCCCCTCCTTTTCCTGGTAGGAAAGCATCTCACTTTCCAGAGGCTCAAAAGGCATCCGGTTCCTGTTTAATAACCGATACATCACCAGCCCCAGAGAGTAGATATCCACATTGTAGCTGCTGCCGCTCTCTCCGAGTCGCACCTCCGGAGCCATATAGAGCTCCGTTCCCTTTCGGGAAAGAGTACTCTGGGTTTTCTCCATCTGCCTTGCGATCCCGAAATCCCCCAGTTTAAAGTTTCCGTAACGATCCACAAAGATGTTGGAAGGCTTGATATCCCGGTGAATGATACGGCTCTGTTCACAGCAGATCAGGGCTTCGCAGATATCCTGGCCCAGATTTGCCACTTCCTCCCTGCTCATCAGTCTTCCCTTCCGGTAGTCATTCAGGTTCTGAAGAAGCTCCATCCGAATATAGGCCGTCCACCCAATGGTGTCCTCCTTCTGCTGTATTTCAAACTCCTCGATATTTACCACGTTTCCCGCGGATTTCAGGGTCTCCATGACCTTAATCTCATTCAGCAGCCCACGGGCCACGGATTCGAAGTAATACTGAATGGAGGCGCTGGTCTGGCCATCGCTTAGCATCTCCCGGATTTCCCCCTCGTCCTGGGGAATCTGAATAATCTTCACGGCACTGTAAAAGGTCTCTCCCAGCTCCTCCCGCTTTGCTTTGTATACTTCTCCAAAAGCGCCCCGGCCAATCAACTCCACGGTGTGCCAGGACGGCCATATCTGATTGATTTTGTCCATACTCTACTCTCTTTTCTACTCTGTAATGTCACACAGAACAATCGTAATATTATCCCTGCCTCCCTGGTCAAGAGCCTTCTCCAGCAGGCGTTCCACACACCGGGCTGTTTTCCGCTCCTCACGGAGAATGCTTTCTATGTCCTCCTCCTCTATCATATCCGTCAGTCCGTCACTACACAGAAGAACTCGGTCTCCCGACATACAGCTTCCCTGCTTTACAAAGGGTTCCATCCGGACTTCCTCTTCCCCCATTCCCAAAAACTGAGTCAGGGTAGGCTTTCTTCCCAAAAAGCCCTGAAGCTCCGGGGGCAACCGGCTGACATGGGCTTCCGAAAGAAGCGTCAGCTCCCCCCTGCGGAAAAGATAGAAAGGGCTGTCTCCTACGTTTCCCATAATATACTGATTTCCTTTTGCAAAAAACAGCACTGCCGTGGTTCCTATCTGGATATATTTTTCTCTTTCAGCAGCTTCTGTGACAGAACGGTTCAGGTCCATACAGAGTTCTTTTACACTTTCCTCGGAAAAAGTTTTCTGTCCGGACAGCTCTCTCATTTTTTCCGCCGCAGTAAAGGAGGCCAGCTCTCCGGCCGCCTCCCCTCCCATGCCGTCAAACACCGCCACTGTCACCTGGCCTTCCGGCTCCGCCTGAAACTCCAGAATTCCTTCTGTTCCCTCGTGCATCAGGGGAAGCACAGTACCCATAACGCAGAAATTGTCCTCGTTATTTCCCCGCACTTTCCCTTTATGGCTGACTGCCGCAATACGGAATCCCACCGGGCCTGCCTCTTTTTCCGCGCCCAGCAGGTCTTTTAAATACTTGATTACATTCATGGGTTTTCCTGTTATTCCTCTCTGAGAAGTCCTGCCTTTTTGGCCTCCTGCTCCAGAAGAGCCAGCCTTTCCAGATATCCCTCTTCCTCCTCGTTACAATAGCCTTTTTCCAGCACTTCTTCAATTTCGTTTTCATTAAAGCAGTAAAGATTTCTCTTTCCGTACATTCCGGCAGGATAGCCGGTCCCCACATAATCCGTCACGCCCTTCTGGCTGACAGGCATATAGCCGATGATAATCACGGTACGGATTTCTCCTGTAATCCTGACTGCCGTTCCCAGTGGAAGATAGTGTTTCACTGCTTCTCTCCTCCGTCCTCTTCTGCTTTTTCCCGGATTTCCTGGAGAATCTGCTCCAGAAGAAGGGCCTGCCCGGGCTCCATGGCCTCCAAACTGTCCGCATACTCTGTGACATAGTTCCAGAACTCTTTTCCTTCCCCGTCACAGTATCCCCTGGAGATGACTTCAGAGATATCGCCCCGCCGGATAAAGTAAAGAGACTCCTCGCCCAGATAGCCATAGGGCCAGGGCACGCAGAAATATCCTGCGGTCATTGTTCCATTTATCTCTGCCTTCTGAAAACCGGTCAGAAGAACCGTCTGTCCTCCTGCTTTTACCACACTTCCTATTGGAAGCATTTCTTTTTCTAATGTGCTCATTTATTTCCCCCAGTCAAATAGTCCGCCGGCAAAGCTCCCTACCTCGTCCAGAACCATTCCCCCCGTTTCCAGGGTATCGGAAATATGAAGTGTAGAATCCACTACGCTCGTGACAACCTCCACGGAACCTCTGATTACAATGTCTACAAATCCATAACCGATTGTACCGGCGACACCCAGGTAGTCCCCGTCTCTTAACTGCTCCAGGGCCTTTGCCTCCATTGCTTCTTTTCTGCTCATGGTCTCATCGTCAAAGACATAATCCAGGGTCTCCTTCACCGCTTTCTGATAGGCTGTGTCACCTGGAATGACCACATCCTTTGCCTTCAGGGCAATGTCTTTAAATTCGTCCCCATTGATGATCATTCCGCTCAATTCCACGGAATCCATCAGTTCATCCCCGAACAGTTTCCTGGCCGCTTTATCCAACGCTTTCTGTTCTTTTTCATCCAGGCCGTCATAGAACGTTTTCCATTGCTGCAGAAGTTCTTTGGCGTTTTCCTTATTGCTCTTTACCCCTTCTACTGCCTCTTTCAGCAGATCCATTCCTTCCTCCGCTCCTGTGCCGGCTGTGGAGGATGTAGTATTTTCTTCTTTTCGGAAAGAAATGGAAGCGCCCCCTGCAGTTTGGGACGCAAGAGCCTGTCCTGCCTTTTTATCGGTATTCTGATAGGTGGTGCAAATTTCTGTCAGAACCGTTTCCAGATTCTTCACATACTGCCGATGGTCTTCCGTCTCCTGAGCCGCCTTTTTAACGCTGCCGCAGTATTTGGCTGTGGTAGAATTTCCGGACAGCGCCTGGCTTACGGAGCTTAACCGCTCCGACAGAGAGGCCAGCCTGGAAACCACCTGATCCTCTTCGGCAATGGCGCTCTGCATCCGGTCAAACTGTACTGAAAAATTCGCCATATTTTTCCCTCCGACTTATGCTATACCATAAAGTTACTGTCCAGACTTTCTGCTTTAGCCTGAGCCTCGCTGATAGTCTTCTCCACTTCTCCCGTGTAGCTTTCCAGATCCTGAATGTTCTGCTGTAGCTTGTCCCTGGCAGCTGTTACATTGGTCACAAGCTTCTGCATCTTACTCTGGTAGGTATTGGATGCCTGCTCATCTTTCCAGGCAGAACGGATTTCGCCAATATTACTTTCCAGCGAAGAAATATCATTGCTGATCTGGGATTTGCAGGATTCAAATTCACTGATGGCTTCTCTTAATTTCTGGGGATTTACAATAATCACGTCACTCATTTCGATATTCTCCTTTCACTGTTTCGTACTTCTTTTAGCTGTTTTCCGGCTTTGCATAGGTCGTCATTTCTTCCTGCAGGGTAACCAGATGGTCCCGTCCGTTGTTGTAAAGGCTGGTAAGCGCCGCCCGGTAAGTATCGAAGTTCTTTACATACTCCGAGCGCTTCGGTCCTTTCCACACGCTTTCATTCATCATAGCCGACTCAATCTCTCCCATCCGGTCAATCTGTTTGCTCAGGTCGCTTAAGATCTCTGACAAATGGTCTGCTGCCGCCTTCATGGCTGTAAAATTCACTTCATATCCTGACATCTTTTTTCCTCCTTCTGTTTAAAAACTCCGGCTGCTGCCGCCGTGTTCCGTCAGTCTGCTTAGTTCCAGGCTCTTGATTTTTTCTGCCTCTTCCCTGATGGCCTCCGCAATCTTCCCAATGCCGGTGGCCGTCTGTTTCATCTGTTCCTGCCGTTCATCGACCTTCTGAATATAAAGAGAAGCATTCTCTCCTTTCCAGCCCGAGACCAGGTCTGCTGTCATGGCGCCAAGGCTGTTGGAGGCAAGGCCCCTCATCTCCGAGGCAATGTTTTCCAGTTCTTTGGCCTGCCCGGTAGCCCTATTGTACTCAAGCTCTATCTCCCATCTGGTTTTCAAACTGTCACCTCCTCTACTGCATGGTAAATTCCGAAAGTGCTTCGGCCAGCGCCTGTGCAGCTCCTATAGTACTTCTGGCGATTCCCGCCCGTTTCATCAGCTCCTGGGGGTATTCTTCAAACATATGAAGGGTGTCCTCCACCTGCCGGAAGCGCTCCTCGAAGGCCTTCCGATACGCTTCCCTCCCTTCGCCTTCCCAGTAACTGGAAGTGTTTTTTATCAGTTCATTCATGGTCTCCAGCTGGGCGCGGTACCGGGCTATCCGTTCCGTGGCCAGCTCCGCCCTGCTTTCCAGGTGCTCTGCGTCAATTTTTACAGTTCCCGGAAATACCAGTTCTGCCATACGGTTTCCTCCCTTCCTCAAAGCTTCTGAATCAGATTTCTTACCTGCTCTTCGCAGCCTGTATAGTCCCTCTGTGACTGCCGAAGTGACTCCAGATAAACGGTCAGGCTCTGTCCAGCCTGTACCATCTGCTCAAAGCTCTGGTTAAAGTTACTGACAAATGTATCGTGGCTCGGCCCTTCCCAGGACTGATGCAGCTCCTCCACGCTTTCCTTCATCTCCTGCAGACACTTCTCCAGTTCCCGGATCCCGCTCTCAAACTGGGAGCAGTCCCGCTCCAGCTGGGCTGTGTCTATTTTTACTGTCTGTGCCATAGCCTTCCTCCTTCTATATCAGCATCAGCTGACTGCCCTGCTTTGTACGACATTCATACAACGTCTTTCCCAGAGGGAGTATCCGGTGTCTGCCGCAGTCGCACAGCAGCAGGGGACTTTCCTCTGTTTTCCAGGTTTTCTGCTCATACTGGGCGATAACGGCAGCTATCTCTTCGATGATCACCTTTACCTTCGCGTTTTCATTTAAGCTGAATTCATATGTTTTTTCCAGGGCCGGAACCTGAATTTCCACATGTAACATGCTTTCACCTACTTTCCTGCCAGGGGAATCTTCACTCGTCCGGTAAGGGCAGGATTCTCTCCAGCCGCCAGCCAGCCGGTTCCCCGTCTCTCGGCGCGGCTCTTCTGAGCCAGTCCGCCCATATAGTCAAAGTCCAGAATATCCTGGTCGGAAGCGCCGCCGCCAAAGAGGATACCTTCCCCGTCCTTTACAAAGGCCCGGAAAAATTCTCTATTGCGGCTTCCGTATCCGCCTTCTCCCTGGTATTCCGCAAATATGTAAATTCGGTGCATTCTGCCTTTGTTGGCCAGCATCTCAAAGAATCCGGCCATATTCGGCTTCCCTTCTCCCGGTTCATACAGAATATCCAGGAAGGCCTCCATATCCTGGATGAAAATGAAAATGGCCTCTTCCGCTTTCATCTCTTCGTAGATTTCCGCTTCGTCCATTCCATCTGCCGCAAGGGCCGCCTTTTTCTGGTTTCTCTTCTGGATTTCCGGCATCAGTCCGTGGAAGTATTCCAGAATCTCTTCCGGCGTCTTCAGATACACCGCCTGGCTTTCCTTCGCGGTCCTTTCCAGAACGCCGCTTCCGTCAATAACCGAAAGTCTGCCGCCTTTTTCTCCGGCCATCCGGATAACGGTCTGAAGGAAATTGGTTTTCCCGGTTCTCCGTTTTCCCATGACCAGATAGCAGTAGAACCGGCTCATATCCAGCGCCGCCACTTCTCCGCTTGCCATGTGATAGCCGATGGGAAGCATCCGGTCGTCGGACAGCAGCTTTTTTACCTGGGGAAGCTGTGAGAATTCGCTGTAAACCGGCTCTTCGGGAACCTCCGGCACTGCCGGCGCCCTCTCGCCGTCCCAGGCCCCGCTCATGTCCCGGCACTTCTTCTGAATGAGTTCCAGTCTCCGGTAATCATCCTCCGCCTTTACGGCCACTGCGGTCTGGAATTCCAGCATTCTGCCGAACACAGTCAGCAGGCCTCTCCCTTTGTACCGGGTATCGGGCAGGATGTTCACTCTGCCGGATTTCAGTACATCCGCATACTGGTATTTATCGTTCATGGCCAGGCAGACGGCGCCCCGGATATTATCCGTAATGGCTGCGGGCAGCTCGCTGCTCCCGTAAGCGTTTGCGGAGATAACCAGGTACATGCCGCAGGCGGCGCCTTCTTTTACCAGCTCCAGAATGGCGGCCTGATATTTATTGTCCGTTTTCTCCCGGAAGGAACCATACTGATCCAGTACAATCACGATGGCCGGAAGCACCGGTCCGTTTGCCCGGATATACTGGGTAAAGGTTCCGCCCCGCAGAATAGCTTTTCTCTCGTTCAGAATCCGTTTCATCATATAGAAGAAGCGTGCCAGTTTTTCCGGCTGATTTTCGTAAATGATGTCCCCGGTATGGGCATCTCCCTCAAAAGCACCCAGCATATGACTGCTGAAGTCCACTCCATATACATGAAGCATCTGCGGGCTGTAGCGGGTAATCAGAGAGTACACCAGGGTCTGCAAAAAGGTACTCTTTCCGGAGCCCACGGTCCCACATACAGCGTAGTGGCCATTTTCTGCCAGATTCAGCACTACCGGAGCCTGCCTCTGGTTCTCCGGATCGTCGTACATTCCCACCACGGCTTCCAGGCTCCAGTTCTCTCCGGTAAAGCCCCTCCATTCCCCGGTAAATTCTTCCTGCTGGTACCTGGGGATGGTCTGAAGGGGGATTGTCTGGGGAAGCACCGGAAGCCACAGTTTGTGCTGAGCCTTCCTCTCCTGGCTTACCGGGATATCCGCGATATAGTCCACAACCGCATCCAGCTGGGTCTTTTCCCTGCTCTCCGGATATTTGCGGCCGGTTATCTCCGCCCGATCCAGAAGCTTTTCCGCCAGCTCTTCCCCGTCTGTCTCCCCTTTTCTGGCCCCGCATTCGTAGCATGCCTCCAGAAAATTCCATATTTTCCCGGTATTGGCCTCGCTCTGGGGATACTCTGTTCCCTGGCTCCAGAGAGCCTGGTAAAAGGCCTGGCAGATTGCCTCTCCCTTTCCCGTACTGCCCAGGCAGTTTTCCAGGGAGGTTCCCTGCTCTATTAAAATCCTTTCCAGAAGCTTCCAGAGTCTCTCCAGCCACTCTTTCTTCCTCTGTTTCTTCTGCTTCATCCTCTGGTGATTGCCCACCAGAATGGTTTCTCCGGTCAGCCGGTACATCCGCGCAAGCTCGGTGCTGTCGTTATCCATGTCTTTATCATACACCGCCCCGCTCCAGGCTGACTGGAACAGCTCATAAGTGCCGCCTTCTCCCACCTTCAGGTAGCCCCGCCCAGTCTGCCGGATATAGACGGCATCGTCTTTTCTCAGCATATCCATACTGTCCTGGCGGCTCTCCACCTTCAGGCAGAGGCGAAACTTCATGTTGGAACTGATATTGTCGTCCACGACGCCCCCCGGCTTCTGGGTGGAAAGGATCAGGTGCACCCCAAGGCTTCTTCCGATAGTGGCAATATGGATGACCTCCTTCATAAATTCCGGCCGTTCCTTTTTCAGTTCCGCGAATTCATCAATCACCAGCACAAGATGGGGCATGGGCTGACGGATTTCCCGGTTCTTATACCGGCGGATATAGGTGTCTATCTTGGTGACTCCGTTTTCCCGGAACACGGCCTGGCGCCGGTTCAGTTCACTTTTCAGGGAAATCAGGGCCCGGTCTATCTCACTGCCGGACAGGTTGGAAATCTGTCCCTGCATATGGGGAAGCCGGGTAAACAGATCTGCCATACCGCCGCCCTTGTAATCAATAATAAAAAAGCTTAAATCTTCCGGGCTGAAATTCACGGCCAGGGCCAGCAGCAGCGTCTGCAAAGTCTCGCTTTTTCCGGATCCTGTGGTTCCGGCTACCAGTCCATGGGGGCCGTCGCCCTCCGCCCCGGCCTCAGAGCCGTCGTGGATATCCAGATAGCAGAGACTTCCTCCTTCTCTTACACCGAAGGGTACCTTCATGCTCTCATAGACACGGCTGTTCTTCCACCGCTCTTCCACCTGCAGTTCCTCCGGCGTATGTACCCCGTACATCTCAAAGAACGTGACAGTATCCGGAATTTTGGCATTCTGACCCATGGGCCGTACCTGGACAGCCGCCAGGGTATGGGCATACTGACCCAGCTGATGAGGGCTCACCGCATCCAGATGAAGGGGCCGCACCTTCCTCATTCCCTCTTCTGCGGAGACAATGGCCGTTTCTGTTCCCTCATTCTGTATATAAATCTCACAGGCGTTGGGGAGCTCCTCCCTGCGCTCCGTGCAGACAATCGTCGTAACTCCCAGATATTCTCCATTATCCAGAAGGGCTTCCTCCGGCGGGGTATTTTCCAGCAGCTTTCTGTCCAGGACAAAAATCAGATACCGGGGAAGGGGCGCTTTCTCATTTCCTCCATGGGACTGCCGACTCTGTCTGGCGCGGATCATCTGGCTGATTCCCAGAAGAAGTCCTGCCGCGCTTTCCGGGCCGTCCGCCGCATACCGGATATTTTTTTCCTCATCCCACAAATGAGGAAACCATTTCACCGTTTCCAGAAGTTCCCTCTGCTCCGGGCTGTTTCTGTCACAGAGGAACACCATCTTTACATCCGTATAGCTACAGGAAGAGGTAATCTGTGCCAGCAGGGCACGCAGCACGCTGTAAATCCCGGCCTTCTTTTCTCCTCCCGTAATTCCCAGGATCCGGCAGCCTTCCAGATCCACTCCCACGGGCGCTCCTTTCAGCACCTGGTAGGTATCCCGGATCCGGGCCGGTTCCTCCGCCAGGGTATCCCGAATCAGGGTAAACCGTTCTCTTGGAATCCGGATATCCATCTGCTGATCCCGTTCTCCGGTTCCCAGACGGAAAAACAGGAAATCCGACTGTGTATCGTTTCGGTTCCAGAGCCGCCCGGAATCTGTCCCGAAAGTGGTGCATCTGCCACCATCCGGATACTGCCGTATCATTTCCTGCAGGTTCCGGCTGGTCTTCTCCTTAATTTCCTCTTCTTTTTTCTGCAGATATTCACTGTATGCCTGGAATCTCTGCTCCTCTTCCTCCACCGCCTTTTTCTTCTGGGCATTCATGTTCATCCAGGCCCAAAAGGCCCCGATGACGGCAGAGCCAAGCATGGTAATCAGACCGATTATAAGACCTCCCATTCCCGTGATAATCACTCCGATCAGCATGGGGATAGCCATGGTAATGGACGGGCCGATGGTCATGAGAAGGGATCGTTCCCCCTGGTTTTTCGGTGCCGGAGGCGCTTCGATTTCCACCGGCTCGATCTCATATTCCGGCAGAACCCTGGTAGGCCTGTTAAAGTATCCGTCGTTCCTCTCCTCTTCTTCGCTATAAAGCTGAAGACTGGAGAGCCATTTAATCCGCTCGTTGTCTGCCAGCTTCAGCTCTTTTCCGTAAACTGCCTCCTGGCAGGAGCTGACCGCTAGAATATCTCCCAGAAAAATCATCCGCAGCCCATATATCTCTATCTCATCTCCCGGCTCCAGGGCTATCCAGGAGCCTCTTAACTGATGATGGTTATAGAAGCTGCCATTTGCGCTTCCCAGATCCTCATAAATCCAGCGATCTGTCTTTTTCAGGCGGCCATGGTGTCTGGACACCAGTCCCGCCCGCTGGAACTGTATGGTATTATCCGGGCCGCTTCCTACCGTCACCGTCTGATTTTTATCCAGGGAAAATTTCCGGTACACGGGAATCGTGTTCCCTTTCCGCTGGGCTATCATCAGCAAACGGCTCCCCTTTTTGGAAGTCAGCATCAGGATCTCATTTTCATGTACTTTGTGCAGGAAAAACACTTCGTTCTTCCAATGAACGGAATACTCCCTGGATTCCGGGAAGCACCATTCCCCGTCCAGTGCTTCCAGATGAAGGGTAATATCCTCCGGTATCTGAAACAGGTCGCCGGAAATCCGGATACTGCACTGCTCCTGTGAAACAGGAGGCAGATCAAACACCTGGAAATATTTCATTCCGTAAACTGCCAGTCTTATCTCGCCGCTTTGCATATTCTCCTCCTTATGACGATAACTTACCGTCTGACCCGGACCTGCCACATATCACAAAAGAGCGCAGAATGACTCTTTCTGTCATCTGCGCTCTTTCTCATCCATTCCTTTTATACTGTTAGCCATGTCCGTTCCCCCCGGTGTCATATTATTTCTTAGCTCGTAACAATCCGTCTGGTATCTTTTTGTCTTAATATTCATTATACAGAGTATCCGTAAAACCGTCAATATAGGCGGGAAGGCCAAGCTCCCGGATGAACGCTTCCAGAGCGCCGATCCCGGCTCCGGCCAGCACCGTGGCCACTGCCGGCCGGGTCAGGGCATAGCAGGGATTGACGCTGAACATAAGCACCTCGATGGCGCCGCTCTTTACCGCCGCCAGAGCCTCCTCCGGGTTGTGGCTGGACAGGCCGATTGGCGGATCACTCCCCGCTGTTTCAGCTCTCCTGGTTCCGGCAGTCATCCCGGGGCTCCCCGAGGAGGCCCCGCAGCATGCGGGCAAACTCCTCGATATAGTAATTGCTCTGCTCCTTGACCCAGAACAGGCAGTAGTTTCTCTCCAGCTGCCTGCCGCCCTGCATGATGGGGAGCCGCCGGATCGCCGCGCCGGCAGGGGGCAGGGTCCCCACGCTCTCGATGGGCAGAAAGCCTCTGTTTCCCGCCACCATCAGCCGCCCCTCCTCCAGGTTCTCGGCAAAGAGGAAGGTTCCCCCAAAGCCCAGCGTATTTTTAAAATAGTCCTCCTCCGTGTTCCGCTGTTCCCGGGAGGAGATCAGGATGCAGGGAGTCCTCTTCAGATCCTCCAGCTCCACGCTGGCCTGCCCCGCAAGCGGATGCCCAGCTGAGAGCTCCGCATAGCAGCCGCAGCGGAGGAGCTGATAGTTGGCATATTTGTCCGAAAAGACCCTGCGCTGGTCATTCAGCACAAGATCCACCCCGCCGAACCGGAGGAGGTCATAAAGCTCCTCATGGGTCCCGTTCACGATGTGGATCGACACCTCCGGGTAGAGCCGGGAGAACTCTGCCACCGCCTGGTTGAGCTCCTGGCCGCTGTAGCAGCGCAGATACCCGATGCGCAGCCGGAGCTCATCGTCCTGGCCGATGCGGATGGTCTGCCGCCGGATCGCATCCACCTCCTCCAGCACCCCTCTGCTCTGGGCGTAAAAGTATTCCCCCGCCGGGGTGAGGGAAAAGCGGCGGTTCTCCCTGTGGATCAGCTCCACCCCCAGCTCCTTTTCCAGCGCCCGTATCTGCTGGGAGATGGCTGACTGGGAGATATAGCACTGCTCCGCCGCCTCTGTAAAGCTGCCCCGGTCCACCACAGCCACAAAATATTTCATCTGTCTGAGCAGCAAAAAATCATCTTCCATTTCACTGTCTGTACCTGCTTTTCAGTTACAGTCTAGCAAAAAGGAAGGCGGTTTGTCTACTGCGTACTTTTGTCTGACGTATTTTGTCTTTCTATTCCTCCGGTCTTAAGGGGCCGTAGAAGTAGGAGGCTGTGGCTCCCCCGTCAACGAGGAAATCTGCGCCTGTGATAAAGGCGCCCTTGCCGCTCATGAGCAGCTACGCCACATTGCCCACCTCGTCCGCCGCCTCGTTCACACATCTGAGGGCATTCAGGCTTCTGGGATAGCCGATAAAGGGAAGACACTGGGAAATGATCTTGATCAGAAATGCCTTGTCATTTCCCACCATCATATTGTTCACGGCGTGGGAGGTGAGCTGGGGCTCGCAGCCTCCCTGGGCCGACAGAAAGCAGAAGGTGATCATCTCCCGCTGCCTGTAGTCCAGGCCTCCCCTCGTGTAGTAATCCCCGAAGCAGTTGTCTGTGAGCCATCTGTTGATATGCCTGCTCTCTTCCGGTCCGGAGCCGGCAAATCCTCTCATGGACTCTCCCATGATGTCCACCATGGCCTGCTCTCCCGCCTCCAGCCTGTTCTCTGTAGTCGTCGTCGCCTGGGGCTCCAGGGGAAGCGCGACGCCCCGCTGCTCCAAAATGTCATTTACAGCATGCAGGAAGGGGAAGACTCTGCCGATCCCCAGGTAGGCCACAGCCTGGTAGACGATCTCTTTTACCTCCACCGGTGTCACGCTAAAGTTCAGGGCCGCCGGGACCATGGCCTGAAATTCGTCCACGCTCTGGCTCCCCACCAGGGTGGCCAGGATGGCCATCATGCGGGTCCGGTCGTCCAGGTCATCGCTGTTGACCACCTCGTCAAAGGCAAAGTTGTCAAACCGCTCTATGAATTCCGGGTCTGTCTCCAGGAATTTCGACTTGTATCCCGGGAACATCCTCTCATGATACCTTTTTGAAGCCTCTGTAATGCTCATCTCTATCACTCTCCTTATGCTCACATGGTCTTTTTCACCCAGGCCTCCACCTGGGCTCTGGACCCGGCCGCCTCCGCGCCGTGGATGGATAGGCCCTTCTCAACTGCTGCTCCCGGGCAGGCCTTCTTTAAATCTCTCTCACTGCTGCCCATGCCGCTTCCCTCGTTGGTGCAGAAGGGAAGGATCCGCTTGCCGGACAGGGCATAGTGCTCCAGAAATGTAAACATGGCCATGGGCATAGTGCCCCACCAGCTAGGATAACCCACGAAAATCGTATCGTACCCGTCCAGGCTGTCCATATAAGATTTCAGCTCCGGGCGCGCGCCCTCCCTGAGCTCGGCCTTGGCCTCCTCAATGCATGTATAGTAATCCGCGTCGTAGGTCTTCACTGTCTCCACCTGGAACAGGTCAGCTCCTGTCATCTCCGCGATCATCTCCGCCACGATCTCTGTGTTTCCTCTGGTGAGGTTCTTGATGCTTCCGTTCCAATAGTTCTCACCTTTTCTTGAATAATAAACGATCAATGTCTTTCCCATTGCAAATTCCTCCTCCATTTCTATTTCCTGGTCGGGAAACTGCTGCCTGCCTCAAACTTTGCCGCCACGTCCTTCAGATAGTCGGTGATGGGCAGATGCTGGGGACAGGCCCTCTCGCACTGCCTGCAGCCGATACAGTCGCTGGCCTTCCCGTGCTTCAGGCTGATATTGTTATAGTAGACCGCCTGGCTGGAGAAGCTGCCGGTAGTCCGGGAAATGCTGTTGTACAGCGCAAAATACTCAGGGATGGCGATCCCCTTCGGACATCCGTGGGTGCAGTAGGAGCAGGCCGTACAGGGGATGGGCGTATTTTTCTCTATGATCTCTGTCACCTGGCGGATGACAGCCATCTCCTCCTCTGTGATGGGCCTGAAATCCCTGAACGTGGCTGTATTGTCCATCACCTGCTCCATGGTGTTCATGCCGAACAGCACCCGCGCCACACCCTCCTGGCTGGCTGCAAATCGAAAAGCCCAGGACGCGAAGGAGGCCTCCGGCGCATATTCTCTCATCAGCTTCTTCGCCTCCTCCGGCAGGTTGACGAGGGTTCCCCCTTTACAGGGCTCCATGACAAACACGGGCTTGTGGTACTTATTGGCCACCTCCAGGCAGCGGCGGGACTGCACGTTGGGCTGCTCCCAGTCCACATAGTTGATCTGGAGCTGAACAAAATCAAGCAGCTCCCCGTAATGTTCCAAAATCTCATCCAGAAGCTCCGGCATGTCGTGGAAGGACATGCCCAGATACCGGATCTTCCCCTCCGCCTTTTTCTTTGCCGCGAAGCCGAAGGCGTCGTATTTACGGCACTTTTCATAGACATTGGTGCCCATGTTGTGGAGGAGGTAATAGTCAAAATACTCCACGCCGCAGTGCTTCAGCTGCTCATTGAAAATGCGCTCCATATCCTCTGCATCTTTAAAATCCCGCAGGGGGAGCTTGGTGGCCAGCTCGAAGCTGTCTCTTGGATGGCGCTCCACAAGAGCCTTTTTTACCGCCTCCTCGCAGTGGTAGCCGTGATACGTGTAAGCCGCGTCAAAGTAGGTAAAGCCCCGCTCCATATAGGTGTCAAACAGCTTTTCTATCAGAGGATAGTCAAAAGACGCCGGGTCATCCGCATTGAGGAGGGGAAGTCGCATGCATCCGTAACCAAACTGATATTTTTCCATTTCCATCATCCTTTCTTTTCATTTTCCTGCTTTATATTTTATATCGCTCTCAAAATACTGCAATTTCAATTTCCGATCATATCTATAAGTGGAACTTATGCGAAAAGCAGAGGCCTCCTCCCCGGTCTCTGCTTTTCTCTTTCTGTCCATATTCCTATTTCCATATACTTTCTGGTTTATCTCCCCCTCCTGCAGGCCAGGAAGGGCACAGTCAGGCAGATCACAAAAAGACCTGCCGTCATCAGCGCCGCCGGGCCCACAGGCCAGTGGAAGGCAAACCAGGATATCCGACTCCCCATGAAGGCCCCCAGGACCGCCAGGATGGCGCTCCCCGCTGTCAGAAGGAGGGCGGCCGCGGCCAGGACATAGAAGCTCCCTTCCGCCACCAGCATCCACCGCAGCTGCCGCCTGGTCATGCCGATCCTCTCCAGCATGTCAAATTCCCTGCGGCGGGACAAAATTCCGGTGACGCAGACATTAAAATAGTTCAGGAGCCCGGCAAAGATGAGAAGAACCGCGATGACGCCAAAGACCAGGTTGCTGACAAAGATGTAGCTTCCGGCCTCCTCAAGAAGATCCTCTGCGCTGATGAAAAAGACGCCGGCCTCCCCCGCCTCGTCCCTCCGCCTGTTCTCCGCCGCGGTGATCCTCTCGACATCCCTCTGGACGTCCGCCTCCCGGCCGTCCTCTGCGTCCATCTCCACAAGGAGGGTCTTAGCCTCTGTGGGGAGCTTGTCAAATCCCTCCCGGCTGATGACAAAATAGAGGATGTTCTCCCCGTGCCAGCTTCTGGGAAAATCCGGGAAACCCTCCGCCTTCGTGTCCATGTAGCCACACAGGGTGAGTGGCCGGGAGGTCTTTCTTTCCACCTCTCCCATCTGCTCCAGCTCCTCCTGGGTGGCCTCCATCCTTCTCTCCCTCTCCTCCTTTGTCCAGAGTGTGGAAAAGGTGATAGGCTCCCCCACGCTCTCCCCGGCCAGCCTTTCCTTGGCCGGGGACAGGATGTGGTCGTGGAGAAGAAGAACGCCGGTACCTGCCGCCAGGCTCTCCATGTCAACCTCCAGGTCATGCTCCCTGGCAAAAGCTGTCAGCTCCCGTATCTCCTCCTCCGACAGGATCTGGACTGTGCAGTAATCCGCCCCCAGCATGACCTCCACCGGAAGTCCGGAGCTTCCGTACTCCTCCTCCAGCTCCTTTACGCTGTCATCTGTGTCGTTCAGGGGCTCCAGCCCCTTCCTGCTGAAGGTGGGGGACAGATAGCCTCCCTCCACCAGCTTCACGCTGCTCTGATCCACGCCCTCCGCGGCCAGAAGCTGCTCTTTTACCTCCTGGCTGATGGGAGAGAATTCGTCATAGTCGTTGTCATAGAGAAGGGAAAATCCATCCTTGCCGGTGAGGAAGGGATCCCTTTCCAGGTCTCCTCCCAGATCTCCCTCCCCCTCCTCCGCCGGATAGCAGGAGCTCCCCGCCACCACAAAATCCGGTCTCTGTGCCACAGCGCCCCTGTAGTCCGCGCCCCGGGCCACCACAAGAGCCCCCAGGGCCGCCTCCATCCCGAGGAACAGGGACAGGACGGTGAGGAGGAACCGGGCCCGGTGACGGGTCACGTTCTGCCAGGCCATGAAGACAAGCTCTCTCCCTGGCGAGCAGGGTCTTCTCCTCTTTTTCTTTCTGGCAGCCGCCCTTCTCTTTCTCCTCTCTCCCGGTCTGCCCCCGGTGTAGGCGGAGGCCTCCGGGCCGCTTAAGCGGATCACCCGCAGGATGGCCGGCAGAGCCGCCCCTCCTGCCGACAGCAGGGCAAAGACCGCGCAGGCCGCCAGGATGCCGGGCCGGAAAAAGGTAACGCTTTCGGCCCCGCCCCAGTCTCCCAGATACCGCTCTCCCAGTGCTGTGGGCACCCACGTAAGAAGGAGAAGGGCGGACAGGGCAGTTCCCCCCAGCACACCTCCCAGGATCGGACCTTTAAGCTGTCCCAGATAAAAATCCCGAAGCTGGCCGTCCGTCATGCCCAGAATGTGCAGAAGTCCCATTTGCCGGACATCCCCGGCCATGGAGATCTGCATCACATTGTAGATGAGAAAGAACATGCCCGTCAGGATGACCGCTGCCGCCAGGGCCGCTGCCCCGTAGCCTCCGGCCAGCCGCCTCACCGCCTCGTAGGAGGCCGTGTTTCCTCCTGTGAACCGCTGATCCTCCGTCTCCAGCCCCACATCCCGGTAGAGCCTCTCCTCCGTCTGCTGTCCGCCAAGAGTGTCCTTCTGCAGGATGAGAAGCTCCAGCTCCTCCTCCAGGCTGCCTCCCCACTCCTCCAGCTTTTCCTCAGAGATGTAGCCCTGGGCCTCCTGGCCGGAGCCCGCCGTGTAGTCTGTGTACCAGCCGCTTAACAGAAAGGTCTCCCGGCGCTTCTCAAAGAGCCCCGTCTCCACCTCCAGGGAAATCTCCATGCCCTCCCGGGGCCGGCTGATCCCCAGGTCTTCCAGAGCCCGCACCGGCAGCATGATCTCCTGCTCTTCGGCGGGGTAATGGCCCTCTATCCCCGTGTAGGCGGGGCTTACCATGACCTCCCAGGCGGTCTCATCCAGAGCCGACAGCCGGCAGACATAGCCCTCCCCCTTGGGCTCCTCTCCCCTGGGGCTCACTGCCCGGCCGGCAGGGGCCTTTCTCCCCACAGCCCGAATGTAGGAGAGGCTGCGGATAGACTCATACTGAGATATGTCCGCCCTCTCCAGACAGGTGGAGGCCGCTGTCCCCGCCTGCCGGACAGAGCGGATCCGCTCTGCCTCTAGCCTTCCCGTGGAGAAGGCAAAGATCACGGCCAGTGCCGCTGTACAAAAGAGCACCGCAAAAAAGAGGATCCTGTTTCTCCCCGCAGCCGCTCGGGCCCCCCGCCTGGCCAGCATCCTCATAGCCTGCCGGGCGCTCCCGGCTATTCTCCCTCTGTGCTCTCTCATACCTTCTCACCCCCTGACAGCTTCCCGTCAGACATGCGGAGGATCCGGTCCGCCATCTGGGCAGCCGCCTCCTGGTGGGTCACAAGAATCACGGTCTGATGGAACCGGTCCGCGCAGGTCCGCAGAAGCCCCATCACCTCCATGCCTGTCACAGAGTCCAAGCTGCCTGTGGGCTCGTCGGCAAGCAGGATGGCGGGCTTGGTGACCAGAGCCCGGGCGATAGCCGCCCGCTGCTGCTGTCCCCCGGAGAGAGTCTGGGGCATCTGGCCCAGCTTCTCCTTTATCCCCAGGGCCGTCACAAGCTCCTCCAGAAAGGTCTCGTCCGGCTCCTCCCCGTCCAGCCGCAGGGGCAGGACGATATTTTCATACACATCCAGCATAGGAACCAGATTGAACTGCTGAAAGACAAACCCGATATTCCTCCTGCGAAAGACCGTTCTCTCCTCCCGTGTCATATCCTTCAGGCTGTTCCTGCGTATCCATACGCCCCCCGCCGTGGGCTCCTCCAGGCCGCCCAGCAGGTTCAAAAGAGTGGTCTTGCCGCTTCCCGATGTGCCGACAACGGCCAGAAATTCCCCCTCCTCTATGCAGAGAGTCACCCCGTCCAGGGCACGGACCTCATAGGTGTCTGTCACATAATATTTCTTCAGGCCTGCGGCTCTTACGATCTCCATCTTCCTGTCCTCCTTCATAATGCACCAGCGGCAGGGACGGACACGCGCCCCTGCCGCCGTATTCTGTTTTCAGTATAGAGGATAAATCTTACAGACTCCTAACAAAAATGCAGTCTTTTCGTTTTTCCAGCTCTTCAGGAAATGACATTCGCTCCTCTCCTGTCTTTTATAAGCGGCGCTATATGTCAGGCAGGCAGATCCTCACCTCCACGCCGGGATCCCTGCGCTGTATCTCCATAAAGCCTCCATGCCGGGCCGTGATCTCCCTCGCCAGATAGAGGCCCACGCCCAGCCCCTCCTGAGAGGCTGCCCTTCTTCCCCTGTAAAACCGCCGGAACACCAGGGCCTCCTCCCCCTCGTCGATGCCGATCCCCTCGTCCGCCACCCGGATGGTCAGATACAGTTCGCCTCTGGATACCCCCACCCATATGTGTCCGCCCTCAAGGCTGTACTTGACCGCATTGTCCAGCACATTCCACAGGGCCTCCCCCAGCCAGCCCGGGTCATGCGGGCAGTCCAGCCCTCCGGGCAGATCTTCCAGGATCTCCACGCCCTTCTCCTTTGCCCTGGGGCGGGCCTGGGCAAGGGCCGCCTCTATGGTACCGGCAATGTCCCTCTCCTCCTTCCGGATGCGGATGATGTTGTTTTCCAGCCGGGAGATCCGGATAAACTCCTCGGTCAGGAAGCGGAGCTTTTCCTGGGAGCTTCGCAGTGCCTCCAGATACAGAGGCACGGGGTCGGGCACAGAGGCCTCCCCCGCACATTCTTCTCCGGCGCCCCTCCTCTCTGAGAGCTCTCCCTCCAGCAGCTCCAGGTAGGTGCCCCCGTTTGCCAGGGGCGTGCGCATCTGGTGGGCGATCTCCGTGATCAGCTCCTGGATCCGCCTCCGGCTCGCCGCAAGCTCCTCCTGCCGTCCCCGGTTCATGCGCTGGATGCGCACCAGCATATGCTCTATGCGGCCGTAGAGGGTCTCCTCCCCCGCCGCCCTCTCCTGTATGTCCCTTTCGTCCAGCACGTCCCGCGCAAGCCCTGCCAGCTCCGCAAGCTCCTCCGCCCTTCTCCTTCTCTGCACATGAAGGACAAGAGCAGAAGAAATCCCCGCTCCCAGGACGGCTCCCGCCGCAATCCATATCCACACAGCGCTCTTTCCCCCTCTCACTCTCCGAAGCGGTATCCCAGGCCGAAGACATTCTGGATGTAGCTCTCCTGCCCGGGCCGGGTATCGATCTTTTTGCGCAGCCGGTTTACCGTGACGCTCACAGTCCCCTCACCCACAAACCGGCCGTCCACATCCCAGACCTGTTCCAGGATGCTCTCCTTTCCAAGGACCCGCCCCTGATTTCTCATGAAGAGCTCCAGGAGACGGTACTCTCTGGGCGTCAGGGGGAGGGGCTGTCCGGCCAGGCTTGCCTCCTTCCTCTCCGGCCAGAGGGTCAGCTCCCGGCAGACAAGAACCTGCCCCTGCCTGGCCTCACTCCTTCGCAGCACGGCCCTGATCCGGCGGGAGAGCACCTGCATGGGGAAGGGCTTCACCACATAGTCGTCGGCTCCCGCATCGAAGGCCGCCAGCATGTCCTCCTCCTCGTCCCGGGCTGTGAGAAAGATGCCGGGGATCGGCCTGCTCTTCGTCAGCTCCCGGTACAGACGGATCCCGTCCCCGTCAGGCAGCGTGATATCCACAAGGAGGAGGCAGACAGAAGGCTCCAGCCGCTCCCGCGCCTCCCGGCAGGAGCGGGCCAGAGCTGTCTCATATCCCTCTTTTTTCAGAAAAATTTCCAGGGCCTGCCCCAGAAGCCGGTCGTCCTCTATGATCTCTATCTTCATGTCCCTTTTTCCTTCCCTTCTGCCCTGGAGTGCACGGCCTGCCCACCCGCAGCTCCCGGTAGACATTTTCTCATACTGACGCTATCATACCATATATACCGGCTTCTGTAAAAAAAGAAACTTTTTCAGGAAAATCTGTAACAAACATACCGGGATCTGCGTCTAATGTGCAAAGAGGGGAGGTGACGACACGGTGAAGATTGATTTTGAAGAGCTGTACGACCGTTTTTTCAGGGATGTGTATCTCTTTGTCCTCTCCATGAGCAGGGATCCCCACACGGCAGAGGAGATCACCCAGGAGACCTTCTTCCGGGCCCTGAAGGACATCCGCCATTTTAAAGGAGGCTGCTCTGTCACATCCTGGCTGTGTCAGATCGCCAAGAACCTCTACATGGATCAGCTCCGAAGGGGGAAACGCCTGGTGCCGCAGGAGGCCGCGGGCGAGAGTCTGGCCGAACGGCAGATGCCGGCTCCGGACGTGTCCGAGGCCTGTATCCAAAAGGAGGAGGCTCTCTCCATCTACCGGGTCCTCCACTGCCTGGACGAGCCCTACAAGGAGGTCTTCACTCTGCGGACCTTGGGGGAGCTGAGCTTCCGGGAGATCGGGGATATCTTTGGAAAACAGGAGAACTGGGCCAGAGTCACCTACTACCGGGCCAGGATGAAGATCATAAAAGAGCTGTCCCAGGACAGCCTGCAGTAAATGCATGAAAGGATGTGTATGTCATGAAAATTTCCTGCGATATTGTGAGGGACCTGCTGCCCCTGTACAAGGACAATGTGTGCAGCGACGCCAGCAAAGACATGGTGGAGGACCACCTCTCCGGCTGTGAGAACTGCCGGGCATACTACGAAAAGATGAGCGCAGAGCTTCCGGAAATCACCTCCGGCGGCGAGGACGCGAAGCAGATAGAAAGGGACCGGGATTTGTTTGAGAGGCTTGCCCGGAAGCTGACCTTCCGCCAGGTCATGACCGCCGGCGCGGCGGCCCTCATCCTGCTGGCCCTGTACGCGGCCCTCACCTCCTCCGCCCCCTTCATGGTCTTGGCCAGAGAGCGGGTGGCGGAGGCTGTGCCAGTGCTGGATAAGAGGATTTCTGTGGACGACGTGGAGGTACAGGATGTGTACCGTCTGGAGGACGGCTCCATCTACTGCTCCTTTAATGTGAACACCTATATCTCCTCCTTTGACCGCCAGTATGTGGTAGAGGATAAGTCCAGCCCCGAAGTGGATGTCAGCGCCTCCGGCGGCAATACCAACGGCATCTCCCTCCAGAGATACTGGTCTGATTTTCCAAAAGCAGAGGGCTATTCCTCCTCCTTCTATTTCCTCGTGCCGGAGGAGCTCACCTACTACCGGGAGGATCCTGTGACAGCGGAGCACAGGCTTGTCCGCCGGACCTCTGACGGGGTCTACTTTGTGGGGAAGGGAGGCGAGATCCTGCCTCTCTATGAGGAGGGGGATCCCATCTCCGACGCGCCCGGGGACATAGAAGAGCTGGTGCAGGAAAATAGGTCCGCGCACGAAACAAAGGAGAGTGAGGGATGGATGCCCTCTGCCCTCTATTCCGAAAACTACTGCTATGTCCTCTCCTTTAACGAGAAAGAGTAAAAGCCTATCTTCTGATCCGGATCCGGTAGGACGCCTCAAAGACCTTTCCAGGCTCCAGACTGTTCTCCCACTCCCGGTCCTTCAGCTCCCCGTCAAAGCCCTCTCTGTCGCAGCGCCCGTACCAGGGCTCGATGCAGACAAAGGGGGCCTTCTTCTTCGGCGGAGACCAGATCCCCACAAGAGGGGCTTCAAAGGACACCTGCAGGTACTCCCTGCCCTTCGGATCCACAAGGGAGACGCTGCCGGCCTGGCCGTTTTCCAGGATCAGGGCATCCCCGTCAAAGAGGTGCTCGCTGACAGGCAGCAGGCCGTCCTTCAGCTCAAAGGTGACCTCCTGGTCCGTGGCAAGTCCCCCCTGCCCGAATACCCGGTTCACAAAGGATGGCCGCTTCTCCCCCTGTCTGTCCCGGATGCAGAGGCTGTAGTCGACCTGCTTCTCCCACTCTCTCACAGGGCAGCAAAAAGCCGGATGTGCGCCGATGGCAAAATACATATCGCTGCTGCCGGTGTTTGTCACCCGCCACATCACCAGGAGCTCCTTATCCTCCAGCCGGTAGCCGATCTCCAGCCGGAAGGGGAAGGGGTACACCTCCCTTGTCTCCTCATCGTCCTCCAGGACAAACCAGGCCTCTCTCTGTGTCACGCTGGCCAGAGCGAAATCCTTATCTCTGGCAAAGCCGTGCTGGCCCATGGGGTATTTCACGTCCCCGATCCTGTATTTTTTATCCCGCACGCCTCCCACAAAGGGGAAAAGAACCGGAGACGTCCTTCCCCAGTAGGCAGGATCCCCCTTCCACATATACTCTGTGCCCCTGGCCTTCTGCTTCAGCGATTTCAGCTCCGCCCCGTGGAGGCTGATCTGGGCCTCCAGCGACTCATTTTCCAGTTTTATCTTAATCCCTTCCAGTCCCATCTTTCACATTTACTCCTTCTCTTTTTCTCCAAACAGGAAGTCTCCCACCATTTTCAGCTCGTCCAGATACATGCAGTTTGGCAGGGTGTCTTCCTCCACCTGCCTCCAGCACTCCCGGTAGTCCATCCAGCGCACGGCCTCCACCTCGGACTCCTGGAGGGAGAGGGCGGTCTCGTCCACCGGCTCCCGGTAGATATAGACGGCGCTCAGCTCATTGTCCCGGAAGGGCCTGCCGTAGAAGACATCCTCAAACTGTGCCCGGCGCATGCCCACAAAGTGAAGCTCCTCCTCCCGGGCCCGGATGCCCAGCTCCTCAGCGAGCTCCCGGATGGCGGAGGGGAGGTAATCGTCCCCCGCCTCCACATGTCCAGCGGAGGAGATATCCCAGCACCCCGGATTGGAGTCCTTGCAGGCGCTCCTCTTCTGCAGGAGAAGATCCCAGCCGTCCTCCTTTTTCCGGACGATCCAGACGTGAGCGGTGGGGTGGAGGCTCCCCTCCAGGTGGGCCACGCCCCTCTCCCTCACAAGGCCCGTCCTTGTGCCGTCCTCATTTAAAATGTCGAAGAGCTCCAGCGGCCTTCCGTCCAGGGCGGCCTCCAGAAGGGTGTCCGTCCTGTCGTAGACAAGCTTCAGGGAGAAAAAAGGCCGCCCCTCATTCAGGAGGCGGAAAAAGATCTTGTCTCCCTCCCAGATGTTCAGGCAAAGCACTTCCTCCTTGTCCACCCACTCCAGCTGTCCCTCGTCGCAGGGGTGGGGCTCCCCGGTAAATCCGTCCGCCGTGTAGAGGGACATGTACTCCGTGGTGTCCTCCCCGTAGATAAAAGTAACGATCCCCCGGTACTGCCAGGAGGTGAGGGTGTACCCCGTCTCCTCCCACACCTCCCGCAGAAGGCACTCCTCCGGGCTCTCGTTCCTCTCAAAATGTCCGCCCACACCGATCCACTTGTCTTTATTTACATCCTCCTTCTTCACCGTCCGGTGAAGCATCAGGTATTTCCCGTCCTGCTCAATGTAGCAGAGTGTACTCAGTCTCGTCATGGCCCTCCCTCTCATCCTCCTTCGGCTCCACAAGGAACCCTCTTTTTCTCAGGTCCTCCTCTATCATATCCAGAGTCTCCTCGCTGTCCGCCGTGATCCTGTGATAGTGATACCCCGAGGTAATATTTTTCAGAGGGCTGGACTTCCCGCTTTTGATGTCGCTGATAAATTCCGCCACTCTTCTCCTGGAGGTGATGTGCAGATCCGCCTCCAGGTGCCCGTACACCCTGTGGTTCACCATGACGTTCTCCACCGCGCCGCCCAGATCCACGATGGCGCACAGCTCCTCCTCCAGCTGGTCGTCTGTGTGCTTCACCTTCAGCACCCGGCTGACAGAGGGCGCTGTCCCCAGTATATAGCCCCGGTTGGTGGAGATGATCTCATAGCCCGCGGCCCGGATCAGGGCAACGTCCTGCACGATCACCTGCCGGCTCACATGGTAGAGAGCGGCCAGACTCTTTGCGGGAACCGGTCTTCCGCTCTCCTGGATCCTCCGGACGATATCTTCTCTTCTATCAGAACCAGTCATTTTCTTCTGGCCTCCTTTGCTTCTCGTTTTTCCGACTGCCTACAGGGCGTGGAGATTTTTCATAGAAATGTCCAGTATGGGAGCCGAATGAGTGAGGGCCCCGCTGGAAATATAATCCACCCCAGTGGACACAAGGCTGGCAATATTCTCCTTTGTCACGTTTCCCGAGCACTCGGTTTCAGCCCTGCCGTCTATGAGGCGCACCGCCTCCTTCATCTCCTCCGGGGACATGTTGTCCAGCATGATAATGTCGGCTCCCGCCTCAACGGCCTCCTTCACCATCTCCAGATTTTCCGTCTCCACCTCGATCCTGCGCACAAAGGGCGCATACTCCCTTGCCATGCGGACGGCTTCCCTCACGCCGCCGGCGGCGCCGATATGGTTGTCCTTCAAAAGCACCCCGTCGGACAGATTGTAGCGGTGGTTGTATCCGCCTCCCACGCGGACCGCATATTTCTCAAAAACGCGCATATTGGGCGTGGTCTTCCTTGTATCCAAAAGGCGGATGCCCGTCCCCTCCAGGAGATCCGCCACGGAGCGGGTGTAGGTGGCGATACCGCTCATCCGCTGCAGATAGTTGAGAGCCACCCTCTCACCGGACAGAAGTACCCGGATGTCTCCCTCCACCTTGCCCATGAGCTGTCCTTTAGTCACTCTCTCGCCGTCCCGGCAGAAGAAAACGACCTCCGTATTCTCGTCCAGAAGCTGGAAGACTCTCCGGAACACATCAAGGCCCGCAATCACGCCCTCCTGCTTGGCGATCAGATCCACCTGCCCGGGCACGGCCTCCTTCATCACCGCGTTTGTCGTCACATCCTCGCTGGAAATATCCTCCTTCAGCGCCTCCAGAAGCAGGTGATCCACCTGCAGTGTCATTGTAATTCTGTTCATCTCATCTCTCTCCTTGCTGTTTTCCATTATACTATTTTCTGCTCTGCCATGTCCAGAGTCTCCTGTGCTGTTCTGCGGGCAATATCCTTTGCCGCCCTTCTGGCAAATACAAGGCTCTCCAGCAGGGAGTTGCTGGCCAGCCGGTTGGCCCCGTGGACTCCGTTGCAGCTCGTCTCCCCCGCCGCGTAGAGACAGGGCATGGATGTGCGGCTCTCACTGTCCACCCAGATACCGCCCATAAAATAGTGCTGGGCCGGCACCACGGGAATCCTCTCCCTTGTCACATCATACCCCTCCTCCAGGCAATGGCGGTAAATATTGGGGAAATGGCTCAGGATCTTCTCCCTGGGAATGGGGGCCATAGACAGCCACACATGATCCGTCCCGTCCTTTTCCATCTGCTTTTGGATCGCCTCCGTCACCACGTCCCTGGGAAGCAGCTCATCCACAAATCTCTCTCCGTCCCGGTTCAGCAGCCAGGCTCCCTCTCCCCTCACTGACTCGGAGATGAGAAACCTGCGTCCCGGCTTCCTGGAGTAGAGTGTAGTGGGATGGATCTGAACATAGTCCAGGTGCTCCAGACGGATACCATGCTTTTTCGCAATGTCGATGGCGTCCCCGGTCAGGTGGGGAAAATTAGTGGAATGCCTGTATCTGCCGCCAATGCCTCCGCTTGCCAGAATCGTGAATGGCGCCCGTATGGCGATCCTCTCCTCGCCCTTCCTCGCGAGAACCCCCGTGCAGCGTCCCTTCTCTTCTATAATATCTGTCATCTCCGTATACTCATACAGCGTGACATTCTCCAGCTTTCTCACCTGATCCAGGAGATGGCTCGTGATCTCCTTCCCCGTGATATCCTCGTGGAAGAGAATTCTGGGCCTGGAGTGGGCCCCCTCCCTTGTGTAGGCGAACCCACCGTTGCTGTCCTTCGCAAATTCCACGCCGTACCCAACTAACTCCCTGATGATCTGGCGGGAACCGCGGATCATAATATCCACAGACTCCCTCCGGTTCTCGTAGTGTCCGGCCCGCATAGTGTCCTCAAAATAACTGTCGTAGTCCTCCTCGTCCCGGAGCACACATATCCCGCCCTGTGCCAGGAAAGAATCGCTGCTCTCCAGGTCAGCCTTCGTGATCATGACAATATTCAGATTCCGGGGCAGGCTGAGGGCGGCAAAAAGTCCCGCCACGCCGGTTCCCACGATCACTGTGTCCGCATGTATCTTCATGCTCTTTGCACCTCCTTTTATCTTATTTCGCCGCCAGGTCCATCATCCTCTCAAGAGGCTTTGCGGCCTGGCTGGCAGAGCTTTCTTCCACATGGATCTCATTGTTTCCCGTCCTCAGCACATCTCTGATCTTCTCCAGGGTGATAGTCTTCATATCCTCGCAGACAGGCTCTGTATCAGGAAAATAAAATGTCTTGCCCGGATTTTTCCGCTCCAGCTCCCACCGAACCCCGCTCTCTGTGCAGACGATGAACTCTCTGGAAGGGCTGTCCTGGGCATACCTGATGATCCCAGAGGTGCTTCCTACATAGTCTGCCATGTCACAGATGGCAGCGGGACATTCCGGGTGGACAAGAGTCAGCGCCTCCGGGTGCTGCCGCCTTGCCCTCTCTATCTCCCGAACCTTCATGCTTTCATGGACGGGACAAAAGCCGTCGTTGAAGACAAAGTGCTTTTCCGGCACCTGCCGGGCCACGAACCGGGCCAGATTTCTGTCCGGAATAAAGAAGATATGCCTGTTGGGCAGCTCTCGCACGATCTGTACCGCATTGGCCGAGGTAACGCACACATCGGAATGTCTTTTCAGCTCTGCCGTGGAGTTGATGTAGCACACTACCGCCAGGTCATCGTATGTATCCCGCATTTTCTGAATAGTCTCCGGATCCGCCATGTGGGCCATGGCGCAGTCCGCCGACACCTCCGGCATGAGCACCACCTTCTCCGGGTTCAGGATCTTGGCGCTCTCCCCCATGAAAAACACGCCGGCAAAGACAATCACCCGGCAGGTCAGCTTTTCTGCTGTCCGGCTCAGATAAAAGGAATCCCCTGTATAGTCGGCAATCTCCTGTACCTCCGGCCGCACGTAATAGTGGGCCAGAATCACCGCGTCCTTTTCTTTTTTTAATTGATTGATCTCCTCTTTGATATCCATATCATTTTCTCCTTTTTAACACGAACTTTCCCCATTATACCACTGTTATTTACATGTGACAAGACACATGTATTTACAAATATGCGAGAGTAAGATTACATATAAGGCCTTGCGTCCCCGTAATCTGTATGCTATACTGTTTAGGTTGTTAATAGTTTACCATGATAAAGTAGTAGAGGAGAAAAGTACATGAAGAAAATCGCATTTATCGGAAGCAGCGGAGGCAATCTCTTTAAACAGGGCGGGAATGACATCCAGGGCATGATGAAGGAGATCCTTCTCCAGACAAGGGCCGCCCAGATGGAGGTGGCCGCCGTGCAGTATATACTGGCCTCCTCCAGTCTGGACACAGCAGGGCAGGACAGCCCCGCAAAGCTGTACACCTGGAGGGACGGGGAGCTGTATCTGGAAAAGGAGGGCACCCTCTCCCAGATCAACGACGCCGCCCTGGAGGTGGACGCCCGCATCGCCCAGATGGTACGTGAAGGGCAGATCGACGGCGTCATGTTCGTCAGCGCGGAGCCTGACAGGATCAACCACCTCGCTTTCCAGGCCGCCATAGAGGCCCAGCTTCCCCTGGCCGGCACCGGCGGCAGCTCTGTGGCAAAGGTGCAGAGCATGGGCGGAAAGGTCCTGTCTGCCTCCGGCACCACCGGGACCACCAACCGGACGAGAGCCGTGGCCTTCACCACCGCCTTCGCCAGGGAGTGGGGCATCCGCTACCGCCCCGTCATCGGAAAGACCGGGGCCCAGGCCGCGGAAAATCTCCAGACCAATATATGGAAGCGGATCAATTTCCGGGGCATCATGATGACAAGTCTCCCCGCCTTCATCGCCATGGCCCTCTGCCTTGCCATCAGCCGCATCCCGGTCCTGACGGACCTGTCCAATGTGTTTGACACGCTGGTTGCCTCCATCCCTGTAGTCATCTGTGCCATAGCCGCCAAACAGGTGTCAGGCCTGGACGAGGTAGGCGTAGTGGCCGGCATTGTCTCCGGCGTGCTGGCTGTGGACGGCGGCATCATCGGCGGACTCATTGTGGGTATCGTGGCCGGCGTTTTCTCCTATTACATAAGCATTTTCTGCTTTCGCCACAACATTCCCGGTACAACGGCAAATATCGCCGCAGGCGGGCTGGGCGGACTGGCCGCGGGCCTCATCGGCATGTATCTCATATCGCCTGTTGCCCTCTGGCTTGGCAATCTGATCTGCGACGCCATCAACGCGGCCATTGACATCAACCCGGTGCTTGCGGGGGCCCTGGCCGGCGTGCTCATCTGGCCGGCTATCATCGGAGGCGTGTACCACGCAGCCATCCTGCCTATCGTTCTTCTGGAGATGGAGGAGGCCGGCTTCAGCTTCCTGGGCGCTATCGACATGACAGGGCTTGTCATGGTGTCAGCTGGCATCACACTGGCCAATGTGCTCTTCCCCAAGGACAAAGGGCAGGCTGCGGCAGCCCTTCCCGGCTTCCTTGTAAATGTGTGCTTCGGCACCTTCGTGGAGGCCGCCTATCCCTTCATGTTCTCCAGCCGGATCGTCTTTGGCGGAGCGCTCATAAGCGCCTGCGTCTCCGGAGCCCTGGTGGGACTTTTTAACGTCAGGGGAACCGCCTATGTGCCTTCCGTGGTGGCGCCAGCCATGGCCAACGAGGGGCACGGACTCCAGTTTCTGATCTGTATGCTGGTGGCTGCGGTCCTGGCCTTTATCATCACCTCCCTGGCCAACGTAAGGGAGAAGAAAAAAGCATAAATCTCAGGCAGCGCTTCCGGAAGGCGGCGCTGCTTTTCTTGACAACGGAAGAGCCCGCTCCTATAATAAAAAAAGCATGCGGCTTTTGGATAAGCTGCAGCTGTGGAACATTCGGATTTTATTAATCAAAGCAGGTGCATACAATTGATGAATTACAAGAGCGGGGGATCTGTCCCCAAAGCAAACAAAAAAGTGCAGACTCTGACTATGTGCGGCCTTTTTACCGCCCTGGTGGCCATCGGAGCGTTTATCCAGATCACGATCCCCGTACAACCGCTTCCCATGCACTTCACACTCCAGTTTTATTTTGCTCTCCTGGCAGGATTTATCCTGGGCGGGAAGCACGGCAGCCTGAGCGTGGGGATCTATCTTCTCCTGGGGCTCTGCGGCGTGCCCATCTTTGCCTCCGGAGGCGGCCCCTCCTATCTGCTGCGGCCCACCTTTGGCTTTCTCCTGGGCTTCCTGTTCACGGCCGCGATCGTGGGCTGGCTGACGGAACGGTTTCACCCCAGGCACATTTTTTCCTATCTGGCCGTCTCCATGGCGGGCTTTGCGGTGATGTACCTGTCCGGTAATCTGTACTATTACGTTGTCAGCAACTATGTGCTGGACACTCCCGTCCCGTGGAGCGTTGTGATCTTCAACTGTTTTATACTGACCGCGTCGGGAGATTTTCTCCTCTGTGTTCTCGCGTCCCTGACGGCGCGGCGGCTCATTCCGATCATAAGCAGGGTTCTCTCTTGATCAAGAAAGAGACTTCCGACTGGAGAAGACAGGAAAGCAGTGAAACCCAATGACAGAAATCCCTGTACCAAAAAAAGAGATACGGCAGGAGATAAAATCCGCCGTATCTCTATTTTTTTGAGAACAGATGCTTCAAAAATACGTACATGACAATGACAAAGGCGATAAGGTAGCCGAAGGCCCCCAGCGCGGGGATGCCCCAGATCTTTGGCCTCATGTCTGTGGTACAGATGATGCTGGAGCTGATGAGAAGGGCCATGACCCACAGGCCCATGACAATATTCTGCACCATCCTCCGAAGAAGCCTGGCAAGCTCCGGCGAGGCGTGCAGATCCAGGTTCACCTTTGTCTGCCCCTTCAGATATCCCTGCACCGCGTCCGAGACGAGGACCGGAATGTCCAGGGCTCTCTGCACCGCCCGGTACAGCGTCTTCCCGCCGCTTTTCAGCTCCTTTTTCCAGTCAAAATTCTTGACAATATTTGCCTTGATGCGGCCCGCGGCGATCTCCACCATATTGATCTCCGGGGCAATATCGGCCAGCACTCCCTCCATGTGAGTCAGGCCCCTGGCCAGCATAGTCAGTCCGTGGGGCATGATGATCCGGTTCTCCTTCATGACCTCCATCAGATCCATCATGACCTCCGCCACATCGATATCCCCCATATCCACAGTGCCGTACTTGGCCAGAAGATTGCTGATATCCTCGTAAAGCCGGCTCGGATCCGGATTTTCCTTGAACTCTCCCAGGGCCATGACAGCCTCCTGGATCAGTCCCACGTCGTTCACGGCCACGCCCCGGACAGCCTTGGCGATGAGCTCTCTGTCCCGCTCCGTGAGCCGACCCATCATGCCCATGTCGATCCAGATGATCTTGCCATCCCGGATCCGCAGGTTCCCGGGATGGGGATCCGCGTGGAAAAATCCGTCCTCTATCACCTGCTTCATGTAGTTGTCCGCCAGGCGGCTTCCCACTTCCTTCAGGTCATAGCCGTTTTCCACCAGCTTCTCCTTCTCGTCTATGCCAAAGCCGTCGATGTACTCCATGACAAGCACGTGGATGGTCGTGTACTCCTGGTACAGCACAGGAAAGCCCACATAGGCGATGCCCTCGTTTTTCCGGGCAAACTCCTCCATATTGGCGGCCTCTGTGAGAAAATTCATCTCCTCCCGGGTCACATCCCACAGCTCTCCCAAGACCATATCCAGATCCACCATGCCCTTGATGCTCACCGGCGGGAGAAGCCTCACCGCCTTTCTAAGAAGGGAGATGTCCCTGGCCATGATGCCGTAGATCCCCTTCCTCTGCACCTTGATAACCACAGGGGAGCCGTCCTTTAAGACCGCCCTGTGCACCTGGGCGATGGAGGCGGATCCCAGCGGCTTCTCGCTGATCTCCCGGAAAATGGCGCCCCAAGGGCAGCCGTAGGACTCGTCCAGCACCTCCGACACCTCCGAGAAGGGCATGGGCTTTACGTCCGAGCGGAGCTTCATCAGCTCGTCGCAGTACCGCTTTGGAAGGATATCTGAGTGCATGGACATGATCTGCCCGATTTTTATAAAGGTGGGGCCCAGATCCTCCAGTATCATCCGCAGCTTCTCCGGCGTCAGCCCCTTGGTGATCTCGTATTTGTGCAGGACAGACGTCATCTCCCTAAGACGGCTCTTGTACTGCCCCGCCTCCCTGTCGTCAGACTCCTGTCTACTCATGGGCCTTATCTTCCTCCGGTCCGCCGGCCTCCTCCTGGTCGGTCTCCTCCTCTTCTCCGTCCGCCTCAGCCTCCATGGCCTGGATGCGGGCCTTCAGAGCCTCGATCTGCTCCGGCGACATGCGATCCAGAAGCGCGTCCAGCTCCTCCGGCGTGGACGCCTTCACGGACACATTGACCTTCTCCTTCATGGTCTTCTTGATATTGTGCTTGAGTTCCTCGTTCAGGGCCTTCCCCTGCTCCACGGTCAGCTCACCCTTTTTCACCATATCGTCCAGTACTTCTTTGGACTTCTCCGTCGTCACTGCCACGGCTCCGATGCCTGCCAGCAGAAGTTTTTTGATGCCGTCTCCAAAGTTTTCCATAGAAATCTCTCCCTTCACTATATCTGTCTTACTTATCCTGTTCTTCTCCGCCGTTTTGCCCTTCTCTTAGCCCAGCAGTCCCAGAAGGAACTGCCAGCCCTTTGGGATAAAGATGATGAGGCCCGCCGCTGCCGCCATGATGGAGGCAATCAGCACAGCCCCCGCCGCCGCATCCTTTGCCAGCTTGGCAAGGGGATGCCGCTTCTCCGTCACCAGATCCACCACTGACTCCACAGCCGTGTTCACAAGCTCCAGGGACATGATCAGGCCAAAGAGAACAAAGCAGACGCACCACTCCAGCGCCGATATCTGAAAAAACAGCCCCGCCGCAATGACCAGAGCCATCATACAGCAGTGTATCTTCATGTTTCTCTCTTTTTTTATCACGGCAAAAATGCCCTCAAAGGCATAGCCGAAGCTCCTGTAAAGAGGTGGCTTTTTCTGTCCGCCCATGCTCCTTCCCTCCCGGCAGAGATTTGTCTTCATTATAGCAGAAAACACCAGCTATGACAGCCGTTTTTCCTCAAAAATCTCCACAATGGTCTCCTCTGTGCCCGTCATACCCGGGGAGGCGATCCGGCCCATGTTCCGCATGGTCTCCTCCGGCGTCTTCCCGTTGATGCCGTGGACGTCCGCTATATAGATGCCGTTCATGGCAAACTCCACAGACTTGTACGCCGCGTCCACCGCCGCGATGCCCTTCATGGTGCAGCCCTGGTTCCCGCCGTCGCAGATCATGCCCGTGATGCTGCTGGCCATGTTGTTCAGGGTGTGGGCCATCTCCTCCACAGTGCCGCCCCGCAGCCACACAAGGCCGCAGGCCATGCCCGACCCCGCCGCTATGGCGCACCCGCAGAAGGCGGACAGCCTGCCCGAGTACTCTTTGATGTACATGCACACAAGGTAGGAGAGGGCTGTGGCCCGAAGAAGCTGCTCCTCTGTGTAGCTGTTCACCCGGTAGGCCGCGTAGAGCGGCATGGTGGCGATGATGCCGTGGGCCCCGGAGCCTGTGATGCTCATAGCGGGGGCGTCCAGCCCGATGACCCTGGCCTCGATGGCGCCATTGCACAGAAGGGACGCTGTGGCCTGCTCGTTGTCTGAGATCACCTGCCCTCCATTGAGCTTCAGAAGGTGACGGGCAAAGGTGGTCTTGGAGCTCTCAAGTCCCAGGTGGAAGAGCCTCAGATTGACCTCATAGGCCTCCCGGATGAAGTCCAGCTCCGCGGCGTCCACCTTCTCTATATAGTCTACCAGCTCTGCCAGCGTATACCTGTGGATGGCATGGCCTTCCTCCCCTGCGCCGCTGTCCGCCTGCTCCTCTGTCTCTTCTCCTGCCTTCTCTCCGTCCGTCTCCCCGACCAGCTCCCGCGCCTTCTCGAAGATCGTTTCCCCGTTCACAGTGATCTTCACGATATTGGTGTGGGTGTCCCGTATGGTGACGGCAGCGGTTCCCGCCTCTGTCTCCACGCTGGCCTCGATAAAGATGCGGCTGGAGATGCTGTCAAGGATCGTCTTTACCTTTCCCTCCCGGATCAGCTCCCTGGCCTTCGCATTGTCCTCCTCCGACACGCAGGCCAGACACTCCAGCCCCTTCTTTGGGTCTCCGGCCACTGTCCCGAGAGCCGCTGCGTAGACGCTCCCCACCTGGTCAGTGCCTGGGATGCCGCAGGTGAAAGCATTTTTGTACATGCCGCTGTTCATGGAGACAACGACGCTTTTCACCTCCCCCGGCACACAGCTTCTGGCCTTCGCCGCCGCAAAGGCGATGGCTCCCGGCTCCGTCACTCCGAGAGCCGGCTTCATGTCCTCCCGGATCATCTCTGTCAGTTCATGCATCTGTCCATCCTCCCCTCTGCTTTCAATTCTTTCCCCAGTAGGCTGCCGCGTATTCTTCAGCCTGCTCGGGCGGGACGGAAAACTTCTCCGCCACCTTCTGTCCGGCTGTCTCTTGTGTCTGCCCCAGCTCCCGGCATGTCTCCACCAGGGCCCGTATTCCCTGGAGCCTGCCCCGCTCCACGCCCTGCTCTATTCCCTGTTCCCTGCCAGTATCTACGCCGTTCTGATACAGATCCTCCAACGCCTTGCACATATTGACCCTCGTCTCCTTTCTGTCCTTTCTCACATCTCTCAGAATTTTCTCTGAGTGCAGCAGCTCCCGCAGGGCCTGGTATGTCTCCAGGTCCACGCTCTCAAAGTACTCCCTGTACTGCTCCACGTACTCTCTCAGCTTTTCCGCATCCTGTCTACATTTTAACATGCCGAAAATCACTTGTAAATCCGTGTGGAACCGGCTCACATCCTCCACATTTCCCACGTCGATGAGATTGGAGAGTTCCGTTAAACAGATCCGCGAACCTGTCTCTGTCCTGCAGCCACTGATTGACAGCAACATTTCCTTTTCCCATAGGCTTTTTCTCCTTCCCTATTCTGTTGTCCCGTGGCCGAAACCGCACAAAGATCCCTGCCACGGCTGTTAAAATGGAATTTCCGGCTGAACCAGCCATGAATTCACAGGAAAGTCAGATCTTTCCATGAGTTGATGAACAGAGTATAGCACCTGCGCCGGGAAAGCGCAATATGCCCGGATTATTTTTTCTTCTCCGTTTTGGTCAGCCACAGCACGCAGCCGCCCAGGCCCAGATCTTCATCGCTAAAAACGAGAGAGAAAAAGGCGCCATAAAAAGCAGGCAGCCGGCAAATGGCACAAGAACTGCCCTGTGGATCATGCTTTTTCGCACCAAAAAGGGCGATGTTCCCCCTGTCATGGCCATGATCAGGGAAGTCACTGTACTGCCGGTCCACAGAAACAGGACAGGATACCCTGTAAGTCTCATAAAGAGACTGATGCACGGCATCATATACGTGGTTCGGGCCGCGTCCTCCTCGTACCCGGCAATGACTTGGGAAATCACATACAGCAGCAGAATGACAGCCAGCCTGGCCGCCAGTTCCTCCTGGGACAGTCCTTTTTTCATCCTCTGTTCTCTGATATTCCTGCCAATCTTTGCCATCTTTCTTCCCCCTTCCGTCATAATGCCTGTCTATTTATCTTCATCATAGCCGGTTTCAGCGGAAAAGTCACGCAAAGAACCTTTGCCTGCACTGAGATAGCCAAAAAAAGAGCGGAAGACAATCTTCCACTCTTCTTAATTCCGCTTTATGCAAGCTTTATTTCACAGATGTATTTCTGATGATCTCACGGATTGGAAGCACGCTTCCTGGTGTCACGGACAGCTCGTCCACACCCATCTTCAGGAAGTCCTCCGTCAGTGTGGTGTCCGCTCCAAGCTCTCCGCAGATACCCACCCAGCAGCCGCCCTTGTGTCCGTTCTCCACTGTCATGCGGATCATCTCCAGCACGGCCGGGTGATGGGAGTCGTAGATGTTGTCCAGCTTGGCGTTCTGACGGTCAATAGCCAGCGTGTACTGGGTCAGGTCGTTGGTTCCGATGCTGAAGAAATCTACTTCCTTCGCAAGCTGCTCACTGATGATGACTGCGGCCGGCGTCTCGATCATGATGCCCAGCTCCACATCCCCGTAGGGGATGCCCTTCTCATCCAGCTCCGCCTTGATCTCAGCCACATACTGCTTGGCCTGCTGCACCTCCTTCACGGAGATGATCATGGGGAACATGATGCCGATGTTGCCATATGCGCTGGCACGAAGAAGCGCCCGCAGCTGAGTCTTGAAGATCTCCGGCTGATCCAGGCAGATACGGATGGCCCGGTAGCCCATGGCCGGATTGTCCTCGTGGGCCAGATTGAAGTAGTCCGCCTGCTTGTCCGCACCGATGTCCAGTGTACGGATGATGACCTTCTTTCCGGCCATCGTCTCCGCCACTGTGCGGTAAGCCTGGAACTGCTCCTCCTCTGTCGGGAAGGTGTCCTTCTCAAGGTAGAGGAACTCACTTCTGAAAAGTCCGATGCCGCCCGCATCGTTGGCCAGCACCCTGGCCACATCGCCCACGCTTCCGATGTTGGCGTAGAGACGGATCTTCTTTCCGTCAAGAGTGACATCCTCTTTACCCTTCAGCTGCTGGAGAAGCTCTCGCTGCTTCTTCTCCTCGTCCTTCTTCCCCTGATAGTAGGCCAGCGTCTCCTCGTCCGGATCCACGATCAGCTCGCCCTTCACCCCATCGATGACCGCCATCCTGCCATCCAGCTCCTGGCTTACCGGAATACCGATCAGCGCCGGAATGTTCATGGTCCGGGCCAGGATAGCTGTGTGGGAGTTGGCGGATCCAAGCTCTGTCACAAAGCCAAGGAGCTTGGACTTGTCCATCTGCACGGTCTCACTGGGAGCCAGATCCCTGGCAGCCAGGATCACAGGCTCATCTCCCAGATCTCCTGCTGTATGCCTGCCCTGGAGGATCCCCACTACCCTCTCCGCTATATCCTTGATGTCAGCGGATCTGGCCTTGAAGTACTCATCCTCCATCTGGGCGAACATCATGGAGAAATTGTCCCCGGTGGTGGCCACCGCGTACTCCGCGTTGACCTTCTGGTTCTCGATCATATTTTTGATGGAGTCGTTGAAGTCGTCGTCCTCCAGCATCATGCCGTGCACCTCGAAGATAGCGGCTCCCTGCTCGCCCACCTCCTTCAGCGCCTTCTCATAGAGGGCATTCAGCTGCTCTGAGGCCTGCGCCTTGGCGTCCTCATACCGCTTCCACTCCGCCTCCGGGTCATCTATGCTCTTTCTCTGCACCATCTGCTCTTCCTTGGAATAGTAAAGGATCTTTCCAATGGCAGTTCCTTTCAGTATGGATTTACCCTGATAAGTTTTCATGGCGCACTCCTTTCTTCTTACTTACCTGCTACGCTTTCCGGATCCTATAAGTTCTTCTCCAGAAATTCCTGCATAGCTGCGATAGCCGCGTCCTCATCGGCACCCTCAGCTGTCACTGTAAGCTCTGCGCCCTGCTTTAATCCCATGCCCATGATAGCAAGAAGTTTTCCTGCCTCAGCAGATTTTCCATTTCCGGACAGAGTGATCTTGGACTCAAACTTCTTTGCCTCTTTTACAAGAAGTCCTGCCGGTCTTGCGTGGATCCCCAGTTCGTCCTTGATGGTGTAGTTGAATGTCTTCATTTTGTTTTCTCCTCTCTTACTTATACAAAATCATTGTTTCGTATGGTTTTAAAGCCGCTTCCGTGCCCTTCAGTTCCTGCTCGTCATAGTTTCCGAGCAGACACTCATAGGCCTCCAGGTCCTCTCCTGCATCCCAGCGGACCGGTGTGCCATAGAAATTACCTATCACCAGAAGCTCCTTTCCTCTATAATACCGCTTATAGGCAAAAATGGAAAGATTTTTTTCTGCTTTTGGCTCAAAATCTCCGTACGCGATTATGTCATAGTCTTTTCTCAGCTGTACCAGCTTTTTGTAGAAAGCAAACACGGAGGTCTCGTCCTTCATCTCCGCCTCAGCGTTGATGGTGCTGCAGTTTTTGTTGACCTCTATCCACGGCTTCCCTTCCGTGAAACCGCCGTTCTCGCCGGCCGTCCACTGCATGGGCGTACGGCTGTTGTCCCGGGAGTGGATCTGCAGGATCTGGTAGGCGTTCTCCTCGCTCAGGCCCTTCTCCTGAAGGATGCGGAAATGGTTCAGGCTCTCCACGTCCTTATACTGGGAAATGTCCGTAAACCCGGCGTTTGTCATGCCCAGCTCCTCACCCTGATAGATGTAGGGCGTGCCCCGCAGGCAGTGGATAACAGCGGCCAGCATCTTGGCCGACTCCTTCCAGTACTTCTTCTCGTTTCCAAACCGGGATACCACCCTTGGCTGGTCATGGTTGCACCAGAACACCGCGTTCCAGGCATGGTGCTCTGCCATGTGGGTCTGCCAGTCAAAGAGGATGTTTTTCAGCTTCAGGAAATCAAAGGGCACGATGACCCACTTCTCATTCCCCATAAAATCCACCTTCAGATGATGGAAGCTGAACACCATGGACAGCTCCTTCCCATCCTCGTTAGCATAGTGATAGCAGTTCTCCATAGTGGTGCTGGACATCTCCCCCACGGTAATGATCTCAGCGTCCGTGCCGAAGGTAGCCGCATTGAGCTCCTGCAGGTATTTGTGGATGTTGGGTCCGTCGGTGTAGAAGCGGCGGCCGTCTCCCTCGTAGTCGTCCTCAAACCGATCCTTGCTGATCAGATTGATAACGTCAAAGCGGAAGCCCTTCACGCCCTTGGACATCCAGAATTTCACCACCTTCTGGATCTCTTTTCTCACTTCCTCGTTGTCCCAGTTCAGATCCGGCTGGGACACATCGAAGAGGTGGAGGTAGTACTCGTCAAACTTTTCCACGTACTCCCAGGCGTTTCCACCGAACTTGCTCTCCCAGTTTGTGGGGGGCTCTCCGTTGGCCTTCCCCTTCTTAAAAATGTAGTAATCCTTGTATTTGGGGTCTCCCGCCAGCGCCTTCTGAAACCACTCGTGATGGCTGGAGGTGTGGTTGAAGACCATGTCCAGCATCAGCTTGATGCCCCTCCTGGCGGCCTCCCTGGAGAGCTCCTCAAAGTCCTCCATGGTGCCGTATCTTGGATCAATGTTGTAGTAGTCCTCCACGTCGTAGCCGTTATCGTTCTGGGGGGACACGAAGAAGGGGGTCATCCAGATGTAGTCCACACCCAGCTCCTTGATATAGTCCAGCTTTGCCGTCACGCCCTTCAGGTCGCCCAGCCCGTCGCCGTTTGTGTCGTAAAAGGATTTCGGATAAATCTGATATACAACGCTCTTCTTAAAATCTGCCATCTTACTTTTCCTCCCTATATTGTCAAGTGATTTTCCTTTAAAATAAAGGTTTTTCAAGTTACTATCTCAGATGAATGAGCCATGGAGATGGGCATTTCT
>NZ_JPJE01000011.1 GCF_000765215.1 Eubacterium sp. ER2
TCCCGGTGCCGGACTATGTGGAGGAGAACGTGAGCACCAAGGTGGTGAAGATCATCCAGAGCTACACCGGTGTGGTGGATAAGATGGTGTGGAGGAAATGGTAATACGTAATAGGTAATCCATCTGACGCCAGCGAAATTTTGAATTTTTATAAATAGACCTGTGAGAAAACATAGTATCTACGATATAAGATAATATTAAATTGTAAAGAATAAGAAAGAACAACATTTCCCTTTATGCTTTTATTAGACAGTGTTAAAATACAACAAAAGGAAGGAGGAATATTATGAATTATGCATGTGTTTCGAACCGTCCATTTGTTACAAGGAAAAATCTGAGCATTAAAAAGAACTTGTCTCCAGAAGAGAAGGACAGAAGGGAATTTATTCGCTCCCATAAGTTTTCAGTTGTTGTAGATCCAGCTACAAAAAAGGCTGAAGTAAAGATTACAAAGAGGTAGTATGGATAATACAGGAATTAATGTTGTTCTATATGATGCCAGTCTGCAAAAGCTGGCATCATCTTTCCATTCGGGCAATGATTATCTTGATCGTTTCTTGAAAAGTTCCATTTCTTTAGATGATAATTTTGGAAAAACTTATGTGTTTTTGTCTGATGATAATCAGACAATCATAGGATACTATAATTTTGAGCTGGGATATATTAAACAGTTTGATACCGGCATTACTCGGAAAATAGGTGGCGCTGTACATATTAACTGCTTTGTGCTGGATGAGAAGTATCATGGTTTAGTACAGGCGGTGACAGAAAAAGGTCTGAAGATTAATTTGTCAGATATTCTTCTTGACGACTGTATGAGCAGGATTGAAGAAATTCGGAGAAATCATCTTGGCTTTATGTTTGTTACATTGAATTCTACCAAAGAAGGGTATAGTCTATATTTAAGAAATGGTTTTTGTATATTACGATGAAAATGTACCCCTGTTCCGGAGGAACGGATACCGTAAGTCCGGGACTATGATACTGCGAGTCCGGAGCAGGGATACCGCACTTAATTGATTGCTACTTGCGAGTTTACTCGCTTAATGCAGGATCTAATCCATATACTTCCCGCATGGATCTGTAATTCGCAGGATCAGTCGGAATGATGTTGATCTTGTATGCATCATGCTTGATGCGGTCCAGGATTGCTTCTGAGAGGGGACTATCATCACCACCAAGCTGATCATACCACCCATTGGAATCATACTGGGAACAGAAGATGGTAGATGACTTCCTGCGTCTCCTGTGGAGAAGCTCCAGAATGTCATGCTGTTCGGATTCTGTGGGTTTCAGCAGAAGCCATTCATCAATGATCAGCAGAATCGGGTTGGCGTATTTTCCTTGGACCTTTTTGTATGTGCCGTCATTACGAGCCATCTCCAGTTCCAGGAGCAGATCCGGCAGGCGAATATACTTCGTCTTGTAACGCTGTTTGCAGGCTTCCATCCCGAATGCGCATGCCAGATAGGTCTTCCCGCTCCCAGTAGCTCCGGTAATAAAGAGATTCCTGTGTTCTGTGATGTATTCACAGGTTGCAAGCCGCTCAATCAAAGAACGGTTCAGCTTGCGCCCGGAAGTATAGTTAATATCGCCAATGTATGCGTCCGGCTGGTCAAATCCGGCATTACGGATCAGACGCTTCAGGCTGTTACTCTTGCGGTTGCTATATTCGATATCCACCAGCATCCCGAAACGATCCTCAAAAGGAATCCCTTTCATCCTTGGGTCCTCCATCTGGGTGCGGAATGCATCTGACATAGAAGTCAGGCGCATTTCAATGAGTTTATCTATCGTGCTTTGTGTGGTCATGGTTCCTTACCTCCTGTAGTAATCCGCTCCTCTTGTAAGCGCATGGCTGTTCTTTGTTGGCTCTGTATGGCTGCTTGTTGCTGCTCCCTTGTCCGGCATCTCCAGCTGATCGTTTCCGGTATCAAGGATGTTCTTGATACTCTTATAACTGGGAGTAGCCGTAAAAGAGAGCGCTTTCCGGCAGGCGGCTTCCAAACGGTCAACAGAATATTTGTCGGCCAGTTTCAAAAGCCCCATACAACTGCGGTAGGACTGCTGTTCTACACGCTTGGAGGCAAGGATCGCATCTACTACCTGGCAGGTACTGGAGCCGATCCGCTCCGCCCATTTGCGGAAACGGTCACCGTTCCATTCCAGATACTGTTGGTGGGACTCCGGCATATGCTCTGTAACCGTACTGTATTGCCCTTTACGGCCATAAAGACGGCGATGGGACGCAATCCGGTTGTGATTGTAAAAAATCTCAACAGTTTTATCTGTAACCCGTACATCAACTTTGCGCTTTATATATTCATAAGGAACTGAGTATAGCATTCCGGCAAAGGATATGTGATAATTGAACTGAACGGTGGCTTGTTTCCATTCCGCCAGTTCATATGGGGTAGCAGGTAAAGGTGCCAAGAGTGGCAGTTCTTCGTCGCGGAAGATCTCATACCGGCTGCCCTCTTTCTTTTGGAAAGGGCGATGGCTGAAATCTTCCAGCTTCTGTCGGATTGCCCGGTTTAATTCATCAAGGGAAAAGAACTGCTCATTACGCAGGGCTGCAGTGATCCATGTGGAAATATTGCCTACACTGCCCTCGGCATTGGGCTTGTCCTTTGGAGCCCGGACACGGGCTGGAATAACCGCAGTGCCATAGTGCTCTGCCATCTCCTGATAGACAGCATTGATGCGCTGATCTTTCCAGCCCTTATTGTGCTCTACAGCAGTACGGCAGTTGTCCGGCACGAGAATCTTAGCAACACCGCCAAAGTACTCGTACATATGGACATGAGCAGTGATCCATGATGGCTGCTTTTCATCCATGAATGCTTCTACGTATGGGTACTGGCTGTAGGTCATGACTCCTACGAAGATGTGAGCATCCAAGATTTCGCCGGTATCCGGATCAATGATGTGTGCCGGATCTCCAGCCCAATCTACTTCAACCTGTTCTGCAGGTTTTCGATTGATATGCATAGTGGCACGGCGCTTCTGCTCATCCTGCTGGATGTAATAGCAGAACTGGGAATACATAAGCGGCTCATCTCCGGAGAGGCGGCATTCCTCAAGGTACTCTGCCCAGAGAAGCTTCTTATTTACTCCATTGCGGAGAAGTTCCTTGCGGATATGCTCGTAATCAGGCATCCGCTTTGATATGGCAGGTTTTGCTTTCGAATCAGGAAAAAGCAGACTGCCAAGGACGGGATCTGTTAGTTTAGGATCCAGCGGCCATGAAAGGTTCTGCTCCCTTGCAGCTTTCAGCACCTTGTTGACGGTTGTTTTAGATGCATTGCAGCTGAGGGCAATGTTGGTTTGACTAAGACCTAATCCGGATAGCCGGATGATCTCGCGATACTTGGTCATAAACGATGACCTCCTTTGTAATGTATTTACGCTTCAAAGCGTATGGATACATTATAAAGAAAATCGGTATCCTTTGACCGGAATCACGGTATTCACTGCCCAGAATTGCGGTATCCATCAAAGCGGAATCACGGTACCGTGTTTCCGGAATGACGGTTCAGAATCGTCCGGAATACTCAGTAAGAGGAAAACAGTATAAGGATCCCGGCTCTCCCTGTACGAGCACCAGTCCACCTACAGCCCCAACCTTCCGCCGCCCCAGTCTATCATCTTCTACAACGGGGAGGAGAAACAGCCTGACAGGCGGATACTGCGGCTGTCCGACTTGTACGAGGTGGAGGAAGAGGAGCATAAGCTGGAGCTGGAGGCGGTGATGCTGAATATCAACGTGGGCCACAATCCGGAGCTTATGAGGGCGTGTAAGACCCTGGCGGACTATGCCAAGTACACAGCCCGCATAAGAAGCTATGCCGCGGAGCTGCCCATAGAAGAGGCGGTGGAGCGCACGATAACGGAATGTATTCGGGAGGGGATCCTTGAAGAGTTTTTAAGGAAATATCGAGCGGAGGCAAAGAGGATGAGCATATATGAGTATGACCAGGCGAGGCATATAAGACAAGAGCGGGAGGAAGCCTGGGAAGAAGGCAGACAGACAGGCAAACAGGAGGGAAAGCAGGAAGAAAAACGGACTATAGCTCTCAATCTTGTGAAAATGGGCATGGCAGCGGAACAGATTGCTCAGGCTATTGGAGAGGAGACTGTTCTGGTTGAAGAGTGGTTGACTGATACTGACAAATGAATGAGATGGGCATAAAGAAAAAATTTTTATAGAATAAAGGATAAAGGAGAAAGAGAGCGAGTCGTTTTTACCAGCCTTTATCTACCGTACAAGGCCTATGGAATTCGCCCATTTCTTTATACATGAAAAGATGATTTGGTGCCATGCCTTTTTCAGAGGTTTCCATAAGCTTCGCATGAGCAGAACTCTTTGGGACGGATTTTATGACAGACTGGTTTGTTGTTTCGATAGTGCGGTACTGTGGATAGACACCTGTTTTTTATAAATAGCAGCTTTTTAATCCGGATTATCTTTTACAGAAAGCCCCTGCTCCTCTAAAAAAGTTGGGATATGTTCCTGAAGGTTTGCGGATTCACGGCAGATAATGTTCAAGGAGGAACAGCCGATGATTGTTTATGAGTATGTTATGAAATGCGACACGGGGTTTGCGCCTAATCCGTTTTACGGAACATGCACATTGGCTTGCTGTAAGCCCAGGATACGAAAGGGGATTAAAAATTATTTGTATGAAAAAGTCAAAGAGAACATAAAAGAAAGGATAAAGCTTGAAAGAAGCAAACCGTTAGGATAAAAAAGGAAGTTATAGATCAAAAATGGAAAGGATTTTTAAAGAGTAATCCGGAAGTGTTATCTGAACTGGGCTGTGTGTCTAAGGAAGAGTTTATTACAAAACAGGATATCTTTGTCATCGGCCTGGCGGGTAAAAGCTTGCTGCCAAGGCTGGGACGAGAAAAAGAAGAAAAGCTGCCTATGGTATATGTCATGCGTGTCACTGACATATTAACATACGATGAATATTATGTAGATGGAAGATGCCAGAAGAAAATACCAAGGGAGTTTGATGTTCATGATGCAAACAATAATTCTAACATTGCTTACTGCGGAGATAATATTTATAGTGAGGGAAAACTTGCAGTAGAATCTTCATTTCATCATGAAAACGGTATTACAAATAAGAAAAATTTGAAAACGGATCTGTTTGGCGAATGTGTATTACTCTCCAGCCAGGGAAATTATATATATTACGGCCAGCACGCGGATGGAGAAACGGATATAGGGGAAGTATACAGGTATGCCGGTCATAAGAGGTTTTATTTTAACAATAATTCGGATGAAAATAAAAAGCTGAAGAACTTTATCAGTGGATTTGATGCGATTGAAAAAAAGGGGATTATCGCACCGCCGATCAACAGTAAGATCAGAATGGAGGATATCATATAAAAGCTGTAATTTCCAGGAAGGATTAAGAAGGCGATCATTGTACAGGATGATTTTGAAAGGAAAGCATGACTTTTTATTCCCCTGCATACATTGTAAAAAGAATGTATGCAGGGGTTTTTATGAAAGAGTATATTGAGGAGAGGGCAGTGGAGATCGCATGTTATATCATTGAACATAAGGCAACCGTGAGGCAGACGGCAAAGCAGTTTGGGGTCAGTAAATCAACGATACATAAAGATGTCACCGAGCGGCTCCTCCAGATCAATCCGTCCCTGGCCCGGGAAGCGCGGAAGGTGCTGGATATGAATAAATCGGAGCGGCATATCCGGGGAGGGATGGCTACGAGAGAGAAATATCTTCATCAACATGGGTAAAGGGATATGGTCATCCGGTACAAAGAAATGTGCCGGGTGATTTTTTGTATATTCTTGTGTTTGGACTATAAATCAGATAGAATTAGCTTTAGAAAGTTATTGTTTAGCTATAGGATTAGTCATAAAAAGTTATAGAATTAGTCATAGAAAGTCATAGTTTAGTCATAGAATTAGCTATAGCAAGAAAGTACCAAAGGAATATGCAGATAATTGGAGAGGACAGAAGTATATGATTTATACAGATATTCAATTGAAAGAAAAAATCATACAAATGATAGAGTCGTTTGAAAGTGAAGTCGTTGAATTTAAAGAAGCGAAAACAAACTATTCATTTAATGATATTGGCAAATATTTTTCTGCGCTTAGCAATGAAGCAAATATCCGTGGCTTTCAGGAAGCGTGGCTGGTGTTTGGCATTTCTAATGACAAGAAATTTACAGGAACAGAATTCAGAAAACAAGGTGGGCTGCAGAGTCTGAAAAAGGAACTTGTAAATGGAACTAATGAACGGTTGACATTTTTGGAAATTTATGAATTGAGTATGCATAAATGTCGGATTATAGCATTTCAGATTCCTCCGGCAATCAGAGGCATTCCTACAACATGGCAGGGCGCTGCTTATGCGAGGGAGCATGAATCATTATGTCCGCTCCCAATGAATAAAGTTGACTTGATTAGAAGTCAGATTGGAATGGATTGGTCTAAAGAGATTGTCAAAGAAGCATCAGTGGAAGATTTGGATCCGGTTGCAGTAAAAAAAGCGAGAGAGCTATTTTCAAAACGACAGAGCGATAGGGGAAAAGCTCAGGAGATCTTAAGCAAGTTGTCGGACGTGGAAGTACTAAATAAAGCAGGAATTACGATTAAAGGGAAAATAACAAGGACGGCCTTACTTTTACTTGGGAAAAGTGAATCAGCTTATTTTTTCGATGGCTTTATTCCGAGAATAACATGGACGCTTTATAATGCGGATAATTCAGTTAAAGCATATGAACATTTTGACATGCCGATGCTGCTTGCTGTTGATAAAGTCTACAATAAAATACGAAATGAAAAATATCGATATATAGCAGGGCAGCAGACGTTGTTTCCAGACGAAGTAAATCAGTATGAGCCCGAGCTGATTAAAGAGATTATAAATAACTGTATTGCACACCAAGACTATCGCATGAGAGGGAAAATTAATGTAGAGGAATTTGAAGACAAGCTGGTTTTTATCAACGAAGGGGCATTTATACCTGAGACAATAGAGACAGCTTTGGAACCGGGATATAAACCGCCATATTATAGAAATGTGTTTTTATGCAATGCAATGGTTAATTTGTATATGATTGATACAAATTCAATGGGGATTCCAATGATGTATCAGATACAGAGGGATAAATGTTTTCCATTGCCAACATATGATTTAAGCATTGCGAACAGGGTAAGGGTTACGGTCTATGGAAAAATCCTGGACAAAAATTATACTCAGCTCTTGCATGCGGACACAGAATTAAATATGAGAATGGTATTTCTTTTGGACAAAGTACAAAAGAAAGAAGTAATCTCAAAAGAGAGTTTTAAGCTGCTGAAAAGACAGGGACTGGTAGAAGGCAGATATCCTAATATTTTTGTCTCTTTTAAGGTTGCAGATATTGTAGGGCAAAAGGCGGCTTATATTCGCAATAGAGGCTTGGAGGATGATATCTGTAAGCAGCTAATTGTGAAAGCATTAGAGGCAATGGGAGAAGCAAGTAAACGGGAAATAATGGAAGTGTTGGAAAATGCATTGCCGGAGGTTTTGGATGAGGGGCAGAAGTCAAAAAAAGTATCGAATTTACTACAGGCAATGAAGAAAGAAGGATTAGTGGCTGCAGAAGGAAAAACACGGCACGCGAAATGGATCTTACAGCAGAAGGAGTGAATTCATTTTAAATTTTGCACATGAACAATTATATCCGAAATTTTTTATTCCTACCTTGACACGACCAGACGTGACCGACCGCCTTCTCCAGATCAACCCGGCCCTGGCGGCGGAGGCGAGGAAGATCCTGGATGTGAACAAGTCTGAGCGGCACATACGGGGCGGACTTGCCACCCGGGAAAAGTACAAGGGCATGCACCACCCGGCCTTGTGAATTTGACTGATAATCAAAGAGAAATCGGGAGATATTCTCTAATTTTTAACAAACTTGTTATTTAAAAAACGATTTTCCTTGATTTCAGGATTGCCATCTGCTAGACTTAGCCACAAGACAAAGACGCCTGACGGTGAGACGGTAAAACGCCTTCACCGGTCAGGCGTTTTTTCGTTTTAATCTAAAGGATACACGGGAGGTATTTTTATGGACACAGGAAACACTGGATTTATGATGGTCTGTGCGGCGCTTGTATTTATCATGACGCCGGGGCTGGCCTTTTTCTACGGCGGCCTGGTCAGAAGGAAAAATGTGGTCAACACCATGATGGCCTGTGTGGCGATCATGGGACTGTCCGTATTTATGTGGGTGCTCTTTGGCTATTCCCTTGCCTTTGGCAGCGATCACGGCGGGGTGATCGGGGATTTCGGATGGCTGGCGTTCAACGGCGTTGGCTGGGAGGCAGGCCCCTATTCAGACACGATCCCTCATCTTGTCTATGCGGGATTTCAGATGATGTTCGCTATGATCACACCGGCTCTTATCACCGGGGCTGTGGTGGGCAGGATGAAATTTAAGGCGCTGTTCGCGTTTATTGCCCTCTGGTCGGTCATCGTCTACTATCCGATGGCCCACATGGTGTGGGGACAGGGAGGCTTTCTCGCTTCCATCGGCTCTGTGGACTTTGCGGGAGGAAATGTGGTACACATCAGCTCCGGCGTGAGCGCCCTGGTGCTGGCCATTTACCTTGGAAGGCGCAAAGGCTACGAGAAGACATCCTACCGCATCCACAATATCCCCTTTGTGGTGCTGGGTGCGTCTCTGCTCTGGTTCGGATGGTATGGATTTAACGCGGGAAGCGCGCTGGCAGCAGACGGTCTGGCGGCCCATGCGTTTATGACCACGTCCGTGTCCGCGGCAACGGCTCTTCTGTCCTGGATGCTCATTGACTCGGTAAAGGAGGGCAAGCCCACACTGGTAGGCGCCTGTACGGGTCTCGTGGTGGGCCTGGTGGCCATCACGCCGGGAGCCGGATTTGTGCCTATCTGGTCTGCGTTTATCATCGGCGCTCTTGTGAGCCCTATCTGCTACTTCATGATCAATCTGATCAAACACAAACTGAAGATCGACGACTCTCTGGACGCCTTTGGATGCCACGGTATCGGCGGTATCTGGGGCGGCATAGCCACCGGACTGTTCGGTCAGAGCTCCATCAACTCTGTAGCACAATGGAATGGCCTGGTGTTTGGCGAGACAGGACTGTTTATCGCGCAGGTCATCAGTATTATTGTCACCATAGCAGTTGCGGTGGTCGGCTCACTGATCTGTATCGGCATTATCCGCATTTTCACCAGACTCAGGGTGGATGAGAAGGATGAGATGATCGGACTTGACGTGACTCAGCACGGGGAAAATGCTTACCCGTCCTTCAATGGTTTTGACTAAAAGGAAATATTTTTGATAAGAGCATGAGGAGGAAGAAAATATATGCTGATCAAAGTGGAAGCAATTGTCAGAGAGGAAAAATTTGAGGAAGTGAAGGACGCCCTCAACCAGATAGAGGTCAACGGTATCACTGTGTCCCAGGTCATGGGGTGCGGCGCCCAGCGTGGGTATAAGGAAGTGGTTCGGGGATCGGAGATCGACATTTTCCTTCAGCCCAAAATTAAATTTGAGATTGTCGTGTCCTCGGAGGAGTGGGAGAAGAAAGTGATTGACACCATCCAGAAGGCAGCCTTCACCGGGGACGTGGGAGATGGAAAGATCTTCAGCTATGAGATCAGGAGTGTCATGAAGATCCGGACAAAGGAGACCGGATACGACGCGGTGCAATCGCAGTTTGAGTAAAGATTTTAAAAGATAAATAGAAAAGGGAGTAAAAACGAAATGGATAAAACAGAGAACAAGAAAAAAATGTCCGTTGTTCAAAAGATGATCATCGCCCTGGTCGGCGGACTTGTAGTCGGACTGATCTTCATGTTTATCCGCAGCTCTATGCTGGACTCCGGAAATGAAGGCACATGGGACATTATCAACAAGATCCTGTTCCAGGATATCACAGCAGCTGACGGAACCGCGGCGCTTGGTCTTTTCTACATCATCGGACAGCTCTTTATGAGGGGCCTGCAGGCGGCCATCGTACCGCTGGTGCTCTGCTCCCTGAGCCTTGCCATGTGCAGTATCTCCAGCTCCTCCAAGCTGGGAAGGATCGCAGGGCGCACAGTCCTTGGCTTTGTCTGCTTCTACATCGTGGGCGCCTTCTTTGGAGGACTTGTGGCTTACGCTATGAAGACAGCCGGACTTTTCAATGTAAAGCTGCCTTCCGAGGCGGTTACAGACGCGGCCACCATCGACCAGTTCAACCCGCTGGCCACCATCGTGACAGCCGTTCCGTCCAACATCATCGAGTCCATGAGCAGCAACAACAGCATCCTGGCGGTTGTGGTAGTGGCCATCGTCATCGGCCTTTGCATGAACGTGCTGGGAGAGAAGACAGATCCCCTGAAGCATGTGCTGGAGGCGGGAAGCGAGGTCATCAACTTCTACCTGACCTTCCTCATCAACAAGGTGGGCCCTGTGGCTATCTTCTGCCTGGTATCCCGTACCTTCGCCATCTACGGCGCTGAGTACCTGGCGCCGGCGGCGGCCTACATCGTGGGAGCTATGATCACCCTGTTCATCCTGGTTGTGACCATCTATCCCATCGGTATCTGGCTGACAACAAGGCTGAACCCCTTCAAGTTTATCAAGAAGATCGCCAAGGTAGGCGTGTTTGGATTTTCCACAAACTCCTCCGCGGCGACCCTGCCCCTGAACACAAAGACAAACCTGGAGGAGCTGGGCTGCAGCAGCGAGATCACCAGCTTCGTGCTTCCGACAGGTATGACCATCAACATGAACGGAACCACCGTTATGCACATGTTCGCAGTGACCTTCATCGCCACAAGCGCGGGCATCGACGTGACACCGGCCAACCTGGTCGTTGTGGCCTTCCTCTCCATCTGCGCGGCTATGGGCTGCCCGGCTATCCCGATCGCAGGGACGACCCTGATCGTAACCATCCTCTCCGGTATGGGCTGGACCTCCGATCTGTGCATGATCGCCTACGCCCTTGTCGTAGCTATCAACCGTCCTGTTGAGATGGCGCTCCTGCCTCTGAACGTAATCGGCGACGCTGCCACAAACGTCATCGTAAACGCCAAGGAAAAAGAGATCAATCTGGACGTATACAACAGCTAAACAAACCAATTCTTTTAAATCGATCCCTTTAAATAGATGTTGCGTGAAAGAGAGACAGAATTTATAATAGAAAACAGCCCGCCGGGAGACGGCGGGCTGTTTTTGCGCCTCGGAAAATTATTCGGGGCAGGGAGAAAGAGAAATGGCGAAAAAGATTTTAAAAAATATCCTGAAAAATGAAACGGTATTCTGTGTGTCCCTTCTGCTGGCGGTCCTGTCCGCCTTTTTTGTGCGGCCGGACGGGGTCTATCTGACTTACCCGGACTGGCGCACCATTGCGCTGCTGTTCTGTCTCATGATCCTTGTGGCGGGGCTCAGGTCTAAAGGCGTGTTTACACTGATGGGACACGCCCTCCTCAGGAGAGCGGGGAGTCTGCGGGCGCTGTCTGCCATCATGGTGCTGCTCTGCTTTTTTTCCAGCATGATCATCACCAACGATGTGACACTGCTTACCTTTGTCCCCTTTACGATGCTGGTGTTCCGCATGACCGGCTACGAGGACCGGATCGTGAAGCTGGTGGTGCTGGAGACCATTGGGGCCAATCTGGGGAGCATGGCCACCCCCATTGGCAATCCCCAGAACCTGTACCTGTATTCCATCTCAGATCTCACGGCAGGCGGGTTTGCGGGGGCGGTTCTCCCTTATGCGGGGCTGTCGCTTCTGCTCCTTCTGGCTGCTGTGCTTGCGGGGAAGGATGAGCCTTTAATGGAAGTGGAGATGGAGAAGAAGACGGAGAAGCATCCTGAGAAGACGGAGAAGGAGAGTGGAAGGAGAAAGCTGGTGATGGAGATCCTTCCTTTCCTGGTTCTCCTGCTTCTCTGCCTTCTGGTGGTGTTTCGGGTGCTGCCCTACATTCCGGTTCTCCTCTGCGTGGCAGTGGCCGTGGCGGTACTGAACCGGAGGCTGTACCTGGAGGTGGACTATTTTCTCCTCTTTACCTTCCTCTTTTTCTTCATTTTTGTGGGGAATCTGAAGCGGATCCCACTCGTCAGCGAGGCCCTGATCTCCGCTGTAAAGGGGCGGGAGCTGTTGACGGGCGTGCTGGCCAGCCAGGTCATGAGCAATGTGCCGGCGGCCATCCTTCTGTCGGGATTTACGGACCGGATCCAGCCCCTCCTGACAGGGGTCAATCTGGGAGGGCTGGGGACGCTGATCGCATCCCTGGCCAGTCTCATTTCCTACAAGATCGTGACAAGAGAGTATCCCCGGAGCAGGGGGAGGTTTCTGAAGGTGTTTACATTCTGGAACATTTTGTTTCTTGCGTTGCTACTTCTGGAGGCGTTGCTCCTGGGCGGGATGCAGGGATAATATTTTTTACGGACAGTCGGCTCGCCGGCTGTTTTTTTTTGTTCAAATCAGGGATGGATTGAGAGAAAATTGTGCCAAAAATGTAAAAAAATTCCAAAATAATTCAAAGAAAAGCATAAAATATACAATAGTGAGACAAAAATGAGACAAAAAATCATGAAATATTGACAAAATAGATAAATACGTCATAATTATAGTATAAAACAACAGAAAAGATTGAAAAAATAACCAAAATGTGTCTCAAAAATAAACAAATGAGACACGGAGAGGAGGAAAAGAGTGAAGGTGCAGAGGAATGAAAATGAAGCGCTTTATACACGGATATTGAGGGAAGAGCTTCAAATGGCACTGGGATGTACAGAGCCTGTAACGATAGCCTTTGCTTCTGCGTACGCCCGTAAGCTTCTAGGAACAATGCCCGATAGGATTGAGGCGCTCTGCTCTGGAAATATCATAAAAAATGTGAAGGCCGTTACAGTCCCTGAGACAGATGGAAGAAAGGGCATAGAGGCGGCAGTGTTGATTGGAGCTATAGGAGGAAATCCTGAAAAGGGAATGAAGGTTCTGGAAGATATTACAGAAGCTGACAGGCGGATGCTGGACATATTGTATCAGAAGAATATTGTTAGTGTAAAGCTTTTGGATACAGAACATGTACTGCACGTAGTAATTCATGCTTTCTCCGGAGAAAATAATGTGAGTGTGGAGATTCTGGACTCTCACACAGAGCTTGGGGAGGTAGTGGTAAACGGAAAAGTTTTCCATCAGCGTCAGAGAAAACAGGATGAAGAAATATCCAGGGAATTTATGAATGTCAGAGATATTGTGAGCTATGCGGATCATGTGCCGCTGGATCAGGTCAGAGACGTTCTCGAGGCGCAGATAGAGTGTAATACCAAAATTGCGGAAGAAGGAATGAAAAACAGATGGGGGTCTGAGGTCGGAAAGCGGACGGAAGGATTGAACTTTTTCCCGTTTTCAGAAATATGCTCCGGTGCTTCTGCGGGAAGTGACGCCCGGATGAACGGCTGCCCTCTGCCGGTTGTGATTAATAGCGGAAGCGGGAATCAGGGAATCACAGCCTCTGTTCCGGTTATCCTGTATGCCCGGGAAAAAGGGATTGAGGAGGAAAGAATTCTGAGAGCCCTCTGCGTGTCAAATCTTATAACGATACATCAGAAGACAGGGATCGGAAAGCTGTCAGCCTTCTGTGGGGTTGTCAGTGCTGCTGCCGGGGCGGTGTGTGGAATTGCTTATTTAAACGGTGAGACAGTTGAGACAATTTTGGAGATTATAGTCAACTCAACAGCAACCTGTGGAGGGATGATCTGTGACGGAGCAAAATCCAGCTGTGCGGCAAAGATAGCGACTGCGCTTTACAGCGCGTTCCTGGGATATGAGCTGGCAAAGAATAAGACAAGCTTCCGGGCCGGGGAAGGAATTGTAGCAGATGACGCCGAACAGACGATCGCAAATATAGGCAGAGTTGCATCGAAAGGAATGAGAAGCACGGACAGAGAGATTTTAGAGATTATGCTCGGACAATAGGAGGGATGATTTGACTGATAAGGAGATGACAGCGAATGGAACTGATTGCGTTGAAGGATGAAATAAAGCAGCTGGCTTATACACTGAAAAGACTTCTTGACACAGACATTATTGTGGTGGACAAGCATATGAACAGGGTGATTAATACATTTGAATATCATCAGGCTCCAATTGGGATAAAAGTGAATTCGGTTGTCGGGAATATTATTGTCACTGCGAGGGAAAAGGTGGTAAAAGACCGGAGGTGTTCAGAGGAATGTAAAAAATGTCCGGAATACGAACAGTGCGAGATAGGAAGTATAGCTGGCGTGCCCATTATGGAAGGGAAAAGCTGTGCGGGTGTCATTGCCATTCTGGTGAGACCGAGGCTAGATGGAAGGATGAAGTGGACTCTTGAGGATGCGGTGGATTTCCTGCGTCAGATGGCGGAAATGATATCAGGGAAAATACAGAGGAATTATCTTCAGGAGCTGGCGGCGAGTATTGACAAATCCGCTAACGGACTTCTGGATAAAGTGCAGGAGCCAATAGTTGTCTTTGATGAGAATAGAAGAATATGCTTTGCGAATCAAAAATTTCAGGAGTTTTTCCTGGAGGAGGGGGAGGCGGCGCAGGGTTATCCTTTGGATGAATGTCTGGAAAGAAGGAGTATGTATAAGCGGCAGAAAGAGCAGGGATACACTGTAGGGGCAAGATTTTTTAAAGAGACAAGCGGAATTCTCAGGCTTGCGTCAGAACAGAAAAATGAGTTGGAGGAAGAGACAGAAAAGACGGCCTTTTTTTTTGAGTATGTTGATGTGGCATTTATGAAAAAGAAGCAGGCCAGGATGTTCAAGCTTCCGGAATGGATCGATCTGTACTTTTCAGACAGCGATGCTATGAGGCCCGCGAAGGAAGCCGCGAAGCAGGCCGCGTATAATGAGCTTTCCATGTTGATCGAGGGGATGCGTAAAGAAGAAAATGATGAGATTGCGAAAATGTTCCTTCTGAAGTACGCCGCGGACGGCGGAGGAATCCTGGAGGTAGAATGTGGAAAGATTGAGAGGATTCTGGAACAGGAGCTTTTCGGAGTACCGGGGAAATTTCAGGGCAGTGTAGTCATGGCGGGAGGAAGAGCCCTTGGCCTGTACTCCATAGAGAAGCTGCCCCTTTATCTTCAGAAAAAGCTGGTAGAATATCTGACTCTTCTTCAGGCAAAGGAGGGATATGGAGAAAATATACGTCTCATAACGACTTCAGAGACAAAGCTTGAAGAATATGTAAAAAGAGGATTGTTTTTGGAGGAGCTGTATTATTACGTCTCGCAAAATCACATTAGAATGACAGACATTGTCGAAAACAGAGAGGATTTGAAATTTTATTTCAGGCGCTATCTAGACTATTACAGCCGCGTATATCACAGTACGAGCTGGAAAGGGGACGATACGATAATTGGTTATCTTGCGGAATGTGAATGGCCTGAGGGCAGACAGTCCATACGGACGTTTTCAGAGATCGTTATCAGAAATACAGTGAAAAGCAAGATTACCCTGGAGGAAGTGAAGAGGCTTCAATTTAAATATGGGTTTAAAAAGGCGGAAAAAGGAGGGAAGTGCGATCCAGACAAAATAAGAGAGCTGCTGCTGTACAGCGAAAAAAGCAAAAAGGATATTGCGAAGGAGCTGGGAATAGGGAGAGCCACCCTTTATCGCTGGATGAGCAAGTATGATATCTGATAGAAAATAAAAGAGGAGAGAGGTATGGGTATTATGACAGGAGAAGAAAGAATCAGGGCACTGACAGAAGGAGGAAGGATTGACAGGACACCAGTAGGCGGCTGGTATCATATGCCGCTGGTAGATAAGAACGTAACAGACTTTACGAGGATGCTTATCGCTTCTACAGATTTTAATCATTGGGATTTTATCAAGATCATGACCAACGGGAACTACTATACAGAGGCGTTTGGGGGAAAGATACAGCCTTCCACAGTGGCGACCCAGTGGTGCGGAAAAATCGAAAAATATCCGATTGAGTCGGCGGAGGACGCCGCAAAGCTCCCGGTTTTAGATGTGGATAATCCTGTGTTTGACAGGGAGCTGAAGGTTTTAAAAAATCTGAAGCGGCATTACGGGGATAGCATACCGCTGATTGCTACGATTTTTAATCCGCTGACTGCCGTTCAGGAGTGTGCGGGCTGTCTGGATCCTGGACCAATCAAAAAAATGATGAAGGAGGATCCGGAAGCACTGCACAAAGCGTTGAGGGCGATGACAAAAACCAATCAGAATTATTTGGACGCGCTGTTTGATGAGAGGATTGACGGTATTTTTCTGGCAAACCAGTATGCCATGTCTCATATTCTGACGGAGCAGGAATATGATGAGTTCTGTGAACCGTACGAGAGACAGATCATTGAGTACTGTAAAGGGAAAACCTGGTTCAATATGATACATGCCCACGGAAATGCCAACCTACGTATGGACAGATATTACGGATACGGCAATGACGTCGTGCAGGCGCTGAACTGGGAGAACTGTCCGGCTGACACGAAAGAAGAGGACATTACAAGGATTGCGGATGTGCGGCAGAGGACAGACAAGGTTATCATAGCCGGTATTGATCAGGATCATGACTTCCTGACTGCGAACAATGACAGAGAGGAAGTTAAGGCAAGGCTGGTTGCGAGGTTTAGGACAGCGCTAAAAGAGAATGGAGACAACCGGTTTGTGTTTGCTCCCGGCTGTGCGCTTCTCCCGGGAGGAACATATCTGAACAGTCTGATCTATGAGGTGGCGGAAGAGTATGGCAGGAGCTGAAAGCCGATACAAGAAAGAGGTGATCTGATTGATAGAGATTAAAGATTTATGCAAGAAATTTGGCGACACGCCTGTATTGGAAGGAATCAATGTGACGATTGAGGATGGAGACATTTATGGGCTTGTGGGGGTCAGCGGAGCCGGGAAATCCACGCTGCTCAGATGTATTAATGGCCTGCTTCCCTTTGAGGAAGGCAGTCTGATAGTAGACGGTATTGACATCAAGACACTGAGAGGCAAAAAGCTTCGGGAATTTCGTTCTAATGTAGGGATGATTTTTCAGCAGTTTTCCCTCCTTGAGAGGATGAACGTGATGGACAATGTCTGCCTTCCTATGCGGTGCCTGAAATATAATAAGAAGGAGATGCAGAAGAGGGCGTTGGAGAATCTGGAGCTGGTGGGAATGGCGGAGAGAGTCAAAGCTCTGCCAAGAGAGCTGAGCGGTGGTCAGAAGCAGAGAGTGGCTATCGCCAGAGCCATGGCTCTGAATCCTAAGATTCTGCTTTGCGATGAGGCCACCTCAGCCCTGGATCCGAATATTACCCAGTCCATTCTGGAGCTGCTGAAGGAGATCAACAGGAAGTCAGGGATTACGATCGTAGTTGTCACACACCAGATGGAGGTTGTGAAGAATATCTGTAATAAGATGACGATCCTGAGCCATGGCAAGCTTACAATCAGCGGAGAGGTGAAGGACATTTTCCTGAATCATCCGGAGACGTTACAGGAGGTACTGGGAAAGAGTACCGAATTTCCGAGAAAAGAAGGGAAGATCTATCTGGAGATACAGCAGGGAATCGAAGGAGAAAAATCAACAGAGTACATTCTCTCTGAGCTGGCAGTACAGGCAGGAGTCAATTTTAATGTTGTGTGGGGCGGGATGGACAGATACCGCAGCAGCGTAGCTGGAAATATCGTTCTGGAGTTTCCGGCTGAGGAGAAGGACAAGGCTCAACAGTACCTGGACAAGAGACAGATTTACTGGAGAGCTCGATAAACAAGGAAAGGAGAAATGGTGAGGGAATCATCATGTGTAAAACGTTATGAGTATGGACAGATTAGTATTTGATATTTTGCTTCCCGGGCTGGAGGAGACGATGATCATGTTTCTGGCCTCCTGTGTAACCTGTGTCATCATCGGACTGGTTCTGGCAATTCTGCTTGTGACGACCAATCCATATGGGCTGAGACCAAACAGGCTGGTGTACGGTATTGTCAGCACGATTATCAATGTGCTCCGGTCGATCCCTTTTCTGATTCTTATCATTGCCATTATCCCTCTCACAAGGGCAGTGTGCGGAACAATTATCGGAACCGAGGCAGCCATATTTGGAATTACCATTGCCGCGTCTCCGCAGGTGGCAAGGCTTCTGGAGAGCAGCTTTAAGGAAGTAAATCCCGCACTGATCGAAGCGGCTAAATCCTTTGGGGCCAATGATCTTCAGATTACTTTTTACATCATTATAAAGGAAGCAATTCCTTCCGCTGTCACCAATGTTACATTGGCCATCGTATCCATCCTGGGCTTTACGGCCATGGCAGGAGTTGTGGGAGCCGGAGGCCTTGGTGCAGTGGCGCTCACATATGGTTATCAGAACTTTGATGATCTGGTAATGTACAGTACGGTTGTTGTGCTGATCATTTTGGTACAGATTATCCAGTGGGTGGGTAATTTGACATATGCAAAAGTAAAAAAATAAAAAAGAAGGGAGACAACATTATGAAAAAACGAACAAGAGTAGTAGCAGCGTTACTTGCGGGTTCAATGGTATTTGCTTTGACAGCGTGCGGGAGCAGCGGCGGCAGCGATTCGCAGGGCGAGGAAAAACAGAAGATCACTGTAGGCGTTCTTGCAAGGGACGAAGAGATCATTAACTGGATCGCGGATCAGCTTTCGGACAAATACGATATCGAAGCGCAGGTGTATTCAGAAACCGTATCCGTTATGCAGGCTGCCGCGGAAGGGGAAAATGAGCTGAATTACGTGGCAAATATTCCCTATCTGGAGTCCTACAACGAGAGCTACGGAAGTGATCTGATCTATTACAAGGATCAGGTGACAAACAGTCCCGTGTACGTGATCAGTCAGAAATATGAAAATATAGAGGATCTGCCGGACGGAGCATCTGTGGCAGTGGCAAACGATAGCTCTAACCGGAAAAGGGAGCTGAATATCCTTGTGGAGCAGGGACTGATCAAGCTGGATGAATCCGCAGAAAATCCGACAGTGCTGGATGTGACATCCAATCCCAAAAATCTGAATTTAATGGAGATTGACGCAAGAAGCCGTGTAGGGGCGCTGCCTGATCTGGATGCGGAGACTATGCCAGCCATGACCTTCTATCAGATGGATCAGGAAACCATAGACAGCTGTTATATCATTGCGTCTGAGTCAAATCAGGCATGCGCGGATCAGGGCGGACAGGGGTTCTGCTGCCTGAAGGAAAATGAGGATTCACAGTGGATGGAAGACATCTGGGAGACAGCATGCTCAGAGGAATTTGCCGACTGGCTGACAGAGACATATGGCGATGCAAGAATCCCTACCGGATACTGGTTACAGAGCGGACAGCTCAGCTATAAGAATCCAGTATTTGATGTTCCGGACATCTATTAATTGAAAGAGAGGAGAAAATCATATGGCAACTGTTATTGTATCTACAAGTCTGCAGTTTACAGAAGAGGAAAGCAGAGAATTTGTAAAGGTGATCGGAGATGCGGCCGTAAAGGCGTTTCGTCTTCCGGAGACACTCAGAGACGTTTATTTATACCCAATTCCGGAGTGCTGTAATACACCGCACGAGGGCGGACAGATTACTTTCTTTATCTATACAGCCCCGGGAAAGCCTGTTGAGTATAAGAGAGATATGGTACAGGGAATACAAAAAACGGTGGATGACTTTTTTAAGGGCAGGAAAGTAAACACGGTGGTTATTATTAAAGAGCATCCGGATGAGAATGTGGGCGCGGGAGGTGTCCTGAGATTGGATGCTAATGCGGGAAAATAAGGAGAGGTACGGATTTGAGAAAACAGATAAGGGAATATGCAAAAAAAATAAGACCTGAAGTAACAGAATGGTTCCATTATCTGCACACACATCCGGAGCTGGGATTCTGTGAGGAAAATACGGCGGCCTTTGCGGAGAATATACTGAAAACCCACACAGATATGGAAATCCGCCGCATAGGAAAGACCGGGATAGCAGCTGTCATGCGGACAGGGGCTCCCGGGCCTGTGCTGGCCTTCAGGGCAGATATGGATGCGCTTCCTATACAGGAGAATCCAGACCACAGCCCCTGTTCTGTCAATCCCGGAGTGATGCACGCCTGTGGTCATGACGGACATACGGCTACCCTGCTGGGAGCGGCTGTCATTCTGAATCAGATGAGGGATGAGCTGGGAGGAGAGATCCGGCTCATCTTTCAGCCAGCAGAGGAAGTACAGCCGGGTGGCGCGAAGATGATCGAAGAAAGCAATATACTGGAAGGAGTGGATCGGATTTTCGGACTGCATTACAGTATTGACGAGGAGGTGGGATTTTTTTCTGTCCGCCCCGGAGCAAATTTTGCAGCCAATTATAAATTTGATATCCGACTTACAGGAAAGGAGGGGCATGCTGCCTTTCCTCATCTCGCTCAGGATATGATCCTGGCAGGAGCGGAGCTGACGTGCATGCTGAACAGGATTGTATCGAGGAAGATCGATCCCATGTCTTCCGCGCTTCTCAGCGTAACACAGATTCATGGCGGCACGACCTACAACAGCCTTCCGGAGGAGATCCATATCGGAGGTACGCTTCGCTTTCATGATGAAAAGTGCAGAGACATTCTGATAGAGAACATGGAAAACACGGTGAAATGTATTGGTGAAATGTATGAAGCAGATACGGAGATAGCTGTAGAAGAAGGCTGCGGTCCCCTCTGTAATGAGGCAGGGACAGAAAAGGCGGTAGAAGAGATCCTGTCCCGCCATTTTGGAAGGGAGCATATTCTGGATCACCCGCCTGTTATGGGATGCGAGGATTTTTCAGAATATCTGAAAAAAAGAAAAGGGTGCTATTTCCGGGTGGGAGCCAGATACACAGAGGAAGACGGAACTGTATACCCCACTCATAACAGCGGATTCCGGCTGAATGAGGGGGCTCTCGTATATGGAGTGGAGAGTATTGTAAGTATTCTGACAGAGATGCCGCAATATCTAAAAAAAGAAAGCTAAACGAAAGGAGTGAACATTATGAAATATATGGAGATTGGACGATCCGGAATTAAAGCATCTGTCATTACGATGGGAGCTATGGGGATTGGCGGAGGAACATGGTGGAGAAATTCGGATGATGACGAGTCAGTCAGGACAATCCACAGGGCCTTGGAGCTCGGCATCAACACCATTGACACAGCACCGGTATATGGATTTGGACACAGTGAAGAAGTGATCGGAAAAGCAATAAAGGGAAGGCGTTCTGAGTATATCATTTCCACAAAGTGCGGCCTGTGGTGGGACGATGATGAGGGAAGCTTCCGGTTTGAGAAGGATGGACATCGGGTTACGCGAAACCTTACCTCCCATGCTATCAGGACTGAGATAGAAAGAAGTCTTAAAAGGCTGGGTACAGATTACATTGACATTTACTATACACATAACCCGGCATGCCCTCCGGTCATGACCCCGGTGGAAGAGACGGTAGGCACACTGATGGAGCTGAAAAAGGAGGGGAAGATCAGGGCAATAGGAGCCTCCAATATGACACCGGATGAGATCCGCGCGTATACCTCCTGTGGAGAGATTGACATCATACAGGGGCATTACAGTATGCTGGACCGCTCTGCAGAGAAGGAGATCATTCCGCTCTGCCGTGAACTGGGACTTTCCTTCCATGGATATATGCCTCTTGAAAGAGGTCTTTTGACAGGAAAAACGAAAGCAGATTACAAAGTGCAGCCAGGAGATGCAAGAGAAGACTCTCCGCTGTGGAAGCCGGATAAGTTTCCGGAGGTACTTGGCTTTGTGGACGGCCTGAAGGATATCTGCGAGAAATATCACTGTACGCAGCCCCAGCTTGCCGTGGCATTTCTGCTTGCCAGAGGTTCAGATATAAATGTGATCTGCGGCGCGCGCAGAGTATTTCAGATAGAAGACACAGCGCTGGCGGCAGATGTGGAGTTGGACGAGAGCGATGTGAAGGAGATCCTGGATCGGATGGAAAAAATTGGCCTGTAGGCTCATGCGGAGGTGCGGCAATGAAAAAAATTTTAAATGAAGATACAAGTCAAGTGGTAGAAGAAATGCTCTCCGGGTATTTGAAAGCATATGAGAGATACTATGAGAGGGTAGGGGAGTGCAATGCATATCTCGCAAAGGAGAGGAGAAAGGATAAAGTTGCGCTGATCATCGGCGGGGGAAGCGGACATGAACCTATGTTTGGAGGCTTTGTGGGGAGAGGACTTGCGGACGGAGTGGCCTGCGGAAATATTTTTGCGTCCCCAAATCCTCAGTTGATCACGGAGACCGCCAAAGCTGCTGAGCAGGGGAAAGGTGTTCTGTTTGTATACGGCTGCTACGCAGGAGACAATATGAATTTTGATATGGCCGAGGAGATGTGCGACTTTGAGGACATAAAGACAGCGCATGTGCGCGTGCGGGATGACTGTGTATCGGCGCCCAAGGAGCGGTGGAAGGACAGAAGGGGAATTGCCGGGATGGCTTACGTTATAAAAATCGCCGGCGCCGCGTGTGATGCCGGCCTGGAGCTGGATGAGGCAGTCAGGGTGACGGAAAAGGCCAGAGACAGCATTGCGACTATTGGTGTGGCTACAAGTCCGGGCACTATACCTGGAAACGATAAACCTGCCTTTGAGCTGGGAGAGGACGAGATTGAGTTCGGCATGGGGATCCATGGGGAGGCCGGCATTGAGAGGACAAAGATGCAGCCGGCAGACAAGCTTGTGGACCGGATGTACGCAGAATTGAAAAGCGAACTGAATTTGAGAGAAGGCGATGAAACGGCGGTTCTTGTAAACGGGCTTGGGTCCACGCCTCTTCTGGAGCTGGACGTAGTCTACAACGAACTTCGGAAGCATCTTGATATGGATGGAATAAAGGTTTTTGACTCTGAGATCAAGACGTGGTGTACCTGTCAGGAGATGGGAGGATTTTCCATCAGCATCCTGAGATTGGATGAGGAGCTGAAAAAGTATTACAGTGTTCCCTGCTTTTCGCCTTATTACGCCAGAGAAGCGCTGAAGTATTGATTGGAGGAACGAGAGAAATGAAGAGCATTGCGATAGAACAGACGAGAGAAATGCTCTGTGAAGTATGCAGGGCGGTTATCGGGCAGAAGCCTTATCTCACAGAGGTTGACAGCAAGATTGGTGACGGAGACCACGGAATCGGCATGGCGGGAGGTATGGAGAAGGCGGAAAAGGCTCTTACAGACAAAACAGACTTTGACAGTGTGAATGAAGTTTTCAAGACAATGGGGATGGCGATGCTGAATTCAATGGGCGGAGCCTCAGGAGTTATCTTTGGAACCATGTTCCTGGGAGGAATCAAAGGTAAAGAGAAGATGACCGAACTGACCTGTGAGAATTTTCCGCAGATTATGAGAGATGCACTGGAGGCTGTGAAAAAAAGAGGCCAGGCGCAGCGAGGAGATAAGACGATGGTGGATGCCTTTGAGCCTGCTGTGGAGGCTATGGAAGAAAACAGGAATAGTCTGGAGGAAATGCTGGAGAAGGCTGCCAACGCGGCAGAGCAGGGTATGGAGGACACAAAAAAATATGTTGCCAAATTCGGACGTGCCAAATCTCTCATGGAACGTTCTGTTGGGTATCAGGATGCCGGGGCTACATCCGTTGCTATTATTTTTAAGGCTATGAAAGACTATGTAGAAAAGGCGGACTGAAGTCTGCGTGCGGGAAAGCCGGGAAGAGTTTGAAAGGGAAGAAACTGTCAGAAAATATCTTGTTTGACAACTATATGCTGGCAGCTCTGATCATTCCCCTCGTCGCAGAGCAGATGCTGGCAGTGCTGGTGGGAATGGCAGACAGTATTATGGTGGCGGAGGTAGGAGAGGAAGCAGTATCGGGGGTATCCCTTGTGGATACGATTATGGTGCTTCTTAACAATGCGTTTTCAGCGCTGGCAGCAGGCGGGGCAGTTGTTGCGGGACAGCTTCTGGGACATGGGCGAAGAAATGAGGCCCAGAAGGCTGCGGACCAGCTGGTGCGGGTTGTCACGATCTGTGCAGTCATAACTACGACACTGATTTATATAGGCAGAAATTGGATTTTGTGTGAACTTTTTGGGCAGATTGATCGGGGAGTTATGAGACATGCGGAGACGTATCTTCTGATCGTGGCGGCCTCCATTCCCTTTGTTGCACTATACAATGGCGGAGCTGCAATATTCCGAATTATCGGAGCAGCCCAGGCTCCTATGTATGTATCTCTTATCATGAATGTTATAAATATCTCCGGAAATGCTATGTTCATTTATGGCTTTCACCGGGGAACAGAAGGTGTGGCAGTCCCTACTCTGTTTTCCAGGATCGTGGGGGCTCTCCTCATCGTGATTCTTCTGCAGAACAAAAAGAGAGAGCTGCATCTCAATATTTTCTCTAAGTGCGTGCCTGACAGAGTGATGATATGTAAGATATTGAGTATTGGAATCCCAAACGGGCTGGAAAACGGAATGTTCCAGCTGGGGAAAATTATAGTTCTCAGTCTGATATCCACATTTGGGACTTATGCAATTGCGGCAAATGCAGTTGCCAATATTATTGGATCCTTTCAGGTGCTGCCAGGGATGGCGATTACTCTGGCAGTAAATACTGTGATTGCCAGATGCGTGGGGGCGGGAGACTATATTCAGGTGAGATATTTCACGGGAAAGCTGATGAAAATTACATATATCTGCCTGTTTATCATAAACCTTCTTATTGTTTTGCTTCTACCATTTATTTTGGAGGCATATCATCTTTCGGACAGGACAGAACAAGTGGCATCGGTTATTGTTGTTTTTTATGCCTTCTTTACAGTAATGATTTGGCCGGCGGCATTCACGGTTCCTGCCGTTTTGCGGGCTGCAGGAGACGCCAGAGTCTGTCTTGCGATTTCTGTTGTATCTATGTGGATTTTCAGGATTATTTTCAGCTATATCCTGGCAAGAGCTACTGATTGGGGAATATATGGAGTATGGGTGGCAATGATTATTGACTGGATTGTGAGGAGTATCTGTTTTGCTTTGAGATATTTCAGCGGCAGATGGAAACAAAAAGCGGTTGTATAGGGAAAGGCAGGAAAAGCTGCCGGGGCATTATATGAAAGGCCCCGGCAGCCTTTTTTGCCTGAAGTCCTCTCGGCATGATGCGTATAGCAGGTTGTTTTGGCTTCTTGTAATATTCCTTTGTATAAGCTATCATATCTAATGAAGAAAATCGACAGTCAAACTCACAAAGGAGGGACAACATGCGCTATCAGATCAACCACAACTGGTACTTTACACAGCACTATACCGGAAGTCTGAACAGCATGCCGTCTGAGAGGCTGGAGGAGCTGGAGAGGGTTCAGCTTCCCCACACAGTGAAGATGCTTCCTCTGCGCTACTGCAACGAGAAGGATTATCAGATGGTAAGCGCTTACATAAAAGAACTGGACATTCCCAGAGACTGGGAGGGAAAATCCGTCGCGCTGACACTGGAGGGCGCTGCCCACCAGGCGGAGGTGTACTGCAACGGAAAATCCGCCGGCGTCCACGGGTGCGGATACACAGCCTTTGAGGTGGAGCTCTCGGGGCTTTTGCGGTACGGCCAGACAAACCGGATCGTGGTCAAGGTGGACAGCCGGGAAACTTTGGATATCCCGCCCTTTGGCTATGTGGTGGACTATCTGACCTACGGAGGCATTTACCGCCCGGTCTACCTGGAGGTGAAGGAGAAAATTCATTTTCGGGATGTCTTTGTCATGCCGGATGACAGAAAGCATCTGGAGGTAAAGCTGGAGGCGGAGGGAGCCCGGGGCTGCCAGATCCGGGCCCGTGTGCTGGGAGAGGACGGCGAGATCTTCGCCCGGCTGGAGGAGCAGGGCTTCCAGGATCATTTCCACATGCATGTGCCCCGGGCAGGGCTTTGGGATACGGAGCATCCCCGGCTCTACACGCTGCACCTGGAGCTCCTGAAATTCGGGAATGTCATGGATACAGAGGAAGTCCGCTTTGGCTTCCGGAGGATCGAGATGAAGCCGGACGGATGCTGGCTGAATGGGAACCGGGTGAAAATACGGGGACTGAACCGGCACCAGAGCTGGCCCTATATGGGCTATGCGGCGCCGGCCAGAGCGCAGAGACTGGATGCGGACATCCTGAAATATGAGCTGGGCTGCAATGCGGTGCGCACCAGCCATTATCCCCAGAGTCATGCTTTTATCGACCGGTGCGATGAGCTGGGGCTTCTGGTCTTCACGGAAATCCCCGGCTGGCAGCACATTGGCGGGGAAGAGTGGAAGGAGCAGGCTGTGAGAAATACGGAGGAAATGATCCGCCAGTACCGGAACCATCCCAGCATTTTCATGTGGGGCGTCCGGATCAATGAGAGCCAGGACGATGACGGACTCTACCAAAGAACCGTAGAGACGGCCCGCGGCCTGGATCCAACCAGGCCAACGGGCGGCGTGCGCTATCTGAAAAAGAGCCACTTGCTGGAGGACGTATACACCTACAATGACTTCAGCCACACAGGGGATAATCCGGGCTGTGATGCCAAGGCGGCAGTGACGCCGGATATGGAGAAGGCCTACTTTATCACAGAATACAATGGGCACATGTTCCCCACAAAGGCATTTGACGATGAGGAGCACAGGAAGGAGCACGCCATGCGCCACGTCCGGGTACTGGACAGCGCGGCCTCCCATGCGGATATCGGCGGCACCTTCGGGTGGTGTATGTTTGACTACAACACCCACAAGGATTTTGGCAGCGGGGACAAAATCTGCTATCATGGCGTCCTGGATATGTTCCGCAACCCCAAGCTGGCGGCCAGCGTCTACGCCTCCTGCCAGGAGGATCGGCCGGTGCTTACGGTCAGCAGCACCATGAGCATCGGGGACCACCCGGCGGGCCAGATCGGCGAGGTGGCGGTCTTTACCAACGGGGATAGGGTGCGTCTCTATAAAAATGATGCCCTGGCAGGAGAGTATTTTCCCACCAGGAAATATCCTCATCTTTCCCATTCGCCGGTGCTGATCGGGGGAGATTCGCCAGCAGAGCGGACTGCGCCCGGGGCTGATGCCAGCCAGGCAAAGACATCCGGGACAGGCGGAGGCCGAGCGGAGGCGGGACAGGCAGACGAGAGGCGGAGCGGAGGCCTGACAGGCTGGCTTCGCAGGCTGTATGAGGCTGTGCTCGGAAGGAAAGAGCAAACGGAAATGGCTGTGAACGGCGAGGCTTCATCGCAGGAGGAGACCGACGAATACATGGGCAGCTGGGGCGTGGAGACAGCTGTGTGGAGGTTCCAGGCCCTGCGGGGCGATCAGGTCATCCGGACAGTCACCATCTCGCCGGTGGAGAAGATCCATCTGACGGGCATCTGCGACACAGATGTGCTCACGGACGATGACACATGGGACATGGCCACCATCCGGCTGCGGGCTGTGGACCAGAACGGCAATCTGGCTCCCTACGCCCACGATGTGCTGCGGTTTGAGACGGAGGGATGCATTGAGCTGGAGGGCCCTGCTCTGGCAGCTCTTGAGGGAGGCATGTCAGGCTGCTATGTCCGCACCAGAGGGGAAGAGGGAACCGGAAGCCTGACGGTGTACCGGGGAGAAGAAAAAGAGCTGACCTTTGCGTTTGATGTAAAGGCTCACAGAGATAAGCTTTAGAAGGCTGGGGGAACGTTGAAGATAAGAACAGAAGAAACAGATAAGAAACAGTATATTTTTGATAACAGGGCATTGACGGCTCTTATCATTCCGCTGATCATTGAACAGATGCTGGCAGTCCTTGTGGGAATGGCGGACAGTATCATGGTGGCCAGTGTGGGGGAGGCGGCTGTGTCCGGGGTCTCTCTTGTGGACAATATCATGGTGCTGCTCATCAATGTGTTTGCCGCCCTGGGAACCGGCGGCGCCGTGGTGGCAGGCCAGTATCTGGGACAGCAGAGGAAGGAGAAGGCCTGCCAGGCGGCGGAGCAGCTTGTCTGGTTTATCACCGTGTGCGCCGTGGCCATCACCCTTCTCATCTACGCCTGTAAATACTGGATCCTGCACGGTGTTTTCGGCCAGATCGAGGCGGATGTCATGGAGCATGCGGACACCTACCTGATGATCGTGACCGCTTCCATCCCCTTTATCGCTCTCTACAACGGCGGGGCGGCCATTTTTCGTACCATGGGAAATTCCGAGATTTCCATGAGGGTTTCCATTGTTATGAATGTCATCAACATTTCCGGAAACGCCATTTTGATCTACGGCTTTCACAGGGGGACAGAGGGCGTGGCTATCCCCACGCTGGTGTCCAGGATGACGGCGGCCATTCTCATCATGATCCTGCTGGCGGACCGGCGGCGCGCCATCTATGTGAGACCCTCCCGCGGATACCGGCCCGACTGGGATATGATACGTAAAATATTGGGTATCGGCGTGCCAAACGGGTTGGAGAACAGCATGTTCCAGCTCGGGAAGATCATCGTGCTGAGCCTTGTCTCCACCTTTGGCACCTACGCCATCGCAGCCAACGCGGTGTCCAATGTGATCGCCTCCTTCCAGGTGCTGCCCGGCATGGCTATCGCTCTGGCGGTGACGACGGTGATCGCCAGGTGCGTGGGTGCCGGGGACTACGGGCAGGTGAAATACTACACGAAAAAGCTCCTGTGCATCACCTACGCCTGCATGGTGGTCACCAACGTGATCATTGTGCTGGCTCTGCCATTGATCCTGAAGGCCTACAATCTGTCCAGCCAGACAGCGGAGGTGACAGCGGACATTGTCATTTTCTATGCCGTGTGCTGCGTGCTGATCTGGCCGCTGGCCTTTACTATACCGGCCACCTTCCGGGCCTCCGGGGACGCCAGGATGTGCATGGTCATCTCCGTTGTGTCCATGTGGATCTTCCGCATTATTTTCAGCTATATACTGGGGAAATATATGGGTATGGGAGTGTTCGGCGTGTGGGTGGCTATGATCATCGACTGGGTGGTGCGGAGCATCTGCTTTATCGCCCGGTATTTCAGCGGGAAATGGAAGCACCAGGCTTTGACCTAGCCGACCAGACCGTCTGCCGGAGAAAAAACGGTTTGCGGCTGCCGGACAAAATGTCGGTTTTTGTTGCCAACAGAGCCCTGCTACTTTATAATAGAACTATTCCATTGAGGAAAAAAATACGAGGAGGAACAAGCGGTGAAAAGAGAATTAGTCATTGTACTGGATTTCGGCGGTCAGTACAACCAGCTCGTGGCGCGCCGCGTCCGCGAGAGCAATGTGTACTGTGAAATCTATTCTTACAGGACCGATATCGAGACCATCAAAAGTAAAAATCCCAAAGGGATCATTTTGACCGGCGGTCCCAACAGCTGCTATCTGGAAGACTCACCTACCTATTCCAGAGAGCTTTTTGAACTGGGCATCCCGGTTCTCGGACTTTGCTACGGCGCACAGCTTATGATGCATGTGCTGGGCGGAAAGGTAGAGCGCGCTGCTGTGCGCGAATATGGAAAGACGGAAGTGATGGTGGACCGCAGCTCCAAGTTGTTTGAAAATGTATCCGAGAATACAGTGTGCTGGATGAGCCATTTCGATTACATTTCCCAGGTGGCCCCGGGATTCCGTATCACGGCCCACACAGCTGACTGCCCTGTGGCGGCAGCGGAAAATGAAGAGCAGAAGCTGTATGCCATCCAGTTCCATCCGGAGGTGCTCCACACCCAGGAGGGGACAAAGATGCTCTACAATTTCGTTCGCGGCGTCTGTGGATGCTGCGGTGACTGGAGAATGGACTCCTTTGTGGAGAGCTCCATTGAGGCGATCCGCGAAAAAGTCGGGGACGGCAAGGTGCTCCTGGCTCTGTCAGGCGGCGTTGACTCCTCTGTGGCAGCAGGCCTTCTGTCAAGAGCCATCGGCAAACAGCTCACCTGCGTATTTGTAGACCACGGTCTTCTCCGCAAGAACGAGGGAGACGAGGTGGAGGCGGTCTTCGGACCGGAGGGGGACTTTGACCTGAACTTTATCCGGGTCAACGCCCAGGAGCGCTACTACAACAAGCTGGCAGGCGTGACCGAGCCGGAGCAGAAGCGCAAGATCATCGGCGAAGAGTTTATCCGTGTGTTCGAGGAGGAAGCAAAGAAGATCGGCGCAGTGGATTTCCTGGCCCAGGGCACCATCTACCCGGATGTGGTGGAGAGCGGCCTTGGCGGCGAGTCCGCAGTGATCAAATCCCACCACAACGTAGGCGGGCTCCCGGATTATGTAGATTTTAAGGAAATTATCGAGCCGCTCCGTGACCTGTTCAAGGACGAGGTCCGCAAGGCAGGCCTTGAGCTTGGCATTCCGGAGGAGCTTGTGTTCCGTCAGCCCTTCCCGGGCCCGGGACTTGGCATCCGCATCATCGGTGAAGTGACAGCTGAGAAGGTCCGCATCGTCCAGGATGCAGACGCCATCTACCGCGAGGAGATCGCAAAGGCCGGCCTGGATAAGGAGATCAACCAGTATTTCGCGGCCCTGACTAACATGCGCTCTGTCGGCGTCATGGGTGACGAGAGGACCTACGACTATGCTGTGGCCCTGCGTGCGGTGAAGACTATCGACTTCATGACAGCCGAGGCAGCTGAGATCCCATTTGAGGTGCTGCAGAAGGTGATGAGCAGGATCATCAATGAGGTCAAAGGGGTCAACAGAGTATTCTACGATTTGACGAGCAAGCCGCCGGGGACGATAGAGTTTGAGTAAGTAAAGAAATCTGAGAACCCGCATAAACAGGGCGTTTGCGACGCATTAGGGGTCTATTTGATAACAAAATGATAACACTGGATGAAAAGCATTTATTCACTTTTCGTCAGAGGTTATCAGGTAAATCCAACTGAAACCGATAGAAAAGGTCTTACTGAATTGAGTGAAATCAATTTGGCAAGACCTTTTTTGTTGGCTTTTTTTAATCTGTATTGTTTTCAGCTTTTCGCTTTTCACGCAGAGCGTCCAATTCCTGGCGGGTTTGTTCAGCCTCCATTTTAGGATAGGTATAACGCCACTGATCGTATTCTTCTTTGGTGATCTCGCCGGACTCCAGTTTTTCTGCCTGCTGATACCATGCGTTAAACATATCCCACATACTGTGGTAGGTCATTCCGGTGTCTTTGTCCAGTCGGAGGCAGAGTTCGCCGTCCAGTTTTCCGATTTTCAGACCACGGGTATCTTCCAGTGTAAAGAGAGTGTGCATAAGTCCAATATCCGTGTCAATATCGGGAACATTCAAAGCGTGAGGCGATACCTCAAAAATCTGTGCCAGTGCGTTTAAATATTTCTCTTTCGGGCTGCGTGCGCCTTTTTCATACTGGGCGATACGGACGTCTGCCTGAGAGTCGCTAAAACCCAGAAGTTTGCCCAGATATTTCTGTGTAAAGCCACGGAGCAGCCGGAAATAATGGATTCTTTCGCCAATAGCCATAACCATTCTCCTATCTGAAGTCTTTTGATAGATTGAGTATAACATAAAAGTATAGGTACAATCAAGAAAAACCAATACAAAAAAGTATAGAAATTTCTGTAAAACTACTTGACCAATACAGAAAAGTATAGTAATATGTGACTATACAAAAATGTATAGAATAAATAAGAAAGAGAGGTAGCTTATGGAGAAAATGTTTATGCGAGTGAGCGAAGTCATGGAGGCGCTGGATGTTTCCGAGTCTTATGCTTACAAATTGATCCGAAAACTCAACAAAGAACTGGAAAAGACAGGGTGTGTTACAATTCCCGGCAGGATTGACCGCAAGTTTTTTTATGAACAGTTTTACGGTACACAGTCATACGAGGGAGGAATTAGAAGTGCCGGTATACAAAACTGAGAAAAATGGAACTTGGTATGCAATGGTGCGCTATAAAGACTGGAAAGGGGAGCGTAAGCAGAAATGCCAGCGTGGGTTTGCTACTAAGCGGGAGGCGCAGGAGTGGGAACGGCAGTTTCAGTTGCAGAAACAGGCAAATATGGATATGACGTTAGAGAGTTTCTGCAAGTTGTATGAGGCAGATGTGCGTCCACGATTGAAAGAAAACACATGGCTTACTAAGGAAAGCATTATTCAAAGCAAAATTCTTCCTTATCTGGGGCAGAGAAAAATGTCTGAGATCACGGCAAAAGATGTGATCGACTGGCAGAATGAAATGCGTAACCAGAAAGGGAAAACAGGTAAGCCCGTATCTCCCACCTAAATGAAGCTGGGAGAATTGCCATGCTCAATGAGGGTTTCGGGAATGTGGAGTTGAGCGAGGCAGAAATGCAGACGCTAATCTGGCTTGTAAAACGGGCGGAAAATACTGTGGCGAATGTAGTCTCTGCGATCCGAAAGGCGATGACTTCGGATGCAAGCGGCGGGAACTGTAGCCCCGTCCGTAGGGCGGGAAAAGCCCCCGGCAGGGCGCAAAGGCAGCTTTTGACGGACGGAACGGCTGTCGAAAGTGCTTTTGCGTTACTTTCGACGAAAGTAACAAAGCTTATGCGCCGTATCCGGCGCTGATTACTACCCGACAAGGGAGAAAGGAGAGTTATTGAAGAGGACAATCAGCTTTATGACAGGGAAAAGGAGGAAAAAATCAAAGAACTGAAGGAAGAGTATCAGAAAGCTCTGGAAAAGCAATAAAAATCCCGGTCAGACACAGATCCTGAAGAAGTGTCTGCCGGATCTATTCCGGCAGAGGGCTTTTGGAACCTGACAGAGGAGTCTGTGAGGGCGTGTTATCAGGATACATATGACGGAGGGCGTTCATGATCAGCCGGAAGGTGAGCTGGGCCATATATTGAGGCGTTTCATCGGTATCGGATGTTAGCCAGGTTTTCACCAGACCGATGCAGCCGGAAAGACAGAAAGAATAGGAATATTTCAGGTCTTCAATAGTGTCCGGAAAAGTCCGGCGCAGTACGTTAAGACTGTGGGTGGAAATCAGATTTTCAATGCGATGGATAAACGCGATATCCCCGTTTGGCCCCAGCAAGGCGATGCAGATATCTTTGTTTTCTGCCAGGATATGAAAAATATCCTCAATAAAAGGAAAGCTGGATTCGTTAAAGGGACTGACCGGATGATTCTGAATGGTCTGGCGGATCTCTTCCAGCAGTTCTTCTTCAATGGTGGAAAGCATATTGAAAATATCCGTATAATGGAGATAGAAAGTAGAACGGTTGATATCCACTTCCTCTACCAGTTCTTTTACAGTAATTTCTTTAATACTTTTTTCCTGCATAAGTTTTGCAAGCCCGGCTCGAAGCTGGGCTTTTGTTTTGCGGATTCTCCGGTCAGTTTTTTCTTTCATAGATTTCTCCTTTCGAAAATATAAAAAAATTATAAACCATAGACACTAGATAGACATTTTGTCTATTAATAGACGCAACGAAGGATTATTGTCGGTTGTAAGGTATTTATAACCCTAGTATAATGCGGTATGTGTAAATAATCAACATAGTATCTATTAAACTATAACTAGTTGCGCAGACAGAAAGGAGACAGGAGAATGCTGAAACTAGAGTGGAAAAAGCTACTGAGTAATAAACTCATGTTGGTAGTTATTGTTGCGATTATTGCAATTCCTACCATTTATACCACCCTTTTTCTGGGATCCATGTGGGACCCTTATGGCAATATGGACAAATTGCCCGTGGCTGTGGTGAATGAGGATAAACCGGTAGAATATGAGGGAGAAACATTAAACATAGGAAAAGAAATGGTGGAGAATCTGAAAGAGGACAGTTCTCTGAATTTTTCTTTTACAGATAAGGAAAGGGCCCGGCAGGGGCTGAAAGACGGAAGTTATTATATGGTCATTACCATACCGGAGGATTTTTCAGCCAATGCAGCCACCCTTACCCGGGAAAAACCTGAAAAAATGGAACTTTCTTATGAAACAAACCCGGGTACCAATTACATTGCTTCTAAGATGAGCGAGACAGCTATGGAGAAAATCCAGAGTTCTGTCCGGGAAGAAGTTACCCGCACCTATGCAGAAGCGGTTTTTGAACAGATCGGTAAGGCCGGGGACGGAATGGAGGAAGCGGCAGATGGTTCCGGGAAGCTCCAGGAGGGAACTCGGGCACTTGCCTCAGGAAATGAACAGATCGAAGAGAATTTACAGGTTCTGGCAGATAGTACTCTGGTATTCAGAGATGGCAGTCAGACCCTAGAAGAGGGACTAAAGACTTATACAGATGGAGTAACAGCCGCAGACAAGGGAGCACGTGAACTTCAGGATGGGGCCAGTGAACTGAACAAGGGGACGAAAACCCTGGACAGCGGGGCAAAAGAACTTGCTGGCGGAAGTGAAAGCCTGGATGCAGGAGCCCAGTCCCTGGAAGAGGGCATGGGACAGTTAGAAGGAAAGATCCCGGGACTTTCTCAGGGAGTCCGGGCATTATCCCAGGGGTCTTCCCAGCTTGCCGCAGGTGTCAAGACAGCGGGAGAGGGAAGCAAAAGTCTGAAGGCAGGAGCTGAACAGACAGACAGGGGTCTTGCATCTTTACAGGAAGGACTGGATCAGCTGAACAGTGCAGCATCCCAGCTTCCCGGGCAGACACAGAAACTTCAGGAAGGTACAAATGAGGTTTATGAAGGGGCAGCTCAGCTTTCCCAGGGAATGAAGCTTCTGGAAGAACAGGCAGTCCCCGGCATTTCTGCCAGTATTGATCAGGTAAACGGACAGCTGCAGGATGGAGGAAAACAGGTTTTTGATTCTGTGAAAGAGGACGCGGACCAGTTAAAGTCCAGTGCCGATCAGCTCCTTGCGGGGATTCAGGGAACGGAGAGCATGTCCCAGGAAACAGGAAGTGGGGACCAACTGGGCGATACTTTAGAGGGGAATGCCCAGGAAGCCGGAAACCAGGCAGAGGCAGCCCAGGCTGCGGCAGAAAATCTGGGAGGTGTGGAAAGTACAGACGCCTCTTATTTAAGTGATTCCTTGCAGCAGGCAATTGATTCAGGAGATATAGATGCAGTGGCATCCGTTGCCTGGGAGGCAGTGGCAGCTGCACAGCAAAACGCCGATGCAGCCAATGAGGCGGGAAGCCGTCTCCAGGAAGCTTCTCAGGCTCTTGGGAACAGCAGTGCCGCCCTGTCTCAGGATCAGCAGACCATGGCAGAGGCAGCCCGGCAGGCCCGGGATATGACCGGGGCCGGTTTGGCAGGGGAAAATTCTACAGACCTGAGCAGTGTGGTAAAGGGTCTTCAGGCATTATCAGAAGGTCTGGGACAGTTGTCTGCTCAGACAGAAACAGCCGGAGAACAGTATCTGGCAGGAGTGGACAGCGGCATGGAGCAGCTGAAGAGCGGAATCGGCACACAGGTTGGAGACAGTCTGTCTCAGCTGAGGGAAGGTGCTGACCGTCTTACCCAGGGAAGTGGAGAAGTGAACCGGGGAGTAGAACAGCTGACTGAGGCGGCACCTGCACTTGCCGGCGGAATCCAGAGTGCAAAGGATGGAGCCGGAGCACTGAAGACACAGGGAACGGAAGCACTGGTACAGGGAGCCGGGCAGCTGGATGAGGGATTTGGCCGTCTGGTACAGGGGAGTTCTGATCTGGATAAAGGAGTACAGGAAATGCAGGGACAGCTTCCGGCTCTTTCCCAGGGAGTGGAACAGCTGTCCCAGGGAGCAAAGGATCTGAAACAGGGAACTGGAAGTCTGAAGACAGGAGCCCAGACCCTTTCTCAGGGAGCAGGAACTCTTTCGGCGGGTATGGATACCTTGGTAGCCGGAACCAGCAAGTTGTCCCAGGGAACCGGCCAGCTTACTGCAAACAATCAGGCTCTTCTTGGAGGAGCGGTACAGCTGGAGGACGGAGCCTCCCAGATCAGCAGCGGAGCTTCCCAGCTTCATGATGGAAGTAAAACTCTTGGATCCGGGATTGAACAGCTGGCGGAAGGAACTAGGACTTTAAAAGACAGTCTGGCAGAGGGGGCAAAACAGATCCGGGATACGAATAAAGGAGAAGATACGGCGGATATGTTTGCAGCTCCTGTGGAAACAAAAGAAACACAGATCACCAGGGTAGAAAATAACGGCCATGCCATGGCCCCCTATATGATGTCTGTGGCACTTTGGGTAGGCTGTATTGCCTTTAGTCTTATGTATCCGCTGACAAAGTACAGCGGAAAGCTGAAATCCGGTCTGGCCTGGTGGGGAAGCAAGGCATCGGTACTGTATCTGATTGCCCTGCTCCAGGCAGCGGTGATGATCTTTATGCTTCATCTGTGTGACGGTTTTGAGCCGGTGGAAATGGGGAAAACCCTGGCGGTGGCCTGCCTGGCTTCGGTGGCTTTTATGTCTGTGATGTATTTCTTTACCAATACTTTTGGCAAAGTGGGAAGTTTCCTGATGCTGGTATTTATGGTGATCCAGCTGGCAGGTTCTGTGGGAACCTACCCCCTGGAACTGTCCGGAAGCTTTGTCCCTTATCTTCATGACTGGGTACCGTTCACTTATACGGTGGAAGCCTTCCGAAGTACCATATCAGGAGGAGAAAGTATTCAGGAAGCCGTAATATTCCTGACCGTTTTGTGGATCGTCTTTACCCTGCTGACCATTCTGGAGTTCCAGATCCGAACCCTTAAGATGAAAAGAGGAAAAAGGACTCTGGATAACTGGTTAGAGGAAAAGGGACTGGCATAAGAGAAAAAAGAAGGGAAAGGACTTTGTACTGCCTTTGAAAAGACAGTGCAGGGTCCTTTTTTTCGGCCATCCATACACTATAATTTATATAAGGTATGATATGGACAGACAGCGGGAACGGAAGCCTCCGGGATTTTTCTTCAGACACCCTCCCCGGACAGTAAAAGGATAAGAAGGTATCATTGGAATTGTATGAACAGATAGGAGAAAAATGGAGGGGCCTATGGAATATAATAAGGAACAACAGGAAGTCCTGATCCAGGACTTTATTGATATGCTTTTTGTGCAGAGAAACTTGTCATCCAATACCCTGTATGCCTATAAAAATGACCTGCAGAATTTTTCCAGGTGGCTGGAAAGACGGCATTACGGGGATATCAATGACCGGAGCATCTATGAATATTTTTTTATATGCAGAATGAGATAGAATTAGCACCCCGTTCTATCCGCAGAAAATATGTTTCCATTCAGCAGTATTGTGATTATCTCAGAATGGTTTTGAACTTAAATGAGATTTTCTTCCGGTTCACGGCCAGAAAATTTCAGTTGCCAAGGACATTGCCCAGGACATTATCCAGGGAAGAGATTAAAGAGCTGATTCTGGCGGCTACTTTCCAGTATCAGCAGGCCTGGTCAGAATATAAAGAAAGACTGGCTGTCCGGAATATGTGTATAATCGAGCTGCTTTTCTGTCTGGGGCTTCGGGTGGGAGAACTTTCCGCTCTGGATATGGCAGATTACTGTCCGGAAGAGAATACAGTGCTGATTCGTGGAAAAGGGAGAAAGGAGAGTTATTGAAGAGGACAATCAGCTTTATGGTTAAACAGTTATATCCCAAGGCAGCTGTATGGTATCAGTTTCGTCCGGATTTTTTAAAAACTGCTAAGGGACATCTGTCATATGATATTTTTATTGGGAAGATGCGAGTGGCAATAGAGTATCAAGGTAAAGGAAATATGTAGAGACAGTTCCAGACCCTCTGAAGTCAAGATTTGATATGGTATATCGATTTGTAGAATTGTCAGAAGAAGAAAAAATACGATTTATTAATGAAGTAGCACAAAAATTGAATGACAAGATATATGAGAAAACATTAGTTAAGATTGAAATTGAAAAAATCAGCAAACAGTTAGGTTCATTGATACAATATAATAATCTTCGTAGTATAAAAAGAAAAGTTGAGGATATAGTTATAGCAGAATATTATAAAGTTAAAAATTCAGACAGGCTATAGAGGCGTGACAGTTAGAAACAAATAAAAACCAATGATGTAAATATTGTTGTATTACAAGAGGTGAGGCAGAGCAATGGATGAAAACGAGTGGAAATTAATAAAAGTTTGTTGAGTTTATGGTATTAAAGTGAGTGGTGGTTGTGTCGTCACTGTGTTACAAATGGGGAAAGAATGGTATTATTTTGTTTGATAAGTGTATTTAATAAGGGGGATAAAAATGTTTGAAAAGCAAATCGTAACGCTAACAACAATTTTAAAGGATGAAGATATTCATACGTATGCAGGGGATGCATTTTGGAATATTATTAAAGCAGTTTCTCTAGGTGATGTAAGTGCATTGGTCGATTCCAGCACCGACATAAAGAATCTACTTTTTCATGCACCGACAATTTTGTTTTGGGACAAAATGCAGAGATATATGTTCGGTACATTCAGAAATTATAACGAACAGGTAAAGATGGCGGGCAAATTTAATGAGGATAATAAGGATTATGAGAAATTTGTAAAAAAGCAGATTCATCTCATTAATGAAATTAATGATGATAAAAAAGTTGACTATTTTGCTCAACTTACGAGATGCTATCTCTTAACTGAAATGGAAGATTCCCTGTATTATAAGCTCGCTAGATTTTTGATAATGTGTACACCCGAAGAATTAGATTATATCGCTTCTTTTGATTATGAAGAAACAACGAATCTAACTGCTATGGTTTCATCATTGTATCAATACGGTTTGTTTGAACAGAAAGAAAAGCAAAATGGCGGTGTAGATTATGTGCTTTCTGGATTTGCCAAGGCATTGAAATACAATAGTTTAAATTTCAATGAAGGAACTAGTGAAAGAAATCGGATAGTCTCTTATTCTCAAATAGATCCTCTTAGCATTTCTGAACCAATGACATGGGAAGATATTGATAATGTGTTTAGTAAAAATGAAATTGTAATTAATGGAAGTGGAGCCCCGAAATAAGCCGATGATAAAATATTTTGTGCAGAAGGTATAGTTGAGGTGAATAAACATAGTGGCTACATTTTGGCTACAAAAATATTATGGACGAAATGGATTGTGCATATAAAACAACATAACGAACGAAATATGAATATCTCTGGCAGATGTGTGAGCAGATTGTTGCCCTTTATATTGAGGCTGTGCTGGACGGCCGGCAGATCAAAAAGACAGACCGCCTGATGATAGTGCAGTATTTGAAGGCTGTGAGCTTTGGCGTGATATCTGAGTGGCTGCAGGCCGGGCTGGGAGAGGATATCCGCCTCTTCTTTGACAGGATCTATGACCTGAAAAAGGGGACAGTGGAAGAAATGCTCCGGCGCTTTGAGACTGTATAAAAAAGAGATGCATGGATGTATGGGGATGAATGTATGGGCAAAACCCGCCCTGTGACTGATTTTCAGACACAGGGCGGGTTTTGTCTGTATAAAAGGGAGGAGTGCCGTGGTATATTTTTTATCAGCAAAATGACAGAAAGAGGGAAGCATATGATAAAAAGAGAACTACGCAGCCTGACACACAACAAGATACTGCTCTTGGTGGTGGCGGCGATCACGGTAATCCCCTTTATTTATGCGGGCTTATTTTTGAAATCCATGTGGGACCCGTACGGCAGCCTGGAGCAGCTTCCGGTCGCGGTGGTAAACGAGGACCAGCCTGTGGAATACGAGGGGCAGACATTAAGTATAGGAAACGATATGGTGGAGGCTCTGAAGGACAGCAGGGACCTTGACTTCCATTTTACGGATGAAAAGAGTGCCAGGGATGGGCTGGCAAATGGCACATGGTACATGGTGATCACCATTCCGGAGGACTTTTCGGGAAATGCAGCCACGCTCCTGGATGAGGAGCCGCAGAAGATGGAGCTTCGGTATGAGACGAATCCCGGGACAAATTATATCGCCTCAAAAATGAGTGAGACAGCGCTTGCCAGGCTCAGAGATGAGGTTGCATCCCAGGTCACGGAGACCTACACAGAGGTCCTGTTTGACCGGATCGCACAGGCCGGAGAAGGGATGCAGGAGGCTTCAGACGGAGCCGGGGTACTTGCGGGCGGGGTGGCCGCTGCCTCTGACGGAAGCGGAGAGCTTACGGAAAATATGAAGAGGCTGGAGGACAGTACGCTCACCTTTGCGGACGGAGCAGACACGCTGGATAAAGGACTGAAGGAATACACGGAGGGTGTAGGGCGGGTCAACGACGGAGCAGCACAGCTCAAGCTGGGGGCGGACGCGGCACAAGAAGAGCTCCCGCGGCTCACAGCGGGCACACATTCTCTGGATGAAGGAGTGAAGGTGTACGCCGGCGGGGTGGAGCTGCTGCATTCACGGTCAGGGCAGCTTCTGTCCGCCTCAGAGGAGCTGGGAGAAGGAGCTTCCGGCCTTGCGGAGGGGCTGGAAGCCCTGGCTGGAGGTGCGGACCAGTATGTCAGTGCTGTCAACACCTTTGTGGGACAGGCCGCTGCCTATGTACAGGGGGCAGGAGAGCTGGAGGAGAGCTCGAGACAGCTGGCGTCTCTGGAAGATCTGGGGGAGGTGTCAGAGGGAATATCAGAGGTAAACCGTGCGGTCTCGGGCGGCGACACCTCGCTTGCGGCAGGGGCAGAGCGGCTTGGATCCGGGCTTGAAGAGGTGCACAGACAGATGCGGGCGCTTTCGGACAGTACATCAGACAGGCAGATCCGGGAGGTGGCAGACGCACTTGGTTCTGCCGGGACAGAGCTGGAGGAGGCACAGTCTGATGTGGACAGGCTGGCGGGAGATATGAGGGAAGCTGCAGAGGGCATCAGCCAGGCGTCAGACACAGTCAGAAGCGCAGGCGGCAGCATTTCTGATGCGGAGGAGCAGACCGAGAGTGCCAGAACAACCGTCTCAGAGGCGGCTGGAAATGCCGGGGCGCTGGTGGAGAGCTGTGTGGACGACGCAAATGAAAGGATCAGTGCGGCAGGCCGGCAGGCGCAAGGCACCAGAGAGGCTATGACAGAGGCGGCCCGGGAGCTGGAGGGAATATACAGCTAGCTCCTGGCGGAGGGCTCTGTACCGGGAGAGACGCTGGAGGGCCTGAACACAGTGATCCAGTCCCTGTATGCTTCCGCGGGAAGCCAGCAGGGGCCGGAAGGCCTGGACAAAGAGGCATATATGGAGAGCGCGCGTCAGATTTCAGAGCGCGCGTCAGGATCGCTGGACAGCTGGGACCGAGCTATGGCTGCAACCGCAGAGCAGATGGAGCAGACGGCGGGCAGCCTGGCGGAGGTGCAGGAGCTTCTGGCCGGGAGTGCGGATGCGCTGGACAAGGAGAGCAGCGTGCTGGATGAGAGAGCCGGAAGGCTGGGGACTGCGCAGGAAAAGATCCTGCCTGTACAGACGGATGAGCTTAGCAGGCTGGCAGATGAGGTTGGAGGACTCTGCGGCGAGGCGGAGCAGATGTCCGAAGAGGTGGGGGAGACAGCGCGGACCCTGGGACAGCTTGAGAAGGCGTCAGAATATTTTCCGGAGGCGGCAAAAGAAGTCGGCGGCCTCCGCACCGGGCTCGAGGCCCTTGCGGCAGAGAATACTGCGCTGGCAGGCGGTGCGGACAGCTTGAAGGCAGCAGGAGGAGAAATGCTCAGTGCAGTCAGTGCGGTCCGGTCCGGCGGCCGGGCGGTGGCTGGCGGAATGGCAGAGCTGGACCGTGGGATCAGGACCTATGCGGACGGGGTGTCCAGTCTGGCGGCAGGCAGCACCGTCCTGACAGAAGGAACAGGACAGCTTGCAGATGGAGTGGACGCCATGACCGTGGGGATGGACAGGTTTGCGTCAGGCACAGCCAGCCTGTTTGACGGGACAGCGCAGCTGACAGAAAACAGCGGGACGCTGACAAAGGGGGCGGACAGCCTCTCCGGCGGTGCAAGGCAGATCCACAGTGGAGCGGCCAGGCTGTATGAGGGCGCGGAGGCGCTGGACCTGGGGATGAAGGAGCTGCAGTCCGGATCGGAAGAGCTGGCAGCGGGGCTGCAGGACGGGGCCGGACAGGCCGGCAGAGTCAAGGCCGGAGATCAGACAGTGGGCATGTTTGCCTCTCCACTGGATGCGAAGGAGACGGAGCTGACTGTTGTAGAAAATAACGGGCATGCCATGGCGCCGTACATGATGTCTGTGGGACTGTGGGTAGGATGTCTGGCATTTTGCCTCATGTATCCTCTTACAAAATATACGGGCAGGCTGAAGGGTGGTTTTTCCTGGTGGGCCAGCAAGGCTGTCGTGCTCTACCCTGTGGCAGCCCTGCAGGGGCTCCTGCTCATCCTCCTTCTGCATGCGGTGGATGGATTTGCTCCGGCAGAGATGACAAAGACTGTGCTCTTTGCCTGCCTGACAGCGGCAGCCTTTACCTCGATCATGTACTATTTTAACATTACACTTGGAAAAGTGGGGAGTTTCCTCATGCTGATATTTATGGTCGTGCAGCTCTCCGGGTCTGCCGGCACGTACCCGGTTGAACTCTCCCCGCCGTTTGTAGCCAGGATACATGACTGGCTGCCTTTCACCTACACGGTAGATGCATTCAGGAGTACGATATGCGGCGGGGAGAGCATCCTCTCCTCCGTTGTCCTGATGGCGGTCCTGACCGCTGCCTTTACCGGCCTTACGATCCTGCAGTTCCGGCGTATGGCCCGCCGCCGGAATAAAGGGCAGAGGCTCCTGATAGACTGGCTGGAGGAAAAAGGGCTGGCGTAGGAGTGCGCGACCGACCGGGATACAGGGGGGAAGACAGGCGGGATAGCCTCCTGGTATAAAGGACGGGCAGGATGAGGATACTGACAATAGGAGGAGATGACTATGTGTACCTGTATCACGTACGAAAATGGAGATTTTTATTTTGGGAGAAATCTGGACCTGGAGTATTCCTTTGGGGAGCGGGTGGTCATCACACCGAGAAAGTATCCCCTCACATTCAAAAGGATGGAGTCCATGGGCCGCCATTACGGCATGATCGGTATGGCGGCGGTGATGGAGGAGTATCCTATGTACGCTGAGGCGGTCAACGAGAAAGGGCTTTGCATGGCAGGGCTGAATTTCCCGGGAAATGCCTTTTATCCTGTGGCGGGGAAAAAGAAATACCAGGTCACACCCTACGAGGTGATCCCCTGGCTGCTGGGGCAGTGCTCCTCTGTGAGAGAGGCCGTGGGATATCTGAAGGAGACAGATCTGACGGGTATTCCTTTTGCGCCGGAGGTCCCGCTGGCCCCGCTGCATTTCATGCTTGCAGACAGGAAAGAGGCATGGGCGGCCGAGCCGGTGGAGGAGGGACTGAAGCTCTATGAAAATCCCTTTGGGGTGCTTACAAATAATCCACCATTTCCCTTTCACCTTATGAACCTGCGGCAGTATCTGAATCTGACAGCCCGAGCTCCGGAGAACCGGTTTGGCGAGGGCCTGGACATGGAGCCCTTTGGGCAGGGCATGGGAGCTATCGGACTTCCGGGAGACGCGTCGCCGGCATCCAGGTTTGTGCGGGCCGCTTTCCTCAGATGGAACTCCAGGGCGCCAAGGGAGGAGAGGGTAAATGTGTCCCAGTTTTTCCACATCCTTGACAGCGTGTCCATGGTGCGGGGTATGGTACTGACAGAGGAGGGGCGGGAAGATGTCACCACCTACTCCTGCTGTGTCAACGCCTGCACCGGAGTTTACTATTTCAAGACCTATGACAATCACAGGATCCAGGCAGTGGATATGAGAAGAGAGGACCTGGATGGAAGTGGGCTGATTTCCTATGAGCTTCCTTTGGAGGAGGATATTCGGCTTCTGAACAGAGATTTTTGGACAGACAGGCCGATATGTGATAAAATCAGGAGGCAAAGATAAACATGGAGGGCAGGTGACACTGCCCGTTTTCTCTTTGGGATGAAAAAAGAAAAGGAAGAGCAGAGGATGACTGAGAAAACAGTTGAAAAAACGACGGGGAAGATGACCGTGAAGACGACCGAGAAGAAAAGCGGCCGCACGGAAGAGCGGTTCGAGATCCGCCTGATCCGGCGGTCGGAGGTCCTGGAGGCGGCGGAGGCGGAGCGGCTGTGCTTCCCGCCCAATGAGGCGGGGACCAAGGAGGTCGTAAAGGCCAGGGCCACCCTGGCGGGGGAACAGTTCCTGGTGGCTGTGGACAGGGAGACGGGAAGGCTGGCGGGCTATCTGAACGGCCTTGTGACAGATGAGTCCACCCTGCGGGATGAATTTTTTAAGCAGACAGACCTCCATGACCCAAGGGGAGCCAATGTCATGGTGCTCAGCCTGGGAGTTTTGCCGCAGTACCGCCGTCAGGGGCTGGCCTCTGAGCTGATGGCCTGCTATGTCAGGCAGGAGCGGGAGCGTGGCCGCAGGATGCTTGTCCTGACCTGTCTGGAGGAAAAGGTGGGCATGTACCTGAAGATGGGATTTGAGGACGGGGGTATGTCCCAGTCCTGCTGGGGCGGCGAGAGCTGGCATGAGATGACATATATCCTGTGACAAAACATAACTTGCAGTTAAAAAAACTTCCTGAAAATTAAGGACCGTTCAATATACATCCTGATATCCGTCTGCTACAATAACAGTAGTGAAGGCCTTCGCAATAAAAACGAGGAGGAACAGACTGTTATGCATGTTATGCAGATGAACGATGTGATACGAAGAAAGCGCAGGGAGCTTGGTCTCACCCAGGAGCAGGTGGCGGAGTATCTGGGCGTGTCGGCGCCCGCTGTGAACAAGTGGGAGAACGGCGCCACCTACCCGGACATTTCCCTTGTCCCCGCCCTGGCCCGGCTTCTGAAGTCAGACCCCAATACGCTGATGTGCTTTCGGGAGAGCCTGACCCGGGAGGAGATGGCAAAAGAGATGAATGAGGTGGCCCGGATTTCCCAGGAGGAGGGGGTAGAGGCAGCCGTCGACCGGGTCAGGGACCTGGCGGAGGAATATCCCTCCTGCGGGGAGCTCCTGTACCAGCTGGCTACCATGTTGCGGGGACTTGTGATCCTTAGGACGGCGGGAGACGAGCAGCGGCAGGAGTGCCAGGAATATGCGGTCCGGCTGTATGAGAGGGCGGTAAAATGCGATGACCCTGTGTCCGCGGACCGCGCCAGATATGCGCTGGCCTCCCTCTGTATCCAGGAGGAGGACTATGAGAAGGCGGGGGAATACCTGCAGCGCCTTCCCGAGTACAGCTCGCTGGACAAAAGACAGCTGCAGATTTCCATGTATATGAAGCAGGAGAAAAATGAGGAGGCCGCCAGGCTGATCGAGCAGAAGCTGAACGGCTCCATCATAGAGGTCTATCTGCTTCTCGACAATCTGGCCACTGTGGCCGCGCGGGAGGGTGACCGGGAGCGGGCCCGGGAGATCGCCGGCTACGGGCGGAAGGTGATGGAGGCCTGGCAGTGGGATTACAGCGGCCTGACTCTGGAATTTACGGTGGCCGTGGAGGAGAGGGACGGGGACCGCTGCGTGGAGCTGTTGCGGGAGATGCTGGACTCCCTGTCCAGACCACGGGATATGGAAAAATCTTTCCTTTTTGCCCACATTGCCACGAAGGAGCTGGACCCGGATCTTGGAGGGCAGATAAAGGATGCCCTCATGACGGCCATTGAGAAGAATGAGCAGTACGCATTTTTAAGGGAAAGAGAAGATTTTCAGGAGCTTTTCAGAAGCTTAAGAAAGAGGTGACAGAGACGTGAAGAGAGCAGTCAGCATTATTGCAAAGGGAAGCTATCACATTGGAGGGAAAAAGGTGACCATTGAGGGGAGCGCCCCGATCCAGACCAGCTTCTGGCCCGGGGGCCCGCCGGTGACCTATGACCCCAACGGAGATTTCCAGGCCGGGCAGATGTACGTGCAGTATACAAGGCTGGAGGACCCGGTGGTCCCCTACCCGGTCTGCATGATCCACGGAGGCGGCTCCTCCGGCGCGCTGTGGGAGAGCACTCAGGACGGGCGGCCGGGGTGGGAATTCCGCTTTCTCCAGAATGGCTTCAATGTAAATGTGTCTGACGGCGTGGAGAGAGGGCGGTCCTCCTGGGCCCAGTTTCCGGAGATCAACCAGGGCCCGCCCATGTTTAACAGCTACGCGGAGCGGTGGACTACCTACCGTCTGGGGCCGAAATACGGTGTCCCCTACGAGGGAAGCCGATTCGACTACAGTAAATACGACCAGTTCATGAAGCAGCATGTGCCCAGATGGACCACCTCCAACGCCATGGTGCAGGCGGCCTATGACGAGTACTTTGCCAGCATGAAGGAGGGCATGATCGTCATGGCACACAGCCAGGGCGGACTCTTTGCCCTGGAGGCTGCTCTCAAAAACGCGGAAAATGTCAGGGGCGTCATCCTGGTGGAGAGCTCCTCCAACATGGACGTGGACAAGGTGGACGTTTCGCCCTTTAAGGATATACCGTTTCTCTTTGTGTATGGAGACTTCCTGGGCGAGGAGTACTGTATCGACGGCTACAAGTGGCCCGGCGCGTTCGCCTGGGAGGACAGCATGCGCAGGCTTCACGAGTGGCTTCTGGAGCTGGGAGGGGACAGCACCTGGATGTCTCTGCCCGAGATGGGCATAAGAGGAAACACCCACGCCCTCATGATGGAGGACAACAGCGACCAGATTGCGGATCTCATCTGCGGGTGGATGAAGGAGCATATCTGCTCTGATAAATGCTTCCGTTTTCCTGGCGATATGTTATAATATATGTATTTAACAAGAAGAAAGGGGACAGGAGGGCCGGTGAGCTCTCCTGCGGAGAAGGTTATGAAGAGTTTACTGATACTTGGGGCCGGCGGATTTGGCCATATGATCCAGGAGACCGCGCAGCTTCTGGGATATGAGAAGGCAGTGTTTCTTGACGACGCGGTGAGAGAGCCGGATGTGGTGGGAAAATGCTGCGACTATGAGAGCTTTCTGGGACAGTATGACACGGCTGTGGCGGCCCTGGGAGACAACAACATGCGCCTTTACTGGACAGAGAAGCTGATGGAGGCGGGGTACAATGTGCCGGCCATCATCCATCCGTCGGCGGTGGTAAGCCCCAGTGCATCTATCGGAAGAGGGAGCTTTATTATGCAGAGGGCTATTGTCAACACCCACACAGTGGTGGAGCACGGAGTCCTCATCAACAGCGGCGCTGTGGTGGACCACGACTCCTACGTGGAGCGGGGCGCCCACATCGGCCTGGGGAGCGTGGTGAAGGCGAACTGCCGCATTGCCTCAAAGGTGAAGGTGGAGGCCGGGGAAGTGATCTTTTCTACCAGAAGAAAGATTGACGGCGTGGAGGACAGGAACCTGGAGGATGCCATCTACGCCTTTGGCTTTGGCAACCGCTGCAGCTATGTGAAGCCCTTTGGAGCCGGCCACATCAATGAGACCTACGCGGTCTACATGCCCGGCCAGGATGGTGATGAGCTGTCCTATGTCCTGCAGAGGGTGAACAGCAACGTATTTAAGGATCCGGCCGGAGTCATGGACAATATCTTCGGCGTGACCGAGTATCTGAGAAATGTGATCCGCAGGGAGGGAGGAGACCCGGATCGGGAAACCCTCTCCTACATCAAGACAAAGAGCGGATGTAACTACTTTGAGGACAGCGAGGGGGAGCCCTGGAGATGCTACAATTTCATCCCGGACTCTGTCTGCTACCAGCTTGTGGAGAAGCCGGAGCAGTTCTATCAGTCCGGCAGCAGCTTCGGCCATTTCCTGAAGCAGCTTTGCGACTATCCGGCATCCAGATTAAATGAGACGATCCCGGATTTCCACAACACGGTCAAGCGGTTTGATGCCTTCCAGGTCGCCCTGAAACGGGATCTGAAAAACCGTGCCGCTTCCTGTCAGCCGGAGATTGATTTTGCGCTGGCCAGAGAGAAGGACTGCGGTGTGCTGGTGGAGCAGCAGAACGCAGGCATCCTGCCCCTGCGGGTGACCCACAATGACACAAAGCTGAACAACATTCTTTTTGACGAGAAGACGGGGAAAGGGCTGTGCATCATCGATCTGGATACCATCATGCCAGGACTTGCGGCCAATGATTTCGGTGACTCCATACGCTTCGGCGCCGCCACGGCAGAGGAGGACGAGCCCAATCTGGATCTGATGCACTTTGACATTTCCCTCTACGAGCTGTATGTGAAGGGGTATCTGGAGGAGACGAAGGATGTTCTGACTGAGGCGGAGATAAAGAGCCTTCCCTGGGGTGCCCGGCTCATGACGCTGGAGTGCGGCATTCGCTTCCTGACAGATTATCTCCAGGGAGATACCTATTTCAAGACAGATTATCCGGAGCACAATCTGGTCCGGGCCAGGACACAGTTCCGTCTGGTGGATGAGATGGAGCAGCAGTTTGACCGCATGCAGGAGATTGTGGAAAAGTATACAAAATAGAGATACAGAATAAGAAATACAAAATAAAGACAAAGGAGAAGAGCTCTCTTGAGAACCTTGCTTACACAGGTTCCCGGGAACTCTTCTCCTTTCTGCTTTATGTGGAATAAATCCCGTTTACAGTAATCTTTTTGAAAAAGCGGGAGAGACCGAGGGTCACGGTGTCGGCCGTGCGCAGCGGCTCCCGGTAGATCAGGACCTCGCCAAAATCGTGGGCGAAGCTCTGAAAGCCATTTTCTTTCAGGGAGGCCGCCTCATCCGGATCGGCAAACCTTGCCGATATATTCAGCATCGGGCCGCCTCACGTGGCGCACACATGAGGGCTGATCAGGATGTGGCTAAGTCCCTTTTCCTTCATGTGCTCGGTCAGCCGTTTATCCAGCTTCACTTTCATGATCATCCATCCCTTCTGTAAGTATTATTGTAACTGTATTGTACAGAAAAAACAAAAGGAATTCTGTGACAAGGTTACACTTTCAGAAAGAGCGCGGTCTGAAGGCCTGGTTACAGCTGATTTGCAACTGATTTGCAGCCGATCTACAGCTTCTCCCCTGTCAGCATCTCGTATGCC
>NZ_JPJE01000012.1 GCF_000765215.1 Eubacterium sp. ER2
TCCTTTATAAGAAAATATGGGAGTTGGCATTTTGGCAAAAAGAGTGGTGCTGGAGCTAGGGCTCCAGCACCACCTTTGTCTACAGTCTGAAATGCCTGTAAAAACAGGCATTTTCCTTTACTCCAAAAATGGACCTGGCGGGAATCGAACCCGCGTCCGAAAGCCTTTCCATCAGAGCATCTCCCATCACAGTCATTAGTTTGACATTCCCTCTGCCGGCCGCCTAATGACAGGCTTCCGGTTTCAGTAGCTTCATAAAGTCTTCCATCCCCTCAAAGCTTTGAGGACGAAGTGCTCCGCCTTGTTGAAGCCGGGATCTTAAGCAGCGGATGACCTAAGGCCGACTGCCGCCAAAATTAGGCAGCGTACGCTAATTCTCTATTGTCTGCGTTTATATTTAATTGGAACTTTTAACGTAGTGTCCCGCTACGGATGGCTTCTCCAACTTCCAAACCCCCGTCGAAACCAGTACAAGCCCCTGTGTCTGTCAGGCGGCACACACTTCTGCCCGCCCTGCGCTGTCTGGTCCGCAGACGTTCTTGTTGCTGTCTAATTTATTATAGTGACCGCCGCCCCGCCTGTCAAGGCTTTCCCCTAAGAAGCGCGCCTCTAAAGGAGGCGAAGGGCCTCCTCCATGGCATCCGCCGCCCTCTCCAGCGTCTCCATGGAGGCCGCACAGGTGATACGCAGATGACCGGGCGCCAGGAAGGCGCTGCCGGGGACCACCGCCACCCGGGCCTTTTCCAGGAGATACTCCGCCAGGGCCAGATCATCCTCTATCTTCTTTCCATTATATTCCCGGCCCATATAATCTGTCACATCCGGCAGCAGATAAAAGGCTCCCTCGCTCTTCCGGCAGCAGATCCCTTCTATGCTGTTCAGCCGCTCATGGAGGAACGCGCAGCGCCTCTCGTACTCTGCCGCCATGTCCCTGACACAGTCCTGGCTGCCCCGAAGAGCCGCTGTCCCGGCCTTCTGGGAAATGGAATTGACGGAGGAGATCATCTGGCTCTGGACCACATTGATCGCCTTCACAACTTCCCTCTCCGCAGCCAGATAGCCAAGTCTCCACCCTGTCATGGCGTAGGTCTTGGAAAAGCTGTTGATCAGCACAGTCCTCCTCCTGGCATCCTCGGACAGGGAGCTGACGCTCACATGCTCCCGTCCTCCGTACACCATGCACTCATAGACCTCATCCGATATGATGTAAAACGCATATTTCTCTGCAAGGGCCGCCAGGCCCTCCAGGCTCTCGCGGCTGTACACCGCCCCGGTTGGATTATTGGGTGTGTTGATGATCACTGCCTTTGTCTTATCCGTCACTGCCTGCTCGATGTTCTCCAGGTCAAGGCTGAAATCCCCGGCCTCTCTCACGGTTACCGGCACGCCGCCTGCCATCCGCACCATCTCTGTGTAGCTGACCCAGCAGGGACAGGGAATGATCACCTCATCTCCAGGGTCGCAGAGGGCAAGGAGAGCCGCATAGATACACTGCTTGGCGCCCGGTCCCACGGTGATCTCATCTGTCCCGTACTGCACATGATTCTCCGCCGCCAGCTTATCAGCTATGGCCTCTCTTAACTCCAGCGTGCCCATGACCGGCGTATACTTTGTAAATCCTTCTTCCATGGCCCGCCTGGCTGCCTGGCAGATATGCGCCGGCGTATCAAAATCGGGCTCACCCACATTGAGCCCGATGACAGGGATCCCCTCCCTCTTCATTACAGTTATGCGCGTTGTCAGCTCCACCGTACTGGACGGCTCTACTTCCTGTATCCTCTTAGAAATCATATGTTCTTCCTCTCTTTTTCCATATGATCTATTATACATCCACTTTATCGCTTTATCAAGATAAATTATTCAATCACACCTGGATGCATACTAGAGTATTTTGAAAGCCCCCGCAACGGGCAGCTCCCTTTTCACACCCCGGCAGGCATCCACAATGCCCACGATCATAAGGATGAAGCACACAAGGCCCAGGATGCCGCCTGCCATCTCAAGAGGCCAGACGGAGAAGAGCGAAAAGCCCAGAAAGCTGTCTCCGGACAGTATGTCTGCCAGAAGGCTCCCGATCCATATCACAAGTCCCTGATTGATGTGGTGCCTCAGATACTCTGAGTTTTTATTTCCTGCAAGGAGAGGCACCAGGACTAGGATTCCTATGTAAGACAGAACCGCCATCACTTTGTTCGCCTTCACATCCTCCGGATGAAAAGTCCCCTCCCTCGGCTGGTCATAAGGCCCCTGCTGATCGTACTGTCCCTGACCCAGAGGGATCTCGCCCCCGCAGTATGGGCAGTACCGTATCCCGTCATCCACCTTTGCTCCGCACTTCACACAATATGCCATCTTATTTTCCTCCTATGTGCACCGGCTTTTTCTCGTCCTCCAATCCCAGGATCTCCGCAAGGACTTCAATGATGATCTCATTGGTGCAGGACTTGATGTAGCCCATCATGTGAAGGGAGATCTCATCCTGCCGCTGCGCTTCTGTCAGCTCTGTCTTCGCGTTCGTCTCCTGGATGAGCTGGATGAGCTGAGGCGTCAGCTCCTCATACGTCTCGATCGTCGTCTGGGAGACCAGTTTCCTAAGTTCCTCTTTACTCACAGGTACCATATCGTTTCCTCCTATATCCTATCCGAAGTTTCGCACCTTAAATTCCCGTTCTGCCTCTCTCTTCTGGTCCTTCTTGGCAATATCCTGCCTCTTGTCGTAGAGTTTCTTACCCCTGGCAAGACCGATCTCCACTTTCACAAGGCTGCCTTTAAAATAAACCTTTAGAGGCACAATGGCAATCCCCTTCTCCTTCATCTTCCCTGTCATCTTGTTGATCTCCGACTTGTGGAGAAGGAGCTTTCGCACCCGCAGCGGATCTTTGTTGAAAATATTCCCCTTCTCATAGGGGCTGATGTGCATGCCGTAGATCCAGACTTCCCCGTTCTCAATGCGGATAAATGACTCCTTGATGCTGCATTTTCCCATGCGCAGGGATTTGACTTCCGTCCCCGCCAGAGAAATGCCGGCCTCATAGGTATCCAGTATAAAATAATCGTGATATGCCTTTTTATTGTTGGCAATCATCTTCCCGTCTGTCTTCTTTTTCGCCATCTTCCGGCTCTCCTTCCTTCACGATCTCAAAATCTATCGTCCTTTGCAGACAGTCCGCCCCGGTCACCTTCACCCGGATCTCCTGGCCCAGCTTGTAGACCCGGCCCGTGTGGCTGCCCACCATCTCATATCGATCCTCATAATATTCATAGTGATCATCACTCATGGCTGTCACGTGGACCAGACCCTCCACTGTGTTGGGCAGCTCCACGTACATGCCCCATTTGGTGATACTGGAGACTACCCCGTCGAAGACCTGTCCAATGTGCTGCGACATGTACTCCGCCTTTTTCAGCTTCACGGTCTCCCGCTCCGCCTCCTCTGCCCGGCGCTCTGTCTGGCTGGTCTGCTTTGCCACCTCAGGCAGGATCTTTTCGTAGTGCTCCATCTTCTTCCCGTTCAGCCGTCCCCGCAGGTCATCCTTGATGATCCGGTGGATCTGGAGATCCGGATACCGCCTGATGGGGGATGTAAAATGGGCATAATACTTGGCGGCCAGGCCAAAATGCCCGGTATTTTCCGGCGTGTACTTTGCCTGCTTCATGGAGCGCAGGGCCAGCCGGCTGATAAGAGCCTCCTGGGGCGTGCCCTCGATCTTGCCCATGAGTTTCTGTATTTCCATAGGCTGCACTTTCTGGCTGCCGATGTGCATGGTGTAGCCAAAATTGTTGATAAAGGCCGCCAGGGTCTTCATCTTATCTTCATCCGGCGCCTCGTGAGTCCTGTAGAGAAAAGGCACTTCCCTCCAGAAATACTCCTCCGCCACGGTCTCATTTGCCAGCAGCATAAAATCCTCGATCAGCCGTGTGGCCGCATTTCTCTCGTAGGGCCTGATCTCCACCGGCCGGCCTTTCTCGTCCAGGATCAACTTGGCCTCCGGAAAATCAAAATCAATGGAGCCTCTCCTGTGTCTTCTGTCCCTGAGTATGCCGGAGAGCTCGGCCATCTGCGTGAGCATGGGCACTACGTCCTGATATTTTTCTATCGCCTCCGGGTCCTCCCCTTTAAGTATCCTGCTGACTCCTGTGTAGCTCATCCGGTGATCTACCCGGATCACGGTCTCCGCGATCTCGTGGTCTGTCACATCGCCGTTCTCATCGATGGTCATGATGCAGCTTAAGGCCAGACGGTCCTCCCCCGCATTCAGGGAGCAGATTCCGTTGGACAGGCGGTGGGGCAGCATGGGGATCACCCGGTCTGCCAGGTACACGCTCGTCCCCCTGTTTTTCGCCTCCCGATCCAGGGCGCTCCCCTCCTGCACGTAGTTGGCCACATCCGCGATATGGACGCCCAGCACATACCGGCCGCCCTCCTTTGTCAGGGAGACAGCGTCGTCCAGATCCTTGGCGTCCTCCCCGTCTATGGTGACCATCTGCCAGTCTCTTATATCTTTCCGGCCCGCCATATCCGCTTCGCTGATATGGTCCGGAACCCGGCCTGCCTGATTCAGAACTTTTTCCGGGAACTCACAGGGCAGATCGCTCCCCCGCACAATGGACATAATGTCCACTCCGGGGTCATTGACATGCCCCAGGATCTCCGTGATCTTTCCCTCCGGCTTCCTTCCCGGTCCGCCGTAGGAAGTCAGTTCCACAACCACCTTATGTCCGTCCACGGCTCCTCCGTCTTTCCCCTCCGGAATGAACACATCTTCCAGAAAACGCCGGTTGTCCGGGATGACAAAGCCGTAGTTCTTCTTCTTTGTCTTTTCGTAGAGACCCACCAGGGTGGTCATCCCCCTGGACAGGATCTTTACGACACGTCCCTCCTGCCGCTGCCTGTGGCCGTCTCTTCTGTGGCTTCCGTCCCGTGTCAGCGCCACTTCTACCGTGTCGCCGTGGAATGCGCCGCCCGTGTCATCTTCGCCGATGAAGATATCCTCCTCCCGGCCTTCCACAGTGACGAATCCAAATCCTCTGGGATGAGCCTGGTACACGCCGATGAGTGTCTGCGCCTCTCCTTTGCAGTATTTTCCCTTTTTGCTGACGTAGATCTTCCCCTCATCTACCAGACTGTCCAGCACTTCTTTAAGCTCCCTTCTCTGCTCTTTCGACACCTGGAGCAGTGCTGCCATCTCCTTTTGTTTCATGGGTATATAGAAATCATCACAGATAAATTCATAGATGATCTTCTTTCTCTTCTCAAATGTCCCGTCCATCTCATCACTTCCCTTCTGTCGTAAGTGTGCCCCCGCACAGGGCTTTTATTCTGCGCAGGAGGCCGCTGCCTTTCCCGCAGAATAAAAAAAGAACACTCCCGTCTATGCAAACAAGAGTGTTCCGCTTTTGTACGTTTCCCGTTTTACGCAAATACCTGCATGTTCAGGACTGCTGCCAGAACAATAAAAAGAATGGCAAGGAACTTGGTAGACTTCACAAGCGCCCCTTCCATGGAACGTCCTTTATTCTGGCCCCAGTATGTGTCGGCCATGCCTCCGATCGTTCCCAGTCCTGCCTGCTTGCCCTCCTGCATCAGAATAATGATTGTGAGTGCAATACAGTCTATAGCAAATATGATCATTAAAACCACTTTTAAAATTTCCACCGTTAACACCTCCTGCGGATAAACCACATTTATTCTAGCACAAGGCGCTCCGTATGGCAAGGGATTTTTTTACATCTGTAAAGGTCCTGCCCCGCTCCCCGCCATCTCATCCAGCAGTTCCATATACTGGCCTGCAAAGAGGCTGTTCTTCCTCCATATGAACGTAAAGTCGTGATACCGCGGAAAACCTTCCAGGCTGACCTGAACCAGGGAGCCTCTCTCCAGCTCTCCTCGCACCGCCGCCTCGTAGAGAAAGGCGATCCCGCCTCCGCCTTCCGCCATCATTTTGATGGCCCCCATGTTGCTGATCTCCACCACGTTGGCGAAATCTCCGATTCCCCAGCCTTCCTCCGAGAGGGCTCTCTCCAGTACTTCCCTTGTGCCGGAGCCCGGCTCCCTGGTGATCAGTGTGTTGGAGAAAAGATCCTGAAAACTCCGGGGCTTCTCTTGGGGCTGCAGAAATCCGGGCGCACAGACTCCCAGGTACTGTTCCCGACGGAAAGTCCGGAAATCATAGTCCCTCTTCTCAAAAAATCCCTCCACCAGGGCAAAATCTATCTCCCCTCGGTCCAGCTTTCCCAGAAGCTCTTCCGTATTGGCAATGGAAAGACGTATCCTGGTCGCCGGATGCCTGCGGATGTAGGATGCCAGGTATCTCCCGATCACGTACTCTCCGATGGTCATAGTGACGCCGAAGATCAGCTGTCTTTCCCCCGCCTTCTCCTCGTCAAACATCCGCCGCAGCGCCATGTCATCGTGCTTCATGGTGGTCACAGCCCCCAAAAGCCGGCGCCCCTCCCCGGTGAGGCTGATCTTCTTGCCCTGAAAGGAAAAGAGCTGGATCCCGTATTCTTTTTCAATGAAATGGATATGCTGGGTGACAGCCGGCTGGGTGATGTGCAGCTCCCGGGCTGCCTTTGTAAAATTCATATGCCTGCACACCGCTAAAAACGTATCCATCCTGAAATCAAGCATAAGCTCCCTCCTTCTTCCCATTCCGCAGCAATTCAATAAATTTATTTTATTATATCATAATTTATTATAATTTTACATTATTATTTCTCCGTGCTAGATTTATTGGCAGGCACATAAACAAAAAGACATCCAAAAAGAAAAGAGGTTTATCATGGAATTTTTCAGCAAAAATACAAAAGGGCTCCTGCTCTGTCTCGTCATCGCGGTTCCTGCCTGGTTCGCAGGGCTCGCCTTCCCCGTCATCGGCGGTCCGGTCATCGCCATCATCCTGGGCATGATCGTCACACTTTTTATCAAGGACAAATCCGCCTTCCAGGACGGCATAAACTACTGCTCCAAGAAAGTCCTGCAGTATGCGGTCATCCTCCTGGGCTTTGGCCTGAACCTGTCGGTGATCCTGGAGACCGGGCGCCAGTCCCTCCCCATCATCATCTGCACCATCACCACGTCCCTTGTCATTGCCTTTGTCCTGAGCAAGGTAATGCACATCCCGGGAAAGATCTCCACCCTTGTAGGTGTAGGTTCCTCCATCTGCGGGGGATCGGCCATCGCAGCCACCGCCCCGGTCATTGACGCAGACGATGAGGAAGTGGCCCAGGCCATCTCCGTGATCTTCTTCTTCAATGTACTGGCAGCTGTCCTCTTCCCCCACTTCGGAAATCTGCTGGGCTTTTCCCAGACAAGCGGGGAGGCCTTCGGCATCTTCGCCGGCACGGCCATCAACGACACCTCCTCCGTGACAGCGGCAGCTTCCACCTGGGACACCATGTTCGGCCTGGGGAGCGCCACCCTGGACAAGGCAGTCACCGTAAAACTGACCCGCACCCTGGCCATCATCCCCATCACTCTGGTGCTGGCATTTTACCGCGCAAAAAAGGAAAAATCTTCCGCAGGCAGCTCGGTCAGCCTGAAGAAGATCTTCCCCTTCTTTATCATTTATTTTGTCATTGCATCCGTCATCACCACCGCAGCCACAAGCCTGGCCGGTGTGTCGGCGGACTTCTTCTCACCGCTCAAAGAGATGAGTAAGTTCTTTATCGTCCTGGCCATGGCAGCCATCGGCCTGGGCACCAACATTGTCAAGCTGGTCAAAACCGGCGGAAAACCTATCCTCCTGGGGCTGTGCTGCTGGATCGGCATCACTGCCGTCAGCCTTGTGCTGCAGCACATACTGGGCATCTGGTAGGTCAGACGCCGTACCTGGCGGCCATCCCCAGCCTCTCCTCAATGCGCAGGAGCTGGTTGTACTTGGCGGTCCGCTCTGCCCGGCAGGGCGCCCCTGTCTTGATCTGGCCGGCATTGAAGGCAACTGCGATATCCGCGATCATGGCGTCTTCCGTCTCCCCGGAGCGGTGGGATATGATGGTCCTGTAGCCTGCGCTGCGGGCCGTCTCTATGGCATCAAAGGCCTCTGTGAGGGTTCCGATCTGGTTGACCTTGATGAGAATGGCGTTTGCCACATCACGGTCAATACCCTTGCGGAGCCTTTTTGTATTTGTCACAAAAAGGTCATCCCCCACCAGCTGCATATCCCGCTCCAGCCGGGCAGTCAAAAGCTCCCAACCGTCCCAGTCTTCCTCGTCCAGGGGATCCTCGATGGACACCACCGGATAGTCGCTGGCCAGCTCTTCATAGTAGTCGATCAGCTCTTCCACAGACCGGGTTACCTTGTAGCCGTGCTTGCGGCTCTCACCGTCAAACACATACTTCTTCAGTTTTCTGTCATACAGCTCCGAGGCGGCCACGTCCAGGGCGATGCGCACATCCTCCCCGGGGATATAGCCTGCCAGCTGGACGGCCTCTGTTATAAAGCCAAGGACCTCCCCGGCATCTTTCATATCCGGGGCAAATCCACCCTCGTCCCCCACCGCTGTACTGTATCCGTGTTTGTTCAGCAGCCCTTTCAGATGCTGGTACACTTCCGCGCACATGCGCAGCCCCTCCTTAAAGCAGCAGGCGCCGCAGGGCATGATCATAAATTCCTGTATATCTATCGTGTTGTCCGCATGCCGTCCCCCGTTTATGATGTTCATCATAGGGACAGGCAGAGTTCTGGCGTGAACTCCTCCAAGGTAGGCGTACAGCGGCTGCCCTAAGGCCTGCGCGGCGGCTCTGGCGGCCGCCATGGACACCCCCAGCATGGCGTTGGCTCCCAGATTTCTTTTATTTTCTGTGCCATCCAGACGGGTGAGCAGCTGATCGATCTGGATCTGCTCCAATACATTTTTCCCTACCAGCTCCGGGGCGATCCTGGCGTTCACATTGTCTGCCGCCTGCTCTACGCCTTTTCCCCCGTAGCGCTCCTCCTGATCCCGCAGTTCCACTGCCTCATACTGTCCGGTAGAGGCCCCCGACGGGACGCTGGCCCTGCCCACATATTTCCCGTCTGCAAGGACTTCCACCTCTATCGTTGGATTTCCTCTGGAGTCGAGGATTTCTCTCGCGTACACGTCTGTGATCGGTAAATACTGATACAACATCCTGCTCCTCCTTCTTGTCTTCATCTTAAAATTCATTCAGTCGAAATTTAGTATATCCGTTTTCACAGACGAAAATGCGCCGCACAAAATGTGCGGCGCATCTTTTCTCATACGTATCTTTTCTTTTCGTGTCTTTCTCTTTCGGAAATCATGCCTCCACAGCCAGGTTTTCCGCATGCATCACATCCACAACCTGGTCCACATACTTCTCGCAGAGCTCATCTGTCTCTGCCTCCACCATGACGCGGATCACCGGCTCTGTACCGCTCTCGCGCACAAGAATCCGGCCGTCGTCTCCGAGAGCCTTCGTCACTTCCTCCACAGCTTTTACTACAGCCGGGTTCTCACGGGCTGTCTTCTTGTCAGTTACGCGGACATTCTTGAGAAGCTGAGGATAGATCTTAACCTCCTCTGTCAGCTTGGCAAGACTCATCTTCTTCTCCAGCATGACTTCCATAACCATAAGAGAAGTAAGAATGCCATCTCCGGTTGTGGCATGTTTGCTGAAAATGATATGTCCTGACTGCTCTCCGCCCAGAGAGAAGTTGTTCTTTACCATATTTTCGTATACGTATTTGTCTCCCACAGCCGTCTTCTCATACTTCAGTCCCGCCTTGTCGCAGGCCTTGTAAAGACCCAGATTGGACATAATGGTGGTGACAATAGTATCCCCGTTGAGCCGGCCGTTTTCTTTCATGTATTTTCCGCAGATGTAAAGGATCAGATCCCCGTTCACCTCGTTGCCGTTCTCATCCACAGCAATGCAGCGATCCGCATCGCCGTCAAAGGCAAAGGCCACATCCAGGCCATTGTCCTTCACATATTTTTTCAGCACATCTATATGGGTGGAACCGCAGTTCAGATTGATATTCAGACCATTTGGCTCATTGTTGATCACATAGGTCTTGGCGCCCAGCGCATCATACACGCTCTTGGCGATCATAAACGCACTTCCGTTGGAACAGTCCAGTCCTACCTTGATCCCCTCAAAAGACCGGGTGGCAAGAGAAATAAGATAGCCTACATAGCGGTTTCTTCCGGCCACGTAGTCTGTCGTGCGGCCGATCTGGTCTCTCTTTGCCAGGGGCAGTTCTCCTATCTCCCCGTCGATGTACGCCTCGATCTTCTCCTCTACTTCAGCCTCCAGCTTATGTCCTTTCCCGTTGATCACCTTGATCCCATTGTCGTAAAACGGGTTGTGGCTGGCGGAGATCATAATCCCGCAGTCAAAATTCTCTGTCCTTGTCACGTAGGACACACTGGGAGTAGTGGTCACATGGAGAAGGAATGCGTCCGCACCTGAAGCAGTCAGTCCTGCTGCCAGCGCATACTCAAACATGTAGCTGCTGCGCCTTGTGTCTTTTCCAATGACAACTCTGGCCTTGTGATCCTGGCCATAGTACCATCCCAGGAAACGCCCCACCTTGAAGGCATGCTCCACAGTCAGGACTTCATTGGCTTCTCCGCGGAAACCGTCTGTTCCAAAATATTTTCCCATTTGAATTATCTCCTTATCACAGCTAAAATTTTGGCCGATTGTCCGTTTTTTTTGCACAATCGGCCATTCCCTCGTATATTATACTGCGTTTTCTTCAAATATACAACTATTTTCTAGTGATGGAACAGACGGATACCTGTGAAAGCCATCACCATGTCGTGGCTGTTGCACGCCTCGATGACATTGTCATCCCGGACAGATCCGCCCGGCTGAGCCACATACTTCACGCCGCTCTTGTAAGCCCTCTCAATGTTGTCGCCAAATGGGAAGAAAGCGTCGGAGCCGAGAGCCACGTCTGTCATCTTGTCAAGCCACTCCCGTTTCTCCTCCCTTGTGAACACTTCCGGCTTCACCTTGAAGGTCTGCTGCCACTTTCCTTCTTCCAGCACGTCCATGTACTCGTCGCCGATGTACAGGTCGATGGCATTGTCCCTGTCGGCCCGGCCGATCTTATCCAGGAACTGCAGGTTCATAACCTTCGGGGACTGGCGCAGCCACCAGTTGTCCGCCTTCTGTCCGGCCAGCCTTGTACAGTGGATGCGGGACTGCTGTCCTGCCCCGATGCCGATGGCCTGCCCGTCTTTCACGTAGCAGACAGAGTTGGACTGGGTGTATTTCAGCGTGATCATGGCAATGGCAAGGTCGATCTTCGCCTCTTTTGTCATCTCCTTGTTCTCTGTCACAATGTTGTCGAAGAAGTCATCCCCGATGTGGAGCTCATTTCTGCCCTGCTCAAAGGTGACGCCGTACACTTCCTTGTGCTCCAGAGCCGCCGGCACGTAGTCCGGATCGATCTGGATCACATTATAGTTGCCTTTTTTCTTCTGCTTTAAGATCTCCAGCGCCTCGGGCTCGTATCCCGGGGCAATGACGCCGTCAGACACTTCCCTCTTGATCAGACGGGCTGTATCCACGTCGCAGACATCGGAGAGGGAGATAAAATCTCCGAAAGAGGACATTCTGTCCGCGCCTCTGGCTCTGGCGTAGGCACAGGCAAGGGGAGAGAGTTCTCCCAAGTCATCCACCCAGTAGATCTTTGCCAGGGTGTCTGAGAGAGGCAGTCCCACAGCCGCACCTGCCGGTGAAACGTGCTTGAAGGATGTTGCCGCCGGAAGGCCGGTAGCCTCCTTTAACTCCTTCACAAGCTGCCAGCCGTTAAAGGCGTCAAGGAAATTAATATATCCCGGCTTCCCGTTCAACACGGTGATGGGAAGCTCGCTTCCGTCCGCCATGTATATTCTGGACGGCTTCTGGTTTGGGTTACATCCGTATTTCAGTTCCAGTTCCTTCATTTCTTATCCCTCCGCATATCGTATTTATTTATTCTTGTTGATGATCACTGACTCATATTTCCCTGTGGCAATGTCAATGTAACGCACGAACAGGGATACTTTGTTGTCCTCATTGAGGCTGCTCCACAGCGTATCTGCGAAGGCGTTCATATCGTCCGGGATGCCGATGCGCTTGGGCTCTCCCTCAAAGCTCGGAAGGGGATTGCCGTCGTGCATGTATGTGTGGATGAAATGTCCCTCTCCGGGCACTGCGTTCTCGTAGGCAAATGTATAGCGGCAGCAGCTTCCCGGATCACCGTTTCTGCTCTTCAGGATGGACATGGCGTAGTTGAATTTTCCGCCTTCCACATGCATGATACCGGAAATACGGGGCGTATAGTTGGGAGCGTCGGGCTCAAACTCTCGGCTTCTCAGGGCCTGCTCAAAGGTCATCTGCCTGTCCATTCCTTCGTAGATGGTATCTGTCTGGTCTCCGTTTGTAACAATGGTCTTGTTTCCTAGGACCCGCACAGGAGCGTAGATAATAAGGCTTGGATCTGTCAGCTTTGACTCGTCAAAGGCCTGGGTACGGATCCCCTTTCCGTCCTCCACAAAGACACGGTTCCGACTGTTCTCACTTCTCCCCATGATGAAGTATGCCGCGACAGCCTTTGCGCCGTCGGCGCTTCTACCGATGATGATGCCTCTTCCCGGATAAGAATTTTCCTGTAATTCTTTTTCAATTGACAACATTTCCATGAATCATTCTCCTCTTTATCTGGTATTTGCTGTTTTCCAACTTTCTCCATTATATAAGATATACGAATATTTTTCCAGCATTAATCAGTATTAATTATAATTGATTGCTCCGGACAACAAATTCTATAAAACAGAACAGGGAACAGCCTTCTGCTGCTCCCTCATGTTCTTTCTTATGCTATTACGTACCGGCTGATCGCCTTTACCACATCGTCACAATTGTCATCGGAATAAATACACAGCTCCAGAACATTTTCCAGTCCGAGAGCCAGTATTCCAAGCAGTGATTTTGCGTCAACAATTTTTCTGCTGCTCTTCTTCAGATCCATGTTGTATTCATATTTTGAAACAACATTCGTAAAATCCATCACTTCCTGAGGTGTTCTGAATTGTACTTTTACCTGATTCATACATCTTCTCCTTTCCAAAAATTTTCTTAAAACTATATATTCTTTTTTGTCTGCCTTTGTTCTGGGTCAGCATCTATCATATATGATTATTGCCCGGAAGGCAGGCGTATATTTTTTAGAAAGGAGTAATTTTTTAATCTTTTTTTGTCTAAAGATGCATTTTTCTGTATTCCAGCGGCAGCATTCCTACCTCTTCCCGGAAAATACGGCTCATGTATTTCGGATCCGAGTAGCCGGCGGCATCTGCGATCTGCCCAAGCTTCATATTTGTGCTGACAAGAAGTTCCTTGATCCGTTCCATCCGAACATTTTTTATGATCTCGGTAAATGTGTTCCCCGTCTCCTTTTTCAGCCGGGTGCTCAGATATTCGTCAGAGACTCCCAGCTTTGACGCAATCTCCTCCAGTGTAATCCCCTGGCTGTAGTATTCCAGAATCATCTTTCTGGCTTTCCGCACAAGCAGGCTTTCTTCTTCCATCTTCCCGCCTATATTCTCTTCCAGCATATCCAGCAGCCTGTCGAAAATCTCCCGGATCTGATCCCACGTCACCGCCTCCAGGATCTGTTCCATTCTGCGCGACATTTCCGCCGCGTCGGGAACCCTGCGCCCGTACTCCTCCGCTGTATGACAGATGGTATTGAAATACCGGAAACATCCTTCCTTGACCTCCCGCGGCCGGAATCGCCCTTTCCTGCAGTATCCAAGAAAATTACGGACGCATCGCCTCAGTTCCCCGTCGCTTTGCAGTACCGCCTGCTTTGTCATGGTCTCTGTCTCCAGGGGATACTTGAATATCTGCACATCTGCGTCCCTCTCCTCATATACAATAAGCTTTCCCGTCCCCTCGGCCAGGCTGTAGTCCAGCGCCCCGCAGAGCTTTACGGCAGTCTCGTGAAACTCCTTCAATCCGCCGCACCACGCCAGTGCCATGACCGCCTTTCCCCCTGTCAGGCCGAAGAGCATAGGCGCTGCTGCCTTTCTCAGATACTCCGTCGCTTTTTCTCTGTCCTGTACCCGGTAGAGAGCAGCCAGCACAAGCTGCCTTTTTTCCCTTGCCAGCGTACACAGCGAAAAGTATCCGCTTCTCTCCCCCAGCGGCGTCAGCGCACGGCCCACTTCCTCTTCATACTTTCCATACTCTCCTCCAAGCCAGATGATAAAGATGCCGATAAGTCCGTCGGCCAGAAGGCCGTACTCTTCCTCCAGCTTCTTTTTTACGTACGGATCCATTTCTTCTGTCCCTGTCAGCGCGGACAGAAATGCTTTCTTTGGTGTGTATCTGACCTTCTCGTCTTCCTCCTGCCGGATGTGTTTCTCCGCCAGGCTCAGCACTGCTTTCAGTTCCTTTACTTTTACCGGCTTCAGCAGATAGCTCTCCACGCCAAGCTCTATAGCCGTCCGGGCATAGTCAAAATCCGAATACGCTGAAAGTACCACGGCCCGGCATACATTGCCCTCATCCCGCAGTGTCCTTAGCATGGTCAGACCGTCCATGCCAGTCATGCGGATGTCCAGTATCACCAGATCCGGCTGCTGTTCCCGGATAACAGCAAGTCCTTCCATCCCGTCGGAAGCCGTTCCCGCCACCTCATAGTCCGGACTGATCTTTGGCAGCAGACCCGCCAGCCCATTACGGATGGCCGCCTCGTCTTCCACGATCACGATCTTCATATGTATCACCCTCTCCTTCTGGTATAGGAACATAAATGTGAACACTGGCAGACTCTCCCTGCCTGCTTTCAAAATGCAGATATGCCTGCTCAGAGTAATACAGCCGCAGACGTTTCCTTACATTCTCCACACCTACATGTCCGCTCCACGTCTGTGTCCCGTCATTCAGCCTGTCAAGCGTCTCCTCATCCATGCCCCGACCGTTATCCTCCAGCAGGATATGCAGAAATCCATCCTCGCAGGTCATGCGAATGTACAGACAGCACTCTCCTTCCTTCCCCCGAAATCCGTAGCGGATGCTGTTTTCCACAAATGGCTGCAGGAGAAGCTTGTGAATCCTCATATTCTGTATTCTCTCTGATGCCTCCACTTTGATCTTGATCTCTTTTCCCAGCTTTTCCTGCTGCAGAAGCACATAATGTTCCAGCCAGTACAGTTCGCTGCGGATGGACGACTCCTCTCCCGCGTTGATAACAGAATACCGGAGGATATCTGCCAGCGCCCCTACCATCTCGCTGATCTCCATCTCATTTTTCTCAATGGCTTTCCAGTTGATGGTATCCAGCGTATTGTAGAGAAAGTGGGGATCTATCTGGGCTTCCAGCGCCTGCAGCTCTGCATTTTTCTGTTCCTCCGCAGACTGTTTAAGCTGTACAATCAGCCTTCCCGTCTGTTCAGCCATATCATTAAAGCCTTCCGCAATACGGTTCAGCTCATAAGGACTTTTCGGATTTTCCTCTACCCGCACAGAAAAGTCCCCCTCTCTGGCCGCTGCCATGGCTCCCGCAATATTTCTGACAGAGCGAACCAAAGGCACACTCATAAGATATGCCATCACCGCCAGGATCACCATAACCGCAACAGCTATGAGAACTTCAAAGGCAAGCTGGCTGAACAGAGTATAGTGGTACATCTCAAGAGAGTAAAGCTCTGTGATCTTCCACCCGGTATCCTCCTGGATCATGCTCTGCACATAGTAGTCTCCCCGGGAAAGCTCTTCCGGCTTCCCTCCTATATCGCCAGGATCTGTTGCGCTTATGACTATATCCCCGTCGCTGATAAAGCTCCGGATTCCGTCTTCACCGGCAAGTGTGTTCCTCAGCACTTTCTCGTCCAGCCAGACCACAAGGGTGCCTTCCCTTTCTCCATCTACAGGAGATACAATACGGCAGAAAACACCAAAGATATGAATACTCCCTGTGCCAGTCTGTATCTCATCCGGCACCGGACAGCAGAAAGAGAAGTCTGTATCCTCCTTCCAGCCCTCACAGGCCGCCATAGCTTCCTCCATCCATCCACCCTCCGGTCCGGACGCCGCCGACACATCGTAGTAAAATGAATCCCCGTTTTCAAGGACAAGTGTCATTCCTGCAGCTTCCGTGCTCTGCCGGCAGATTCTCCCCAGCAGCTCTTCCACTTCCCCTCTGCTTTCCGCCTCCGGCTCCTGCCCCTCCAGCACTTTCTGCACAGCCAGGCAGAACTTTTCGTCCGTCCCTGCCGCGACAAGCGCATCTCTGTATCTGTCCAGTGTAATATTCAGCAGCTTCTCCGTCTGATCCAGATCACTGTCCACCTGATCCTGGTAGCGGTCTATCAGGATACTCCGCAGACTGACCAGGGCCAGAATAGAGAAAAGAAAAAGAGGAACTGCCGCCAGGAGCAGTATGATCGGCAGCAGCTTCCTCTGAAAGCTTCTTTCTTTTTTCATTTATTCATCCTTCTCATGTGCATACAGACGGCTCTCATCCCGGATCATCACCGTGCCCACTCCGGCCACGCTGAAGAACTCCAGAAGGAGGGCATGCTCCATCCTGCCATCCAGAAGATTGACGCGGTTCACGCCTCTCTCAATGGCAGTCAGTCCTCTCTCTACCCGGGATCTCACTCCCTCTGTCACTTTTCCCTGCTGCAGCATCTCCTGCACCTGGGCAACCGTAAGGCGGCTGTACACTTCCGTCCTGGCCTCATCCTTCCAGATCCCTCTGTGGGAGGAGAGATAGACCAGCTTGTCCGCCTTCAGGCCCACCGCCGCGTCCAGGGCCGCGTCAATAGGGTTGATCTCCACATTTTCCGTGTCAATGTCATTGGGCATGATGACCGGAATATAACCGTTGTCCAGCATGATGGCAGGCGTCTCCATGTCCATGCCGCAGATCCCCACCGCCTTGGTGCCGCACAGCTCCAAAAGCTTGGCGATCCTTTTGTTCTCCCGGAACTTGTCCACGCCGATGGGGCAGCCGTGCACCACCACCGGTTTCATGCCCACTGTTTTCAGGAGCGCAATGTCCCGCATCAGCTCCTGCTCTCCCACCGGGCTCATGTATTTCCTGCAGCCGTACTCAATGACCGCCACCTGCCGGTTGAAATCCCTGATATAGGGGAGGGCGTCTGTCAGCACCTCCGCTTTTTTCTCTATCTGTTCCAGTATCATCCGATCCATCTTTCTCCTCCTCCAGATCAATATTTCCGTATGGCGTCCTCATCCTCTCCGTCTGTCTTCTCCACGGAGCGGATCACCACATAATAACCTGCATTGTCATTGACCTTCACATAGACTCTGTCCCCTGCCCGGTGTTTCATGATCGCCCTGCCGATGGGGGACTCTATGCTGATCTTCCCATTCAGGGAGCTTCCCCTGACAGATGTGACCAGCTTAAAGACTTCTGTCTCGTCGTCGTCCTCAAAATAAACTTCCACTTTCTTGTCAAGGCCTACCTCGTCGTCCGCCGCGTCATCTTTCACAATGCGGGCTGTCTTCAGCATCCTCTCAAGATAGCGGATGCGGCTCTCGTTCTGATTCTTATCCTTCTTGGCCGCATGGTACTCAAAATTCTCGCTCAGATCCCCGTGGGACCTGGCCTCCTTCACCGCCTCTATGGCATTCTTTCTCACAACCAGCTTTCTGTACTCGATCTCTTTCTCGATCTTCTCCACGTCCTGCCTGGTCAGCTGTTCTCTCACTTCGAAAAACATCCTTTCCGGACATGTAAGTCCATGTCCATTATAGCATAAATTTTCTGTCTGAAAAGGAGGATTACTCCTTCTTTTTCAGCTCCTTCAGCACCTCAGGAGACACATCCTCCAAAAGGTATCTCTTCATCTTCGGGGCGGGATCAAGATGCAGGGCGCGCAGCTCCTTTCGCGCCTCATGGATCTCCGTCAGAAGATCCCTGGCCGAGATGCGGCGGGCCCCCTGGCCCATGATGATGATCTGTTCCATCCCGTCGGAGGTGGCCACCGTTACCTGGTGCTCCCTGGCCATGTCGTGGACTGCCTTTTCAATGTACTGATCCGCCGTCTCCGCCTCACGGGTGTAGACCACATGAATGTTGTGGTATTTCTGCACCTCCCCGGGATTTCCGGGTACCTTGTAGGCGTCAAAGACGAGGATCAGCGTCATGCGCCTGTATCCCTGGTAGTCGCAGAGCACATCCATCAGTTTGTTCCTGGCCGCCTCAATATTATCCTTTGCCAGCTCTTTTAAGTCTTCCCAGGCGAAAATGATGTTGTATCCATCCACCAGCAGGTACTCCCTGCCCTGTTTCTTTGGCGTCCCTTTTGCCTTATATGTACTGTCCTGCGTGCGGACGGTCCGCTTCCATCCGGTCCGCTTCTGCCCTGCATTTCCATAGGTTTGCACAAAAATAGCCTTCAGCTCCTCCTCGTCGATAACCTCCGAGTGGATGCGCCTCTTTCTCTCCTCTATCCCGGTCAGGATCTCTTCCTGCGGCTCTTCCTCCCCTGTCTCCATCCCTTCCACATGCATGTAGTCCTCCACTTGATACCAGGGCACCACGAACCCTGCACCGTGGGAACAGAACACAGAAGAAGAAGGGTTGTCCAGATCCGCCTCCGGATCATACAGGGACGCGCTGATGACCTCCTCCGGATTGTGGCAGGGCTCGTACCCCTGCAGCCGGCAGGAGAAACGTCCCCGCCCTCCGGTGTAGGACAGCACCTCCCGCATATATCCCTGCATGGTGGCCACAGGAGCGCTGCCTGTCAGCACCGCAGTCTCCTCCCCCACAAGGGGCGCGTCGAATCTTCCGTTCATCCTCTGGACATCGTTCATAGCCCTGCCGATCATCTCCTGGGGCACCTCGATCCGGTACTCGTACCAGGGCTCAAGAAGGACGGAGCGGGCTTTCATCAGCCCTTGGCGGACGGCCCGGTAGGTGGCCTGCCGGAAGTCCCCTCCCTCGGTGTGTTTCTGGTGGGCGCGCCCGGCAATGAGCGTGATCTTCATGTCCGTGATCTGCGCCCCGGTCAACACCCCTCTGTGCTGCTTCTCCTCCAGGTGGGTCAGGATCAGCCTCTGCCAGTTGACATCCAGCATGTCCCGGCTGCAGGAAACGTCAAACTCCAGACCGCTTCCCCTCTCCCCCGGCTCCAGCAGAAGATGTACCTCCGCATAGTGGCGCAGGGGTTCAAAGTGGCCCACTCCCTCCACACTGTCCTCTATGGTTTCCTTGTACACGATGCTGCCTTCGTCAAAGGAGACCTCCGCTCCAAAGCGCTCCCGGATCAGGGACTTAAGGACATCGATCTGCACTTCCCCCATGATCTGGGTGTGGATCTCTTTTGTCTCTTCCCTCCACACAATGTGGAGCTCCGGTATCTCCTCCTCCAGCGTCTTCAGCTTCAGATACAGGCCGTGCACGTCGCAGGCACCCGGCGGCTGCATCCGGTAGGTCAGGACCGGCTCCAGCACCGGCAGGACGGAGGCTGTCTCACATCCCATCCCCTGACCGGAGTAGGTTCCCTCCAGCCCGGTGACAGCGCAGACCATGCCGGCGCCGGCCTCCTGCACCGTCTGAAAACTGTTCCCGGCGTAGATCCGGATCTGATCGATCTTCTGTCCCGTCACCCGCTGGCCGGCAGCCCCCTCTTCACCGGGATCCGCCATGTAGGCGTCCATATTCATTTTCACCCGCAGGCATCCCCCTGTCACTTTCAGGTGGGTCAGCCGCTGACCGGAGGCATCTCTTGTGATCTTGTACACTCTGGCCCCGAACGCTGACTGGCACCCGGGGTACTCCATATACATTCCCAGGCCTTCCAGGAACGCCTCCACTCCCTCCATTTTCAGAGCAGAGCCGAAGAAGCAGGGAAAAATCCGCCTCTCCCGGATCAGCCTGCGGATGCTCCCTCTATCCGGCGCCTTTCCCTCCAGGAAATGCTCCAGCAGCTCCTCATCGTGGAGGGCCATCCGCTCATCAAACTCTTCCGGATCCGAGAAATCCTCGCACTCGTCGGAGAGCCGCTTTTTCAGCTCCTCCATGAGCTTTTCCTCATCTGTCCCCTCCTGGTCCATCTTGTTGACAAACAGAAAGACCGGGATGTGATATCTCTCCAGCAGATGCCACAGTGTCTCCACATGTCCCTGGACGCCGTCCGCCCCGCTGATGACAAGGACCGCATAGTCCAGCACCTGCAGGGTCCGCTCCATCTCCGCCGAGAAATCCACATGGCCCGGGGTATCAAGAAGGGTCACCTTCTTATCCCCGATCACTGTCTCCGCCTGCTTGGAGAAAATGGTGATGCCCCTGTCCTTTTCCATCTGATCCGTGTCCAGGAAAGCGTCCCGGTGATCCACCCGCCCCAGCCTGCGGATCTGGCCGGTGGTGTATAAGATTCCCTCCGCCAGCGTCGTCTTCCCCGCGTCCACGTGAGCCACAAGGCCCACACAGAGGTGTCCGGCGGTCTGCATTTCTGCGTTTTTTTCTATATTTTCAGACGTATTTTCCATGAAAATACCCCTTTCTGTACTAAGATAATGACTGTATTATCATAGCACAAAAAGGGGCGTAAGTCGATAAAGCAATCTTTACTCTGCTTTTCCGCTTGGGATCCGCGCAGACCACAGCACAAAAAGGATGGACAGCACGATGGCAAAGCAGTACGGCAGATGAGAGACCGTTCCTCCAAAGATGGCCGTCACAGCGGACATCAGCACGGGAGAGACAAACTGCGCCAGATACAGAGCCGCGGAGATCAGAGGCATCACCGTAGTGGCCGCCGCCTTGCCGGCTTTCATGGAGGCCTCTGACATGATGTAAGGGATACCTGCTCCGTTGGCAAAGCCCACAAAGACGGAGCCAAGCAGCGTGCCGGTCCATCCGCCCAGAAGCGCCAGCAGCAGATATCCGATCAGAAAGCAAAGGGGCGCCAGGAACTTTGTCTTTCCTCCCAGCAGCCTCTTGGCCCGCACGAACAAAAGGCCGCCGCAGAAGGCGACAAAATCCATGCCTGCCATGATGACCGCAATGTAATTCTGCGGGATGATCCCCTCAGAGATGGTCTCCATCGCAAAATTAGCCGGGTAGATAAAAAAGGTGGACATCAGAAGGAACATAGCCAGGATGTACATGATATTGACTCGGAACACACCGACGCCTCCAGCAGTCTCCTTTTCCCCCTGTCCTCTTTCGCCTGTGTCTCCTGGGTGATCTTGTCATTAGGTAGATAGGAAAGGCACAAAACAATGCTGATCAGGCCCATCAGATACACCAGGAAGCTGACCCGCCAGCTGATGTTTGCCAGAAGGCCGGACAGTAGTGTGGCGATCACGCCGCCCATCTGGTTCATGGCAGAAGAGTAACCCATCAGTCTCACCTGCTTTTCCGGATGGAAATAGTAAGAAAGAAGACCTGTGGACAGGGGCATGATGATCCCCACGCCAATCCCCACAAGCGCCCGCATGACGAGCACTGCGAAGATGTTGTCAAAAAGGCCTGACGCGCAGCCCCCTGCCGTATAGAGCAAAAGGCCCATAAGCACCAGTGTCTTGGCACTGAACACTTTGCACAGCTTCGGGAAGATAAAGTTGGTAATGACAATGAACAGGGCCGGCACGCTGATGATCATCTGTACAAAAAGCGGGTTTGTGTCAGAAAAATGTGCCTGAATGACCCCCAGCGCAGGAGCCACAGCCGCACCAGCCATGACCGTCAGCAGAGACAGGGACAGAATGCTCACTGTCAGAGTTTTTCCATAGTTCGTTTGATCAGACAAAAAAATCACTCCTTTATCAAATTTCAAAAAGCACAAAAAAAGCGCAAGCCCTGTTTGGACTTACGCATTTTCCGCTACTCAACATACGTATATTAGCACTTTATTTTAAAAAAAGTCAAATAGATTTTCAAACATTTTTCTCTCTTTGGGGCGGCCGGGGCCCACACATCCGAGCCCCATCAATGCCCATCAGCTCCGCTGATACACACATTTGCCGCCTATATAAGTCTGTTCCACCTGCACCTGATCGATCTGTTCAGCCGGGATCTCCAGGATATCCCGGTCCAGAAGCAGAAAATCCGCCTTGTAGCCTTCCCTCAGCTGTCCCAGCCTGTCAAATCCCGCCATCTGGGCAGCCTCTTTTGTGTATAGGATAATAGCCGTCTCTATGTCCACAGCCTGCTCCTGTCCGCAGTCTGTCCCGTCCCAGGCCCGGCGGGTCACTGCTCCCTTGAGGTTGGGGAAAGGATCCGAGGGAACTGCCCAGGATGTGGCCGGCGCGTCTGTAGAGAAGCAGAGCTTCACCTGGCTGTCCAGCAGGTCACGCACCGGATAGCACCGCTTCATCCATGCCGGTCCCAGATTGTTCAGATAGCTCTCGATCTCCGCATACAGGAAAATGGGCTGGGTCACAAAACCAATGCCTTTCCGGGCTGCCTTCCGCACACTGTCCGCAGACGGATCTGTAATGTGCTCTACCCGCACATAAGGCTCTGGCCCGTCATTCCACTTTTCCTCTTTGGCTGCCCGGTCCACGACCCGCTCAATGGCTCTGCCGCCCATGGCATGCATGGAAAGCTGACAGCGATTCTCCTTGCAGAACCGGATAGCAGTCTCCATCTGCCTGTCGCTGCACACGGAGATCCCGCAGGAATCCGTCCCCAGATAGGACTCTGCCATCCAGGCAGTGCGCCCCGAGACACTGCCATCCCCTATGAGCTTAAGCCCGCAGACAAAAATCTGCTGCCTCCTGTCAAACCGTTCCCTGGGGATCGAAAAGTCCGGATCATCCATAAAGAAGTCCCACATATAGTACACGCCCACTTCCTGGAGAAATCCTTTTTCGGACGCCTCCTGGTAAAGCGGATAATTGTCCCCGCTGTCCAGGTTGCCCATATCCGTCACCGCCACAATGCCCTGGGAAGTGAGAAGCCTGCCAAGCTCTGTCAGATTCTCCACTTTCTCCTGCCTATCGGGCACAGGCATAAAGGGGAGCACGAGATTTCTGGCATTTTCCTTCAGCACACCTGTGGGCTCTCCATTTTCGTCCCTCTCGATCTCTCCTCCGTCCGGGTCCGGCGTATTGCGGTCTATTCCCGCCAGCTCCAGCGCCCGGCTGTTCACGCAGCGGATATGTCCGCATGTACGGATCACGGACACCGGGGCATCGCTGCATCCTCTGTCCAGATCCCAGCGGGTAATGGATCGCCGCTCTGCAAATTTCCCTTCATCGTATCCCCAGCCCTGGATCCATTTGTCAGGCCCCTGTTCCTGTCTCTTTTCCCGCACTGCCTCTACCAGCTCCTCTATGGAGTGGATCTTAGGCGGCAGGGCTGAGATCTGCCGGCTGAAATCCGCCAGCATGACAGGATGCATATGGGCGTCCACAAATCCAGGGATCACCCGGCGTCCTCCAAGGTCTATCCGGCCACATCCCGCCGGAGCCATCTCTTCCACTTCTTCTGCTGTCCCGACTTTGCGGATCAGACCATCCTCCACAAGCATGGCTTCCCCGTAGAGATTGTCCTTATCTGCTGTAAAAATCTTTCCGTTTTCATAGATACAACTGTCCATAAACCTGCTACACCTCCAACCCGAAGCACCATTGCCGCATTTTGAAATAACTATACTCTTTTCTTCTGCCGCCTGTCAATCTCTTCATGGCAAAGGGCGTTTCTGCTCAAAGCCGAAACGCCCTGTTTTCTCTCTGCTTTTATCAGCACAAAATCTATGACAGTGTCAGATCGCCGTCTTTTACCCAGCCCATGCGCCGGCACACCTGGTTGATGGCCGGGGCCAGTATGGCCGGAAGCACAAAGGAAATCAGGATCAGTCCCAACCAGTCGAAGGCAGAGGGCGCCATGGCGACTGCTCCGTTGGCGACTGCTGCGTCACTTGGCGCGATCCAGCCAGTCCACACACCCAGCTGTCCACACAGGCCGCAGGTTCCCATACCGGAATTGATGGCATCTCCGTTCATCTGTAGTTTAAAGATGCAGGTGGCAATAGGGCCGGTAATCGCTGAGGTCACGGTTGGCGCGATCCAGATCCGTGGATTTTTGACAATGTTGGGCATCTGCAGCATGGATGTGCCGAGCCCCTGGCTCACCAGGCCTCCCCATCTGTTTTCCTTAAAGCTCATAACCGCAAAGCCCACCATCTGGGCACAGCAGCCCGCCACCGCGGCCCCGCCTGCAAGCCCGGTCAGTCCCAGGACAGAGCAGATAGCCGCAGAGGAGATGGGCAGTGTCAGCGCCACACCCACAAGCACAGACACCACGACCCCCATCAGGAAAGGCTGCAGCTCCGTTGCCTGCATGATGAGCTGCCCAAAAGCACTGGCAGCAAGGCCAATGGGCGGTGCGATGACCCAGGCCGCACCAATGCCCGCCAGAGTTGTGACAATGGGCGTCACCAGAATATCAATCTTTGTCTCTTTACTGACCGCCTTTCCCACCTCTGCGGCGATAATAGCCACAAACAGTACTGCAAGAGGTCCGCCTGCCTGTCCAAGGGCATTGCAGGCATATCCCACTGTAGCCAGAGAGAACAGCACCAGGGGCGGCGCCTGGAGGGCATACCCGATTGCCACCGCCATGGCCGCGCCGCTCATGAAGGAGGCCATACCGCCAATGGTGTAGCCCACACCGTTGATGGTGATGATCTGGGCAGTCAGAAATCCGATGTGGAACTGGCTTCCGATGGTGTTCAGGATCGTGCCGATCAGCAGTGAGCAGAACAATCCCTGGGCCATGGCGCCCAGGGCATCTATCCCGTACCGCTTAGCCGAGATAACGATATTTTTCCGTTTCAGAAAAGATTTTACTTTTTCCATAACAAACTCCCATTCCTTTAACAAAATATAGTGAATATACAAGTGTCAAGACACATGTATATTCAGTTTACCGCCATACGGAAAGTTTGTCAATCCTTTCCTCTCCTGTTTCCCAGCCTCTTTAATCGAAACCTATTTCACTTTTTCATATCAGATACTTCTCCGCAAGTCTTTTGACCATCCTCAGATCCAATACTGACTTCTCGGTTTCAAATGTTAGTATCAGCTGCTCTCCCGGATAGATCCCGTTTTGCTCGTACGCCTGTATTTTACGGACCGCCCGCTGGGTATATACCGGGTCATCCATCCTGCCGTCATGCTCCCAATACACTTCCTGCCTTGTCTTTCTGGAAAGGAATGTAAAATCCGGATGTACGATGCCGAAGCCTTTCAAGTGCAATGGCCGCTCATATTTATACAGTATGCCGCTTCGCCAGAAGTAATCAGCCAGCAGTTTTTCCGATTTGGAACGCACCCGCTCCCCTCGTTCCGTTAAGATCACCGGCACATCTTCCCGAAATTCTTTCTGCAGGTACTCTTCATTTATCCACGCTTCCAGTCGCTGTTCCCACGTCGGTTCCACCGGACAGATCAGTTTTTGCCTCTCCTTGTGTTCATTTAGGAACAGTCTTTCTATTTCATCATTCTCATAATCTTTTACTATTCTTTTGATCTGGGCCAGCCTTCTCCCGGCCAGCTTTGCCACTTTCTGATCATAAGATTTCTGCGCCAGCCTGCGGACCAGCTGCCCCTCTGCTTTCGGAAGATACTCGCCATTTTTCTGTTTTCCCGGCATGCAGCGGTAATACTGTACGGATTTCCCGCTTCGGGATAAACGCAGCGATCCATCCGGGGCATCTTTCATCCGCTCTTCTGTCTTTTTGAGGATTTGTTCCAGTCTGCTCTGCTCCTTCAGTAACATTTACACTACTCTCAAACGGATACTCTGTGTTGTTTGCAAAGTCTTTAGTTTCATTACCCTATAGATTTACACTACTCTCAAACCGCAGAATGTCCTCGGGCTGTACCATTCTGTTTCAAAGCCATAATCGTCCGGTTGCCATGTAATGATTGTCACTTCAACTCCCTGCTCCTGCTTTTCCTTCAGCATAGCTATGAGATCATAAACCTTTTGGGAACTGATAACACTACTGGATATTATAATTCTCTGTTCAGCCTCAAGCAGATCCTTCTTAAATACTTCCCGGTAATTTTCGCCGTCAAAAATTGCATTGGTTTTCTGTTTTTCGCTATGCAGCCCGCTGCAGATCTCATATCCGATCTGTCGGTATGCTTTCAATCTTTTCGCATACATTTTTTCAAACATCGGAATATGGCTGTCAACGTAGTCAAAAACAATCACGTCCTTTTTCCCAGCATAGTCCCGATTCAGCCGTCCGGCATACTGCTCTACAACACTTCGGAACGAAACCGGTGTTGCCATGATCAGTGTATCCAGGCGGGGAAAGTCAAACCCTTCACCGATCAGGCTGCCTGTAGCAACAAGGGCCAATGTCTCTTCAGGCACAGTCTCACGCAATTGCTCCCGTATCTTTCTGTGCTCTTTCTTCGAATTATTTCCTGTCATCAGGAATACTTTATCTGCACAATCTTTTATTCGTTCGTATAATCTTTCTGAATGATCTTTATATTTAGAAAGTATCACCGGAGTTCTTCCTGCTGCTATGCATTCTTTTACATCCGAAAGAATTTGTTCATCTCTGACTTCATTCTGCCTGAGAATTTCATACGCTTCATTCGGATGCATCTTTTCTGTTATAACACCTCTTGGCAGCACTGTTCTTGTAAACCGCGGATACACCAGATGCGGGATTCCCTGTGCTTTTACCTTTTCTTTTGAAGAATAGCTATATCGAATCGATCCTAGCAGCATATAATTAACTTTTTCCAGACCATCTGCCCGCTTAGGTGTTGCAGTAACGCCATATACATACTTAGCCGGTACTTTTTGTAATACTTCCGCAATCGTATCTGAAGCTGCGTGGTGGCATTCATCCACAATGATCATCCCGTACTGATCCAGTAACGAATGCCATTCTCCCTTTTTGTACAAAGAGCCGACCATCGCAATGTCTACAATACCTGTCATAGAATCGTGTGCGCCCTGCAGTTTTCTATCAGACTTTTACGTACTTTAATCCGTCCGGTTTTCGTTTTATACTCTGGTAACTGCTCATCTATATCAAGAAATTGCTCCAATGCATCTTTCCACTGATCCAGCAAAGCGGACGACTCAAGAATAATCAGTGTGTTAACTTTTTTCTCTGCGATCATCGCGCTGCATACAACCGTTTTTCCAAAAGCGGTCGCCGCCTGAAGAATTCCATTATCATATTTCATCATCTCTTCCAGCGCCGGCTTTTGTTCCTCCCGCAGTTCCCCTTTGAAGACAACATGGATATGTCTGCCACACTGACGTTCATCCTTGATCTCACATGGAATACCTGCTTCATTTATTTTTTCCTTTAATTTATCATACACCCCTCTTGGAATTTCAATATATCCGCTCAAGTGATCCTTTCCAAGATATATCCACTGAGATGTGGCAAAATTCGACATGCCGATTGCCGCATTTTTATAAAAAGCCGGATTTCTTATGGCCGCAAGGCGTCTGATCTGATTTTGGATTCCCGCTTTCAGATTCAGACTGTCTATATATAAACCATTAGATAAAACAAGCCTCAAATTTCCATCCACATCTTCCCGATGAAAAGGCTTTTCCTTTTTCCATGGCTCCTCTCGTTCTCCATCAGTTCCATTATCATCTGCTGCTTCCGTAATATCCGACGCTGTCCATTCTTTTATTTTTATCTCTATAAACTCAGCGGAGAGCCGCGGCTTGCTCCAAAGCACATCCCACTGGTTCGGATAAGCATTCCAATTGTTGTCTACAAAAGCGCTGTTTCCTTTTTGCAGCGCCTGTCCCTGTAATGGCAGTGCGATTAAGTTCCCCAATCCACCTTCTGATAGAGTATCCTGAGCCGGAAGCATTCTATCATAGTATTTAAATGATTTCAGATTCACATGCTCCGCCCCCTTTTCCAGCAGCGCAAAGCCAAACCTTCTTGCCAGCACTGCCGGAATCGGTTTATCAAAGAATATCCACAGATGCGCTCCTCTGCCGGATCTGGAACGCTCCACCAGGGGATCTATCCCGTTTAAACTGCAGATCATGCGCATAGCTTCTACTTCTGCCATCCATGCCTCGTCTGTATTAGCAAAATCCTTCTTTTCCGCATTCTTTTCATGATTATCAAAATCAAATACAAGAAAACGGCAGGTTCCATCTTTTAATAATGGATAAACACCGATCACATCTGAACCGTTATATGATTTTCCATATAAGTGAGCCAGTATATCATTCACAGTCAACTGCTTATACGATTGATGGGGACAGTCTTTACAATTCATTTTCTCATGACGCATTTTAGGACAGACGTTCTCCCACCGATTGTGACACTGTGTGTAATATCCTGCTTCTCCGGTAGCTTTTTTTCTCGCTCCTTCTTGCATAAACATCCTGGCGTCCCCAGAATCTGGCATAGAACAAATTCGCCATTTCAACCGTTATCTGTCTTGGATGAATGATCCGTGCACCCTGGTCTGAATCGTATCCTTCTGCTTTTCCCGTTTCTCCAATCCGGGCAATTTCGTGTGTATACGAAATACCTGAACGATCCAGAATGTTTTTCAGGATTTGATTCTCAAGCTGTAGATTATTGATCTGTTTCTGTAACAGACTGATATTTTCAATCGGCTCTCTCATTTTACCCCCTGTTTTCTCTCTGCCTCAAAAGTGCAGGCCCGCTGTAATCTGCTTGAAAAAATCTGCGTTCCACATATTCAAAGAAGCTGTGTCTCTGATAAACGGCTCTACATCCTGTTTCGCCTGACGGAAATCAATAGTATCAAATCTTTCATACAACATATTTCTCAGCTCCGGGAGCGTACATTCCATATCCTCAGAAATAAAGCCGGACTGCAGAAGCCGTGCCCGCAAATGTTTTTGATTCACAGCACTCCCCCTGGAGAGATAAAATACATAATCATACAGATCCCGTCCTTTTATCCTGCTTTTCCACGCTCTGCAGAGCACTGCATGGATCTTTCCGGCAAACAACGACGGCATATCATACAGGTTCACTTCATATGGGGTCGGAAGAAGCCGGTATTTATGCTCAAAACCGGCATACTCCGGCGGATTGATGTCGACCTCGAATTTTATTTTAATAAGCTCGCTTCTGGCAACACTTCCCGCCAGATCCTCATCCGCATAAAACAACAAAAGATGTTCTTTGGTATTTCCTTTTAAAAAAGCAGAACGGATATTGCTTTCCTTCGTCTTTTCCTTCTCCTGTATCGTAACATGCAGGCCAAAAGCACGCACCTCTTTCTCCAGGACCGGAAAATAAACAGTCAGATCAAAATCCGGATCTGCTGTTACCAAAGAAAAATCCAGATCTTCAGAGAAACGATCCAGCCCATAAAAAATCCGGAGTGCCGTTCCGCCATAAAAAGCCGCTTTCTGAAAGAACCCCGCCCGCGAAAGTCCGCACAGGACAATCTCCTGCATAATTTCTTTCATCGCATTTTTCTGGTCATATATATTTTCTATCTGATAGTTCTTCAACATCTGTTCAATTGCCGTATTCATCTCTTCATCCTCCGCAATAACGACGCCATTTTCTTTACGTTTCCAGAATGATAATGCTCTGCTAAAACTGACACTTTATCCACATCTAATTTACACAGTTCCGTTTCTTCAATCCGCAGGTCTTCTGTCAGAAGCGCAAAAAGTTCTCTGCCGTTTGCTGCCGGATGCATTGTGTACAGTTTATCACACAGGGCCTTTTCGGGTTCTGCAATACGGTAAAAATACTCCTTTTCCTGCACGACCCTGAGTTCCAGTGGAAACGCCTCAGATGGAACATCTCGATAAATAAAGGTGCCAAACATTGTTTCATATCTTTTTTTCTTCTTTTTTTCAAAAGTGGCACAAGTAATTGTATATACGGTCTCAGGTATCAATCCATAATACGCAAGCGCATACTCGAAAGAAATATAGGACGGTCCATAGATACACCCTGCCAATAAATATCCCGGAACTGTCCGGTCAGTCTCATATAACCCCCGTACAATCGGAAAACATTCTCCCTGCTTCGCCATACGCGAAAGTTTGGCCGCCGGATTAGAATATTCTTTTAATTCTTCCAGCATCATTTCAGTCGTTTTTATCATATTTTCACCTCTTAATGCAATAATATGAGATTATATGGTGAAAATCAAGTATTTTATTGTTTTTAGTTTTGCACTGCTCACAAATGAATATGAATACAAAAACCTCCCAGGACATCTGTCCTGGGAGGCCATAAGAAACGAGGACAAATATTTACGCACAGTCTTTTTGTCGCGATATCCAAGATATTCCATGATTTCTTGGATATTCTTTGCTTCAGCACAAAATCTTAGTATACGTTCTTCTATACCTAGTTCTTTAAGCAGAGGATTTTCGCTTCTATCTGGGGGAATTATGGTTTCAACTAGGGGAATTTCTGTTCCAACTGAGGGAATTTCTGTTCTATCTGGTACATTTCCATTACCAACTGATACATCCACCTTTGTCTCTAACCGTTCAAAAAGAATCGTCACCACAATACTGTTCTCTCTAAGTTCAATACAGTCTTCACCATAAAGTTCCGTTTTTTTAGGTACACCACGTCCAGAACGTTCACTTATTTGAAGCTGAAGAAAAATATCCGACAGTTTCTGGTTGACCGGAACTGATTCTCCGGAAAAAAAGCCTTCAACTGTCTGCTTCGACGGCAGGTCCCCCCGTGACAATATTTCAATTCTGTCCCGGAATTCCGTAAACATCGGTGCATTTCCATCTATCCATAAATTATGCACAAATGCATTTATTATACTACATTCACGCTGGTCCCATGTCAAAATTTAAGACCAAGAGGGACCTTTCTAATCGGATTAAATGTGTTTTCCCACGCTTACTTTATACTTGATAGTTATTCGCAGCATTTCTGATATCTTCTCGTATCTTTTTTACCAGACTCTCCGGCTTAACCACCGTTACATGAAGCGCATACTGAAGCGCCCACTTCTGCATGGCGTCCTGGTTGACAGTTACCCGCACCGTCACTTCATCTTCCGTCTCATTCAGGAACTGCATTTCTTTACCAAACCAGTCAAAGAGATCGGTCAGGAGATATTTCTTTGCGCGAAATGTCACTGGTACGCTCTCACCGGTAAACATATAGACATGTTCCGCCATGTGTTTCGGAAGGTTCAGCCCGTTTTCCAGACCCTTAACTTTTTTCATCGGTTTGGCTGGCGTATCCAGAAGACAGATATCAGTAATACGATCCACCCGGTAATTGGATACACCATCGTATTTATCATTGTTGCAGATCAGATAATACCGCCCATTTACCGCTGCGATCTGATATGGATTAATAATATAGGTCCTGACATGGCCGGAATCGTCTTTCCTTGCATGAAGCTGCCCGTCCGTATAGTATTCATTATACTGGAATGAAACCTGCTTCCCCTTGCTGATCGCCCGATCCAGTATTTCTATCGTATAGAAAAGCTGCTTATTGGGGAGTTCATTATCCGGCATGGTCTGGATATGTTTTACTCTGGATTTGAAATACCGGTTGGACAGATTCTCCAGTTTCTCGATCAGCGTTTTGCACTGACTGTATGGAATGTGTCTGGAAAAGAGCAGGCTGTCGATCAGCAGACGGAGTTCAGCATCTGTGAAATCCCGTTCCAGATACCAGTCTGAATAAACCGTCTCTTCCTCACCTCTTCTGTTTACCCTGACAGACTCGCTGTATTCCACATGATACCCGTAATCAATCAGATTCAGAAGATTTCTCTTCACGGCTTTCCGCTCCACCTTCATATCATACTCACGGTCCAGGATCTCCACGATCTCTTTCTGGCTGAGGCGGTGATCTTCATCGGTATATCTCTTCAGAATATCCAGGATATTCATGATCAATAGTTTCTTAGGCTGCTTTCCGTACATATTATTTCCTCTTTATGACAATATCAGTTCCTTTACCCAGTCAATCAACTCTTCCGTTGTATCTTTTAATACAATCTCCTGCCATATCCCCGCATAATATAGCGCATCTTCGGATTTAGAAGAATTCTTGCGATTTCCCGCAACATTTTCTGGCATGTAAAATACTCTTTTTATCCAATTGCCTTTTGAACGTCCTTCTTTTGTCAACACTCTTTTCTTGTCATAATTTAAAACACCATACCCCTTTACTCCCTGATCTTCACCATTTATGATCAGCTTGTCCGCAGGAATATAAAGGACATTATTCTTGTCACTAAAGCGACTGTGAGGATGCCATGGATATTCTCTTTTTATTCTGCCTGGATCTGTAATAATCTCTCCCACCTGCAGATAGCCATATATAATATGTAAATCTGATTTCACATAAAAATCCACATTCTTCCCACGTCGCCCCCGGCAATATGACAGTTTCCCATCCTTTTCTTCTGTCTGATGAAATGTTCCAAAAAAAAGGAAAATATCACCAACATCAACATTCTGTCCCTGCAGATAGCCTTGTGCCGCTCCCGTCTGCCCGAACGCAGGTTTCCAACCAGGTATCTTTTCGCTTCTGACATCTTCCCGGATGTCCGGATCCAGATGACAAAACCCAGAAGGATACAGATGATATGCTTTTTCACTCAATTCTTTCCACATTTGGGCATAAGTCCGTCCCTGATAGAAGATTTCCTCAAATTTGAGACCGCTGCTTTCATCCGTCGGGATTGGCATAGATACCATATCCCCGTCAGGAAGAATCGGGCTGGCACATTTCCCGTTCGCATTATCAAATCCTTTTCTGGAAATTATAATCTTCATCTGATATCCTCCATTCTAATCATGCTGTTGATCGGCGGTGCGATAACACCCTTTCTCTCAATCTTATCAAAACCGCAAAGGAATTTTCTTAATGCCTCGTTATCGCCTGACTTATCAATAAAATTAATTTTTTTATGCCCGACATATTTATATGCTTCCCCAACATCTGGTGCTTCGCCTGCTTTTTTCCCATAATAGATAAAGTTTCCCGCATCAGATACCAGTACATATTCCCCAGCTAGATCATGTACTTTATTTTCTTCCACGCATCCATTTTCATGATGAAATGCCGTTTTTACTGCCAGTTCTCCTGCAACAGCATTCTGACCTTCTACACTTTTATAGATATTATCACCGCACCAGTTAATACTGGTATTATCATTCGCGTCAACTACATTAAATTCATGCGGTATCTTCTCCTTATACTTATCATCATGATAATATTGATCATACGTCAATATATCAGTGACGCGCATGACGAAAACCATCGGATTTTTATCTTCTCCCGCTTTCCCAAGTTTTTCTTTTAATTGTTTGCCTGCAAGTCCTATAATATAGATATTCTGATTCTTAATGAACGCCTCCTTTGATTGGCATTTAATATATTTTTTTAACAATCTCTCATTCCCGCACAAAAACAAGTCTTTAATCCGGCTGTCAAAAGTTTCCGTTTCTTCTTCCGTTGCTTCTAAACCTAAGTCTTTTAAGTCTTTTAATATTTCTTCTTTTTTCTTTTTAGTCAAACGCTCATTTGGTGCAAGTGTTTTCTTTATTTTTCCAAATATTTCGCCAAATATCTCATTGGCAACACCTTTTCTTATCTTCGGTTTACAGCATGCCAATGTACATGCCCCGTAAAATGGATTTGGTGCAAAGCCACTGTCACTTGTCATCACATACTCATAAACAATCATCCTCTGTTTCTCCTTTTTATTTGGTGTGTTTTTTCGCAAATATTTACCTGCTCCCATCATATCACACACGGCAAAAGCTTTAAATGTTCCAGCTGGTAAAATCTCTCCAGTATCTGCCATTTGGAACTCCCCTTCCACGCCATCGCTATAACGTCTTTCATCTCTTTTTCTGTCTGCGGTTTATGCTTCCTGATCAGCAGTTCTTCTTCTATTGACAGCCGGCAGATATTGATTGACACCCAGTATCGTTTCGCTTGTCTTGATTTCCGGACAAATTCCGGGATAAATTCGTCTTTGAAACAGATCGTCCCGTCCGGCAACCTGTCCATTTCCCAGAAACTGTACTTCCGAAGATCCTCTTCTATCGGGAGGATCGTCAGTCCACAAGGCTTCCGTTCCTTTTCATCGCCGATCCACAGATACTGAAAACCTGTCCCTGCGAAAAAGCCGTCCAGATCTGCTTCATTTTTCACAAGATCATACCAGTTCTCTTCTGTCATAAAATGATAGATCCCGATTTCCGTCTGTCTGCAAAGATAAGGTTTCTCCAGCCCTTCCTGTTCAAAGACATCATAAGAGGCAAGATGGAGAAGATATAAGAGAAACGGACACTGCCTTACCCCGATCCGGAACATCCGCCCTTTTTCTTTGAAAATCTTCCCAAGATAAGCTCCAAACCATAACCGCTGTACATATTCGGGATATGTAACGATCTTTTCATGGAGAAGGTCCTTCTCTTCTTCATAACGGAGCCTCATCAGAAAACTTTCTACCTGATCTCTCTGCTTCCGATGCAGATACAGGTCAAACAACTCATCGAAATACTCAAATAACAATTTCTCAGAATTATCAAACTTAAATTTCATAATCGTTCTCCTTACATATCATTTCATCTGGTTATTTACTGCTCATAGAATAATACAGTTTATGCACCCTTTTTGGTGCATTAGGGCTTCTATACTCTAATCACAGATAAACGAAAGCGAGGATGTAATTATGAAACTTCCGAAACTGACTTCAAAAGACATGCGCTATGAAAATAAATATGGCTATGACCGCCTTTGCAGCGAACTGACTCTGACCGATACAGATTGGATGAATTATAAACTGACTGCCAGATTCAACACAAAATATGGCCGGTTCTTCCTGTCATTCGAATATTTTGGCGCAGATTTCTCCACTCTGAAGGCAACTTTGCAAAACGAGAGCCGCATAGACACTTATACTTATGAATATTCAACCGACCTGTTTGAAAAATACATCGTCCGCTATTTAACGGATCAGATCAATGCCTGGAAGACCAGCAGCGTCTTTTATGCAGAAAAACTCGTGCTGGATTTCTACAATGAGGTGCTTACTCTTCTTTCCATTTAATCCATTTCCGAAAAACAGCCGGATCCTCTTTTAACATCGCCGAACCCTTTAGAAGAAACGGATCATCACACGTATCCACTACTTTGACCCGGTCAAGCGGAGCATAGGGAAACGGTATATAATCCGTAAACCATCCGCACAGATTCGTGATGTCCGGACCTTGTCTGTCTTCTGAAATATAAAGGCACGGGTGTTCCCGCTTATAAAATCCATACTCCTTTTTCGTCCATTCAAAATGCTCTCTATCTGATATCGTCTCTGCACAATATACTGCATAAAATGGTTTCCCGAATGGATTCGCATCCACATACAGGATATCTCCCGGATGATAGGGCAGGATGACATTCACCGGCTCTTTTAGCTGCCCCGCATGTCCTAGGATAAACTTCTGTTCCTCCGTAAAGTATTCCACATATTTTGAATCCTGAAATGACCTGTATTCAAACTCATACGGATATGCTTCAACTCCCAGCAATTCCAGTCTCAGAGAAAACGTCACTGCATACTGCCTGTAAAAGCATTCCCTACAACGAATATATTTTGTTACTTCCCAGTAAAACTTATTTTCCGCCGGTTCATCAAAATCCTGGTCGCTCAGGAGTTCTTCCGACTCTTCCTTCATAAATCGCCAGAGATACGGGTGCAGCCTGGTAAACGGCTGCGGTCCCAGCGATGAACAGTCGGCATACAGACAGTCCTCATCATCCCGGTACCGGAGCTTTACACCTAAGAATGAACCCGGCTGAATATCTCCTGTATATTTTTCTTTTTCTGAAAACAAATCCATATCACAGAGGGCTGCCTGTTTCATCTGTTCAAGAAGAGTCAGGTATTCTTCCAATGTGATATTGTGCAATTTCTTAAAAACACTCATCTTTCTCTTCCTGTCAATCTCCTCTTTCATTTATTACTGCATTGTATTCTCCAAAAGTAAACAAGTAAAGACTAAACATCACACAGTAGCAGATCGGAGGTACTGTGATGCAGTTTTATAAACTTCTTACGTGTTAATCAATATATACCTCTTTAAACTTGTAATATATATTCAATAGTCTTTCATCCAGGCAGTCCAAACAATGAGTTAAAATTTCTTCCGGGATTTTTTTATAGTATGCAAAAGCAATCCCCCCTGCCATAGCAGCCACTGTATCACAGTCTCCTAAAGGAACTTTTCCATATTCTAAGGCCCACTCTGCCAAAGCGAACGTCAATACTGAATCATCTGTGAAATGATCCATCTCCTTCCTTTTCTTCGTAAGTAGCATTTTTCTTTTACACAACTACTATACCAAGACTTGTGGAACAAAAAAGGGACATTGGATTTCACAGCCGTAAAGCATGCTATTTTATAAAAGTAGCCTTTTCATTTCAACTGACAATTCGTTTACTTCATCATCTGATTTAAAAAATTTGACATTCTCTCCTCACTTTGCTAATATAAACATAGAAATAGGCACTACCGATAAGCGGTTAGTCCAAATTCATGTTAGTTACGAAAAGTAACCGCACACTTTGGCTGAGGGGCGGTTACTTTTTCATGTGATCTATGTATGCTATTAAGATCGTAACGACAATACCAAGTATCATCAAAACGATGGAGAGCATTTCGAAGTCACTCATAAGTTCGCCCTCCTTTCCAAGATTTCTCTTTGCAGAGATTTCTATGTAATCAGAGGGTTCAGTCCCTCTGTCGAAGGACTAACCGCCTACCGTTCTCTGGCAGTGCCTGGCTTTATTTTATCAGAACACACGTTCTGTTTCAAGTGTTATTTCCAACTCTTTTCCACCTTTTAAACAATACAATAGAATATTTTCGTCAACCCTTTTCTTTAAATCCGGCCTCTCTACAGATAAAGTGAAGCAAAGAATAAATTTTGATTAAAATGTCCTTTGAAATTCAGAGAATAATTTTGTATAATTATTACACAACGTGTAGCTTTCATGCGTAATCCCAGTTGCAAAGAAAGCTACACGTTATTTTTGTTATTAGGAGGAGAAGTGGAGTATGCCAAAAAATAAATTTCAGGGATTTATTTTCGGAATTATTATGTCATATGCAATGGCTTATGGAATGGAAGTTTATAATATCGCCATAAAAGAGGGAGTAAACTTAACTGTCGGCGGTTTAAGTAATATGACAAATGCTGTTTTTTAGACGCACTAAAAGAAGCAGTTTATATGGGATTATTTGTTATTCTGTTTTCAAATTTATGGGGGAACCGAATTGGAAGTGCAATCGCTTCAAAACATTGCAATCCAGAACAAGATAATCCTTACATCTGTCAGTTGCTTCGTCAAGCTGGAACGATTGCAGTTATGTGCCCAACTATGAGTCTGGTAGCGTCTGTTCTTTTCAATATTATTTTTGCCAACGCCCCGCTTTCTCAGTTGCCAGCAATTTGGATAGGAACAACCTTAAAAAATTTCCCAATGGCCTTTTTCTGGAATATGTTTGCCGCAGCACCATTTACACATTGGTTATTTGGAAAAGTATTTCAAAATAAACAGGAAATAAAATAACAAAGCCCACCTTTGCCGGAATGCAGATAACTACAAGAAGAAGGTATGAAAATATGAAAAATTTGATATATCGATTAGGCATTTATATAATAGGAGTAATATCTGTATCATTAGGGATTGTATTGTGCGTGAAATGCGAACTTGGAGTATCGCCGATCAGCAGTGTTCCATATGTGTTGGGGTATCTGACCCCATTAACATTTGGAACGCTGACGATGCTGTTTCACTTTTGCAATAGTATGATTCAATACATTCTTGAAAAAAAGTTAATCAACGCTAAGGTATTACTGCAAATACCAGTGGCATTTTTATTTGGCATTATCATTGATTTTTTCAAAAATATTATTAGTTTTAATGCTGAAGATATGATATTTAAAATATTTCTAATGATTATGAGCATTGTATGTACTGCACTTGGAATGCATCTTATGCTCTCAATGAAGTTAGTACAAAATCCGCCGGATGGAACTGTGAATATACTTGCGCGCCTGCTAAATATAAATATTGGAACAATTAAAATCTACTATGATATTTTTATGGTAATCATATCTGTTATATTAGGAATTGCTTTCCTGCATGATTTAAAAGGGTTTGGAATTGCAACGATCCTTTCTGCGATATTTGTGGGTAAAACACTCACAGTGATGAAAAAACATATTCCATTAGAAATATAAGAAAATCCCTGTCCAGCAGGTATCTGACAGCCTTTGAAATGTATCTTTAGTGGAAAGAAAAAAGACCTCCCAGAACAACTGTCCTGGGAGGCCATGCAGCGCCTTGCGGCATCTGAATCGTATATTGTTGTATCCGGATTAACGTTTGGGTAACCGAAAATACTGGAAAATCAAAGGGTTATACGGGAAGTTGTTGCAAATACGTTACAAACCCATGGCTCTTCACAGCGATTGAGGACATCTCTCTTTTTCCCGGGTGCTGATAAGTGCCCGGGCTTTTCATTGTACAGAAAATCCAATCTTCTTAACTTTTCCAATAAAAGCATCTTTAAACTGAGCTATCCGGTTTTCATCTACAACAATAATTAGATTCTTTCTCGCTCGTGAGCATCCCACATAAAACAATTTGTAAGCAGTTAGTATCCCCTCGATTGTAAATAACGGTCGCTCGTGACACACTGCACGGTTTAACTGTACCACCCTGCCGCTAATTCTGTACCATCTTACTGGTTGGCTGTACCAGC
>NZ_JPJE01000070.1 GCF_000765215.1 Eubacterium sp. ER2
TCAGCAAATCTTATTTTACTCTGAGGTATCTTTTTTTCTCAACCACCTTTCGTGGAATTCCCTATATTTGTATTATACAGGAAGCTCCTGTCCCGATCATCTCCAGAAACGCCTCCAGCCTTGTCTTGATCTGGCCGTCGTGACTGTTCCGCTTGTCTATGCCGTCCCCGTCAAGGATCAGCATGGGGATCCCCTTCTCCTGCATCTTCTCCTTCAGAAGGATGCTCCCGCCCGATGCCTGCTTGCAGCCCCAGTGACAGAAGTGGATGACTGCGTCAGGATGGAGTTCGTCCGCCAGCTGGCCGATCATCTCCGCCTTGTGGGCGTAGGAGCCGTTGTACAGGTTCCTGATGATCTTACCCGCGAGGGCCTCAAAGGGGTGTTCCGCATCCAGCTCATCCATGTAGTCCAGGATGATGTCGCTGGCAATGATCTGATACTCCTGACTGCTGTTGAAATACTCCTTCAGGCTCTCCTGGTAAAAGGGCAGGAGGTGGATCCACAGAATCTTTTTCCCCTGGAACACCGGCCCTTTTTGTATCTCCTCGTTCATGAATCGCAGCAGCTCCAGGAACTCCTTCGTGCCGATGAGCAGATGCATGCCCATCATCATGTAGAGATGGCTGATCAGCTCTCCCGGATAATAATAAATCTTCTGATAGCCAAAGAAACGCTTCAGTTCTTTCCTCGTCTCGTTCTCCGTGCGCAGGATGTCTTTCAGTTCCTCCTCGTCAAACCTGCGGCCAGTCCGGGACTCCAGCTCCCGGGCAAATTCCCGCAGCTGGTCCGCCAGGTATTGTACAGACTCCTCATCAGCGGCGTAGGGTACGTCCAGAAAGGTAAAGGGCACCTTTGCCTTCTTCTCCAGATAGCGGAAGGTATTCAGGTTGCCGTCGCAGGAGAGGGAGGTGGTCACCGCGTACTCGGGCCTTTGCACCACGCCGCTCTCCACGCCCCCCACAAAGGTCTTGTGGTAGGAGCACAGCGTGGGGGCGATGCCCATGTTCTGGGCGTAGTCGATAAAATAGTCCTCCAGATGATATCCGCTCATATAGCAGGAGAGACACTCGATGGACAGGGTGTTCAGGCCGAAGCACTGCATCAGCTCGCAGGGGGCGAAGATATTGCCCCACACGTAGCTTCCCTCTCTGCACAGCGAGTCCGATACCAGGCTCATCATCATGGTCTCCAGCCGGTGGTAGCCCTCGGATATATTTTTGTTGGGGAGGAGCTTCATCCTCCACTTGTTGGCCTTAAAGCCGAGGAGGATCTTGTCCCAGCTCTTCTCCGGGCGCCGGATGGCCTCCCCCCTTACGTGATCAATGTATTTATCTACGATCTGCATGTCTATCTCACCTCGTCTGTTTCGCCGCTGTCCGCCGCAGGCCTGGCAGGCAGATACAGCACAGCAGCTAAGTATAAAGTATAGCATATCTGCGCGCAAAAAGAAAAGGGCAGGACTACTCCTGCCCGGATTTTCCGTCTTCTTTTCCGTACAGCCTCCTGCCGTACTTTTTCTTCAGCTTCTGCAGCCGCATCAGTTTCTCCGCAGCCTTGGGCTGCATGCTGTCCGAAAGGGCCAGCACAAGGGCGTCTATGACCGCCACCGCGGAGGACATGGTGTGGAACTCCTCCTTCTCCCCCCGGTATACATACAGGTTCACATCCGCTCTCTGCTCCTGGGGAGCGTAGAGACGGCTCGTAAAAGCCAGGGTGGAGCAGCCCGCCTCCCGGGCATAGTCCAGGATCATCCGCCCCTCCTCCGACACCTTGGAGAAGCTGAAGAGGATAGCCAGGTCCCCCTCCCCCGCATGGGCGATGCCCTCCAGCACCTCGGAACCGCCGGAGGGGATGAGGGATGCCTGGAAGCCAAGGCGCCGCAGCCGGAAAAAGAGGAGCCTGGCCGCCGCCAGGGAGGCGTTCTTGGCGTGGATATAGATATTCCGGGCGCTGCCAATGCGCTGCACCGCCTCCTGGAACTGCCCCATGTCCAGCTGCTCCCTCGTCCTCTCGAGGCACTCCCGCTGGAAGTCAAACCAGTTCTCCACGTCAAAGCCCTGGTCCTTCATCAGGGTGCCTGCCAGCTTTCCGGCTGCGCCCTTGCCGGCTTTTTTCTGGATCAGGTCATTTTTCATCTCCTTGAAATCCCGGTATCCCAGATGTCTGGCGCACCTGGACACCGTGGCCTCGGACATGCCCAGCCGGCCCGCCAGCTGCCCGATGCTCATAAAGAGGAACTCATCTGTGTAGTCCTCCACAAAATCCATGATCCTCCGGTCTGATTTCGTATATTTTCCTTCCGCTTCCTGCGCTGAAGATCCCATATTACATCCCTTCCCTGTCACCGCTGTACAGCTTTCTATCCGTCTCATCCCCGACAAGCCCCAGGAGCTCCTCCCGGATGCCGGGCGTGCCTGCTGCCACCTGCCGCTCATCCGCCTGTATCCAGCCGCCTGCCTCCCGGAGGATCAGGCCCGCCGCCCCGTAGTCCCAGAGCTTCAGCCTCTCCTCAAAGAACCCGTCCAGCCTGCCGCAGGCCACGTAGCACAGCTCCAGCGCGGCGGAGCCCACCCGCCGGATGTCCTGGCACTGGTCATACACAGCACGCATTTTCCGAAAGCTCTCCTCCGCCCTCTCCCTGTGCCCCGGGGAGGTTCCTACAGCGATCAGGCACTGGGAGAGCTCCGCCGCTTTGCTCACAGAGACAGGCTTCTTATTGAGAAAGGCACCCCGCCCCTCCTGTGCCTCAAAGCATTCCCTTCTGTAGGGGTCATAGACAATGCCGGAGGTGATCCTTCCCCGCTCCGAGCAGGCCAGGGAGACGACACTGTGCTGGAAATCGTGGATGAAATTAGTGGTGCCGTCCACCGGGTCCAGGATCCACACCCGGCCGTTCATGTCCACGCCGCTGTTATCCTTCTCCTCCCCCAGGAACTGGGCGCCCGGGTCTATCCTGGAGAGCTCCCGGAAAATGAACTGCTGCACCCGCACATCCACCTCCGTCACATAGTCGGTGTGCCCTTTTTCTTTTATATGGTCCGCCCCCCTGCGGCCGGTCAGCTCTCTTCCCGCTGCCAGCACGATCTCCAGGGCCTCTCTGTGGAATTCCATCTGTCTTCCCTCCGTTTTCTGCCTCATACAGCCTGCCGGTCTTACACCGCGCAGGGCTCATCCACCAGCACAGACACGTAGTTGCCGCCGATGGCGTGTATCTCCTTCAGGGCCTTCTTCAGCAGCCCTGCCGTCCTCACCTGGAAGGCCGCGTAGTCCGAGACGCTGATCTCGTACCTGCCCGCCTTCATCTCCTCACAGAGATCATACACCGTCCGGACTTCTTTTTCAAATCCTGTTCGGATACAGCCGTACTGCACCGCCTGGTGAGTGTCGCTTCCGCCCACCATGGGGATGCCCAGCTCCTCCGCCAGGGCTCCTGTCTTCCTCCTGGTGCCCTCCTCGTCCTGGGCAATGTCCTTCCCGTTGAGGTCCAGGAAATCAAAACGCCGGAGCTGTTCCACAGGAAGTTCCGGTATGTGCCCTCCCTCCCGGAAGGGGTGCCCTGCCCCCACGATCACCGGGTACTCGTCAAAGAGATCCCGCAGCTTTGCAAAGGGAAGGAAGCGCCCCTTCTCCTTGTAGGGCTCCAGCCGCCGGTTCAGCTCCAGGATATCCTCCGGCTTTCCGATGGACAGGACGTGGCCGCCCTCCGCAATGTCCGTCTCCATGCCCGCGAAGATGCGCAGCCCGTCACCGGTCACCAGGGTGTCCCCCTGCCGCTCACAGGAGGACAGCAGATAGCCGTAGAGCTCGTCAAACTGCAGCGTGTTAAAATGCTCGGTGAGACAGAGGGCATGAAGTCCCGCCCTGCGGGCCTCCCCAAAGAGCCAGTCTGTGTAAACAGTGGAAAACGGCAGCTTTTTTGCCAGTTTCCCGTGGGTGTGAAAATCTATATACATCTTTCTTCCTTCTTTCTTCCGCTTTCATTCATGCAGGTCCATACAGGCCTATACGAGGGTGCCCGCAAAGATGACGACAGCCATCCAGAGAAATGACACTGCCAGGAACAGCAGGTCATCGTAGGTGACCTTCAGGGTAGCCAGCTTCATTTTCTTCACCTCTTTATTCACCGCCGCATACCGGTAGCCCTTGATCTCCAGCGCCTCCACCGTAGTCCGGGAGCGCTTTGCCGTGTTCAGCATGAGGGGGTAAAAGGAGTGGATGATCACCTGCACCTGGTAGACCAGATACCGCACCTTTCCCGCAAGGGTGTCATGCTCCGGCGCGTTTCCCCGCAGGCGGTAGGACAGGAGCACATTCTGGAATTCCTCCATCAGCATGGGCAGCATCCGGTATGCGTAGGAGATGGAAAAGGACAATTTCTCCGGGCACCCGAACCACATCAGGCCGTTGGAGAGCCGGTCCGGATCCAGCCCTGAGAACACGGTGATGGACGCCAGGGACACGCTGGCCACCTTCAGCGTCAGCACCAGAAGGGGCACCACGGTCTGTGCGTTTCCCCCAAAGAGGAGGGACACTACAAAGAGATAGCCGGTCTGGGAAAATACTCCCAGACAGAACAGGACCAGCACCAGGGGCGCCACCTTTGCCATGACTGTGGTAACTGCCACAAGGACAAAGCAGCCCAGCAGAAAGGGCAGGTCGTCCACAAACCAGGGCGCCAGGGCAAAGAACACATACCACACAAGGAGGATCCTGGGGTCTCTCTTCGCGATAAATGTGTCGTCATTGCCGTAGGCATTTTTCAGCACCTGGTTCCTGAGAAAATCCATGGACAGCTTGTCCAGTATGTTTTCCGACAGTTTCTTCTTTATACTTTGCATTTTACTTCACCCTTTCAAATCCCTGCACAAACTCATCAATGGTGTAGCAGAAGGCCCTCTCGTCCAGTGCCTTTCCCATCTGAAAGATTTCCGGCGGGCGGATGCCCACCTGTTCCACCACTTCCCGGTTCCCGAAGACCTCGTCCCTGGTGCCGTCCGCAAGGACCCTGCCGCCGCAAAGGACGATGATGCGCTCGGCCCACTCGCAGACAAGCTGCATATCGTGGGTGGCGATCATAACTGTGTCCGTGATCTCCTTCATGTCTCTGAGTGTCCTCATGATCTCTTTTCTCGTCGCAATGTCCAGATTGGCCGTGGGCTCGTCCAGGAGCAGGATCTCCGGCTGCAGCGCCACGCCGATGGCAAGGCTGGCCCGGCGCATCTGGCCCCCTGAGAGGAGACGCCCGTCCCTGTCCTTCAGCTCTGTCAGGCGGAACCGCCGAAGGAGTTCTTCGGTCCGCTCCTGCCAGCCCTCCTCATTTCTCACCTTCATGGCGTAGGCTATGTCCGCCTCTATGGAGTCCTTGATAAACATGTCCTCCGGGTTCTGGTAGACTAAGGAGACATACCGGGAGAGCTTCTCCGGCCTGGTGTCTCCCACGCTCTGTCCCTTCAGCATGACCTTTCCATCCGAGGGCTTTAAGAGCCCCACCATCAGCTTCATCAGAGTGGATTTGCCCGCGCCGTTGGAGCCAATGAGGGCGATCTTCTCGCCCTTGTACAGCTTCAGGTCAAGGCCGCTGAAGATCTGCTTCGGCTGCCCCTTCACGGAGCGGTAGGAGACAGACACGTTTTCGCAGGAAACCGTCTCCTTCCTCTCTCCAGCGGGGGAAGGCTCCCCACAGTTCTCTTTTCTGCCGGTATAAATGAAATCGGCAAACGTCTTCCGGCCCTCTTCCACAGTGGAAGGCAGCTTTCCTCCCTCTGCCAGCCGGCCCTCTGTTCTCAGCCTGTAGGCAGCCCGGGTCACCTGGGGCGGAAAAATATCGCTCTCCTCCAGCTCCTCCACCCTCTGGAGGGCCTCCCCGACGGGCAGTTTCCACTTAATTTTCCCATCCTTCATGAGCACTGCGTGCCTGCAGTAGTTCCCGATATATTCTGTGTGATGCTCGATCACGATGATCGTCTTGCCGTGCTGCTCATTCAGCTCTTTTAATATCTCGTAAATGGTATCCGCGTGATGGGGGTCCAGCTGGGCGATGGGCTCGTCCAGGATCAGCACCTCAGGGCTCAGGGACAGGGCTCCGGCCAGAGCCAGGAGATGGGTCTGACCGCCGGAGAGCTGCCAGATATAGTCCTGTTCCCTGCCGGAGAGTCCACACTTTTCCAGGGCCTCCATTCCTCTCTCCCTGTAGTCCTTTATCGCGTAGTTCATGCAGGCATAGGAGGCGTCATCCAGCACGGTGGGGCGGACGATCTGATTTTCAAAATCCTGGTACACATAGCCCACCTTCCGGGCCAGGGTCCCGATATCCGACTCTCTCGTTTCGATGCCGGCCGCACGCACGCTCCCCTCAAAATCGCCTGTGATAAAATGGGGGATCAGGCCGTTCATGGCCTTGCAGAGTGTGGACTTTCCGCAGCCGTTATTTCCGATGATTGCCACAAAATCTCCCTGCTCTATCTCCAGGTCCACGCCTTTTAAAACAGGGGCCTTGGCCCCCGGATAAGAAAATTTCAGGTCTTTGATCTCAATGACATTCATGCCCCTACACTCCCTGCGTCGCATTGGAGGACTCTGCCCTCTTCTTCATAACAGCCAGCACGATGACAGCCACCACAGCAGCCACGATCATCCCGGCTGCCAGCGCTGTGCCGCTTCCGGCCCAGTCCGCCTCCCAGTCGATGAGGGACATGCCGCTCTCTGCCAGCATCTCCGCACAGACGGCCACGGCAAATGCCACCAGCGAACCGAGGACTACCTTCGCGTTTACTGCGCCCAGGGCCGTCTCCTTTGTCCTGGGCCTCATGCCGATCAGAGGCTCGATCTTCCCGTAAAGCCTGGGCACAAGGAACAGCGTCGGGAGCATGCAGAACAGGATGCCCGAGAAGACCACGTCATTGAGGCAGGCAAAGCCCTCTGTGGCGAACACGCTCTGGGGAAGTCCCGGAACCGCCTCAAAATCCTGTACCGCAAACTGTACCTTCAGGATGTCCACGATCATGCCCAGCACCTGCTGGATGATAACGCCGCTGATAGCTGCGATTCCCACCATTTTCCGGTTTCTGGGGTCTCTCACCATTCTCCCCGCAATGTACACACCGATGGTCACTGTGATGAATTTCTCCAGCTCTCCCAGTCCTCCGAACTGTCCCAGCATGATCTCGCTGAAGACAAGCTCGCCGGTAGCTGCGCCAAGGGCTGCTGACATAGGATCAAACAGCATGGCCAGCACCAGGGGGATGAACAGGAAATACTCCACTGAAAATTCCACGATGCCCACCTGGATAGATGGGATGAGTTCTGTAAATAAAGTTGCCAGTCCGTAAAGGGACATTGTGAGCACAAACACCATAAGCTTCTGTGACTGCGTCGCATTCTCTCGCTTTGCCATTTTTTCTTACCTCCTGATAACGTTCTTTTTGATGATCACTGTTTCTCATCTTCTACGCTGTGTATCATATCAAGAGTAGGTTAAATATAAGATCACGGCACCGTAAAATGTAAGTTAATTTTCATTTTTAATCAAATAATGAAAATTATTTCTACACGAAGAAAAAGGGAGCCCTCTCTCAGGCTCCCTCGTCATCTGTCCGTTACTATCTGCTCACTGCTCCCGTTCACTGACTCCTGTTTGATGTCATCTACCCTGTTCAGCGGTATACTTCCTCCCGCCTGGCGGACAGAAGGGGCAGCTCTGCGCGCACCTTGTCCGCATAGGAGAGGTCAATGTCATGGACCATCACACCCTCCCGCTCATCCATCTCCTCTATCACATCGCCCCAGGGGGAGACGAGGAGTGTATGCCCCCAGGCCACGTAGCCCGCCTCCCGGTCCCGGGCACAGGAGGTTCCGGCCACAAAGCACTGGTTGTCCACCGCCCGGCTCCGGAACATCAGCTCCCAGTGCGCCGGACCTGTGGTCATATTGAAGGCCGCCGGCACAAGGATCAGCCTTGCTCCATCGAGGACCATTTTCCTTGCAAGCTCCGGAAACCGGAAGTCAAAGCAGATGCACAGCCCCACCTTCCCGAACTCTGTGTCAAATACCGTGCACTTATCCCCCGGCGTCAGCGTCTCCGACTCTTTAAAATGCTGTCCTCCCTCCACCTGGATGTCAAACATGTGGACCTTCCGGTGCTTTCCGATCTGTCTGCCCGCCCGGTCAAACACATAGGCTGTGTTGTAGACTCTGCCTTCTCCGTCCCGCTCCGGCACAGACCCGGCCGCCAAATAGACGCCGTGCTTTTTCGCCAGACGGCTCAGCTCCCTCCAGACAGGGCCGCCCTCCGGCTCCGCGTAGACGGGGAACAGCTTTGTCTCATAGGGACAGCAAAACATTTCCCCCAGCATGACCAGGTCCGGCTTCCGCCAGGCCAGCTCCTCCATCTGTCTGTCCAACTGTTCCAGGTTCTTCATTTTGTCACTGTACACGTGTGACTGTATCTGTGCGATTTTCATACCATTCACCCCTTTCCAGGACTGCTGCTCGCCGCCAGACTGCTCCCGGCAGCTTTTCTGAGCTTACCGTCATACCCTCAGCCACTCCTCGACCACAGCAGGCTCTTCTTCCACTGCCTGAGCAATCTGTTCCGCTGTCATGCCCATTTTCACAAGATTGAGAGCTATAGCCCGCTTTTCTTCCTGCCTTTCCTTCTGTATTCCCTCCTCTCTACCTTCTTGTCTTCCCTCTTCCCAGGCCTCTTCTCTCTCCTGCCTTATATGTCTTGCCTGATCATACTCATATATACTCATCCTCTTTGCCTCCGCTCGATATTTCCTCAAAAAATCCTCAAGGATCCCCTCCCGGATACATTCCGTGATCGTTCGCCCTACCGCCTCTTCTATGGGCATCTCCGCGGCATACCTTCTTATGCGGGCCGTATACTGGGCATAATCTGCCAGGGTCTTGCACGCCCTCATAAGCTCCGGATTATGGCCTGCGTTGATGTTCAGCATCATCTTTTTTCTTCCGTACAGATTTTCGTTTTTCGTCAGATCCGCATACAGATCTGCCAGATACAGAAGCATCCGCAGCGGAAGCTTGGGGCTGTAGGTGGACTGGTGCTCGTACAGGGAGAGCCGGGAGTCGATCACAAAGGACAGGTCATTCTTGATGGCCATATAGATCGCGTTCTCCAGCGTGTTGACGTTCAGCGCCCCGGGATCCTTATACTGTTTCCCGCTTACCGCATTATAGAGTCCCAGCAGCTCCTTCTTGTCGCTGAACAGCATGGTAGTTTCTTTTAGATCTTCTTATCAGACTTACAGACACGGCAGACGCCGCAAAAGAAAAAAACTGCCAGAAATATAATACTTTGCATATATAGTAGCACATATTTCTGGCAGTTTCCATAAGCTTTTTCTTTTTATAAAATTTCTCTTTCCCTACGACAGCTCCAGCTTCCCTGTATACAGCTGATAGTAAGTACCCTTCTGGGCCAGCAGGTCCTCGTGGGTACCCCGCTCGATGATGCGGCCGTGCTCCAGCACCATGATAGCGTCGCTGTTGCGGATGGTGGAGAGCCTGTGGGCAATGACAAACACGGTGCGCCCCTTCATCAAGTTATCCATACCCTTCTGCACGATACTCTCAGTTCTTGTGTCGATGCTGGAGGTCGCCTCATCCAGGATCAGCACCGGCGGGTCAGCCACGGCTGCCCGGGCAATGGCAAGGAGCTGCCGCTGTCCCTGGGAAAGCTCCTCCCCGTCGCTGGTGAGCATGGTGTCATAGCCGTGAGGCAGCATGCGGATAAATCCGTCCGCATGGGCCAGCTTCGCCGCGTTATATACTTCCTCATCTGTGGCGTCCAGCTTTCCATAACGGATGTTGTCCATGATGGTGCCTGTGAACAGGTGGGTATCCTGGAGCACAATGCCGAGGGAGTGGCGCAGGTCCGCCTTTTTGATCTTGTTGATGTTGATGCCGTCGTAACGGATCTTGCCGTCCTGCACGTCGTAGAACCGGTTGATCAGGTTGGTGATGGTGGTCTTTCCGGCTCCTGTGGATCCCACAAAGGCCAGCTTCTGTCCCGGCTTCGCGTAGAGGGTCAGGTCATGGAGCACCATATGGTCCGGCTCGTAGCCAAAGGACATATCAAAGAACCGCACGTCTCCCTTCAGCTCCGTGTAGGTGACAGTGCCGTCCGCCTGGTGGGGATGCTTCCACGCCCACATGCCGGTGCGCTCCCTGCACTCCTCAATAGTGCCGTCCGCCTTCTTTCTGGCATTGACCAGGGTCACGTAGCCTTCGTCCACCTCCGGTGCCTCATCCATCATGTTGAAGATACGCTCCGCTCCTGCCAGAGCCATGATGATGGAGTTGAACTGCTGGGCCACCTGCATGAAGGGCTGGGTAAAGCTCTTTGTGAACTGCAGGTAAGAAGCCATGACGCCCAGGGTGATGTTGCCGATGCCCATGACGGAGAGGAAGCCGCCCAGAACTGCCGTCAGCACGAACTGGAGATTGCCGATGTTTCCGATGATGGGGCCCATGATACTGGCAAAGGTGTGGGCGTTTGACGCGCTCTCGAAGAGCTTCTCGTTCAGTGCGTCAAACTCCTCCTCGGATTTCCTTTCGTGGTTGAACACCTTGACCACTCTCTGGCCGTTCATCCGCTCCTCCACAAAGCCGGTGATGTTTGCCAGGTCCAGCTGCTGCCGGACAAAATATTTGCCGCTGTTGCCGCCGATGAAGCGGGACACGGCGATCATCAGAAGGATGACCACAATGGCCAGCAGCGTCAGAATGGGGCTCAGCACCAGCATGGCGATAAAGGTGACAATGAGCATCAGCGCTGACATGAGCACCTGAGGGATAGACTGGTTGATCATCTGCCTCAGAGTGTCCGTGTCGTTCGTGTAAAGGCTCATGATCGAGCCGTTTGTATTCTGGTCAAAATAGCGGATCGGCAGAGTCTGCATATGCTCAAACATCTCATCCCTGACTCTCTTGAGCACGCCCTGTCCAATGACCACCATCGTCCTCGTGTAGAGGAAGGTAGCCACCACGCCCAGTGCAAAAATGCAGGCCAGCACAGTGAGGGCCATATAGAGCTCAGAGAAATCCGGATCCTTGTGGCCGATCAGCGGGATGATAAAGTCATCCAGCAGATAGCGCAGAGACAAGGAGACTGAGATGCTGGCAATGGAGCTGATCAAAATGCAGAACAGCACCAGCACAAACTGAACCTTGTAGGTGCTCGTCACATAGCCCAGGAGTCTCTTTGCTGTCTTCAGTGTATTCTTTGTAACTGTGGGCTTACCGCCTCTTCCGTTTCCGGCGCCGCTGCCCGCGTTGGTGTTTGCGCTGTTACTCATTTTCCGTTCCTCCTTTCACCTGTGATTCGTATACCTCGCGGTAAATTTCGTTTGTCTTCAGAAGCTCCTCGGATGTTCCGATGCCGTTGATCTGACCGTTGTCCATAACGATGATCACATCCGCATCCTCCACGGAGGAAATCCTCTGGGCGATAATGATCTTCGTCGTGTCCGGGATCTCCTCCCGGAAGGCCTTGCGGATCAGGGCGTCTGTCCTTGTGTCCACAGCGCTTGTGGAATCGTCCAGGATCAGGATCTTGGGCTTCTTGAGGAGGGCTCTGGCGATACACAGTCTCTGCTTCTGTCCGCCGGACACGTTGTTTCCGCCCTCCACGATCATGGTGTTGTAGCCTGCCGGGAACTCGCTGATAAATCCGTCCGCCTGGGCCAGACGGCACACTCTTCTCACCTCTTCATTGGAGGCCTTCTCATCGCCCCAGCGGATATTTTCGTAAATACTTCCTGTAAAGAGGACATTTTTCTGGAGCACCATGGACACCTGGTCACGGAGCTTCTCCAGATTATACTTGCGCACATCCTGGCCGCCCACCTTCACACAGCCCCGGGTTACGTCGTAGAGACGGGGGATGAGCTGCACCAGCGTGGACTTGGCGCTTCCGGTTCCGCCGATGATGCCCACGATCTGTCCGCTCTTAATATGAAGGTTCACATCCTTCAGGGACAGGTTGCCGTCCTCGCCTGCGTAGCTGAAATCTACGTGTTCAAAGTCGATATCTCCGTTTGCCACCTCTGTCAGGGCATCCTCCCCGTCCACCATCTCCGGCACTTCCTCCAGCACCTCCTTGATACGGTCAGAGGACGCCTCGGCGATCATGATCATGACAAAGACAAAGGATACCATCATGAGGGACATGAGGATCTGCATGGCGTATACCATGATACTTGTCAGCTCGCCAGTCATCATAGTCCCGAGGACAATATCCTTTCCGCCGATGAGGACGATGAGGAGAACCACCGTGTACATGACAAAGTTCATGACCGGTGAGTTCCAGGCCACCAGCATCTCCGCCTTGGTAAACAGCTCAAATACCTTCTGTGATATCTTGTGGAATTTGCCATTCTCGTGGTCCTCACGGACGTAGGCCTTCACCACCCTGGCCGCGTTCACGTTCTCCTGCACAGTATTGTTCAGCACATCGTACTCGTCGAACACCTGGATGAAATGCGGATGTGCCTTTTTGGCGATCAGCATCAGAACGCCGCCCAGGATAGGGATTGTGACCAGCATGAGGAACGCGATCTTCAGGCTGATGGTGGCGGTCATGATCCAGGACAGCACCACCATGATAGGCGCTCTTGCCAGCATACGGATAGTGAACATGAATGCCATCTGCACGTTGGTGATATCTGTCGTCAGCCTGGTCACAAGGCTGGACGTTGAAAAATGATCAATATTTCCAAATGAAAATTCCTGGATCTTATAAAAGATGTCATGCCGCAGGTTCTTGGCATATCCGGCAGCCGCGACGGCAGCCACCTGCCCCGCCTTGGCGCCAAAGGCCAGCGACAGCATAGCCATGATGACAAGGACGATGCCCATCTTTATAATGTAATCCATGTCTCCTTCCATAATTCCGATGTCAATGATGTTTGCCATCAGAAGCGGGATCAGCACTTCCAGCAGCACCTCCAGCGTCACCAGAACAGGTGCCAGGAACGCCTGCTTCTTGTACTCCCGCACAGATTTCAGTAGTTTCCTATTCATCTGACTCTCCCTTTCTTTCCATACTTAGTTCCGTTTCCTTCTGCTTTTCTCCGCAGGTCAGATTGGAGGATATCTGCTTCAGCACGCGCACAAACACCTTCATGTCTTCCTCCGAAATGCCTTTTCTGATCTGCGCCTCTCTCCTGCGGATATTTGCCAGCAGCTTTCCCCGCAGCTTCAGGGCCTTCTCCGTGGGCACGATCCTCTTCAGTCTGGCATCCTTCTTCACCGGCTCCCGGTAGAGATAGCCCTTTTTTTCCAGAAGCTGAAGGGTTCCCGTAGCCGTGGACCTGCGGACCTTGAACTCCTTTTCCAGATCTCTCTGGAAAAGATCCCTGTGCATGGTTTCAAGCAAAATAAAATGCAGAATGTGTTTCTGCATGTTGGTGAGATCGTCCTGTCCTGGCTGCTGATCCTCGCAGGACATCTGTCTCTTCAGTTGATGGGAAACACGGTTGATCCACTTTCCTGCATCTTCCCCCATGACTCCATCCTTTCCTAATTAAATATTATGTTGTTCGGTTACTAACAATTCGGGAACTAACAATATATTATATACGAATACACTATGATGTCAACAGTATTTTTGTAAAAAACATAGAAACAAAATGTAAGATTTTTCGTGAGAATTGCGGGCAAAAAAATGCCGCGTCCATAGACACGGCATCCGAAGGGTAGTCTGCCCTTCCGTTAAATTATATTTTCTTTTTTCCTTCTGATTTTCCATCTCCTGACAAGCCACACAGCACCTATGTAAAGAACTGCCCCCGCCAGAACTCCGCAGCTGTCCAGCAGCACATCCGACAGCTGGCCGCTGCGTCCCGGGACAAAGAGCTGATGGAACTCGTCCGTGGCCGCGTAGAGAATTCCGCTGCCTGCTGCCAGGAGAAAATGTTTTCTTCCCCACAGTCCCCAGGAGGCGTACATGCCTCCAAAGAGGATTCCCAGCACTGCGTACTCCGTGGCGTGGGCGCTCTTTCGCACAAAATGGTCTATCCGCTCCGCAAAGGCGTCCTGCTGCTGCGGCGTCCACTCCCGGAAGTCCTCTACAAACAGCTCGCCCGCCAGATATCCCACGGACCGACTCATGTGTGCAGACTCATCGGCTGTCTTTGCAGAGAACCAAAAGGTAAGGCACATCCACAGGAGCACTGCCAGCGTCCATATATTTTTCTTCATATGTTCTCCGATCCTACTGTCCTGCCAGCACCTGCTGCATTTTTTCCGCGATAGCGCTGACTGAGGCCATATCCGGCTGCATGACATAGAGGAGCTGACTGCCCGATGAGAAACAGCTCTGTGTGTCCCCGGTACCTGTGACCGCAGCGGACTCAATGCTCCAGCCGGAGGGGTCTGCGATCTGCATACGAATAAACTCCGCCATCTCCTCCCGGGTCATGTTGGTCTGCACGGACTGGCTCACACCCGCCAGGATCTGATCCGCATTCCGCAAGATAGCCGGCGACATGGCCTTCTGGAGAATGGCTGTCAGCACTGCCTCCTGGTTCCTGCCCCTCTGGTTGTCCCCGTCCTCAAAGCTGTAGCGCTCTCTGGAGAAGGCAAGGGCCTGCTCTCCGTTCAGGTGGTTACTCCCCTGGACAAACTGGTACCCCCTCGCCTCAAAGGCGTACTCTGACTGCACGTCTATGCCTCCCAGGGCGTCCACGATGGTGATGAGGGAGGTAAAATTCACCCTGGCATAGTAGGTGATGTCTATCCCGTAGAGGCTCTCCAGGGTAGCCATGGAGACGTCCACCCCATAAATGCCCGCGTGGGTCAGCTTGTCCCGGGCCTCCCCCGAGACGCCCGGCAGCTGGAGGTAGTAGTCCCTGGGAGTTGTGGTGAGAAGGATCTTCTTTGTCTCCGGGTTGACAGTCATGATGATGTTCACATCGCTCCGACTGTTTGTGGAGATGTCGCCGGACACATCAATGCCGCTGATGTAAATGTTAAAGGGCTCCCTCACATCCGCCTCCTCATTTTCAATGGGGGTGTTGATGCCGTACTGGTAGAGCACCCTCACCTGGTCTGAGTAGTCCTCGATGCTCTCCCCGATTACCGCGTCAAAGGCCTGGTTGTAGATCAGCGCGTTGACATTTCCGTCCAGAAGGGCCTGGGCCATCTCCAAAACTGAGCCATACTCCGTCACATTAGGCTCTCTTCCGATATTGTCCTTCACATCCTCCACCATTGTGGACGTATTTTCCTGATCCAGCGCGCTCTGGGTCCCAAAGCGGTAATTTCTCGCGTCCGCCAGGAGCTGGGCCGGGTCATCCTTTTTGACCACGACCACCATATTGTCCGTCTTGTAGTCCGCTCCCCCCACGTCCGCCAGCAGGCGGTCTGCCTTGTACAGGTAGACCGCGCCGAACACCAGGACGGCGCTGATCAGCAGGGACAAGACGATTCCTGCCAGATGGATCCTGCCTTTTACAAACTGAAGGCCCATTGTCACGGCCTCCAACACCAGGAGGACTAGTCCCAGGGCCACTATATAGGCAACCGGGATCAGCCCGCCCCTCCAGAGAAGGGCAAGGAAAAGGACCGAGATTATCAACTGAATTCCGGCAATGGCAATGCCCACAGAATGCACTCTCTTTTTCTCTTTTTTGTTAACTAGCCTGTCCCTCCTGTAGGGCTCGTGGTATCCGCGGTTGTATCTCATTACTCAAATCTCCTTTGTGTTATTTCTTCTGATAGTATGCATCATTTTCCGGACGTCATACTTTTCCGGACATGATATCACCGTATGTCACATCTTTCGGAAAATCATATGCTACATTACAACCCCAGCACATCCGCGATGGCGCCCATCTCCTCCAGGGCAATGTCGATCAGATCGTCCAGAGAAAGACCGGTAAATTCGATCATCTCCATGTAGTCCCTGTTGGCTCCCTTGGCAAAGCGTGCCTCGTTAAAGCGCTTCAGTACGGACTTGTGCTTTACACTGGCAATCTTTTTGTCAGGATAGATCTGGGCTACAGCCTTGATAAATCCGCTCATGGGGTCTGCCGCCAGGACAGCGTACTGGAGGTTGGTCTTTGCCTTCATGCCGCATTTCGGATTGTGTGCCTTGATGGCGTCAAAGAGCACCGGGTCGTCGATGCCCTCCTTTTTCAGTATCTCGACAGATGTGGGACCGTGGACGCTCATGTCGTGCTCCCAGTCGCACTGCTCCTCGTCCAGGTCGTGGAGAAGTCCCACGATCCCCCAGTACTCCACCTGCTCCGGCGCCAGACGCTTGGCCAGGCCCTTCATGATGGCCTCCACCGCGTAGGAGTGGGTGATGTAGTTTTCTCCCTTCATGTATTTCATCAGAATGTCATGTGCCTGCTCTCTGCTCATTGTCGCTTCCTCCCTTATGGATTTTTTCTTGATTTTCTGATATGGATTTTTTCCCTGTGTTCTATCTTAACATATCCGCTGGGAAATGGCAAAGAGCGGAAGATGCCTGCGCATCTTCCGCCCCGTTGCTTTTATGATGATCTGCTTTTTACTTTGCATGAAGCTCCTACTGAAGGATGATGTCAGAGTCGTCGGCCGCAGCCTCTGTCTCTGCTTCTCCCTCCGCTGTCTCCTGCTCCTCCGGCGCGGAGTTGTCTGTCTTCTCTGTCAGCTGAGCATCCGGCAGCTCATCGGCGGATACCATGTCATCCGCCAGGATCTCATCGTCCTCTTCCTCCACGGCCAGATCTGTGCTGAGCTTGACATCCCGGTACTTTCTCATACCTGTACCGGCCGGAATGTGCTTACCGATGATGACGTTCTCCTTCAGACCTACCAGCGGGTCAACCTTGCCCTTGATGGCAGCCTCTGTCAGCACCTTGGTTGTCTCCTGGAAGGAGGCAGCTGACAGGAAGGAGTTTGTTGCAAGGGAGGCCTTGGTGATACCCAGCATGATCTGCTCGCCTGTGGCCGGCTCCTTGCCCTCTGCCATGAGCTCTTTGTTCTTGTCCTCGAACTCCAGCGCATCCACCATGGTGCCCGGCAGATAGCCTGTGTCTCCGCTCTCTTCCACGCGGATCTTCTTCAGCATCTGGCGCACGATAACCTCAATGTGCTTGTCGTTGATATCAACACCCTGGAGACGGTATACGCGCTGTACCTCCTGGATCATGTAATCCTGCACAGCCCGAAGTCCCTTGATCTTCAGGATATCGTGGGGGTTCACGCTACCTTCAGTGAGCTCGTCGCCGGCCTCCAGCACCTGTCCGTCCTGGATCTTGATGCGTGATCCGTAGGGGATGAGGTAGGCCTTGGACTCGCCTGTCTCGTCGTTGGTAACGATGACCTCGCGCTTTTTCTTTGTATCGTTGATCGTCGCTTTTCCTGCAAACTCTGTGATGATGGCAAGACCCTTCGGCTTTCTGGCCTCGAAAAGCTCCTCCACACGAGGAAGACCCTGTGTGATGTCGTCTCCGGCCACACCGCCGGTGTGGAAGGTACGCATGGTCAGCTGTGTACCCGGCTCACCGATGGACTGAGCCGCGATGATGCCGACTGCCTCACCTACCTGAACAGGCTCGCCTGTTGCCATGTTGGCGCCGTAACACTTTGCGCACACGCCGTTGTGGCAGCGGCAGGTCAGGATGGTGCGGATCTTGATCTTCTTGGGCGTCTCGCCGTTCTCGTCCACGCCCTTCTTCATGATCAGCTCTGCCCTCTTCGGGGTCACCATATGGTTGGCCTTCACGAGCACATTGCCGTCTTTATCTTTGATGCTCTCGCACAGGTAGCGCCCTGTGATACGCTCCTGCAGGCTCTCGATTTCCTCGTTGCCCTCCATAAATGCATGGACGTACATGCCGGGGATCTCCTCACCCTCCTGGCGGCAGTCCACCTCACGGATGATGAGCTCCTGGGAGACGTCTACCAGACGTCTTGTCAGGTAACCGGAGTCGGCTGTTCGAAGAGCTGTATCGGACAGACCCTTACGCGCTCCGTGGGCTGACATGAAGTACTCCAGTACGTCCAGACCCTCACGGAAGTTGGACTTGATAGGCAGCTCGATGGTACGTCCTGTCGTATCTGCCATCAGTCCACGCATGCCGGCAAGCTGTTTGATCTGCTTGTCAGAACCACGGGCTCCTGAGTCAGCCATCATGAAGATGTTGTTGTATTTATCCAGACCGGAAAGCAGCGCCTCTGTCAGGGCGTCGTCAGTTGCCTTCCATGTTTCTACGACTTCTTTGTATCGCTCCTCCTCTGTGATCAGACCACGCTTGAAGTTCTTTGTGATCCGGTCCACAGTCTCCTGCGCCTGCTCGATCATCTCCGGCTTCTGCGGCGGCACGGTCATGTCGGAAATAGACACGGTCATGGCCGCTCTTGTGGAGTATTTGTAGCCGATGGCCTTTACATTGTCCAGCACCTCTGCGGTGGCTGTGGCGCCGTGGGTGTTGATGACCTTCTCCAGGATCTGCTTGAGCTGCTTCTTGCCCACATGGAAGTCGATCTCCGGAAGGAGCTCATTTCCCTCCACCTCGCGGTCTACAAAGCCAAGGTCCTGGGGGATGATCTCGTTGAAGAGCATCCTTCCAAGAGTGGAGGCGATGGTACCTGTCTTCACGGTTCCGTCAGGCATAGTCCTGGACACACGCACCCTGATCTTGGAGTGGAGTGTCAGCGCCTGGTTCTCGTAGGCCAGGATAGCCTCGTTTACGCTCTTGAAGAACTTGCCCTCTCCCAGCGCTCCCGGTCTCTCCTGTGTCAGATAGTAGATACCGAGGACCATATCCTGTGAGGGAACGGCCACCGGTCCGCCGTCTGAAGGCTTCAGAAGGTTGTTCGGTGAGAGCAGAAGGAAACGGCACTCTGCCTGGGCCTCAACGGACAGGGGCAGATGGACAGCCATCTGGTCTCCGTCGAAGTCCGCGTTGTAGGCGGTACATACAAGGGGATGAAGCTTGATGGCTTTACCCTCTACCAGGATAGGTTCAAATGCCTGGATACCAAGCCTGTGCAGCGTAGGAGCACGGTTCAGCATGACCGGGTGCTCCTTGATGACATCCTCCAGCACATCCCATACCTCGGGCTGGAGCCTTTCCACCATCTTCTTTGCGTTCTTGATGTTGTGGGCTGTGCCGTTCTGTACCAGCTCTTTCATAACGAAGGGCTTGAACAGCTCGATGGCCATCTCCTTGGGGAGGCCGCACTGGTAGATCTTCAGCTCAGGTCCCACGACGATAACGGAACGTCCGGAGTAGTCTACACGCTTTCCAAGAAGGTTCTGACGGAAACGTCCGGATTTTCCTTTCATCATATCAGAGAGTGACTTCAGGGCGCGGTTTCCGGGTCCTGTGACCGGACGGCCCCTTCTTCCGTTGTCGATAAGGGCGTCCACCGCCTCCTGGAGCATTCTCTTCTCGTTTCTAACGATAATGTCCGGCGCGCCCAGCTCGAGCAGGCGTTTCAGACGGTTGTTTCTGTTGATGATCCTTCTGTAAAGGTCATTTAAGTCGCTGGTGGCGAAACGTCCGCCGTCCAGCTGTACCATAGGACGGAGATCCGGCGGGATCACCGGGATGGCTGTCAGGATCATCCACTCCGGCTTGTTTCCGGACTCCCGGAAGGCTTCCACTACCTCCAGGCGCTTCACGATCCTTGCCCTCTTCTGGCCGCTGGCCCCTTCCAGGCCGGCTGTCAGCTCCTCGTACTCTTTGTCCAGGTCGATGGTCTCCAGAAGCTCCTTGATGGCCTCAGCACCCATTCCCACACGGAAGGCGCTGCCCCATTTCTCTCTCGCTTCCTGGTACTCCTGCTCAGACAGCACCTGTTTGTACATCAGGTCTGTCTCGCCCTTGTCCAGCACGATGTAGGAGGCAAAGTAGAGCACCTTCTCCAGAGTCCTGGGGGACAGATCCAGGATCAGTCCCATGCGGCTCGGGATCCCCTTAAAGTACCAGATATGTGACACCGGAGCGGCCAGGGCGATATGGCCCATACGCTCGCGGCGCACGCTGGATTTCGTCACTTCGACGCCGCAGCGGTCGCAGACAACGCCTTTGTAACGGATCTTTTTATATTTACCACAATGACACTCCCAGTCCTTGCTGGGTCCGAAGATGCGCTCACAGAACAGGCCGTCCTTTTCCGGCTTCAGCGTCCTGTAGTTGATGGTCTCCGGCTTTGTGACCTCGCCTCTGGACCACTCAAGGATCTTCTCCGGTGACGCCAACCCGATCTTGATGGCGTCAAAGGTCATTGTCTGATAGGTTTGTTCCTTTTTTGTTTCCGGCATACTGGCACCCCTTCCTAAAATTCATCGTCTGATATTTCGTTAAACTCGATACCCAGATCGTCGTCCTCGGCATCGCTGTCAGGCTCTTCCACGTCCACAAGCTCCTCGCCCTGGAATTCCTGCGCAGTGTAGCCGTGGTCTCCCAGGTTCTCGTCGTCACTGTGGTATTTTCTGTCCTCGTTCATCAGTGAGCGGAAATCTGTCTCTCCCATATCCACGGTCTCCAGGATCTCCACCTCTTCGCCGCCCTGCAGCACGCGGACATCCAGCGCCAGTGACTGCAGCTCCTTGAGCAGTACCTTGAAGGCCTCGGGAATACCTGGCTCCGGAATGTTCTCCCCTTTGATGATGGCCTCGTATGTCTTCACACGCCCCACCACATCGTCGGATTTCACTGTCAGGATCTCCTGCAGTGTGTAGGATGCACCGTAGGCCTCCAGAGCCCAAACCTCCATCTCTCCGAAACGCTGTCCGCCGAACTGGGCTTTTCCTCCCAGAGGCTGCTGTGTTACCAGTGAGTAGGGGCCGGTAGAGCGGGCATGGATCTTGTCGTCTACCAGGTGGTGCAGCTTCAGATAGTGCATGTGCCCGATGGTAACCGGGCTGTCGAAGAACTCGCCGGTACGGCCGTCCCGCAGACGCACCTTACCGTCTCTGGAGATGGGAACCCCCTTCCACAGCTCTCTGTGGTCTCTGTTGTCAGAGAGATACTGGAGTACCTCCGGGAGCAGCTCCTCTTTGTGTTTTGCCTCAAACTCTTCCCAGCTCAAGTTCACGTAGTCGTTGGCCAGATCCAGAGTGTCCATGATATCGTTCTCGTCAGCTCCGTCAAATACCGGTGTGGCAATGTTGAAGCCCAGGGCCTTGGCAGCCAGCGACAGATGGATCTCCAGCACCTGTCCGATGTTCATACGGGAAGGCACGCCCAGCGGGTTCAGCACGATGTCCAGAGGACGTCCGTTTGGCAGGAAGGGCATATCCTCCACGGGAAGCACACGGGAAACGACACCCTTGTTTCCGTGACGTCCGGCCATCTTGTCACCCACGGAGATCTTTCTCTTCTGGGCAATGTAGATGCGGACCGCCTGGTTCACGCCGGGTGACAGCTCGTCGCCGTTCTCCCTTGTAAACACTTTGGCATCCACCACGATACCGTACTCGCCGTGGGGTACCTTCAGGGAGGTGTCTCTCACCTCTCTGGCCTTCTCGCCAAAGATGGCGCGCAGAAGTCTCTCCTCCGCTGTCAGCTCTGTCTCTCCCTTGGGAGTTACTTTTCCGACAAGGATATCGCCTGCGCGGACCTCAGCGCCGATGCGGATGATTCCTCTCTCATCCAGGTTCTTCAGGGCGTCATCACCCACGCCGGGGATGTCCCTTGTGATCTCCTCAGGTCCCAGCTTGGTGTCGCGGGCCTCCGCCTCGTACTCTTCTATATGAATGGATGTGTAAACGTCGTCCTGTACCAGCCTCTCGCTTAAGAGAACCGCGTCCTCGTAGTTGTAGCCCTCCCATGTCATGAAGCCGATGAGGGGGTTCTTTCCAAGGGCCATCTCGCCGTTGGATGTGGAAGGTCCGTCCGCGATGACTTCACCCTTCTCCACCCGGTCGCCCTTGAAGACGATAGGTCTCTGGTTGTAGCAGTTGCTCTGGTTGCTTCGCTGGAACTTGGTCAGCTTGTATTTCTTAAGCATGCCGTCATCCTGACGGATGGTGATCTCATTAGAGGTGGAGCGCTCTACAACGCCGCCCTCCTCTGCCAGCACGCACACGCCGGAGTCAACAGCTGCCTTCTCCTCCATACCTGTACCAACCACAGGGGCCTCGGTCATGAGAAGCGGCACTGCCTGGCGCTGCATGTTGGATCCCATCAGCGCACGGTTGGCGTCGTCGTTCTGCAGGAAGGGGATCAGGGCTGTCGCCACGGAGAACACCATCTTCGGGGACACGTCCATGTAGTCGAACATGGAGCGCTCATACTCCTGTGTCTCCTCCCGGTAACGACCGGACACATTTTTGTGTACGAAATGACCTTCCTCATCCAGAGGCGTGTTCGCCTGCGCCACATGATAGTTGTCCTCTTCATCTGCTGTCATGTAGACAACTTCGTCTGTGACTCTCGGATTTTTCGGGTCAGATTTATCTATTTTTCTGTACGGAGCCTCAACAAATCCGTACTGGTTGATCCTCGCGTAGCATGCGAGGGAGTTGATCAGACCGATGTTGGGTCCCTCAGGCGTCTCGATGGGGCACATTCTTCCGTAGTGGGAATAATGTACGTCGCGGACCTCAAATCCGGCACGGTCTCTGGACAGACCGCCAGGTCCGAGGGCGGACAGACGTCTCTTGTGAGTCAGCTCGCCCAGAGGGTTGTTCTGATCCATGAACTGGGACAGCTGGGAGGATCCGAAGAACTCCTTCACAGCAGCGGTCACAGGCTTGATATTGATCAGGGACTGGGGTGAAATGCCCTCCAGATCCTGTGTGGTCATCCTCTCTCGAACCACTCTCTCCAGACGGGACAGACCGATCCTGTACTGGTTCTGGAGCAGCTCGCCCACGGCGCGGATACGACGGTTGCCCAGGTGGTCGATGTCATCGTCATTTCCAAGGCCGTACTCCAGATGGATATTATAGTTAATGGAAGCAAGAATATCTTCCTTTGTAATATGCTTCGGGATCAGGTCGTGGATATCCCGCTTGATGGCGCTCTTGAGCTCGTCGATATCCCCTGCCGTCTCCTCCAGAAGCCCGGACAGCACAGGATAGTATACCAGCTCTGTCACGCCCACTTCCTTGGGATCAATGTCCACGATGGACTGCAGGTCCACCATCATGTTGGAGAGGACTTTTACCTTTCTCTCCTCCTCCGGCCTGTCGATCCACACGTAGGGAATGGCCGCGTTCTGGATGTCGTCCGCCATCTCTCTTGTCAGCTTGGTGCCCGCCTCGGCAATCACCTCTCCGGTGATGGGGCTCACCGCGTCCTCGGCCAGCACGTGACCTGCGATGCGGTTTCTCAGCATCAGCTTCTTGTTGAATTTATAGCGTCCGACTTTGGCAAGGTCGTAGCGTCTCGGATCAAAGAACATGCTTGTGATCAGGCTCTCCGCGCTGTCCACCGCGAGCGGCTCGCCGGGACGGATCTTCTTGTACAGCTCGAGAAGACCTTCCTGGTAGTTTGTAGCAGCATCCTTCTCAAAGCTGGCCAGGATCTTGGGCTCCTCGCCGAACAGGTCAATGATCTCGGGATTGGTCCCAATGCCGAGGGCGCGGATCAGCACAGTGATCGGCACCTTCCTTGTTCTGTCTACACGCACATAGAAAACGTCATTTGAATCTGTCTCATATTCCAGCCATGCTCCCCGGTTTGGAATGACAGTGGAGGAAAACAGTCTTTTACCCAGCTTGTCATGCGCGATGCCGTAGTAGATACCGGGCGAACGCACGAGCTGGCTTACGATAACTCGCTCTGCACCATTGATCACAAAAGTTCCCGTCGCTGTCATCAGCGGCAGGTCTCCCATGAAGATCTCATGCTCATTGATCTCGTCTGTCTCCTTGTTGTGAAGCCTTACGCGCACCTTCAGCGGGGCCGCATAGGTGGCATCGCGCTCCTTACACTCCTCGATCGAGTACTTTACGTCTTTCTCGCACAAGGTGAAATCCACAAACTCCAGGCTGAGCTTGCCGCTGTAGTCTGTGATCGGAGAAATGTCATCAAATACTTCTTTTAATCCCTCGTCAAGGAACCACTGATAGGAGTCTTTCTGGACTTCGATCAGGTTGGGCATCTGAAGCACTTCTTTTTGCCTGGAATAGCTCATGCGGGAATTTTTTCCACTTTTAATAGGACGAATTCTGTTTTTCTCCATATGACGTTTCACTCCTCGTTTATTTTTTGTGAGGTTTAACCGAGCAAACCCCCTGTTTTTATTACACTCTCGCACATTGTGCCATCGATAATGACACAGTTTTTCATAATGATGCACCCTATATAATACAACAAGCCCTGGAGGGGTGTCAAGGACTTTTTTAATTTCAGACGTAATACTTTTGAAAAGTATTACGTCTGAAATTAAGTCAACCGGTGTATCGTTGTGCATGTATCCCCGGGGAATTGTGTCCCAACAGACACAATTCCCGATCCCGCCGCATTTCCGCTTCCAACAAAAGCGCGAAAAAAGGCCGCTTGCGGGTCTTCTGTTGTAAAACCCTCAAGCGGTCCTCTCTGTTTTTTATAAACAATTTGTCATGTTCAAATTTATATGCTTTGCTCTGAACACTTGAATTATTTAAGGTTAACCTCTGCGCCCTCAGCCTCGAGTTTAGCCTTGATCTCCTCAGCCTCAGCCTTGGAAGCGCCCTCTTTAACAACCTTCGGTGCGCCGTCAACAAGCTCTTTAGCCTCTTTCAGGCCAAGACCTGTGATCTCACGAACAACCTTGATAACCTTAACCTTGGAAGCGCCTGCTGCTACAAGCTCTACATCAAACTCGTCCTTCTCCTCTGCTGCTGCAGCTCCGTCTCCGGCTGCTGCCGCAACTACAACGCCTGCTGCTGCAGATACGCCGAACTCTTCTTCGCATGCTTTAACTAACTCGTTTAATTCTAATACTGATAACTCTTTGATCGCATCGATCATTTCAGCTGTTGTTAACTTAGCCATTTCATTGTCCTCCATTAATTTCTTTTTGATTTTTTAATCTTCCAAACCCTGTTTGGTGTCTCTGCTGGCTGCTGTCAGGCAGCTGCCAGTCGTCTGCTTTTCCTGTCAGACTCAAACCGCTGATTACTCAGCCGGTGTCTCTGCTGCCTCTGCTGCGGGAGCTTCCTCAGCCGGAGCCTCTGCGCTCTCCTCTGCAGGAGCGGCCTCTCCACCCTGCTCTGCGATCTGCTTGATAACGCGAGCAAAGTTTGTGATCGGTGACTGCATGCTTCCAAGCAGTCTGGAGAGAAGCTCTTCTCTTGACGGGATCTTAGCCAGTTCAGTCAGTCCAGCAACGTCGTAAACTGTTCCTTCGACAACACCGCCCTTTAACTCAAGAGCCTTTGCATCCTTAGCGAATTTGCACAGGATCCTTGCCGGAGCTGTAGCGTCATCCTTAGAGATGGCGATAGCGCTGGGGCCTTCCAGATGCTCTTCCAGAGCAGCGAACTCTGTTCCCTCAAAAGCTCTCTTCATCATTGTGTTCTTGCAGACTTTGTAGATGATACCAGCTTCTCTTAACTGCTTACGGAGCTCTGTGTCCTGAGCAACAGTTAATCCGCGGTAGTCAACCAGCACGACTGACTCAGCGCCTGTGATGTCATCAACAATCGCCTGAACGATAGGCTGTTTTAACTCAACTTTTGCCACGAATGGTGCACCTCCTTGTTAGATTTTGGTTCTTGCACCGCCGACAGATTGATGGCTGAATAAAAATCCCCTCTGCGCCCAAAGACACAGAGGGGTAGAAATTCATACACAACGTACTAAATCTATTCTTCCTCGGCAGGCGTTTTCATACTTACGCTTTTCAGCACCTGCTGTCTTCGGCAGTTACTACTGTAATTTAGCACACTTGTTTATACTTGTCAATGTATTTTTCAACTTTTTCCGGTTTTTTATAGCTCTACACCGGGTATTACTCGGTTTTTCTGCGCCTGCTTCTGACTGCCGCGCAGACCGCCACAGCTCCTGCCACCACACTCTCTGGCAGTGCAACAGAAAAACACCCCGGGCACTGTTCTCAAAACAATGTCTCCGGGGTGTGTATATGCGTCAATCTCTGCTCTCTGATTAAGCCAGCTTAACCGGATTAAGCTTCACGCCAGGTCCCATTGTAGATGTAAGTGTCACGCTCTTTAAGAACTGACCCTTTACAGCTGCCGGTCTGGCCTTGTTGATCGCATCAATAAGCGTCTGGAAGTTGTCTGCAAGCTGCTCCTCGGTAAAGGAAGCCTTACCGATCGGCACGTGGATAATGTTTGTCTTGTCAAGTCTGTATTCGATCTTACCAGCTTTGATGTCCTGGATTGCCTTTGTAACATCCATGGTTACTGTTCCAGCCTTCGGGTTCGGCATCAGGCCCTTGGGTCCAAGTACACGTCCGAGACGTCCAACAACGCCCATCATGTCTGGTGTAGCAACTACTACGTCGAACTCAAACCAGTTCTCGTTCTGGATCTTCGGGATCAGCTCATCGCCGCCTACGTAGTCAGCGCCTGCTGCCTTTGCCTCCTCAGCCTTTGCGTCTTTCGCAAACACGAGGATGCGCACCTTCTTACCAGTTCCGTGGGGCAGTACAACGGCGCCGCGGATCTGCTGATCAGCGTGACGTCCGTCACAGCCTGTTCTGATGTGAGCCTCAATAGTCTCATCGAATTTTGCCACTGCTGTCTTCTTTACTAAAGAAATTGCCTCTTCTTTGTCGTAGAGTGTTCCTCTCTCGATAGCTTTTGCAGCTTCTGTATATTTCTTTCCTCTTTTCATTTTAAAAAATACCTCCTTGTGGTAATGTCGGGATAACCCTCCCACTTACTGTTCCTGTTGACTCAAATCGCTCTTACTCTTCTACTGTAACACCCATGCTCCTGCATGTACCTGCGATCATGCTCATAGCTGCCTCAAGGCTTGCTGCGTTCAGGTCAGGCATCTTTGTCTCAGCGATCTCCTGAAGCTGAGCCTTTGTGATCTTTGCAACTTTCTGTTTGTTCGGCACACCGGAACCGGATTTCAGATTGCAGGCCTTCTTGATCAGGACTGCTGCCGGAGGTGTCTTTGTAACGAAGCTGAAGCTTCTGTCGTTGTAAACGGTGATTACTACAGGGATAATCAGATCTCCCTGGTCAGCTGTCTTTGCGTTGAACTGCTTTGTGAACTCAACAATGTTAACTCCGTGCTGTCCAAGTGCAGGTCCGACCGGAGGAGCCGGAGTTGCCTTGCCGGCAGGAATCTGTAATTTGATATAACCTTCTACTTTTTTTGCCATTTTCATTACCTCCTTGTGGTATTGTCGGGACGGACGTCCCTCCCACTACTGACTACAATTTTTTCACTTCAGCGAAACTTATTTCTACTGGCGTTTCGCGGCCAAACAGCTCAACATTGATGGTCAGGCTCTGCTTAGCGGCATTGATGGACTGCACAACACCCACTGTATCCGCCCATGCACCGGCGATGACCTTGACGCTGTCGCCCACCTCGTAATCCACCACGTAATTCTCGCGCCGGATGCCAAGGGGCGCCATCTCCTCGTCTGTCAGGGGTACCGGCTTGGAGCCAGGTCCCACAAACCCTGTCACACCTCTTGTGTTGCGGACCACATACCATGTGTCGTCATTCATGATCATGTGAATGAGCACATAGCCGGGGAACATCTTTTTCTGTGTTACCTTCTGCACCCCGTTCTTCGTCTCCACAACATCCTCCAGTGGAACCCGCACCTCCAGGATCTGCGCCTCCAGATGTCTGTTCTCCACTGTCTTGTCAATGTTGGCCTTCACTTTGTTCTCATACCCGGAATAGGTATGAACAACGTACCATTTTGCCTCTGACATATAATCACCTTTCTTGCTTACAGTCTTACAGTCCTACTAAAAAATCTACTCCGTTCTGCGCAAGGAAATCGATGATCGCGATGATGATCCCCAGCACGACGGATACGGAAACAACCGCTGCTGTCTGTTTAGCAAGTGTCACCTTGTCTGGCCAGATGATCTTTTTGAATTCTGAGCTAAGACCCTTGAACCAGCTTTTCTTCTGAGTTTTTTCCTTACTCACGACATTCACTCCTTTTGCCAGCGACTATTTTGTTTCTTTGTGCAATGTGTGTGATTTACAGAATCTGCAGTATTTCTTTGTTTCCATGCGCTCCGGATGAGTTTTCTTATCCTTCGTCATGTTGTAGTTACGATGCTTGCACTCTGTACACTCTAATGTAATTCTTGTACGCACAACTTCCACCTCGCTTCATTTTCTTAATGTTGACGTGTTGCCCCGGCGGTCTTGAACCGGGCGCCTTAAATTTAGGCATAAAAAAAAGACCTGCTTCCATCGCCACAATAATATACCATAGTATAGCGTTGGAAGTCAAGCCTGTTTTTTGGGGCATGCTTTGTCTGTGTTTTTTGGGGCATGCTTTGTCTGTGCTTTTCCTTAATCCAGTTCCTTACATATTTAAATATAATTTAAATATAAGCCTTCTGCCTTTTCCCGTCCTGCTGTAGAGATACTCCGCGGCCCGGCCAAGGAAGTACCACAGAAGCTCTTCTTTGTTTCGCAGCATGAGCCTTTAAGTAAATATTTGTATATGAAAAAGAAAAATACCAGCTCTTGGCTGATATTTCTCTCACTTCTCTATAAGAGGCGCAGACCGGATTTGAACCGGTGAATCGAGGTGTTGCAGACCTGTGCCTTACCACTTGGCTACTGCGCCACAGTGTCCCGTTTTTGCGGAACACTCATATTATAGCAAACTGAAACCCATTCGTCAATGAAAAGATTTAGAAATTTTCAGGAGAAATTTTTCAGAGCTCTGTCTGCTTCCCATAATACTGTTCTCTCGCGAACCGGTTGAGGGCCTCGCCGTCAAAGGGAACCACGATCACTTTGCTGGCGTGGCCGTCGTTTCCCTTGTCCTCCTCCTTGGGCAGATCCAGGACAGCGAAGGTCATGGCCTTCACGATCCCGTACTCCATGTATACACCGGGCCGCTCGATCTTATCCCACCTGTTGACCACATCAGAATTTTCATATCTCAGGAAATCCACAGTGGGCGAGTAGGCAATCCCGTCCGCCAGCTTCCAGCTGTCCAGTCCATTCTCGGAAATGATGTAAAAGGCCTTTCTGGTGCTCCACTGGTTCACCACACAGTGATACAGGCCGCCGCTGTACCAGAGCACCGGATCCTCCATGTTCACCATGGGCAGGCCCTCCACCTGAGGCCAGAGATTTTCCTGCTCCAGCTGGAAGGTGTCCAGGATACTGCCCCGGCACAGGGCGATGAGTCCATCTCTGTTCAGCAGCTCGTAGGCCCCGTCCGGCCGCAGGATGATGCAGATGTTGGCCCGGAAGAAATATCCCCGATCCAGCTTCACCGGCCCCCGGTACACCCATCTTCCCTCGTCCAGGCTGTCCGTGGTAAAAATATCTCCGGGCCGGGTGTCGCTGACAATCGCTGCGTATTTCCCTGCCGGATCGTCCTCCCGCAGCCGGAAGACGTACACATTGTGGCCCAGTCCGCCCTGGCTGTCCGGCCAGAGCACCCGCTCCCTCTGGTTATAGGGGCCGTACAGGCAGTCGCTGACCGCCTCCACGGCCAGGGAGCCACTCCAGCCCCCTTCTCCGTTTACCTTCTCAAACCCATCCGCCTCGTTCCAGCGGCTGGCAAACAGATGATACTTTCCGCACCCATCCTCGTCGCGCAGGATCGTCCCGTCCCAGTATGTATAATTCACCTTGCCGGTCAGGGCCGGATCCTCCAGCACCTTGTCCTCCAGTCCATTGTCCTGGTCTCTGGGGATAACGCCCCTGGCTCCCCAGCAGCTCTCCTCAAGCTTTCCCACCACAGGCATGGGGAGAAAGCAGTCCATAAACCGTCTGATCTCCATTTTCTGTCTCCTTAAAATCCCATCTCATCGTTCACAAGGATCACCTTGATCCTGCCTTTTTCTTTGGAGTACCTTGTCACAAGCACCTGGCAGCACACCGTGTCCGGGGATTTGCAGTTTGCGCATACGCCTGTCCTGGAGCAGGGCGTGTCCAGCCCGAACCTCTGGGCATTGATAGGCGCCGCCTCATGGCGAGCTCTGGACACAGCGTCCTCCACGCTCTTTACCAGCTTGTTCATACCCACGATCATGATTACATTGGCAGGTCCCCAGGAAATGCAGGCCACTCTGTTGGCTGTCCCGTCCACATTGACAAGGACGCCGTCCTCTGTGATGGCATTCGTGCTGCACAGGAAATAGTCGCTGTCAAAGATCTGAAGCTGCGTCTTTCTCTTTTCCTCCGGCGTCTTGCAGGTATCCCGGTTATAGACCGTATAATTTCCGGAGCAGACCGCGTCCAGAAGCCCCATCTCCTTGATGGACATGGAACCGCCCCAGCCCACGGAGCTGCCCTCCGGGATCAGCTCCAGCGCCTTTTTCAGCGCTTCCTCTTTAGACTGCGCATAGTAGCCCTCCATATTCCTTGACTCCAGGCCCTTGATCACCCTCTGAGCCGCCAGTTCATTTCTCTTTCTTCTGTTTGCATCCATATGTAATACCCCCTTTTATTATCTCCATTATAGCGCGGAACTGTCTCCCTGTTAAATGCGGGCCAGGATCTCGTCCAGCATCCTTACTGCCACCTCATCCTTGCTCATGAGCTCCAGCTCTTTTTCCATATCTGCCGTGATGATGGTCACCACGTTGGTGTCTGTCCCAAAGCCGGCCCCCTGCACCTTCAGGTTATTTGCCACGATCATGTCCAGGTTTTTCCTCGCCAGCTTGGCCCGGGAGTTCTCCAGCATGTTCTGGGTCTCCATGGAAAATCCGCAGAGGAACTGTCCCGGTCTCTTGTGCTGCCCGAGATACCCCAGGATATCGTCGGTCCTCTCCATGGCGATGGCCAGGTCGCCGTCGGACTTCTTGATCTTCTCGTCGCTTGTAACTGCCGGGCGGTAGTCGGCCACCGCCGCGGCCTTGATAACCACATCCATATCTCCGCTCCCTGCCACCACGGCCTCGTACATGTCCCTGGCCGACACCACCGGGACCACATCCACAAAGAGAGGGGGCTCCAGGGCCGTCTGCCCGGTCACGAGGGTCACCTTGGCTCCCCGCAGGGCGCAGATCTTCGCAATGCTGTAGCCCATCCGCCCGGTGGAGTGGTTGGTGATGTACCGCACCGGATCGATCCGCTCCTGGGTGGGTCCCGCCGTCACAAGAACCTTCTTTCCCTCCATATCCTTCGGGAAGGCACAGGCCATGAGCACGTACTGGAAGAGGACGTCCGGCTCCGGCATTTTCCCCTTGCCCACGTCCCCGCAGGCCAGCCGGCCTGCTGCCGGCTCCACCACAGTCATGCCATATTTTCTCAGCTTTTCCAGATTGTCCTGGGTCACCGGATTGTCGTACATCCGGGTATTCATGGCGGGCACCACGATCTTGGGACAGTCGCAGGCCAGCACCGTGGTGGTCAGCATATCGTCCGCGATCCCGCAGGCCAGCTTGGCGATCACGTTGGCCGTGGCCGGCGCGATGATCACCGCATCCGCCCGGGAGGCCAGGGAGACATGCTCCGTGCTGTACTCGTGGTTCCGGTCAAATGTATCTGTATGACATCTCTGGTTCGTCAGTCCCTCGAAGGTCAGAGGAGAGATGAACTCTCTTGCGTGATCCGTCATGATCACCTGCACATCCGCCCCGGCCTTTATGAGAAGGCTCGTCAGATAGGCGCTCTTGTATGCGGCGATCCCTCCCGTCACCCCCAGGATCACTGTCTTTCCTTTCAGCATATTGTCAAATCCTTCCTTTCATGCTATACTTTCCGCGTAATTGTATTATATCCCGACAGCGGGAATGATAACAAGGAGGAATTGAATAATGAAAGAAAAAAAACGTGACACCAGATGGATGGTCTGTGTTGCACTTATGGCAGCAATCGTCATCGTCCTCGCGAACACACCGCTTGGCATGATCCAGCTCCCGGTAATTAAGGCGACAACAGTACACATTCCCGTCATCATCGGAGCTGTGCTCCTGGGCCCTCTGGCCGGCGGCATTTTAGGCGGCGTCTTCGGTATCTGCTCTCTTGTAAGCAACACCATGGCACCCACCCTTCTGTCCTTTGCCTTCTCGCCCTTTATGAGCACCACCGGACTTCCCGGCGTTCTGAAAGCCCTCTGGATCTCCGTGGGATGCCGCATCCTCATCGGCGTGGTATCCGGCTGGCTGTGGAAGCTCTTCGAGAAGGTTCATTTGAACCAGACTATCGCCCTTCCCATCACCGGATTTGTGGGCGCCATGGTCAACACAGTGACTGTCATGGGCAGCATTTACCTGCTCTTCGCCCAGCAGTACGCCCAGGCACAGAACGTAGGCATCACAGCCGTGTGGGGCCTGATCATGGGAACCATCACTGCCTCCGGCATCCCGGAAGCCATCGCCTCGGCGGTTCTCGTGCTGGCACTGGGAAAGGTTTTGCTCAGATTTATGAAAAGAATATAAGTTTTTTGCTGTCCGGCGTAGGCCGGGCAGCATTTTTTCAGTTCCGCAGCACATCCGCAAGGTCTCGCTCTCCCCTCTACCTCCCCGCCGCGCCGCTGAACTCACAGTCCTTCAGCCGTTCCTCCGGCAGGTGGCAGGTCCTTCTCTCCCTCTCCACAAGCCGCTCCACAAAGGGAGTGGCGGGCCGACTGAGGAGCTCCGCCGGAGGGGCGTACTGCTGGATTTCCCCCTGATCCAGGACCAGTACCTTTGTCCCCAGCTTCAGCGCCTCGCCGATGTCGTGGGTCACAAAGAGCACTGTGATCCCGGTCTCCCTGTAGATCCGTAGGAGCTCCTCCTGGAGCTGGCCTCTGGTAATCTCATCCACAGCGCCGAAGGGCTCATCCATGAGCAGGATCTCCGGGGATGCGGCCAGCGCCCGGGCGATCCCCACCCTCTGCTGCTGCCCGCCGGAGAGCTCTGCCGGATACCTCTCCTTCAGTTCCTCATCAAGCCCCACAATCTTCATCCACTTTGACACTGCCGCCTTTGTCCTGGCTCTGTCCCGGCCATTCAACAGGCTGGGCACATAGGAAATATTCTGCTCCACCGTCATGTGGGGAAACAGGACGCTCCCCTGGATGGCGTAGCCAATCCCCCGGCGCAGCCGGGTCTGGTCCTTGTCCCGGATGTTCTCCCCGTGAATGAGGATATCCCCTGCATCGGGCCGGATCAGACCGTTCACCATCTTCAGCGCCGTAGTCTTGCCGCAGCCGGAGGAGCCGATGATGGTGACAAACTCTCCCTTTCTCACCTGGAGGCTGAAATGCTCCATGACCACCTTTTCCCCGTATACCTTTTTGATGTCCTTAAATTCGATCTCTATATTCATTTCTGTATTCGTTACTGTATTCATCTCTGTACTCATCCTTGCATCCTCCTTACAGAAGCCCGCGGCTCTCGAGGAATTCCTCCGCCACGTCCCTTGGCTCCCTGCCCTCTGTCTCCACTGCGTAGTTCATGGCAGCCATGTCGCTGTCCGTAATAATCCCGGTCACCTTTTCAAATACCTGCTCCAGCTCCGGGTGCTCCTCCAGTACCTGGCTGCGGACCACATTGCCGCACATGTAGGAGGGATAGAACTGCTTATCGTCCTCCAGCACAGTCACGTCCGAAGCGGAGAGCTGGCCGTCCGTGGTGAAGATCACCATGACATCGATCTGCCCCTGGTCTATGGCCTGGTATTTCAGCCCGATATCCATGTCCATGGTCTCCCTGAAATGGAACCCGTAGGTGTCACAGAGGGCGTCGTAACCGTCCTCCCGCTCAAAGAAATCGTACTCCGCCCCGAACACAAGCTGATCAGACACCGCGGCAAGATCCGAGTATGTCTTCAGGTCATACTGCTCCGCGATCTCCCGGCGGACCACCAGGCCGTAGGTGTTGTTGAACCCGTACATGCCGGTCCACTCCATAGAGAGCTCCTCATTGTAATACTTCTGCAGACTGTCAAAGAGATCCTCTGTGTACAGTCCATCCTCTTTCATGACCATGTTCCAGGCGGTGCCGGTGTACTCCGGGTACATGTCAAACTCTCCGCTCTCCATGGCCGGCTCTATATTGGAAGTGCCGCCGCCCACACCCTGGGTCAGCTCTACATTCAGGTCCGTGTCCTTCTCTATGAGAATATCCAGCATCTCTCCCAGCACATACTGCTCGGTCATGGGCTTTGTCGCAATGCGGATCGTATCCTGGGTCTGCCTTCCAGACAGCGTGGCGATAAGCAGGCAGGCACAGAGAACCAGAGCGGCCGCGCCCAGCGCCCGGTTGGTCTTCCTGGCCCTGGCGCTGCGCTTCCGCAGCCTCTTCTCTACAAATCCCAGAAGGGAATCCACCAGAAGCGCCAACAGGGCGATGAGCAGACTCCCCGCCATGGTCATGGCGCTGTTGTTAGTGGTAATGCCCCGGTAAATGGCAACGCCCAGGCCGCCGGCTCCAATAAAGGAGGCGATACCTGCAAGGGCAATGGTCATGGTCACCATGCTGCGGATGCCGGACATGATCACCGGCATGGCAAGGGGCAGCCGAACCTTCAGGAGAATCTGCATCCGGGTGCTGCCCATGCCTTTAGCCGCCTCCAGGATTGCCGGATCCACGTTCGCTATACCCGTGTGGGTGTTCCGCACCATGGGAAGGAGGGCATACACCGTGAGGGCGATGACAGCCGTGGCATCCCCCACTCCGGAAAAGGGAATAAGAAATCCCAGCATGGAGATGGAGGGAATCGTGTAGAGAAAATTGATGACCGCCAGGGCGGGCTTTGCCGACCTGTCAAACTCGCTGATCAGAATTCCCATAAGGCCGCCCAGCAGGACAGCGATCAGAATGGCTGTCAGGGAAATCCCCAGATGCTCTCCCAGGAGCCCCAGGAAGAAATCCCTTCTTTCTATTAACAGTGTGATCATCTCTCTTAGCATGCTCTCTCTCCTCTCCTTACAATGGCGCTCACAGGGCAGTTTTCCTGGCAGAGCCCGCAGTGCAGGCAGTTTTCCTGGCGGATCACATAGGGAGCACCGCTGTCCCCAGAAGCTTCCCGCCGCTCTTTACAGCGGTCCTCATGGCAGTCTGTACGCCGGTCTATACATTTCTGGGGGCAGCTTCGGCTGCATTTACCGCATCCGATGCAGGCCTCCGTGATGAGAAATCCTTTCTCCCTCGGGGCCTCCTCCCCCAGGACAAAGGACCATCTCTGAATGGGAGATTTTCCCAGATCAAAGAACTCCATCTGTCCCCCGTCCAGACAGAAGGGCTCCAGTATATATCTGCTGTCCCCCGGGTAGACGTCATTCATCACCGGGTTCTCCTCAAAAATGCGGTCGATCCACTTTTTCTGTTCCGGCACCTTCCACGCCTTTCCCTCCAGACGCACCATCTGGAAGTCCCGGTTCATGCCGGTCACCGCCACATAGCCTCCTTCTGTCAGCTCCCGGTAGAAGTCCTTTCCCCGGGCCGTACAGAAATACAGCCGTCCCTCTTCCACCAGCATGACGTCGATGATGCGGGCCCTTGGCCTGCCGTTTTCATCTGTGGTGGCAAATGTCACATCCTTTACCTCTCTCAAAATCTGCAGAAAATCCTGTGCGTTCATGATATTCTCCTCCAAAATGTATTCTAAAATGTATTCTGAAATGCGCTCTAAAATGCCGGCCGGTGTATCCGTCCCGGATCCACGGTCTTCTGTACGCCTCTCTTATAGGAAATCTCAGGATAGCCAAACCCTATGAACATCCCTGTATAGTGATCCTCGGGTATCTCCAGCATGGCCATGATCCGGGGCATCCTCTTAAGGGCTGCCAGAGGAAAGGTCAGCATCACGGCCCCCAGCCCCCTGGAGGCGCAGAGCAGCTCAAAATAGGTTCCTGCCACCAGCACGTCCTGCACTGGCTCCCCCTTTCCCAAAGGGGCGTGGGGAATGAGAAGGTGCGGCGCTCCACAAAAAAGCATATCCGGCCGAACGGTCTGTCGCCACCGCTTCATGTCCTCGTAGGACGCCCGGTCAAAGCCCTCCGGGTAAATGCCCTGCCCGGCCAGAGTCTCCATCTCACGGAAAGCCATGCTCCGCAGCCGCTTCATCCGCTCCTTGTCGTCGATCAGCGTGAACTCCACCTGCTGCTTGTTGCCCCCGTTGGGGGCATTTGCCAGCCGGCCGATCATGTCCCGGATGACGCCGGGATCCACATTCCGATCGTGGTAGCGCCTGCCGGAGTGCCTGTTGGCGATCAACGCGTCCAGCACCGGCGCCGCATCGGCAGCCTTCACCGGGGAGAGACTGTCCTCTGGCCGGTGCTCGAAAATGGAGAGGGCCCCCGCCGGGCAGACTGCCAGGCAGTGCTCACATTTCCAGCAGCCCTTCCAGCCGAATTCCTCAAACTCCGCCATTTGCACCTTTCCCTCCCCGTCCAGGGAGAGAATGCCTCCCGGGCAGACCCGGGTGCACAGCCCGCAGCCCATACATGTATTTCTATCCACCTGAAATCCTGTTTTATTCATGCTATGTTCATCTCCGCTTCTTTTCCGGCATTTCTGTCCTCCCTTTTCTGTGTTTATTTTATGAGCGGAGGTGCCCAGGCACAAGTACGCACTTTTTTGTGCCGTAGTTACCTGGCGGTAACCTCCGCCGCCAGGCCGTCTTTTTTTGAGCAACAGAAAAAGACCCCATGCCGCCTGTATAAGCGACATAGAGTCTTTAAAATCCTGTGAAATCATGCATGCGAAATTACCGGATAGACTTCCCCAGCTCGTAGGCCTCCTGAAGCTCCGGCTTCCCGTCGATATCTCCCACATCGCCGTTTCCGCCGGCCAGGACATGGCCCAGGTTCTCCCATCTCAGGTGCTCCATCAGATGGTCGTAGTAGAGAAGGACATCCTCAAATCCATTGCCCTCCGCGGCCATCAGAAGGGCGGAGGATCTGTCATGCCCTCTGAGGAGATTGCCGTCCCCCTCCTCCAGGGCAAACAGACGGTCAATGGCAGTCCGGATCTGGCCGCTCATGTTCCAGTAGTAAAGGGGCGTGGCAAAGATCACCACGTCGCACTCCCGCACCGCCGGGTAGATCTGCTCCATGTCGTCCTTCTGGACACAGGGACATTCCCTGCTGCTGTGGCCTCCAAAGCAGCCCTTGCATCCGTGGATATTCATGCTGTCCAGGAAGAATTCTGTCACTGTGTTGCCCGCGCTCTTCGCCCCCTCTGTAAAGGACTTTACAAGAGCTGATGTATTCCCCTTTTTCCGGGGACTTCCGTTTAAGATCACAATCTTCTTAGCCATATCTGTTCTCCTTTCCCTGATCGCCCCATTTAAAACTTATCTGCCAGAGCTGCCGCCTGGGCACAGCCGTCGGTCTTTGTAATATCTCCCACATTCAGCACGCCGGGGACAAGCACCTCGCCCACCATCTTCCATTTATTTAAGGCTGCGGTACGCTCCATGGGGATCCGCACGCCGTCCAGAACGGTCAGATCCTCCTCCTCGCAGCAGGCGATGAGAGCGCACTCCTTTCCCGCGATATCCTTGCCGCCCACCACCAGGGAATAGATGCGGTCTATCACCGCCTTGATCTGTGACGGGATGGAGTACCAGTAAACCGGCATGGTAAATACCAGTCCGTCCGCCTCCAGGATAGCCGGGGCAATGGTGTTGAAGTCGTCGTCAAAAGTACAGGCCTTCCCTGTGCTGTAGCATGTCTCGCAGGCATGGCAGCCGCCCAGCTTCATGGCAGCCGCGTCAAACCTTGTCACTGCGTATCCCTTTGCCTCGGCGGCTTTGATAAAGGCGTCTGTCATGGCAAAGCTGTTTCCGTTTTTCCTGGGACTTCCTGTGATCACAACGATTTTTTTACTCATAATCTATCTCTCCTCTTTTACTTATTTTGGCGGGATTGACATTCCCCGCTGCTGATATTACAATCATAGCAAGAATATGCCATAAAACAAGTACGCACATAAAAGTGCGATACTTACATCAAAGTATCATACTTACCTTAAGGAGAGTGTAAAATGGGCAAGAGATGCATTTCTAACGAAAACCTGAGCACTACCGGGTTCAGCTACACGCTGTCCCTCATCAACGGGAAATACAAGATGACTATCCTCTACACACTGATGGAGTTCGGGGTAGTGAGATTTAATGAGATGAAAAAATATATCGGGGGAATTTCCTACAAGACTCTGAGCTCCACCTTAAAGGAACTGGAGGCGGACCAGCTGGTCCACAGGGAGGAGTATCCCCAGATCCCGCCCAAGGTGGAGTACAGCCTGACGGAGAGAGGGAAATCCCTGATCCCCATCCTGGACGGGATGTGCGAGTGGGGAGACAAAAACCGGCTTTAAAGGGCCGGTTTTTGTCTGGCAGTGCATGCTTCTGTCCGATTTCCGCTTCCGCACTGCCTTCCCCTTTGACTCTATTCTATAACTGTAGGAAACACTATCAACTCTCCGCAAAAATAAAGCCCGTAAACATCACATTTACGGGCTTTTTAAGCTCCCCCTGTTGGACTCGAACCAACGACAACTCGGTTAACAGCCGAGTGCTCTACCGACTGAGCTAAGGAGGAATATTATAAGATTGTGTCGTCCTTATTATCTCGACAACAAATATATTCTACATCAAACTCACAGGCATTTCAAGTAGTTTTAACTATTTCTTTCTTGTTTTCTAATGCATGTTCTAATGCACATCATATCTCAGGTTCAGGATATCTCAGACGAAAGACTGGATTTTTTCCCAGTCAACAGAGTCCCTTATGTTGCAGAGCACAGTCCCTCTCTTTTCCGGATAACTGATTTCCAGATAACCGTCATATACCCGGAAGCTCACAGCCTCTGTAGTAACGCCTGACAGCTCATATCCGGCCGGTTCGGGGAGGATTTCATACGTATGTATCAGTCTTTCCACCTGCAGGCCGGAAAGATATTCGGTCAGCCCTTCTAAGTCCCTGACCTCCCGATCCTCCGTTTCATCTGTCATAAGCCATGCCTCAGAGAGGCTGTCCTCGCGGAGCCCTAAAACCTCCGCCGCAGGCGCTCTGTCTGTTGCAATGCTCATCTTCCCCATGGCAAGAACGCTCAGCGACATAACCGAAAACAGCAGGCCGACTCCGAGCTTCTTTTTCCCTGTCGTTACAATGGCGCGCATGCGATAGCGCAGGGTCCGGGCCGAAGAAGAAAGGCATGTCGTAAAGCCGCGGCCTTCCCCGGCTGTCGCAAGAAGCAGCTCCGCGTATTTTTTCCGCCTGTCCCCATCGTACTTCTCCAGGACTATCTCGTCACAGGAAAGCTCCAGGTCATCCTGCGCTCTCCTGACAGCCGTCCACACAAGAGGGTGCAGCCAGCCCAGTGCTTTGCAGAATTCCAGGAAAAATCTAGTATGCGTGTCTTCCCGCTGCACATGGTGCAGCTCATGGCAGAAGATCATCTCAGCCTCCTCCGCCGTGTAGGGACGCTCCGGCAGATAGGTAGCTCCCTTCTTCTTTCTCAGACCTATTGTAAGGGGCGTACCTATCAGGCTACTGTATCTCAGGTCAATGGATATATGTACATCGAGTTCACTTTTCATCTTCTCCCAGCTCTCAAGGATTGCCGGCTCCTCCACCGGACTTGAATTCCTTCTCAGGCTCATGGAAAACCACATGTGAGAAGCCATTTTCCACGCAAAAAGCACTAGGAAGCCCACTCCCCAGACAGCTATAAGCGCTCTCAGGGCCGTCCCCGGCACATACAGCACCGCCGTGGGAGGGCCCGGCCGCAGCAGATAAATCATATGGGGCTGATAAAACAGAAATACAGGCACCAGCCAAAGAACTGCGCATGTCCTGGCCGTGTAGCGGCGCCTGAGAGCAGGCAGGAGAAACAGAAGCCCTGAAAAATAGAGACTCACAAAAACAAAGACATCCACAAACAGACAAAGGCAATACTCCAGACCATCAGAAATACCATAAGCGCATATGTAAATCAACGGAAACAAGGCTAACATGATTGGAAGCACGATGGGGTCCATCCATACAACAGCCTTTTCTCTGTCTTCCATCCAGCCGACCGTTTTCCCATGCTCTGCACTCCAGGACTTCCGAAATCCGGCAGCCAGGATAGCCCCCAGGAAAACCGCCCAAAAAAACCGATATATGTACAAAATAGCCATATCAGACATGTTACAGCTCTCCTTTCTCAAGAAGACGTCTCAGTTCCTCCAACTCCTCCTTCGTAACCCCGCTGTCACACAGCGCTGTGGCAAAAGAAGCCACTGAGCCGTGAAACAGTTTGTCAAGAAAAGACCTGCTCTCTGCCGCCAAATATTCCTTTTCCTGTACCAGCGGCTCATACAGGTTTGTACGCCCTTCCTTTTTTAAAGATAAAAAACCTTTTTCGCACAGGCGCGTCAGGAGAGTGAGAATAGTCGTTGGCGCCAGCGGATGAACGTCCTGCAGTGCTTCCTCAATGTACATCCTGGATACAGGCGCAGGACTCGCCCATATGATCTGCATAATCTCCAGTTCGCTCTCCGGAAGGCGTTTGATTTCTCTCATTCTCATTGTGTGCTCCTTTTTGACTTCTCAACTTCCATTTTTGTTCTACATCTGTAGAAATATTATATTCTACAAACGTAGAAAAGTCAATAAAAAAAACAGAATGAGCCTTTAACGACTTCATTCTGCTCCATTTTCATGTACCTTCAAAACCACATACAAGAAATCTTATCTATCTTCCATCTTTCTTCCCGAACCGTGCGCTGCACTCACTTGAGGAAGTTCGAGC
>NZ_JPJE01000071.1 GCF_000765215.1 Eubacterium sp. ER2
GGGGGACAATGTCAGGTGGGGAGTTTGACTGGGGCGGTCGCCTCCGAAAGGGTATCGGAGGCGCTCAAAGGTTCCCTCAGAATGGTTGGAAACCATTCGAAGAGTGCAAAGGCAGAAGGGAGCTTGACTGCGACACCGACGGGTGGAGCAGGTACGAAAGTAGGACTTAGTGATCCGGTGGTATAAAGTGGGATTGCCATCGCTCAACGGATAAAAGCTACCCTGGGGATAACAGGCTTATCACTCCCAAGAGTTCACATCGACGGAGTGGTTTGGCACCTCGATGTCGGCTCATCGCATCCTGGGGCTGAAGTAGGTCCCAAGGGTTGGGCTGTTCGCCCATTAAAGCGGTACGCGAGCTGGGTTCAGAACGTCGTGAGACAGTTCGGTCCCTATCCGGCGTGGGCGTAGGATATTTGAGAGGAGCTGTCCTTAGTACGAGAGGACCGGGATGGACTGGCCGCTGGTGTATCTGTTGACTTACCAAGGTCATGGCAGAGTAGCCAAGCCGGGAAGGGATAAACGCTGAAGGCATCTAAGCGTGAAGCCCCCCTCAAGATGAGATATCCCTACGAAAGTAGTAAGACCCCTTGAAGACGACGAGGTAGATAGGGCAGAGGTGGAAGTGTGGTAACACATGGAGCTGACTGTTACTAATCGGTCGAGGGCATAACCA
>NZ_JPJE01000013.1 GCF_000765215.1 Eubacterium sp. ER2
CCTTTATAAGAAAATATGGGAGTTGGCATTTTGGCAAAAAGAGTGGTGCTGGAGCTAGGGCTCCAGCACCACCTTTGTCTACAGTCTGAAACGGCTGCCTACACGCAGCCGTTTTTTTCTGTCTGATCCAGCCATTCAGTGAGAAGGCGGATATATTTTTCATTGTCCTCCACAAAGCACATGTGACGGCACCCGTCGAAGAGCTCCCATCTTGCGTTCGGGATGCGGTCGTACATGGTCTTGGCGATGAGGGGTGTGCACAGGTCGTTCGTGCCGCTGATGATGAGGGCCGGGCATTTGATCCTCTCCAGCTTGTCCGTGTACTCCCAGCTTCCCAGGGATCCTGTGGGGTTGTACTCGTTGGGACCCCAGCCGTAGAGGTAGGCCTCCTTCCCGGATCTCTTGGGACGGGTCACACACTCCGGCGTGTCAGCGGAGGGAGAGTCGCAGTGGCGCTCCATGAAGCGGCTGTTGGCGGCCAGGTACTCCGGCGTGTCAAAGTTTCCGGTCCGCTCCGCCTCGGCGATGGCCTCCTGGTCCTCCTGGGAGAGGAAACGGATCATCCGGTGCTGCTCCTTTGCCCACAGACTGGCGGAGGAAAGGGTGCTGGAGAGAATGACAGAGGCGACGCCCTCCGGCTGGTAGTCGCAGAGATACTCAATGGCCAGCATGCCGCCCCAGGACTGTCCCAGCAGGTGCACCTGGTCAAGCCCCAGATGCCTGCGCAGTTCCATCAGCTCGTTGTCCCATGTCTTCTGGCACCACAGCTCCGGGTGCCCGTCCACATAGGAGTTCCCGCAGCCAAGCTGGTCGTAGGAGATGACGGCCCTGCCTGTATCCGCCAGAGCGTCCAGCACCTCAAAGTAATTGTGTGTGGAGCCCGGTCCGCCGTGGAGAAGGAGCAGAGGCTTCTTGCCGTCCCTGCACTCGCCGGCGATCCGGTAGTAGGTCTGATGGCCCAGATAGGGCATGTATCCTTCTGTGATCTTCATATAGTTTACCTCCTGAATTTTTTTCTGAATTTTCTTTATCTTATCTCATTGAAGGGCAGGCTTCTTACATAAAACCCGCTGCTTCTGACCAGTATATCATAAGGGGATTTTATTTGACAAGGCATGGATATGGGCATGTACTTCCCGATAAAGCCAATATTTTCAAGCCGCAATTTTTGAGTTTACAAACCTGGCTTTATATTGTAAAATAATATGGTCTGCGCCTGGTGTGCTTGTGCCGGCTGCCCTGCGCGGACAGACAGTGCATTTATACAAAACCACAATAATGGAGGCGAAAAAAGTCATGGATATAACCGAGAGAGTGCAGAAGCTGCATGAGATCATGCGGCAGAACAAGGTGGATATCTACATCGTGCCCACGGCTGATTTTCATCAGAGCGAGTATGTGGGAGAGTATTTCAAGATGAGAGAATTTCTCACTGGCTTTACCGGATCAGCGGGCACGGCCGTCTTTACAGCGGACGAAGCTTACCTCTGGACGGACGGCAGATATTTTATCCAGGCTGCAAAGGAGCTGGAGGGGACGCCGGTCAGACTCATGAAGATGGGCGAGCCCGGAGTGCCTGACATAGAGCATTTCTTAAGCGCCAGTCTTCCCGAGGGGGGCGTCATTGCCTTTGACGGAAGGTGTGTTTCCCTGGGCGACGGCAAGCTCTACGAGCAGATTGCCGCGAGCAAGCAGGGCTCTGTCTCCTGCGAAAGGGATCTGGCGGCGGACATCTGGAAAGACCGTCCGGCCCTGTCAGAGGAGCCGGTGTGGGAGCTTGCGCTTCAGTACGCAGGCGAGGACCGCGGCTCAAAGCTTGAGAGGATCCGCAGATCCATGGAGGAGGCGGGAGCGGACTGCCATATACTGACCACGCTGGACGATATATGCTGGACGCTGAACATCCGCGGAAACGACATCGAATTTTTCCCGCTGGTGCTGTCCTACGCAGTCATCAGGATGGACCGGATGGATCTCTATGTGGATGAGTCCAAATTCTCTGATGAGCTGAGGGAGAAGCTGGAGAAGGACGGCGTTGTCTTCCACCCCTACAATGACATCTATGAGGATGTGAAGAAGCTGGATGAAGGCGGAACTGTCCTCATCGACCCGGCAAGGCTGAACTACGCGCTCTGGAAAAACATTCCCCGCAAGACGGGAAAAGTGGAGATGCGCAACCCGGAGATCCTTTTCAAGGCAGTCAAAAATCCCACAGAGATTGCCAATATCCGCAAGGCGCAGCTCAAGGACAGCGTTGCCCATGTCAAATTTATGAAATGGGTCAAGGAGAACTACGACAAAGAGGTGATCACAGAGCTGAGCGCTTCACAGAAGCTGGATGAACTGCGGGCACAGCAGGGGAATTTTATCCGGCCCAGTTTTGAACCCATCGTATCCTTTGGCGAGCACGGGGCCATCGTGCACTACACATCCTCGCCGGAGACAGACGTGCGCCTGGAGGGCGGAAGCTTTCTTCTGACAGACACAGGCGCGGGCTTTTATGAGGGATCTACCGATATCACGAGAACCTACGCACTGGGCGACGTGACAGATAAGATGAAGGAGCACTTTACGCTGACAGCCATCAGCAACCTTCAGCTTGCATCGGCAAAATTTTTATACGGCACTACCGGGATGACACTGGACATGCTTGCCAGAAAGCCATTCTGGGACAGGAACCTGAACTTTAACCACGGGACGGGCCACGGGGTCGGCTATCTTCTGAACATACACGAACCGCCGACAGGCTTCCGCTGGCAGTTCCGGGCAGGAGAGATCCAGCCCTTCGAGGATGGCATGGTGATCACAGACGAGCCTGGCATCTACCTGGAGGGAGAATATGGGATCCGACTGGAAAATGAGCTGCTGACACGAAAGGGAACCCGGAACGAGTACGGGCAGTTCATGTATTTTGAGACCATCACATTCGTCCCGATGGACCTGGATGCCATCCTGCCGGATATGATGACAGAAGAGGAGAGACATCTTCTGAACACCTACCACAGCGCAGTGTACGAGAAGGTTTCCCCCTTCCTCGACGAGGAGGAGCGGGCATGGCTTCAGAAGTACACAAGAGCCGTGTAGGAAATAATAGTAGAGAGGAAACTTCAAAATGGAACAGACAGCAAAAAGAAAAAAACCCTTTGGTTTCTATGTCTGCGCGCTCGGCTTTACCTTTGAGCGTCTGGCATTTTACACCATGAAATATCTTCTGGCGATCTGGATCGCCACAGAGGCAATGCAGGGCGGACTCGGGCTTACCGACTCCGAGGGAACATTTATCTCCGCCGTGTTCGTGGCCGGAACCTACATCACACCCATCGTGGGCGGATGGATCGCCGACTACTGGCTGAGCCCCCGCATCTGCGTGCCGGCAGGTATGATCCTGATGGGCCTTGGCTATGTGTGCGCATGGCAGGCTGACTCCCTCACTATGGTGTGGGTCATGATCATACTGGTTGCCATCGGTACAGGTCTTTTCAAGGGAAACCTGTCCGGTATCAACGGACTTTTATTCCACGACCAGGAGGAGCTGAACAATGCATTCTCCATCCAGTACTCCTTTGTAAACATCGGAAGCTTTATCGGAACAACCTTTATCGCCATGCTTCCCATCTCAGGACTCTTTGGCCTGAAGCTGCCCTTTAACACCGTATTCCTGATCTGCGGCATCTTCCTCTTCATCGATGCCATCTGGTTCATCGCAAACCAGAGAGCGCTGGGAGAGGCGGGAAAGAAGCCCTTCAAGCATGATCAGAGAGAGTTCGTGGACAAGGCGAAGGCGGAAAAGGCAGAGAGCGCTCCCCTGACAAAGAGCGACTGGAAACGCATCATTGCGGTTATCCTTGTGACCCTGTTCTCTGTTGTGTTCTGGATGGTGTGGTATCTTGCCTACTATCCGGCCTATTTCTACTTTGGATGGGGCGACGGCGCTTCCTATCTGAACCACGCCAACTGGATGATCGGCTCCTTCCAGGTGCCCACATCCTGGTTTGACTCCATGAACGCCATCACCTGCATCATTCTGGGACCGGTGTTCGCTGTGGTGTGGGACAAGATGGCCAAGCGTCCGAAGGGCGATATGAGCATGTTCAAGAAGACAGCTCTGGGCATGATCCTTGTGGGTGTTGCCTTTGTTGTCATGGTACTGGCGGACATCATCAGAGGAGACGGCCAGTGCTCACTTGTCTGGATCGCCATGGTGGCTGTTCTCATGTCTGTGGGCGAGATGATCTTCTCACCTCTGGGGAACTCCTTCATCACAAAGATCGCGCCGGCCAAGGCCATGGGAATTCTTCTTGGCTTCTGGCCCATCGCCGTGTTCTTTGCACAGATGATCTATCCGCCGCTCTACGACTTCCTGAAGACCGTTCCCTTCCAGATGGGATACGGCGTCCTGGCAGCGGTTGTCATTGTTCTGGGAGTGATCCTGTGGGCATGCAGCGGCAAGCTGGACAAGCTGGAGCAGGAGTAATATCATAAGTAAGAGACCGACTGTTTTTGGCGGACATTTTGCCGGGGAGCTTCCCCGGCATGTGTAAAATATATAGAGAGGTGTGCATATCATGAACGAGGGAAGAACTCAGAAAATTTTAAAGGCAATGGAAGAAAACAAGATTCCCCAGATGATCATCTCTGATCCGGTAGCGATCTTCTACCTGACAGGAAAGTGGATCCATCCGGGCGAGAGGATGCTGGCTCTGTACCTGAATGTAAAGGGGAACCACAAGCTGGTCATCAACAAGCTGTTCCCCCAGGAGAAGGATCTGGGCGTTGAGCTTGTGTGGTACGATGACGTGGAGGACGCCGTGGAGATCCTGAGCCGCTACGTGGACAAGGACGCTGTCATGGGCGTGGACAAGAACTGGCCCGCCAGATTTCTTCTCCGCCTTCAGGAGCTGGGCGGCGGAAGCAGCTTTGTCAATGCTTCCTGGATCGTTGACCAGGTCCGCATGATCAAGGATGAGGAGGAGCAGGAGCTGATGCGGATCTCCTCCCGGATCAACGACGGCGTTATGGAGAAGGTCATCCCCCTTGTGGCAAAGGGAATGACAGAGATGGAGCTGGACCACAAGGTGCGGGAGATCTACAAGGAAGCCGGATGTGAGGGCGTGTCCTTTGATCCCATCACTGCCTACGGGAAGAACGGGGCAGATCCCCACCACGCCACAGACGATACAAAGGGCAAACGGGGTGACTGCGTAGTCATCGACATCGGCGGTTTCAAGGACAACTACGCTTCCGACATGACAAGAACCGTCTTCATCGGAGAGGTGTCAGACCGGGCAAGAGAGATCTACAACATCGTCCTGGAGGCCAACCTGCGGGGCATCGCGGCTGCAAAGCCGGGCAACCGGATGTGCGACGTGGACCTTGCCGCGAGAAATTACATCGAGGAGAAGGGCTACGGACAGTATTTTACGCACCGCACCGGACACTCCATCGGTCTGGAGGACCACGAGTTCGGCGACGTGTCATCTGTGAACACAGATATCATCAAGCCGGGCCAGTGCTTTTCCGTTGAGCCGGGCATCTATCTGCCGGAGGAGGGCATCGGTGTGCGCATCGAGGACCTTGTCCTGATCACAGAGGACGGCTGCGAGGTGCTCAACAGCTTTACAAAGGATCTGATCGTCGTACCGGAGGAGTAAGGATTTCTACTTGCGGACGGAAGCGACAGGATTTATAATAGTACAGTGAATACACACAGAGGGCAGGAACCGGGGGTTCTTTGTCCTCTTGTGACTATAAAGAAAAGGGACCTGTAAAATGGGAACAAACAACGAATTACTGCAGAAAATTGATGACGGATACGCGAGGTTCAGCAAGGGGCAGAAAAAGCTGGCTGACTACATCCGCAGAGACTATGACAAGGCCGCATTCCTCACAGCGGCGAAGATGGGCGAGGTGGTGGGGGTCAGCGAGTCCACAGTGGTCCGCTTTGCCACCGCTTTGGGCTATTCCGGCTACCCGGCCTTCCAGAAGGCGCTGGAGGAGATGGTGCGCACCCGGCTGAATTCCATCCAGCGCATGGAGGTGACTTACGGGCGTATCACCCAGGGGGAGATCCTGGAATCTGTCCTTCAGTCGGACATTGAGAAGATCAAGCTCACCATGGAGAACATTGACCATGAGGCCTTCGAGCTGGCGGTGGAGACTATCCTGAAGGCCAGGAAGGTGTATGTGGTGGGAATCAGGAGCTGCGCGCCCCTGGCCAGCTTCCTGAGCTTTTACCTCAATCTGCTCTGCGAGGATGTGACCCCTGTGAGCACCAACAGCTCCAGCGAGATCTTCGAGCAGCTCCTGCGCATCGGCGAGGAGGATGTGATCATCGGCATCAGTTTCCCGCGGTACTCCATGCGCACCCTGAAGGCGCTGGAATTCGCCAGCAACAGGAAGGCGAAGGTCATCACCCTGACAGACAGCATCCACTCCCCCATGAACCTCTACTCCTCCTGCAACCTGATCGCCAGGAGCGACATGGCCTCCATCGTGGACTCCCTGGTAGCCCCCTTAAGCGTTGTCAACGCCCTGGTGGTAGCCCTGTGCATGAAGAAGCAAAAAGAGGTGGTCTCCACCCTGGAGATGCTGGAGGAGATCTGGGACGAGTACCAGGTCTACAGCGGGGACGAACTGGACAAGGTGAGCGACAAGGTGGAGCTCTCCACGCCCGGAAGAAAGGAAGGCAAAGGGGAGGCAGATGAGTAAGGTTCTGATTATCGGCGCCGGCGCCGCCGGCATGTACGCGGCTGTGACAGCTGCCCGGGCGGGACATCAGGTCCACGTCTTTGAGAAAAATGACAAAGCCGGCAGAAAGCTTTTTATCACGGGAAAAGGGCGCTGCAACCTGACAAACGACTGCGACACAGAGGAACTGCTCCAGGCGGTCAAAAGCAATCGGAAATTTCTCTACAGCAGCTTTTACACCCACACAAACCAGGATGTGATCCGCTTTTTCCAGGACAATGGTATGCCTGTAAAGACGGAGCGAGGGGGTCGTGTCTTCCCCGCCTCTGACCACTCCTCAGATGTGATCCGCACTCTGGAGCGGCAGATGAGCAAATGGGGAGTCAGGCTCCACCTGGGGACAGAGGTGAGGGAGCTTCTGACAGAGGAGGGAAGGATAGCCGGCCTTCTCCTGGGGGACGGCACCCGGGAGACAGGAGACGCCTGCATCGTCGCCACCGGAGGCTTTTCCTATCCCCTGACCGGCTCCACCGGGGACGGCTACCGGTTTGCCCGGGAGGCAGGCCACAGCGTCACGGATCTTGTTCCCTCCCTCGTGCCGGTGGAGGCGAAAGAAAAGTGGGTGGGAGACCTGATGGGCCTGTCCCTGAGAAACATAGAGCTGACGGTAAAGGACGGGAAGAAGGAGCTGTACCGGGATTTCGGGGAAATGCTGTTCACCCATTTCGGTCTCAGCGGCCCGGTGGTACTTAGCGCTACCAGCGAGGTAGGGCCGCGGCTTGAGAAGGGGCCGCTCTCCTTCCACATCGATCTGAAGCCGGCTCTGACCCCGGAGCAGCTGGATCAGAGGATCCTGCGGGATTTCGGAGAGCAGAAGAACAGGCAGTTCAAAAATTCTCTCGGAAAGCTTCTCCCCGCCAAGCTGATCCCCGTGGTGGTGGGGCTGTCAGGCATTTCCCCGGAAAAGAAGATCCACGACATCTCCAGGGAGGAGAGAAGAGGGCTGGTCAGCCTTCTGAAGGATCTGACCGTGACGGCCGTGTCCCTGCGGAGCTGGAGCGAGGCCATCATCACAAAGGGCGGCGTCTCGGTGCGGGAGATAGACCCGGCCACTATGGAGTCGAAAAAGATAAAGGGACTCTATTTTGCCGGTGAAGTTCTGGATCTGGACGCGGTGACGGGAGGCTTTAACCTCCAGATCGCCTGGTCCACCGCCTATCTGGCGGGGAGCAGCATTCCCTAGCAGGAAAAAGAATTTTTACAGGAAAAGGAATGATATTATGGAACCAGTATATTATATGGAATACAGCGAGTCTTTTAAGATCGTAAACGAGATGTACACAGCCCTCTACAAATACAGGAACTCAAAGGCCTGGGGGCCCTTCAAGATCCAGGACATCAAGACAAGGGCTTACGAGGGCGCCAAGAAGCGGTGGGCAGAGCTGAAGAAGATCAGCCGGAAGGAGCGCCTTGTGAAGGTCAGCTTCTACGAGGACAGCTTCACCTGCGTGACAGGGGATGTCACCCAGGAATTCTCCTACGGGGAGATCGAGTGCATCTGCGAGACCGATACCACTCTTGCGCTGGTGGCGGACAAAAAGTGGAAGAAGGAGGGCTTTATCGCTCTGAAAAAAGGGAGCGTAAAGGGGAAGAGCCTTGCGGATCTGAAGGAATTTCTCCTGAAAAAATGCACAAAGGCAGGCGGCAGTATCAGACATCTCTAAAAGCGGAAGCGGACAGCCAACATGCGGCGAAAAAATATACAGGACAAGGAGCAAAGATATGGGTTACAGTATAGCGATCGACGGTCCGGCGGGGGCGGGAAAGAGCACCATCGCCCGGCTTGTGGCCAAAGAGAAGGGATTTATCTACGTGGATACAGGAGCCATGTACAGGGGGCTGGCGGTCCACTTCCTGAAGAAGGGCATACAGCCGGAGGACACGGAGAAGATCAAGGAGGCCTGCCGGGACGCCCAGGTTTCCATCGGCTATGAGGAGGGACAGCAGCAGGTCTATCTGAACGGCGAAAATATCACCTCCCAGCTGCGCCGGGAGGAAGTGGGCAATATGGCTTCAAAAAGCTCTGCCATCCCGGAGGTGAGAGAGAAGCTTCTCTCCCTGCAGCGGGATCTGGCCCGCAGGCAGAACGTGGTCATGGACGGCCGGGACATCGGCACCTGCGTCCTGCCGGACGCGGATGTGAAAGTCTACCTGACAGCCAGCAGCCGGACCCGGGCGAAGAGAAGATATGACGAGCTGACCGCCAGGGGAGTCCCCTGCGATCTGGAGCAGATCGAGCAGGACATCATCGAGCGGGACAGCCGGGATATGAACCGGGAGATCTCTCCTCTGCGCCAGGCTGAGGACGCGGTGCTGGTGGACAGCTCGGACATGACCATCAGGCAGGTGGCGGACGCCATCCTGGCTCTCTGCCGCTAGAGCCCCGCCGGGACTTTGAAACGACATATAATTACAATAAAATCAAAGATTTAGTTGAAATTATCTCGAAAAAGGGGTATGATATAAATGTTTTAGATACGATTTGCCGCACTGCAGACAGCGCGCAGATCATGCATGTAACAATACGTACTACATACAGACACTTGACGATTTTGATATGAATCAATTAAGGTCCGTGGAAACAGTAGGTATTACAGCAGGGGCATCCACGCCCAATAAAATAATTGAGGAGGTTCAAAATAATGTCAGAATTAACTTTTGAACAGATGTTGGAAGAGTCTTTTAAGACAATACGGAACGGGGAAGTGGTAGATGGTACAGTCATCGACGTAAAGCCTGATGAGATCATTTTAAATATAGGTTACAAGGCAGATGGCATCATTACGAGAAGCGAGTACACAAACGAGCCGAACGTGGATCTGACTACCATTGTGTCCCCTGGCGATACCATGACAGCAAAGGTGTTAAAAGTAAATGACGGAGAAGGTCAGGTGCTGCTCACTTATAAACGGCTTGCGGCCGAGAAGGGAAACGAGCGTCTCAGAGAGGCATTTGAGAACAAGGAAGTGCTGAAGGCTCCTGTTACTCAGATCCTGGGAGGCGGACTTTCCGTTGTGATCGACGAAGCCAGAGTATTTATCCCTGCAAGCCTGGTTTCCGACACCTATGAGAAAGACCTGAGCAAATATCAGGATCAGGAGATTGAGTTCGTCATCAGCGAGTTCAATCCGAGAAGAAACCGCATTATCGGCGACAGAAGACAGCTCCTTGTTGCCAGAAAGGCAGAGAAGCAGAAGGAACTTTTCGAGAAGCTACAGGTCGGCGACAGGATCGAAGGTACTGTGAAAAATGTGACAGATTTCGGCGCCTTTATCGATCTGGGCGGTGTGGACGGACTTCTCCACATCTCCGAGATGTCCTGGGGCAGAGTGGAGAACCCGAAGAAGGTATTCCAGGTTGGCGAGAAGGTGACTGTTCTCGTAAAGGATATCCACGACACAAAGATTGCCCTCAGCCTGAAGTTCCCGGAGACAAATCCCTGGGCCAACGCGGCAGAGGACTACGCTGTAGGAAAGATCATTACAGGCAGGGTTGCCCGCATGACAGACTTTGGCGCTTTTGTGGAGCTGGCTCCGGGTGTGGACGCGCTGCTTCACGTGTCACAGATTTCCAGAGCGCATGTCGACAAGCCGTCTGATGTCCTGACAGTGGGACAGGAGATCACAGCCAAGATCGTGGACCTCAACGAGGAGGAGAAGAAGATCAGCCTGAGCATGAAGGCTCTCGAGAACGCACAGCAGGCTGAGGAGGCTCCGGCTGAGGCAGAGGCTGAAGAGGAATAGATATATCCGGACATATCATTTCTTTTGAAATTATATAGCGAATTAAAAGATGGAGACTATGTTATAGTCTCTTTCTTTTCGTGTGAAGCATTGTTAAAAATGCGACAAGATGTACTTCGAAATATACAAAAAAAACGCCGGAAAACCTAGAAGAAACCGGTTTTTTCTTGTATAGTATATACAGATTATAGTAGGAAGGAAGGAAAAAAGAGATGGCATTGTTGACATTTAAGGGTGGTATCCACCCGGATGATGGCAAGAGCCTGGCAAAAGACAAGGCTATTGTCGAAGTTAAGCCAAAGGGAAACCTGGTTTATCCGCTTTCTCAGCATATTGGCGCCCCGGCTTCTCCCATCGTTGTAGTGGGCGATCATGTATTAAAAGGGCAGAAGATCGCGGAGGCCGGCGGATTTGTATCTGCCCCCATCTACGCCTCTGTCTCTGGTACAGTCAAGGCGATCGAGCCCCATTTCAACCCCACAGGGGCCAAGGTAAACTGCATTGTCGTTGAGAACGACGGCGAGTACGAGGAGGTTGAGTACGCTCCCGTAAAGCCTCTGGCCGATATGACCAAGGAAGAGATCCTAAACGCCATCGGTGAGGCCGGAGTTGTAGGTATGGGAGGCGCAGGCTTCCCCACAAGAGTGAAGCTCTCACCGAAGGAGCCGGAGAAGATCGACTATGTGATCGCGAACTGTGCGGAATGTGAACCATACATAACAGCGGACTACCGCAGAATGATGGAAACACCGGAGCTGCTCGTGGGCGGCATGAAGGTGGTTCTTTCACTGTTTGACAACGCAAAAGGTATTTTCGCGGTGGAGGACAACAAGCCGGACTGCATCGCCAAATTAAAGGAGCTTGTGAAGGACGAGCCCCGCATGGAAGTGATGGCGCTGAAGACAAAGTATCCGCAGGGCGCTGAGCGCCAGCTCATCTACGCCACCACGGGAAGGGCGATCAATTCCTCTATGCTCCCGGCCGACGCGGGCTGCGTTGTGGACAACGTGGAGACCATGATCAATATTTACCAGGCTGTCGTGAAGGGACTTCCCTCCATGGAGCGCATTGTGACAGTCAGCGGAGACGCTGTGAACGAGCCGGGCAACTTCAAGGTCCTGTTTGGCACAAACCAGGCGGAGCTTGTGGAGGCAGCCGGCGGATTTAAGGGAGAGCCCAAGAAGGTGATCTCAGGCGGCCCCATGATGGGATTTGCCATGTTCACACTGGACACTCCTGTCACAAAGACTTCTTCCTCCATTCTCTGTCTTTCCAGAGACGCGGTGGCAGAATTTGAACCAACAGCATGTATCAACTGCGGAAGATGCGTAGACGCCTGTCCAAGCAGGCTCATCCCCTCCAGACTGGCAGACTACGCGGAGCACCACGATGAGGAGCAGTTCACAAAGCTGAACGGGCTGGAGTGCGTGGAGTGCGGATGCTGCAGCTATGTATGTCCTGCAAAGCGCCAGCTGAAGCAGTCTATTGGTTCTATGAGAAAGATCGCACTTGCGAACCGCAAGAAAAAGAAATAAAGATTTTAGAGAGGAAGAGGTGAACAAACGTGGAGAATTCATTTAATATTTCATCTTCACCACATATACGTTCCAAGGTGACCTCCGGCAATATCATGCTCATGGTAGTCATTGCGCTGCTCCCGGCAACCTTCTTCGGAGTGTACAACTTTGGACTGCCCGCCCTGATCATGATGGTCAGCACAACGGCGGCTTCTGTGCTTACAGAATTTATCTATGAGAAACTGATGCATAAAAAGGTCACAGTGGGAGACTTCAGTGCGGTTGTCACTGGTATGCTCCTTGGATTGAATATGCCGCCCACAGCCCCCTGGTGGATGGGCGCCCTGGGAAGCGTATTTGCAATCCTGATCGTAAAGCAGCTTTTCGGAGGACTGGGACAGAACTTCATGAACCCTGCTCTGGGAGCCAGATGTTTCCTTCTGCTTTCCTTCACAGGTCCCATGACAAGCTTCGTCTATGACGGCATCACAGGTCCGACTCCCCTTTCCTATGTAAAGAGCGGGGCGCTGGATCAGGTGAACACCATGGACATGCTCATTGGAACCATTCCGGGAACCATCGGTGAGACATCCGTGATCGCCATCGTCATCGGTGCGATCTTCCTGATTCTGATGGGAGTCATCGATCTGCGCATCCCGGGTACATACATTGTAACCTTCGTGATCTTTGTGGGAATTTTCGGCCATGTGGCACATCCGGAGATCGGATTTTTCGATCCCACCTACCTGACAGCCCACCTGTGCGGCGGTGGCCTTATGCTGGGCGCCTGGTTCATGGCGACAGACTACGTCACCTCCCCCATCACGAAGAAGGGACAGTACCTGTACGGCATCTGCCTCGGCGTTCTGACCGGCCTGTTCCGTATTTTCGGCGGGTCTGCTGAGGGCGTCTCCTACGCCATCATCATCAGTAACCTTCTGGTTCCGCTGATCGAGAAGGTTACTCTTCCAAAACCGTTTGGCAAAGGAGGAGAGAAATAATGAACAAGATCATAAAAAATACAATTATCCTTACAGTAATTACATTGGTTTCCGGACTTCTTCTGGGACTGGCCTATGAGGTCACAAAGGATCCCATTGCCCAGTCTGAAGAGAATGCCAAGAGAGAGGCCTGGCAGGCTGTGTTCCCGGACGCGGACCTTACTGCCTTTGAGGAGACGGATGTGGACACCGATGTGGCGGATCAGGTGATCGCTGATCTTGGCATTGACGCCACAATCGATGAGGTCTGCACAGTGGACGGCGGCGACACCGGCTATGTTATCACTGCCACAGACAGCGAGGGATACGGCGGCGACATTCAGGTTGTTGTGGGCATCACAGCGGACGGCACGGTGAGCGGTATTTCCTTCCTGTCCATCAGCGAGACCGCGGGTCTTGGAATGAACGCCCAGAACGAGTCCTTCTACGGCCAGTATGTAGGTGTACAGACAGACCATTTCTATGTATCTAAAGACGGCGGCGAAGGCGAGCCAATCGATGCCATCAGCGGCGCCACCATTACATCAAGGGCAGTGACAGGTGCGGTGAACGCGGCACTTGGTTACTTCCAGAATGAGTTTTAGGAGGTAGTTGAGATGAATGAATGTGGCGAGAGACTGAAAAATGGTCTTATTGATGAAAATCCTATCTTTGTCCTGATGCTCGGCATGTGTCCCACACTTGCTGTCACAACCTCAGCGACAAACGGTATCGGCATGGGGCTTTCCACGACATTCGTGCTTGTCATGTCCAACATGCTGATCTCCATGCTGCGAAAGATCATACCGGACTCTGTCCGTATGCCTGCGTTTATCGTAGTCGTGGCATCCTTTGTAACAGTTGTTGACTTTATGATGGAAGGCTTTACGCCTGCCCTCTATGATTCACTTGGAATTTATATTCCTCTGATCGTTGTAAACTGTATCATCCTGGGCCGCGCTGAGAGCTATGCCTCCAAGAATAAAGTGCTTCCCTCTATCTTTGACGGACTGGGAATGGGACTTGGATTTACAGTGGCCCTGATCGCCATCGGTATCGTCCGTGAGATCCTGGGCGCCGGACAGATCTTTGGATACCAGATTCTTCCTCTGGCTGACGCGGCTACAGGAAAAGCGGGCTATACACCCATTACCATCTTCATCCTTGCTCCGGGCGCGTTCCTCGTTCTTGCAGGTCTTGCCGCTCTCCAGAACAAAGTGAAGATCAACATGGAGAAGAAGGGCAAGGACGCATCCAAGATCCAGTCAGGCTGCGGCGCGGACTGCGCTACATGCGGCGGATGTCCTTCAGCAGCCGGAAAAGATAAAGAATAGGAGGGAAAACCATGGGAGATTTGATTTTAATTGCAGTTGGCTCTGCGCTCGTGAGCAACGTGGTGCTCAGCCAGTTCCTCGGTATCTGTTCCTTCCTCGGTGTCTCCAAGAAGACGGAGACAGCTGTCGGCATGGGCGGAGCCGTTATCTTTGTTATCACACTGGCCTCCTTGGTGGCAGGCCTTTTATACCAGTTCATCCTTCATCCGCTGGGCTTTGACTATCTGAACACGATCGTGTTCATCCTGGTCATCGCGGCGCTTGTGCAGATCGTGGAGATGTTCCTTAAAAAGTTCGTCCCCTCCCTCTACAATGCGCTGGGCGTTTATCTGCCCCTGATCACGACCAACTGCGCCGTGCTGGGCGTTGCCCTGAACAACGTGCAGGATGGCTACAACATCCTGGAGGGTGTTGTAAACGGCTTCGCAACTGGCGTCGGCTATCTGATCGCCATCGTTCTGCTGGCTGGTATCAGAGAGAAAATGGAATACAATGATATTCCGGAGTCCTTTAAGGGGATGCCGATTGTCCTTCTCACATCCACACTGATGGCGATCGCATTCTTCGGGTTCTCCGGACTGATATAGGAGGAAAAGAAAATGAGTATGACAGGAATTATCTTGGCTGCAGTCATTGTAGGCGGTACTGGGTTATTCATCGGTATTTTCCTCGGACTTGCGGACAAGCAGTTTGCAGTAGAAGTTGATGAGAAAGAAGAGCAGATCCTGGGCGTGCTGCCGGGCAACAACTGTGGCGGCTGCGGTTACCCGGGATGCTCCGGACTGGCGGCGGCCATCTCCAAGGGAGAGGCTCCGGTAAACGCCTGCCCTGTGGGCGGCGCTCCGGTGGCAGCAAAGGTAGGCGAGATCATGGGCGTCGAGGCAGGAGAGCAGGTTCGTGAAGTGGCCTTCGTCAAATGCGCCGGCACCTGTGAGGTGGCAAAGCAGACATACAACTACAACGGATTACACGACTGCGTCATGATCAACATGATGCAGAACGGCGGCCCCAAGGCCTGTACCTTCGGCTGTCTGGGAGAGGGCTCCTGCGTGCAGGCATGTCCCTTTGACGCCATCCACGTTGTGGACGGCGTGGCTGTAGTGGACAAGGATGCCTGCAAGGCCTGCGGCAAGTGCGTGGCTGTCTGCCCGCGCCATCTGATCGAGCTTGTGCCCTACGAGCAGAAGCATCTTGTGCAGTGCAGCTCCAGAGACAAGGGCAAGGATGTCATGTCCGTGTGCTCCGTCGGATGTATCGGATGTAAGATGTGCGAGAGAGTCTGCGAGTTTGACGCAGTCAAGGTGACAGACAACATCGCCCACATCGATCCTTCCAAGTGTACAAACTGCGGAAAGTGCGCAGAGAAGTGTCCGAAGAAAGTGATACTGTAAAAATTTATGATAAGACATATCAGATCCAGTATAAAAATTTTCTGGGCGGATATGAGGAATGTAAAATGGGCGGTTATTTCGATAATCGCCTGTTTTCTGTTTCTCTATGTCCTGTTCGGCAGCATCTGTCCTGTGGCCTGTCTGACAGGTTTCCCCTGTCCGGCCTGCGGCCTGACCAGGGCGGGGATCAGTGTCCTCACTCTCCGCTTTGCGGATGCCTGGGAGCTGCAGCCTTTTATCTACCCGATTCTGCTGTGGCTGGCTGCCGCCGCTGTGCAGAGATACTTCTGCCGCAGGAGGCGACTCTCCGTGTGGCTCAAATGGGCAGGCGCTGTCCTCATCTGCGGGATGGCTGTCTTCTACGCTGTGTCCATGTACAGGTATTTCCCGGACAGGGCGCCCTACCTATATCATTCAGATAATCTCCTCCAAAAGATTGTCATTTACAGACAATTATGGTAAAATAACCGCAGATTGTTATATTTCTCAAGGAGGATGAACAAATGGATAATAACTACAACAATCAGCCGGACAACGGACAGGACAATACATACTCCGGGAGCGGAGACGGCGCCGGAAGCTCTCAGAGCCAGCCGGAGCAGCAGTACACAGACCCAAATGCAGGCTACAGCAGCACAGACTATAACGGTGCGGGCGGCACGGAGGGCGCTGGCAGCCAGGGACAGAGCGGGTACTATAATCAGAATGGGCAGACCCAGTACCAAGATCAGAGCCAGTATCAGTACCAAAACTACAATTACAGCCAGAATTATAACCAGAACGGCCAGAGCTATAATCAGAATTACAACCAGAACTACAACTCAAACTATAATCAGAACTACAATCAGCAGTACGGCGGAAACGGCTACAACCCGCAGCAGTACGGCGGTATGGACACAAGCCCCATGTCTATGGGTGACTGGGTGCTCACCATCCTGGCCCTGATGATCCCCTGCGCGGGCATCATCCTCTACTTTGTGTGGGCCTTTGGGAAGAACGGCAACATCAACAGGAGAAACTACTGCCGCGCGGCTCTCGTCATTGAGCTGGTGATCATTATACTCTCCATCATCGTGATGGTCATCTTCGGAGCGGCTCTCTTTACAGCCTATCCGTCATACGGATATTAATTTTTGAAAGTATGTAATCAGGAAACGGTCAGTCCCCACAGAGCTGGCCGTTTTTCATAAGCAGTATTGACAAGTAAACTTGGCAATGATATTCAAGATAGTCCAGACAGAGTCTCCAGCAGACATCATATCGCTGCTGTTTTGCACTTCTGGCCTGGGATTCGCCTATGAGGGACTGAAGCTGAACCAAAAACATTCTCTCATAGCCGGTATTGTACTGCTGATATTGTCTGCCTGCTTTTTCTATATATTTTGTATGGGGCTGTTCTATTTTGACGAACAGCAGATGTGAGAAGCCCCCTGTGTGAGAGACGCTGCAAAAGATAATGCCTCTCACGCAGGGAGCTTCTGTATTCACTGCCCCGCACGAGGGGCTTTTCTATTTCTGGAAATTGTTTGAGTAGGTGATCTGGTTGTCTATGTCCACGAACACAGCCTCCACATTATCAAGCTGATTGACAAGGGACAGCCCTTTCTCCGGCCCCAGCAAAAAGCAGGTGGTGCTCAGTGCATCCGCGGTGAGAGAGGAGTCCGTGATGATGGACACGCTGGCCAGGCCGTTGTTGCAGGGATACCCGGAAGCCGGATCCAGAATATGGTGATACAGGGTGCCGTCCTTCTCAAAATACCGCTGGTAGGTGCCCGACGTGACGATGGATTTGTCATCGATCCGGACAGAGGTGAGAGGGATACCGCTCTCGTCAAAGGGCTTCTGTATGCCGATGTGGAAGGGGGAGCCGTCCGGCTTGTCCCCTACTGCCAGCACATTTCCTCCCAGGTTGATGAGGGCGTGGTGGACACCTTCCCCCTTCAGGTAATCCTTCAGCCTGTCGGCTATGTATCCCTTGGCAACGGCGCCCAGATCCAGAGCGGCAGCCGGATCCTGCAGGGTGACGGTGTTGCCCTCCACCACTACCTTTTTGTAGTCCACGTGGGTCAGTGCCGCGGCGATGGCAGCCGTGTCCGGCGGGGCCGGATCCTCGGACTTGAAATCCCACAGACTGGACACAGCGCCGATGGTGATGTCAAAGGCCCCGTTCGACAGCTTGCCGTAGTAGAGTCCCTTTTTGATCAGGGTGGCCGTGTCCGGGGACACCTCCACCGGGTTGCCCTGGGCGCTGTTGATCATGGAGACCTCGCTCTCCCCGTTAGTCCGGGAGAACATGACGTCATATTTCTGACAGAGCTTCTGGCATCCGTCCAGAATATCCTGATCTCTTGAGTCGTAGATCTGTACGGAGATCACGCTGTCAAAAAGGGTATCCGTGTATGTCATAGGCCCGGAGGAGACTGCCGCGCAGCCGGATGCCAAAAAGACAGAGACTACGGCGGCTCCCGCCAGGAACCGTATCTTTCGTAATTTCATAATTTTCCACCTCGTCTGTAAAATCGCGCCAAATTGCGCTTTTGCGCAATCATTATACCATAGCCACGGCAGGGGCCGCAACTGCTACCATACCCGAACATGCATCCGAACATGCTTGAGTTTCCGCAAACTGCAATAAAAAAATAGCTATGTCTACCCAAAGTACCAATCTGCCCATTTTTTGAGAGATTTAGAATGGCAGCACCGAGAGTAGAGGCACTTTTATAAGCCCCGCCGGAACCGGGCTTTGGGAGACATATACTTTTATCTATTCAGGCGGTCAGCTTAAGGCAGAGTTGACGGTATGTCGGACGCTTTGTCCTGTACCAGAGCCGGATGCCCTCTTTGGCATGTGACAGTATGCCGGAGATGCCTTTTGCCAGCCGGTAATAGCAGAAACTGACTTTTTCCTTGATCGGGTCTGCTTCCTGTATGATTGAAACTTTCAGGGCGTTTGTCTCAGGACTTAATTCTTCCTGAGCTAAAAATGCCATGGCTAAAGTAATATAAAAGTTAAGCGCATTAATGGCTTCCAGTTTCCTTACACGGAAATTTTCAAACTGATAGGTCTGCTTTTTACAACGGAAATATTCCTCGATCCGCCATCTGGAAAAATAAGTTCTGGCAATGCGGATCACATCATCCTTTGAACGGATCTCTTTGTTTGTAGCCAGCATCATGGGATGTTCCGTGATCCCATAGACCAGGACCAGATAAATATTTTTCCGGGAGGCAGTGATCTGAACTTTTACGTGGGAAAGATATGCGGTATGCTCTTTTCCCTTATAGAAAACATCCGCTTTTACTTTCCCTTTCCTCCGATTCTGCAGTTCCGTTGCCTTTGTCCATTTGTTGTGATAAAGAAGTTTCCGGTTGGATTTCAGGCGGATCACGTAATCCTGCTTCAGATGGTCGAGGATGAGAAAGATCTTATTGTCATCATAACCGCGGTCCATAACAAAGGTGGCCTTTCCGAAAAGAGCAGATGCCTGTTTGATCGCATCAAATGTGATGGTATTTACAGATTTATAGTCCTTCTCAACAGAAGAATGGATCATGGAAAAAACACTGACAGGATGCTTGTTGGCAGTCAGGACACAGGCCTCTGTTACATGGTATCCTTTTTTATAAACACTTTTCGTCTGTGTGCTTTCAGAACCATCGCGAACGATACCAAGAGCTTCAAACTGTTTTCCATCTGGTTTTACGATATCACTTTCATCAATGAGGACCACTGGTTCAGAGGGAACGAGTCTCTTTACGGTGTGGAGATAAGAAGCGGTAGCAGAAGCCGGCGTTCCTTCCGAAAGATGATTTGAAAGCCGTTTTACAGTATTCACCTTATGTACCGTTTCATGAAGCTGGTCGGAAATATCAGTGAGCAGACAGCTTCTGGATGCCAGAATGCCATAAACCATATCTGCTGTGAACTTCCGGTCTGGTTTCGAAAGTCTGCGGGAGATTTTATTTGTAAAAGTCAAAATTTTTCTTTTCAAACGGTAAGTAATTGATGTAGAATTAGCCATAAGGAATCCCCTTTCTTTTTTGTTTAGTAAGGTTTTTGTTTGGTAGCTTAATTTTACATCAAAAAGGATTAGGATTCCTTATATTTTGGCCATTTTTTGAAAGTTGTGGATAACGAAATACGGTAGATTTATCTAAGGGGATAATTCTGCGGAAACTCAAGCCGAACATGTGGTTGCACATCCCAAAACGATATGGTAGAATAGCAGATATAGTATTTAAGAGAAAGCGAAAGCAGTCATCATGAAAAAACATCTGAAGATAAAAGATATCATACTGGTCGTACTGATCCTTCTCGTGGCGGGGGGAGCCTGGCTTCTCCACGAGGTGCTGAAGGATGCGGGCAGCGGTGTGGCCGTGATCCGCGTGAACGGCGAGATCGAAGGCACCTACCCCTTGAGCGAGGACAGAGAGATCTCCGTCAACGGAGGGACCAACATTCTCCGGATCAGGAACGGAAAGGCCAAGATGATCGAGGCGGATTGTCCGGACCAGCTCTGTGTGAATCAGAGGGCCGTGTCCGCGGACAACGAGAGCATCATCTGTCTGCCAAATAAGGTGATCGTGGAGATCCAGTCCAGGCAGGAGAGCGAATACGATGCCGTCACGAATTAGGAGGTGCTGCCCTTGAAGACGAGAGTTGCCTATTTCGGAGTCTTCACAGCGCTGGCACTGATTTTCAGCTATGTGGAGTCCCTGATACCATTTCAGATCGGTATCCCCGGAGTGAAGCTGGGACTTGCCAATCTGATCATAGTGATCGCACTTTACAAGATGAGCCTCAGAGAGGCTTATCTTTTGTCTGTAACAAGAGTTGTCCTGGCTGGATTTATTTTCGGGAACTTGTTCAGCATCCTCTACAGTCTTGCCGGCGCGCTCCTCAGCCTGACTGTCATGGCCCTTCTGAAAAGGAACGGCGGCTTCAGCATACTTGGAGTCAGCATCGGCGGCGGCGTCATGCACAACGTGGGGCAGCTCATAGTGGCCATGTTTGTCGTCCAGACCTTCAGCGTGTCCTACTATATTCCGGTCCTTCTCGTGGCCGGACTGCTCACAGGACTTTTCATCGGCATCGCCGCTGACGCCATGCTGATGAGGCTGAGAGGCATCACATTGAAATGAAAAGGAGTTAGATGATATGATTTCATATATACGGGGCGAGCTTGCCGCTGTGGAAGAGGACAGGGTCGTGGTGGAGGCCGGAGGCGTCGGGTACGGTATCTTCATGTCCGGCAGCGCCATAGGCCGGCTTCCCTCTGTCGGCAGCCAGGTAAAGATCCACACCTATTTCAGCGTGAAGGAGGACAGCATGCAGCTGTTCGGTTTCCTCACAAGAGACGATCTGGAGGTGTTCCGGCTCGTCATAGGGGTCAGCGGCATCGGCCCCAAGGGAGGGCTGAACATTCTATCGCAGCTCACGCCGGATGAGCTGCGCTTTGCTGTGTTCTCCGGCGATGTGAAGGCCATCTCAGCCGCGCCCGGCATCGGAAAGAAGACCGCTGAGAAGCTGATCCTGGAGCTCAAAGACAAGCTGAAGCTGGAGGACGCTCTGGGCCATTCCCAGGAGGCAGACAGCGTGGCCGGAACCGGCACTGTCCTGTCCGGATCCATCCAGAACGACGCGGTGCAGGCTCTTGTGGCTCTGGGCTATGGAAATACAGATGCCCTGAAGGCAGTGCGCCAGGTGGAGATCACAGAGGACATGCAGGTGGAGGACGTGCTGAAGAGGGCGCTGAAATTAATGATGTTCTAAAAGCAGGTAGAAGACATGACACGAAGAATTATCACAACAGAAAATCTGGAAGAAGATGTTAAGATAGAAAACAGTCTCCGGCCCCAGTATTTGAAGGATTACATTGGCCAGGAGAAGGCAAAGGCCACACTGAAGATCTATATCGAGGCTGCAAAGGCCAGGGGGGAGGCGCTGGACCACGTGCTCTTTTACGGCCCGCCTGGCCTTGGAAAGACGACTCTGGCAGGTATTATCGCCAATGAGATGAACGTTCATCTGAAGGTCACCTCCGGACCGGCCATTGAGAAGCCGGGGGAGATGGCCGCCATTTTGAACAATCTCCAGGAGGGGGATGTGCTTTTTGTGGATGAAATCCACAGACTGAACCGGCAGGTGGAGGAGGTGCTTTACCCGGCCATGGAGGACTACGCCATCGACATTGTCATCGGCAAAGGCGCGGGAGCCAGGTCGATCCGCCTGGACCTCCCCAAATTCACCCTCGTGGGAGCCACCACAAGGGCAGGCATGCTGACTGCCCCCTTGAGGGACCGCTTCGGGGTAGTCCACCACCTGGAATTTTACACGGTGTCGGAGCTGAAGACCATTATCATGAACTCCGCCTCTGTGCTGGGGGTGGAGATCGATGAGGCGGGAGCCATGGAGCTGGCCAGACGTTCCAGGGGGACGCCCCGTCTTGCCAACCGGCTTCTCAAGCGGGTGAGAGATTTTGCCCAGGTGAAATACGACGGCGTCATCACAAAGGAGGTAGCGGACTTTGCGCTGGACCTTCTGGACGTGGACAAGTACGGTCTGGACCATATTGACAGGAACATCCTTCTCACCATGATCGAGAAGTTCCAGGGCGGTCCGGTGGGCCTTGACACACTGGCTGCCTCCATTGGGGAGGACGCGGGCACCATCGAGGATGTGTACGAGCCCTATCTCCTGAAGAACGGCTTTATACAGCGGACGCCAAGAGGGCGTGTGGTGACGGCCCTCAGCTATGAGCATCTGGGAATTTCACCTGAAAATATCGAAAAATAGTTGGTTTTTATATGTAAATAGTTTATAATGAATTGCAGGATAAACGTAAAAGGGCGGGAGGTCATTTATGGCATCATCAAAAAATTATACGGAAGTTCTCATAGGGGGCAAGGTATTCACATTGAGTGGATTTGAAAGCGAAGAGTATCTGCAGAGAGTGTCCACCTATCTGAACCATAAATTGGAAGAGTGTACGAACAGCGAGGGATACCGCAAGCAGAGCGCCGAGACCAGGAGCATCCTTCTCGCGCTGAACATTGCCGATGATTACTTCAAGGCAAAGAAGCAGGGTGGCACGCTGGAGAGCGATATCGAGGCAAAGGACAAAGAGATGTACGATCTGAAGCACGAGCTCATCTCCGTGCAGATTAAACTGGAGAACGCGGAGAAGACTCTGGATCGGATGAAGGAGGAGAACAGAGAGCTTCAGATGAAGATCGTCAAACTGGAAACAGAGATGAAGAACAATCAGAAAAAATAGGCTGTCATGGGACAGCCTTTTTAAATGGCGGATAAAAAGAGAGGAGGGACAGCTATGACGCATCCGAACCGATCGAAAAAAAGAGAACCCGGGCAGAAGGGCGGGCCTGTGGAAATCCTGGCTCCGGCCGGTTCTCTGGACATACTGAAGTGCGCCTTCGAGGCGGGGGCTGACGCGGTCTACGCGGGAGGCTCCTGCTTTGGAGCCAGGGCCTTTGCCACCAATTTTACCCAGGAGGAGCTCATGGAGGGGATTGACTATGCCCATATCCACGGGAAAAAGCTCTATCTGACGGTCAACACGCTGGTCAAGGAGAGAGAATTTGACCGGCTCTACCACTACCTTCTCCCCTTTTACCGGCAGGGGCTGGACGCGGTTATTGTCCAGGACATGGGAGTGATGGAATTTATAAGAGAAGAATTCCCCCTTCTTCCCATCCATGCCAGCACCCAGATGACTGTGACGAGCTCGGTCAGCGCATCCTTTCTTGAGGAGAGGGGCGTCACAAGGGTGGTCCCGGCAAGGGAGCTGTCTCTTGGGGAGATACGCCGGATCGCTGAGGGGACGGACCTGGAGATTGAGTGCTTTGTACACGGAGCCCTGTGCTACTGCTATTCCGGTCGCTGCCTCATGAGCAGCATGATCGGCGGCCGGAGCGGAAACCGGGGCCAGTGCGCCCAGCCCTGCCGTCTCCCCTGGAAGGCGGAGCAGGCAAAGAAGGAGCAGGATCTCTTAAGCCTGAAGGATCTTTGCGCCATCGAACTGATCCCGGAGCTGATCCGGGCCGGCATCACGTCCTTTAAGATCGAGGGTCGGATGAAGCAGCCCTCCTACGTGGAGACGGTCACCGCCATGTACCGCAGGTACACGGACCTCTGGGCTGCCCTAAACGGGGACAGGGAGCGCTTCCAGGTGTCGCGGGAGGACAAAAGAGCCCTCATGGAGGCCTACACGCGCCGGGGCTACACGGACGGCTACTACACCCGCCACAACGGCAGGGAGATGCTGTCCCTGAGCCGTCCTGAGCCGGCGCAGGCGCAGAGGGAAGCTTCCCCCAAAAAGGGGAGAGAAAGACAATTGCAGGAAAAAATTAATGGGAAATTAATACTTTCCCCCGGAAAAAGTGCTACACTTACTTTATCTTCCGGCCCTGACGGAGAGATGACGAAGGTGACTGTCACAGGAGACACAGTGCAGGAGGCCCAGAGCAGGCCTTTAGCCAGGGAGCAGATCCTGAAGCAGCTCCGGAAGACAGGAAATACAGAATTCGTCTTTCAAAATCTGGAGATCTGCACAGAGGGAGACGTTTTTCTGCCTCTCCAGGCTCTCAACGCACTCCGGCGGGCGGGACTGGAAAAACTGAGTGACAGCATCACCGGCAGGTTCCGCAGGCCTGGTGGGACAGCAGCGGGGCTTTCAAATAAACCGGCTCTCTCCATCGGTAAGTCCCGGCAGGACAGGTCTCTGGGAGAAATTCCCCTCTTTGTCTCTGCCATGTCCGCGGAGCAGGCCATGTCCGCCCTTGCCTTCCCAGCCGTGAAAAGGATCTATCTTTCCGATACAGCCTGGGCCCGGGGAGAGGCGGATGAGTTCCTTGCGAAGGCCCGGCAGCGTCAGGTGGAGGTGTATGCCTCCATGGCGGAGATCTGCCGCCGTGAGGCGGAAGATTTCTACAGCAGAAATCTGGAGGCTATGGCCCGGGATTTTGACGGGGCTATGGTGAAAAATCTGGAAAGCCTTCTGCTTTTGAAAAGAGCGGGCTTTTCAAAGCCTGTGGATACCGGGGCTTCCGCCTACGCCTGGAACCGGAGAGCAGCCGCGTTCTGGAAGGAGCTGGGAGCCGGCTTTCTGGAGGCGCCCCTTGAGCTGAACGCCCAGGAGCTGAAGAGCCTGGAGGAAAGCCGGATGCTCCTGCCTGTGTACGGCTATCTCCCGGTCATGGTCAGCGCCGGCTGCATACGCAAGCACACAAAGGGATGTACCGGGAAGGCGGGCTGGACATCCATGACAGACCGGTACCACAAGAAATTTATGGTGCGCAGTGAGTGCCTTTACTGTTATAATGTGATATATAACACAGACCCTCTTGTGCTTTTGGGCCAGAAGGAGGAGATTGAGTCTCTGGCGCCGGCGGCTCTCCTGTGCGGATTTACGTGGGAGAGCAAGGAGAAGACAAGAGAGGTGCTGGAGCAGTTCCGGAAGTGGCTTTCCACAGAGGAAACGCCCCGGTGGGAGGGCGGCTTTACACGGGGCCATTTTAAAAGGGGAGTAAAGTAGGTGAAACTTTGGTAAATATTATAGTAGAGCTTTCGAAATATCTCATCATCATACTGATCATCATGTACACATACCTGTGCTTCACGATATTCGGCTATCACGATATGCAGAGGAAGCAGGCCATGCTGCGCAGACAGAATGTCCTTATGTTCCTCTTCCATCTGATCGCCTTCCTTGTGCTGTATCTGGAGATGGATGACATACGGATAGCGGGGCTGTACCTTGCCCAGGTGGTGCTCTTTGGGCTGACGATCCTTCTGTACACGAAGATCTATCCGAGAGTGTCACGGCTTGTAGTCAACAATATGTGTATGCTCCTGTGTGTCGGCCTCGTGATGCTGACACGGCTGGACTACGGCACCGCCATGCGGCAGTTTGTCTTTGCGGCTGCGGGCATTGCCCTGAGCCTTGTGGTACCTGTCATTATCCGAAAGGTGAAGGGCCTGGCGAAGCTTCGGAAGCTGTACGCCATCGCCGGTATGGCGTCCCTCGCGGTCGTGGCGGTGCTGGGACAGGTGTCCTACGGCGCCAAGCTTGGCTTTTCCATCGGCGGCATCAGCATCCAGCCATCGGAGCTGGTGAAAATTATTTTCGTATTCTATGTGGCCGCCAGCCTGAAGGAGTCCACCCGGTTTAAGAATGTGGTGATCACCACCATGATCGCGGCCCTCCACGTACTGATCCTTGTCATCTCCACAGATCTGGGAGCGGCCCTCATCATCTTTGTGGTGTATCTGGTCATGCTGTATGTGGCCACCAGGCAGCCCCTCTACATGCTGGCCGGGATCGGAGCGGGGGCCTGCGCCTCGGTGGCCGGGTATTACCTGTTCGCCCATGTGCGGACCCGCGTCAATGTGTGGAGAGACCCCTTTGGCACCTACGACAACGGAGGCTACCAGGTGGCCCAGTCGCTGTTTGCCATCGGTACCGGGAGCTGGTTCGGCATGGGGCTTTGTCAGGGCTCTCCGGAGAGCATCCCTGTGCGGGACTCGGACTTTATTTTCTCAGCCATCGCAGAGGAGCTTGGACTTGTCTTTGCCCTCTGTCTCATCCTTATATTTGTGAGCTGCTACATTATGTTCCTGAACATTGCCATGCAGCTCCACAACCAGTTCTACAAGCTGGTGGCGCTGGGACTGGGAACCTGTTACATCTTTCAGGTGTTTCTGAATGTAGGCGGTGTGATCAAATTCATTCCGTCCACCGGCGTGACGCTGCCCCTTGTCAGCTACGGGGGGAGTTCCATGCTCAGCACGCTGATCATGTTTGCGATCATCCAGGGACTTTACATCTTAAGAGAGGACGAGGAAGAAAGCATTGAAAGAAGAAAAAAAGAACAGAAGCTACGAGCTCAGAAGAGAGGCAGAGCGCCAAAAGAAGCAGCAGGAAAAAGCCTCCATGAGCCGTCAGGGCAAAAAAGAGTTAAAACAGCGGGAAAAGAAAGAAAAAAAGAAAAAGCGGGAAGCAAACAAAGAGTTCGCTAGGGTGACCTATGCCTTTGTGGCTCTCTTCCTTGTGCTGATGGTCTACATCGGCTACTTCAATATTGTGGAGAGCAAGGATATCATAAACAGTCCCTACAACCCCAGGCTGGACTCCATGGCGGACCGGGTGGTGCGGGGCAGCATCCTGGACAAGGACGGAAATGTGCTGGCCTCCACTCAGACAGCAGAAGACGGCAGCGAATACCGCAGCTATCCCTACGGCAGCCTCTACGCCCATGTGGTTGGCTACGATACCCAGGGGAAATCCGGGCTGGAGTCCACGGAAAACTTTGAGCTCCTAACATCCAACGCTTTTTTCCTGGAGAAGCTGCGCAATGAGTTCCAGGATGAGAAAAATATGGGAGACACGGTGGTGACTACCCTGGATACAAGCCTCCAGCAGGCAGCCTACAATGCCCTTGGCGACAACAAGGGGGCTGTGGTGATCCTGGAGCCAACAACCGGGAAGATCCTGACCATGCTCTCCAAGCCGGACTTTGACCCCAACACAGTGGAGCAGAACTGGGACGCCCTGAACAGCGATCCGGACAGCCGTCTTTTAAACCGGGCCATCCAGGGACAGTACGCGCCTGGCTCCACCTTCAAGATCGTGACCGCTCTGGAGTACATGCGGGAGCACGCGGACTACGACAGCTACTCCTACACCTGCAACGGCTCCATTACCTACGATGGAGTGACCATTCCCTGCGCGGGAGGACAGGTCCACGGGACCGTCAGTCTGGCGGACTCCTTCGCCTACTCCTGCAACTCATCCTTCTGCAACATCGGCCTGTCGCTGGATATTTCCAGCTACCGGGGCACAGCCAAGGATCTGCTCTTCAACAAGAGCCTTCCGGGAAACGATATCTCCCCGGTCAAGAGCAGCTTTTCCCTGAAGAGCGGCGCCTCTGCCTCAGACCGGATGATGACAGCCATGGGACAGGGGGAGACCCAGGTCAGCCCCTACCATATGGCCCTCATCACCTCTGCCATCGCAAACGGGGGCAATCTGATGCGCCCCTACCTGGTGGAGCAGGTGACCAACTATACAGGCTCCATTGTCAGAGAGGCGTCTCCTGACAGCTACGGGTCTCTCATGACCTCCCAGGAGGCGGCTCAGCTGAAGGAGTACATGCAGGATGTGACAGATTACGGTACGGGCTCCGTATTCTCCGGCTCAGGCTACAGCGTGGCCGGCAAGACCGGAACCGCCGAGTACGCGGACGGGGACTCCTCCAAAAACCACTCCTGGTTCGTGGGATTTTCAGACGTAGACAACCCCGAGCTCGCTATCTGTGTGATCGTGGAGCAGTCCGACGGAGGCACAAGGGCGGTAGATGTTGCAAAAGAGATCCTGGACAGCTATTATTATAATCAGTAGGAAGAGGGCTTGTTTACCATGAAATTCGCAAGGCATCTGTATCTGTCAGAAGGGATGGAAAAAAAGAAGAGAAAAGTGATGCACCGGCTGCGCCGCGGGAAGCTTCAGGTGCCGGTGTATCTCATCGCCCTGTGCGATTACGGGCAGGAGAGGCTGGAGATCCTCTCCTCTGCGGAGCTTCTGCAGAAGGGCTACCCATCCCAGGGGCTGCTCGTCGCGGGCATAGCCGGAGACTACGATGACGCTCTGGAGCTGGTGCGCAGGATCGCCCAGGAGACCTTTGACGCCCTCATGGGAACAGATCTGTGCGGATACATACACCACAGGGAACAGGAAGAGTAATATGCTTCACATTTTATTATTGATCTTAAAAATTGCAGGCATCATATTGGCAGCTATACTGGGCATACTCATATTAGCGCTCCTTATCGTCCTCTTTGTGCCCTTCTGTTACCAGGGCGCCGCAAAGTGGGACGGCGGGCAGAGAGACCTGCGGGCCCAGGGGCGGATCAGCTGGCTGTTCGGCCTGGTTGAGCTGCGGTTTGTGCTCCGGGACGGAAATGCCTCTGTAAAGGGCCGGATCGCCTGGAAGAAGCTGGGCGGAGCGCGGGCCAAGGGCCGGGAGTCCGAGCCGGAAGCGGCGGAAGAGGAAAAGGCGGAAGAGGAAAGGCCGGTAAAGGATGAGAGCAGGGACCGGCAGAAGGAGGAAAAGCATGAAGAAGAACGTGAAAAGGATCAGCAGGGAGCTGAGAAAGCTGAAGAAGCGCCAGAGGCAGTTCCGGCGCCTGCAAAGGCAGCTGCGCAGGCTGAGAAAGCGCATGAAGAAAAAGGGCTGGAGAGAGGCGCCCGGATTGAAAAAGACGCTGCGCATGATGAAAAAGAGGGCGCCCAGGCTGACAGGGGGCACAGTAAGCTCCGCCGGACAGCTGAAAAAATATGCCGGCGCCTTCGGCAGATCATTAAAAAGATAAAATGTACTTTTAAGAAGATCTGTGATAAAATAAATCTGATTACTGAAAAAAAAGAACAGATTGCAGCGTTTTTAAGCAACGAGACCCATAAAAAAGCGTTTGATGTCGTGAAAAAGGAATGTATCCGCCTTCTCGGGAGCGTCCTGCCCAAACAGTTCAGCCTGTCCGCGCGTTTCGGCTTTGAAGACCCATACCACACGGGACAGCTGCTGGCAGGAATTGCCGTGCTCTACCCCTTTCTCCCGGGAGACGTCCGGGTGGAGCCTGATTTTGAGGAGCGGATCTTTCGGGGAAAAGCCGTGCTGCGGGGACGGCTGTATGTGGCAAGCCTTGTCTTTGCGGCTTTTCAGGTGCTGCGGCGCAGAGCGGTGAGAGAGACCTACCGGGATATACGGGGATTGTTGCGGGCGAAAGCGTAAAAATACAGGAGGTTAACGAATATGGCTGACAATAATTTCAAAGGGACTGTGGAGGCGCTGTTTCACGGAATGGATGCGGTCATCTCTTCCAGGACAGTAGTGGGGGACGCCATCCATATCAATGACACCATCATCCTTCCCCTTGTGGATGTATCCTTCGCCGTGGGGGCCGGCGCCTTTAACGGGGACAAGAGCGGTGAGAAGAAGGAGAAGGGGGCGGGAGGCCTGGGCGGCAGGATGACTCCAAGCGCTGTCCTTGTCATCCAGAACGGCACCACGAGACTGGTGAATATCAAGAACCAGGATACCATCACCAAGCTCCTGGACATGGTGCCCGACGTGCTGGATCGCTTTGCCGCAAAGGGAAACGGCAAGATGTCAGAGGACGATCTGAACGATATCCTGGACGAGGCGGAAGAGGAGAAAAAGTAACTGTCCGGGTTCTGAACGGCGGCGGGAGCGAATAAGCATAGAAGGAAGAGGCCTTGCGGAAGGGGCGGTGCCCTTATGAAACGGGTGGCTGGCTTTGCCTTGTTCTGGATTGCTGTCGGGGTTCTGATCAGTATCTGGCTTCCCAATATGTTTGTGGAAGTACTGTGCATTATCCTGTGTCTGCTGGCGGCATATGAGCTGTTTTTTTGCTGCAGGGACGATAAATGAGAAATATTTTGGAAAATCAAAAAGAAATGCTTGCATTTTGAAAATTCTTCTGATAGAATATCATTGTTGCGAGTCTGGAGAACGGACTTATTATGAGCGTTAGGAGGTGCAGTCATGGCGAAATGTGCTATTTGCGAAAAGGGTGCTCACTTTGGAAACAGTGTCAGCCACTCTCATAGAAAGACACCGAAAATGTGGAAATCAAACGTAAAATCTGTGCGTGTAAAAACAGAGAGCGGAGCAAAGAGAATGTATGTATGTACTTCTTGCTTAAAATCCGGCAAAGTAGAGCGTGCTTAATCAGCGAGTAAGAAAGAGGGCTAATTTCCCCATACAGACGTGGGAAGTTAGTCTTTTTTTGTTGTAAAACAATGGAAAACAGAGTATAATATTTTTGTTAAGCAGACTTTTAAGAAAGTATGAAAATAGAACATTGGAGGGAATTATATGAAGGGAAGCATGAGCACAGATCTTGGTATCATAACAGTAAATCCTGAAGTGATTGCGAAATATGCGGGTACTGTTGCCGTTGAGTGCTTCGGCATCGTCGGCATGGCGGCTGTCAATATGAAGGACGGTCTTGTCAGGCTGCTGAAAAAGGACAGCCTCACCCACGGCATCCAGGTTACCATATCGGATGACAACCGGATCACCATCGATTTCCATGTGATCGTGTCCTACGGCGTGAGCATTTCTGCTGTCACGGACAACCTGATCAGCAATGTAAAGTACAGGGTGGAAGAATTTTCCGGTATGCCGGTGGATAAAATCAATATCTACATCGAAGGCGTCAGAGTCATCGATTAGTTAAGGAGGACTTTTAAGTGGCTACAAATTCTATAAGTGTGGATATGCTCGCCAGGATGTTTCTCGCCGGGGCGCAGAATATTGAGGCGAAGAAGGAATATATCAACGAACTCAACGTATTTCCCGTGCCGGACGGCGACACGGGTACGAACATGTCGCTGACCATTATGTCGGCGGCAAAGGAAGTGACAGCGCTTGCCGACATGGACATGAAGTCTCTGGCAAAGGCCATCTCATCCGGCTCCCTGCGAGGGGCAAGGGGGAACTCCGGCGTGATCTTATCCCAGCTTTTGAGAGGGTTTACAAAGGCTCTCCGGGACGAACAGGAGATCAATGTACAAAATCTGGCAGCCGCTTGTGAGCGGGCCAAGGACACGGCCTACAAGGCGGTCATGAAGCCCAAAGAAGGGACCATCCTCACTGTCGCCAGGGGCATTGCGGACAAAGCGAAGGAGCTGGCGGAGACTACCGATGACCTGGAGGTGTTTATCCCCGCCCTCATCGAGGAGGGGGATGCGGTTCTGGCAAAGACACCGGACATGCTTCCTGTGCTGAAGGAGGCTGGTGTGGTGGACTCCGGCGGGCAGGGTCTTATGGAGGTCCTGAAGGGAGCCTACGACGCTTTCCTGGGCAAGGAGGTCGACTACAGCGCCCTCACATCCGAGGGAGGCGGCGCGACAGCAGCCGGGCAGCAGAAGGTTGCCGCCGAGTCTGCGGCGGACATCCGGTTTGGCTACTGTACGGAATTTATTATCATGACGGAAAAAGAATTTACAGATGCGGATGAGCACGAGTTCAAGGCCTATCTGGAGTCCATCGGCGACTCTATCGTCTGTGTGGCTGACGAGGACGTGGTGAAGGTACATGTTCACACCAATGATCCCGGACTTGCCATCCAGAAAGCCCTCACCTACGGACAGCTCTCCCGCATCAAGATTGACAATATGCGCGAGGAGCATCAGGAAAAGCTGATTCGCGATGCTGAGAAGCTGGCAAAGCAGCAGAAGGAAGAGGAGGAGAAGGCCGCCGCGGCAGAGCCGAGGAAGCCCATGGGATTTATCACAGTCTCCATCGGCGAGGGCCTGAACGAGATTTTCCGGGAGCTGGGAGCCGACTATATCATCGAGGGCGGCCAGACCATGAACCCCAGCACCGAGGATATGCTCAACGCTGTGGATCATGTGAACGCAGACACCATTTTCATCCTTCCCAACAACAAGAACATTGTTCTGGCAGCCAACCAGGCCAAGGCCCTTGTGAAGGATAAGGAGATCATCGTCATCCCCACCAAGACAGTTCCCCAGGGCATCACAGCCATCATCAGCTTTATGCCAGAGGCGGACAGCAAGGCCAACGAGGAGGCCATGCTGGATGCCATCAGCCATGTGAAGTCCGGGCAGGTGACCTACGCTGTCCGGGACACAAAGATCGATGACAAGGAGATCCACGAGGGAGATATCATGGGCATCGGCGACGCCGGCATCATCGCGGTGGGCACTCAGATTGAGGAGACTACCAGGGACATGCTGGAGCAGCTTGTGGACGAGGACTCTGAGCTTATCAGCCTGTATTACGGCGAGGAAGTAAAGGAGGAGGACGCCCAGAGGTTTGTGGCTGAGATCGAGGAGAAATACCCGGATGTGGATGTGGACGCACACTACGGCGGACAGCCTATCTACTACTACGTGCTGGCTGTAGAATAAAGAGAGAACAAAAGAGAGATAGCAGGCATGATTTTGCCTGTTATTTCTTTGTCCGGAGACAAAACCAAGAGCAGGTGAATGAGGTATGAACAAACTGACACCGGTCCATGAGCTGAAGGGGATCGGAGACAAGACAGAAAAACTTTTTATAAAGGTGGGCATCCACACGGTGGGAGACCTGATCCAGTACTATCCCAGAGGATACGACGTGTACGAGGAGGCGGTGCCTGTCAGCGAGATTGTGGAGGGAAAGGTGCAGACTGTCACCGGGGCCATCTTCGGCAGGGTTCAGGTGTCCGGGAACCGCTCCATGCAGGTGACCACGCTCCATGTAAAAGATATCAGCGGCACTCTGAAGGTGGTCTGGTTCCGCATGCCTTTTCTTCGGAATACGCTGGGAAAGGGTGGAGTCATCACTCTGCGGGGACTTGTGTCCAGGAAAAAGAGCGGCCTTGTCATGGAGCACCCGGAGATCTTTTATCCTTCCTCAAAATATGAAGAGAAGCTGAATACCATGCAGCCGGTCTATCCGCTGACAAGCGGCCTGTCCAACAATGCGGTCATGAAGGCAGTCCGCCAGGCGCTGGACAGTCTTCCCCTGGAGCGGGAGCTGCTGCCCGAGTCCCTGCGGCTCAGGTACCAGCTTGCAGAGTATAACTATGCGCTGAGAGGAATTCATTTTCCCGAAGACAAGGACGTGTACTACCATGCCAGGAACAGGCTCGTGTTCGAGGAATTCGCCCAGTTTATCTGCTCCCTGCGGCTTTTGAAGGAGGAGACGGACCGGGCCCGCAATGATTTTCACATCGAGCCCAAGCCCCAGGTGGATGATTTTATCCGGAAGCTGCCCTATGAGCTCACCGGGGCCCAGAGGCGGGTCTGGGGAGAGATCCTGGCAGATATGCAGAGGGATTACTCCATGTCCCGGCTTGTCCAGGGAGACGTGGGCTCCGGGAAGACGGTCATCGCCCTGCTGGCTCTCATGACAGCGGCACTGAACGGATTTCAGGGAGCGCTCATGGCGCCTACTGAGGTGCTGGCCAAACAGCACTATGAGTCCATCACTTCTCTTCTCAGGGAATACAACATCCCCATCCGGACTGAGCTCCTCACCGGATCCATGACCGCCAGGGAAAAGCGGGAGGCCTACCAGCGGATGGAGGACGGGACAGCACAGATCATCATCGGCACCCACGCCCTCATCCAGCAAAAGGCGGGCTACAAAAATCTGGCCCTGGTGGTCACGGACGAGCAGCACAGATTCGGGGTAAAGCAGCGGGAGATGCTGGCACAGAAGGGGCAGATGCCCCACATCCTTGTCATGAGCGCCACCCCCATTCCGCGGACGCTGGCCATCATTCTGTACGGGGATCTGGACATCTCCGTCATCGACGAGCTGCCCTCTGACCGGCTGCCCATCAAGAACTGCGTGGTGGACACAGGCTACCGGAAGACCGCTTACCGCTTTATAGAAAAGCAGGTGGAAGAAGGGCGCCAGTGCTACATTATCTGCCCCATGGTGGAGGAGAGCGAGCACCTGGAGGTGGAAAATGTGACGGACTACGCCGCCATGCTGCAGGAGGAGCTGGGAGAGGGCATCACCGTGGACTACCTCCACGGGAAGATGAAACAGGCCCAGAAGGATGAGATCATGGAGCGGTTTGGCAGCGGCCAGATCCAGGTCCTCGTCTCCACCACAGTCATCGAGGTGGGTATCAACGTGCCCAACGCCACGGTCATGATGGTGGAGAACGCGGAGCGCTTCGGACTGGCCCAGCTCCATCAGCTGCGGGGACGTGTGGGCCGTGGAAAATACCAGTCCTACTGCATTTTCATGACCGGCTCCCACGACGAGGAGACGAAGAAGCGGCTGGACATTTTAAACAAAAGCAACGACGGCTTCAAGATAGCGGATGAGGACCTGAAGCTGCGGGGACCTGGGGATCTGTTCGGCATCCGCCAGAGCGGCCTGATGAACTTTAAGCTAGGGGATGTGTTCCAGGACGCACGGCTCCTTCAGATGGCGAACGAGGCCGTCTCTTCCCCGGAGGCCGCCGGCTCCGAATGGTTGAAAAAAATGGAAAAGCATGCAGGAAATACTAGTGTAATATTGTAAATCCTCCATATACTATCGGTGTAACAACAAAACAAAATGTTACAAAAAAGGAGGAGTATAAAAATGACTAATCGTTCATCTAACAAAGCAGCAGTGCCTGAGGCAAAGGGCGCACTGGACAAATTCAAATACGAGGTGGCAAGCGAGCTTGGCGTACCGCTCACAGACGGCTACAACGGCGACCTGACTTCCAGACAGAACGGCTCTGTTGGCGGATATATGGTAAAGAAGATGATCGAGCAGCAGGAGAGACAGATGGCCGGAAAATAGGCTGAAAATCCAGCTCAAAACGGTATCTGAAAAAAAGTGTATCAATACCTGCGAAAATTCTGAAATATGAAACCGAAAAGCGTCCGGCAGATTGAAATAATATCTGTCGGGTGCTTTTTGTTTATTCCTGTTGACACAATTATGCACCAGTTAGTATAATTTCAGACGTAATACTTTTTAAAAGTATTACGTCTGAAATGAAGTAAAAGGATGTGATTTCATGCGTGTGATCGCCGGGACCGCGCGGAGCCTGCAGCTGAAAACCCTGGACGGGCTTGACACCCGTCCCACAACGGACCGCATAAAGGAGACTCTCTTTAATATGCTGGCCCCCTACCTCTATGACTGTATTTTTCTGGATCTCTTTGCCGGCAGCGGCGGGATCGGCATCGAAGCCCTAAGCCGGGGCGCCATGGAGGCTGTATTCGTGGAGAAGAACCCAAAGGCCATGGCCTGCATCAAGGACAATCTGAAGCACACCCGCCTGGAGCGCAGGGCCCTCACCATCTCCTCTGACGTAATGACGGCCCTCTACCGCCTGGAGGGGGAGAAGCAGTTTGACTATATTTTCATGGATCCACCCTACAACAGGGAGCTGGAAAAGCAGGTTCTCACCTACCTGTCAGAGTCCGACCTTCTGGCCCACCAGGGGGTGATCATCGTGGAGGCCTCCAGGGAGACTTCCTTCGACTATCTGGATGACCTGGGATTTCAGATCATAAAGGAGAAAGTGTACAAGACAAACAAGCACGTGTTCATAGAGCCGTCAGGGAGGAAAGAGATATGTTAAGAGCGGTTTATCCGGGCAGCTTTGACCCGGTCACATTCGGCCATCTGGACATCATAACCAGATCCGCGAAACTGGTGGACGAATTAATCGTCGGAGTATTGGTAAATAACGCAAAAAGTCCGTTGTTTTCCGTAGAAGAACGTGTTAAAATACTAGAGAAAACAGTGGAAAATATTCCAAATGTAAAAGTCATTCCATTTGAGGGACTGCTGGTAGAATTTGTGAGAAAAATGGAAGCGCAGATGGTAGTAAGGGGACTTCGTGCCATTACCGATTTCGAGTACGAGCTCCAGATGGCCCAGACCAACCACAAGCTGGAGCCGGAGCTGGAGACGATCTTCCTGACCACCAGCCTGGAGTATTCTTACCTGAGCTCCAGCACAGTGAAGGAAGTGGCCGCTTTCGGGGGAGACATCTCACAGTTTGTGCCTCATATCGTGATAGAGCGGATGCAGGAAAAAATGGATAAAAAAGGAGAGTGTAAATTATGAGCAGCCGTATTGAACAGATTATCGAAGAGATCGAGGAGTACATCGACAGTTGCAAATTTCAGCCTCTGTCCACCACTAAGATCATTGTAAACAAGGATCAGATAGACGAGCTTCTCCGCGAACTCCGCATGAAGACTCCGGACGAGATCAAGCGCTATCAGAAGATCATTGCAAATAAAGATGCCATCCTGGCCGACGCCCAGGCAAAGGCTGACAGCATGCTCCAGGAGGCCCAGATTCAGACATCCGAGCTGGTCAGCGAGCACGAGATCATGCAGCAGGCCTACGCCCAGGCAAATGAGATCGTCACCGCCGCCACAGAGCAGGCTCAGCAGATACTGGACAATGCCACAAACGATGCCAACGACATCCGCATCGGCGCCATGCAGTACACAGACGACCTGCTGGCAAACGCGGAGAGTATCATCGGCCACACGCTGGACAGCTACACTACCAAATACGACGGACTTGTCAACTCCCTCCAGGAGTGCTACGACATGGTCCGCAACAACCGCTCTGAGCTGGAGATCCCGGATCAGTCCTCAAGAGGGCTGGAGGCTGAGTACGGCACTCCCGAGGAGCCGGAGGAGGACTACGAAGAGGACGATATAGAGCTGGAGTAGGCAAAGCCTACAGCAGTCCCCTTTCGGATACATAGAGAAAGACAGCGCACATACAGCTGGTCACCCCTGCGGTGGCCAGCTTTTCTGTCAGATAGGCGGAAATTCTCAGTCCTGTCCCCTGGATCATGCTGTAGGTCTGGGCGGACGCGCAGAAGCCTCCGAAGGAGGTGAGGGCCATGACCAGTACCCACCGCAGAGGGAAGGATACCTGGAGAGCAGCCAGCATGGGAACGCCCGCCGTGATCTCCAGAAAAGAAAAGAGGCACACTGACAGGGAACCTCCGGTTCCCGGGAGCAGAAAAGCCAGCTCCGTGAAGACGGAAAAAAGCATAATGTACCCTCCCACCCTTGTGATGGAGTCAAAGCTGTCCATAATACAGGCGTCCAGCACGTCGAAGGAGAAGGGCGCGCTCCTGGCGCCGGGAGGGCTTTTGAATTTTCCCCGCCGGTCCAGGCCCGGCGCCCATCTCCCCCGGAATATCCGGTAAAAGACGCGGCTGCACAGGAGAGGGGAGAGGAGGAGGATGGCCACCGAAGGGACAAACAGAGCCTGCTTACCGATGTTCTGCATGACCACATAGCTGACAATGAACATAGGGCTTGTGTTGTTGCAAAAGGACAGAAGATAGGCAGCCTCCTCCCGGCAGATTTTCCCCTCCCGCAGAAGGTCTGCCGTCACTTTGGCGCCCATGGGGTAGCCGCACAGGAAACCGGCTATAACCGCAAAGGCCCCGCAGTCCGACACCTTCAGCGCCCTGCCCAGAAGCCCTCCTGCCAGCCGGGAGATGCAGTGGACTGCATTTGTCCGAACCATCAGGTTGGCGGCGATCATAAAGGGGAGAAGAGTGGGAAGGACAGTCTGAAACCAGAGCAGGATCCCCTGGCTTGCCCCCCTGAACACGGGGCCCGGAAAGAGGAGCATAATAAAGAAAAATACTATGACGGCCAGCGTGAAGAGACGGCGTTTCATGGACAGGCACCTCGGCTTTTCCGGAAGGATCTGGTTTATTTTATGGCGCGGCTTGCTTTTTTATGTATTCCGTGACACAATAGAGAAAGACGAATTTACATTCAAATCACACATAAAGGAGATAATACAATGGCAGTACTTGACAACCTGGAACCAAAGGCAGTCTTTCATTTTTTTGAGGAGCTGTGCAGCATCCCTCACGGCACATTTGACACAAAGCGGATCAGCGACTACTGCGTCCGCTTCGCAAAGGAGCGTGGACTGGAGGTGCTCCAGGACGAGGCGAACAATGTGATCATCCGGAAAAGCGGGACAGAGGGCTATGAAGGAAGCGACCCGGTGATCATCCAGGGCCACCTGGACATGGTCTGCGACAAGACCGAGGACTCAGACCACGACTTTACAAAGGACGGGCTGGATCTGTATACGGAGGAGGGCTTTGTAAAAGCCAGGAACACTACCCTGGGAGGCGATGACGGAATTGCCATCGCCATGGCTCTGGCTCTCCTGGACAGCAAGGATATTCCCCACCCGCCCCTGGAGGCTCTCTTTACGACAGACGAGGAGACCGGCATGGGAGGGGCTATGGCTGCGGACCTGACCCTCTTGAAGGGCACAAAGCTGATCAATATCGACTCGGAGGAGGAGGGCTATCTGACCTGCGGATGCGCCGGCGGCATCACCTGCCGCACCTCCTTTGCCCTTGATCCACAGCCGGATAAAGGCCTGGCTGTAAAGCTGCGGATTTCCGGGCTGAAGGGAGGGCACTCCGGGGCGGAGATCCACATGCAAAAGGGCAACGCCCTGAAGCTGATGGGACAGCTCCTCCACAGGCTGAACAGAGACGCCGGCCTGCGCCTTGTAAGCCTGGAGGGCGGCAGCAAGGAGAACGTCATTGCCATGGACTGTACCGCCACCCTTCTGGTAGCTGAGGGCGGCCTGGAGAAGCTTGAAAAAGAAGCGCAGGCCATGAAGGAGACCTGGGACGTGGAATTTATGGGGGATGAGCCGGGGCTGAAGGTGACTGTGGAGGGAGCCCAAGGGCAGGAGCTCTCCGCCGCCTCGCCGGAGCGGACCACTCAGATCATCGACTATCTCTATCTTATGCCCAACGGCCCCCAGGCCTACAGCCGGGGACTGGAGGGACTTGTAGAGACCTCCCTCAACCCAGGCGTGGCCTCCATGAAGGGGGATATCCTCACCATTCACGCCCTCGTGCGCAGCTCCGTGGACAGCAAGAAAGAAGCGCTGGCGGACAGGCTTCGGACTCTGGCGGCTCTGTGCGGCGGCGACTTCACGGCGGACAGCGATTACCCGGGGTGGATGTACAAGGAGCACTCGCCTATGCGTGAGATCATGGTAGATACCTACAGGCAGATGTACGGGGAGGATCCCAAGGTCATCACCATCCACGCCGGACTGGAGTGCGGTCTCTTCCTCGGCAAACGCCCGGACCTTGACTGCGTTTCCTTCGGGCCGGACATTCCGGACGTTCACTCCGTCCGGGAGAGACTGGACATCGCGTCCACAAAAAGATGCTACGACTACCTGAAGGCAGTCCTGGCAAAATGCAGATAGGCAGCTACTAAAATACATACGGCCAGTCATATAGTAATACAAAAAGGAGTTTTGCGTTGAGACAAATAAGAGCCGAACGGCTGCTCCTTCTTGTATTACTATTTTCTTTTTTCTGCACTCTGGGCGCCCGGTGCCTGCTGGAGACAGGACGGCAGAACACCCTGGCCGGCAGGAGGATCTCCTCGCCATCCTACAGGCAGGATTTCTTTTCCCCTCAAATGCAAAAGGACAGGAAGCTGCTCTCAGAGGAGTGCCGCACCTTCCTGCGGCAGGTGGAGGAGGACAGCGTGTACTTTCCTGTGCCCGCGTCCTCCCTGGATCCCTCCCTTTCTGTATCCTATGTGAATTCCTGGATGTACGAACGAAATTACAAGGAGAAGAGCAGTCATGAGGGGACAGACATCATGGCTGCCAGAAACGAGCGGGGGCTCTATCCCATTGTCAGTATATCTGATGGGACTGTCACCAATCTTGGCTGGCTGGAGCTGGGCGGGTGGCGGATCGGCATCACCTCGCCTCACGGTGTCTACTACTACTATGCCCACCTGGACTCCTATGCGGGCATCAAGGAGGGGGATACCGTGAAGGCGGGACAGCTCCTGGGCTTTATGGGGGACTCCGGGTATGGCCCCGAGGGGACGAAGGGGGAGTTCGACGTGCACCTCCACCTGGGCATCTACTCCTGGGGGACGGGGGAGGAGATCAGCGTCAACCCCTACTATCTGCTGCGGTCCCTGGAGAGCAGCAGGCTGAAATACCAATATTCTTAGCTGGTGTAATCCGCCCATCTGTGTTATACTTTATCAGATGACTACGAGACAAAAAACGGAGGAAAAACATGAATCTCCCATCTGAGTTTGAAGAGAAAATGCAGCGCCTTCTGGGCGATGAATTCCCATCCTATATAGCCTGCTACGACGAACCCCGGTATTACGGGCTCCGGGTCAACACAAAGAAAATATCCGTAGAGGATTTCCGGCGGATCTGCCCCTTTGAGATCCGGCAGGTGCCCTGGATCGAAAACGGCTTTTACTACAACGGGGAGGAGGTGTCTCCGGCACGCCATCCCTACTATTTCGCCGGCCTCTACTACCTCCAGGAGCCAAGCGCCATGACCCCTGCCAGCCGTCTCCCGGTGGAGCCAGGGGACAGAGTACTGGACCTGTGCGCAGCCCCGGGCGGCAAGGCTACGGAGCTGGGGGCCAAGCTCCGGGGAAGGGGCCTTCTGGCGGCCAACGACATCAGCAGCTCCCGGGCCAAGGGGCTCCTAAAGAACATTGAGCTCTTCGGCATCGGAAACGTCCTTGTGTCCAGCGAGGAGCCGGGACGCCTGGCGGAATTTTTTCCAGAATTCTTTGACAAGATCCTTATTGACGCCCCCTGCTCCGGGGAGGGGATGTTCCGCAAGGACAAAAAGATGGTAAAGGCGTGGGAGGAGCACGGCCCCGCCTTTTTCTCAAAGATACAGAAGAATATCATCCTGCAGGCAGCCTCCATGCTGCGGGAGGGGGGCATGATGCTCTATTCCACCTGCACCTTTGACCCGTCGGAGAACGAGGAGGTCATTGCCCACCTCTTAAGAGAGAGGCCGGAATTTCACGTCTGCCCCATAGAGCCCTACCAGGGCTTTGCCCCCGGAAGACCGGAGCTGGCAAAAGGGGCGGATCCCTCTCTGGCTGACACGGTTCGCATCTTCCCCCACAGGATGCACGGGGAAGGGCATTTCCTGGCCCTCCTCCAGAAGGGGGAGCAGGCTCCGAAAAAAGGCAGTGAAGGGAAGGAGCCACCCAGACGGAGGAGCAGAAGGCTGCCGGAGGAGCTGGAAAAGTTTTTAGAGAAACTTAAGATAGATTTAAGTCCGGACAGACTGGATATTCACGGCGAAAGGGTTTATTATATGCCAGAAGGGCTTTCCGATATCCGGGGACTTCGCTTCCTGCGGACAGGCCTTCTCCTGGGCGAACTCAAGAAGAACCGCTTCGAGCCCAGCCAGGCTCTGGCCATGGCGCTCCGGGCGGAGGAGTTTGACCAGGTTATCAGTCTCCCCTGCAGCGACGAGCGGGTGATCCGCTACCTGAAGGGGGAGACCCTGGATGTGGAAGACCAGACCTCCACAGCGCAGAAGGGCTGGCATCTCTTCTGCGTGGACGGCTATCCGCTTGGATGGGGAAAGCTGTCCGGAGGAACACTCAAGAACAAATATCTGCCAGGCTGGAGATGGCAGTCCCTATGATAAGATTAGATAAATACCTGGCTGACATGGGTGAGGGCACCCGCCAGGAGGTAAAAAAACAGATCCGCAGAGGGGCTGTCACCGTCAACGGCGAGACGGTCCGCTCCCCGGAGCGCAAGGTGAGCGAAGGAGACCAGGTCTGCCTGGACGGAATAGAGGTCACCTATGCAAAAATGGAGTATTATATGCTCAACAAGCCGGGCGGTGTCGTCTCCGCCACGGAGGACAAAAGGGACAGGACTGTCCTGGACCTGATACAGGATAAGAAGAGAAAGGATCTCTTCCCTGTAGGACGCCTTGACAGGGATACGGAGGGGCTTCTCCTCATCACAAACGACGGGGAGCTGTCCCACCGCCTCCTGTCCCCCAGACGCCATGTGGATAAGACCTACTACGCGGAGGTGGACGGCCGCGCGACAGAGCAGACAAAGAAAGCCTTCCGGGAGGGAGTGGACATCGGGACCAGGGAGGAGCCTCTTGTCACTATGCCCGCCGATCTGGAAATCCTGGAGGCGGGGCGGGACCTGTCCCGTGTGCGCCTCACCATACGGGAGGGCAAGTTCCACCAGGTCAAGAGGATGTTCCACGCGCAGGGCATGGAGGTAGTCTACCTGAAGCGGGAGTCCATGGGGCCACTTAGGCTGGATGAAAGCCTGAAACCGGGAGAGTACCGGCCCCTCACCGAGGAAGAGATCAAGAGGTTGAAAGAAGAATGAAGCAGGGATTTTTACCGATTTCCAGAAAAGAGATGGAGGACAGAGGATGGAGCCAGCCGGATTTCGTCTATGTGTCCGGCGATGCCTATGTGGATCACCCCTCCTTTGGCCATGCCATCATCACCAGACTTTTAGAGTCCCTTGGATATAAAGTGTGTATCCTGCCCCAGCCGGACTGGCGCAGGCGGGAAAGCATCATGGAGTTCGGGGAGCCAAGGCTCGCCTTTCTCGTGTCAGCGGGGAACATGGACTCCATGGTCAACCACTACACAGTGGCAAAAAAGAGGCGCCGCACGGACGCCTTTTCACCTGGCGGTGTCATGGGAAAGCGTCCTGATTACGCCGTGGTTGTATACTGCAATCTGATCCGTCAGGTGTACAAGCATACCCCCATTATCGCGGGGGGCATTGAGGCCAGCCTGCGCCGTCTGGCCCACTACGACTACTGGTCCGACACGCTGAAGCGATCCATCCTTCTGGACTCCGGAGCGGACCTCATCTCCTACGGGATGGGAGAGCGGTCCATCGCCGCTGTGGCGGAGGCGCTGGACGCAGGGCTTTCCATCCGGGATATCACCTATATTGACGGGACTGTCTGCAAGGTGCGGGATCTTTCCAGTGTCTACGACCCGGTGATTCTTCCGTCCTACGAGGCGCTGAAGGAGGACCGGCTGAATTATGCCAGAAGCTTCTACACCCAGTACTGCAACACGGATCCCTTCTCCGGCAGGAGGCTGGTGGAGCCCTACTCGGACCACTGCTTTGTGGTCCAAAACCCGCCTGCAAAGCCCCTGACTCAGGAGGAGATGGATCAGGTGTACAGCTATCCCTACATGCGCACCTGGCACCCCGCCTACGATGAGGCGGGCGGTATCCCGGCCATCCAGGAGGTAAAGTTCTCCCTGGTCAGCAACAGGGGATGCTTCGGGGGCTGCAGCTTCTGCGCCCTGACCTTTCACCAGGGCCGCATCCTCCAGACGAGAAGCCATAAATCCCTTCTGACAGAGGCAAAGGGGATGATGGAGGATCCGGATTTCAAAGGGTACATTCACGACGTGGGCGGGCCCACTGCCAATTTCCGGCAGCCCTCCTGCAAAAAGCAGCTCACAAAGGGCGTATGCAGCAAAAAGCAGTGTCTCTTTCCAGAACCCTGCAAAAACCTGGAGGTGAGCCATAAGGACTACGTAAAATTATTACGGAAACTGAGAGAGGTGCCCGGTGTGAAGAAGGTGTTTATCCGCTCCGGCATCCGGTTCGACTATGTGATGGCCGACAGGGACGACACCTTCCTCCGGGAGCTGTGCCAGTACCATGTGAGCGGACAGCTCAAGGTGGCCCCGGAGCATATTGCGGACCCGGTCCTTGATAGGATGGGGAAGCCAAAGAACAGCGTGTACCAGTCCTTTGTAAAGAAATACGAAAGCATCAACCGACAGATCGGGAAAAAGCAGTACCTGGTTCCCTATCTGATGTCCTCCCACCCGGGCTCCACCCTGAAGGAGGCCATCGCTCTTTCCGAGTACCTGCGGGATCTGGGAGTTATGCCGGAGCAGGTCCAGGATTTCTATCCCACCCCCTCCACCATCTCCACCTGCATGTACTACACAGGTGTGGATCCGAGGGACATGGGGCCGGTCTACGTGCCGAAAAATCCGCATGAGAAGGCCATGCAGCGGGCCCTTATCCAGTTCCGGGATCCGCGGAACTATGATCTGGTTCTGGAGGCTCTGAAAAAAGCGGGGCGGATGGATCTGGTGGGATTTGATAAGAAATGTCTGATCCGTCCAAGAAGACCAAAGGATAAGGAAGAGGGCGCGGGCAGACGCATAAAGCAGTACGCTCCGGCCGGCCAGGGGGAGAGAAAGGCCGGAAAGAGGGGAAAGAAAAAGACGATCCGCAATATACATAGAAAGAAAACCATATAGATAAGTATAGATAATTGATAAAGAAGGGATTTATATGAAAACAGCAATCGTGACAGGCGCCTCCTCCGGTCTTGGAAGAGAGTTCGCCAGACAGATACCGAAGTTTTACCGCAGCCTTGATGAGATATGGCTCATTGCCCGCAGCAGCGACAAGCTGGAGCAGCTGAAGGAGGAGCTGACAAAGGAGACCGGCATCTACTGCCGCATCTACGACAGCGACCTCACAAGAGACTATGTCTTCTATCACCTGCAGCGGGACCTGGAGGCCCTCAGGCCGGACATTCGGATGCTCGTCAATGGAGCCGGCGTCGGGTGCAACGCTCTTGTATCCCAGTCAAGCCCGGAGACCCTGACCGGGATGATCCAGCTGAACTGCACGGCCCTGACCCACCTGACCAGCCTGTGCCTGCCCTACATGAACCGGGGAAGCCGCATCGTCAATCTGGCCTCCGCGGCTGCCTTCGCGCCCCAGCCCGGATCTGCGGTCTACGGCGCCACGAAGGCCTACGTGCTCAGCTTCAGCAGGGCCCTTGGCCAGGAGCTGGCTGACAGGAGGATCTTTGTCACCGCCGTCTGCCCGGGGCCTGTGGAGACGGACTTTTTCCGCACCGCCGGAGAGCCGGCAGGGAAGACCAGGCAAAAGCTCATGGCCCAGCCCGGGAAAGTGGTGCGAAAGGCTCTGTCGGACGTGCGCAGGCGCCGCAGCGTCTCTGTATACGGCGCGGCCATGAAGGGGGCCAGGACGGCCGCCAAGATTGCGCCGGACAGACTGACGGACTGGTTTATGAACAAAATGAATACAAGGAGTCTGACTTAAGATGAAGATAGAAAAAGGAACACCTGGCTATCTGAACGCCAGAAAAATACGGCTTTTGCTGCTCACTCTCCTGGAGTTTGCCATTGTGATCGCCCTCCTGGTGCTGGGGTACATGCAGACCGGCACCAGGCTGAACCTGCTCACCGTAGTGGCCATCGTGGGCTGTCTGCCGGCCTGCAAGGTGCTGGTGGGACTCATCACCCTGCTGCCCTACAGGACTGCTGACCAGGACAAGGCGGCCGAGATCCGGGAAAAGGCGCCCCTTCTCACCACAGCCTTCGACCTGGTCATCACAAGCCGGGAGAAGATCATGCCCGTGGAGGCGGTGGTCATCTCCGGAAATACTGTCTGCGGCTACGCCCCCAACAGGAAGACTGTCCCCGAGGAGGCCGCAAAACACATCAGGAATATTCTGGAGGAGAACCGCCTGAACAAGATCACTGTAAAGATCTTTTCCGATTACAAGCCCTTTCTCACAAGGGCGGAGGGGCTGAACAGCATCGCCCAGGTAGAGCACAGCGAACACAGCAAGAAAGAGAAGCGGATCCGCCAGATCCTTCTCAACATTTCCATGTAGGGAAAATATATAGGGAAAAGAAACTATGAGGGAATTACAGATAGCAGAGAATGAAGCCGGGCAGCGCCTGGACAAATTTCTCGCCAAATACATGAAAAAAGCCCCCAAAAGCTTTTTCTACAAGATGCTCCGCAAAAAGAACATTGTCCTCAACGGAAAGAAGGCCTCCGGCAGTGAAAAGCTGGCCCAGGGAGACGTGGTGCGGCTCTTCCTGTCTGAGGAGACCATCGACGGCTTCTCGGACACAGCAAAAAATGCCGGGAAGGTTCCTGGGAAAGCTGCCGGGAAAGCCGGTGAGGAAAGGAGCCCCTTCCGCCTGACAGGCAGTGACATCGTCTACGAGGACGACCACGTCCTCCTTTTAAACAAGCCCGCCGGCATCCTGTCCCAGAGGGCAGACAACCGGGAGCTGTCCATGACCGAGTATGTCATCCGCTACCTGCTGGAGACGGGGCAGCTCACAGAGGAGGAGCTGCGCACCTTCCGGCCCTCTGTGTGCAACCGTCTGGACAGGAACACAAGCGGCCTCATCGCCGCAGGGAAGAGCCTTGCCGGGCTCCAGGAGCTGAGCCGCCTCTTCAAGGACAGGAGCCTGAAAAAGTACTATCTGTGCCTTGTCAGGGGCAGAGTGGAGGAATCCCAGCGGATACGGGGCTGGCTGCAAAAGGACAGACGGACAAACCGGGTCACTGTCCACCAAAGAAAGAACGCCCCGGAGGATCTGTTCATCGAGACAGAGTACCGGCCGGTATCCATCATAAGAGACGCCACCCTTCTGGAGGTGCATCTGATAACCGGCCGCACCCATCAGATCAGGGCCCACCTGGCGGGGACGGGGCATCCCATCATCGGGGATTACAAGTACGGGGACAGGAGGGTAAACGACCGCTTCAAAAAGGCCTACGGCCTGAAAAGCCAGCTTCTCCACGCCCACCGCATGGTCTTTCCTGAGATAGCGGGCCCCCTTGCCCATCTTTCAGGAAAAGCCTTTGAGGCGCCTCTCCCGGATCTCTTTTCCAGGATACTGAAGGAGGAGAAATAGCAATGGCCACATGGAATACAAGAGGACTGAGGGGATCAGAGCTGGAGGATATCATCAACAGGACTAACGAGCGGTACGCGGAAAAAAATATCGCCCTGATCCAGAAGATCCCCACCCCCATCACACCGGTCCGGATGGACAAGGAGCACCGACAGATCACCCTGGCCTATTTCGAGCAGCGCAGCACAGTGGACTATATCGGCGTTGTCCAGGGAATTCCGGTATGCTTTGACGCAAAGGAGTGCGCGGAGGGCACCTTCCCCATCCAGAATATTCACGAGCACCAGGCCGTATTTATGGAAAAATTTGAACGGCAGGGCGGGGTGGCTTTCCTTCTCATCTACTTCAGCGGTGAGCACAGGGCCTACTACATGCGGTTTGAAGAGCTCCTGAAGTTCTGGAACCGCTCCCGCCAGGGAGGACGCAAGAGCTTCCGAATGGACGAGCTGGATCCCCGCTTTTTTCTGGATATGAAGGCAAAGGTCTATCTGCCCTATCTGGATCTTATGAACCTGGATCTGTCCATGAGGGACAAACTTGACAATACATAAAAAAGTGCGTATAATTGCAAAAGAGTTTTAACGTTTTAGCACGGTAAAGTGCGAGGAGGATTTTCATGAAACAGTTACTACATACACCGGAGGGAGTCCGTGATATATACAACGTGGAGTGCGGCAAAAAGCTTTCCCTGGAGAGCCGTCTGCACAAGGTGCTGCAGCTCTACGGCTATCACGACATCCAGACACCTACTTTCGAGTATTTTGATGTCTTCCGCAAAGAGATCGGCACCACCCCCTCAAAGGAGCTTTACAAGTTCTTTGACAAGGAGGGCAATACCCTTGTGCTCAGGCCGGATATCACCCCCTCCATCGCGAGAGCGGCGGCCACCCTCTTCGGGGAGGAGGAGCTTCCCATCCGTCTCTGCTACACAGGGAACACATTTGTCAATCATTCCAGCTACCAGGGCAGGATGCGGGAGAATACTCAGATGGGCGCGGAGCTGATCGGCGTGGACACGGTGGAGGCCGACGCTGAGATGCTGGCCATGGTAGTGGACTGTCTGTCCTCCATCGGGCTGCGTGAGTTTCAGGTCAGCGTGGGAAACGTGGATTTCTTCCAGAGCCTGATCGAGGATGCCTCCCTGGATTCGGAAGCCGAGATGCGGGTGCGGGAGCTCATAGGTAACAGGAACTACTTCGGCGTGGAGGAGTATCTGGACAGCATCCAGGTGAGAAGGAGCGCAAAGGAGGCCCTCTCCGGACTGGGTGACCTGTTCGGAGGCGTGGAGGTGCTGGCCCAGGCCCGGAACATCGCCCCCAACTCCAAGGCTATCATGGCCCTGCGCCGCCTGGAGCAGATCTACGACATTCTGAAGATATACGGGGCTGAGAAGTACATCAGCTTTGACCTGAGCATGAGCGGAACCTACGGCTACTACACAGGCATCATTTTCCGCGGATACACCTTCGGAACAGGGGATGCCATCGTAAAGGGCGGCCGGTACGACCATCTTCTGGAGAAATTCGGCAAGGAGTCCCCCTCCATCGGTTTCGCCCTGGTCATCGATGAGCTGATGAAGGCTCTCACAAGACAGCACGTGCGGATCACCTACTCCCGCAAAAACACCCTCATCCTCTATGACAAGGGGATGGAGAAGTCTGCTATCGAGCTGGCCAAGGAATTCCGGGACAAATTCAAGAACACGGAGCTTCTGCGCAAGGAGACGGGGAAGACGCTGGACGACTACAAGAGGTACGGAAAAGAATACTATGCCGGAAGCCTGATCTACATTCAGGCGGACAGACAGATCTTAATGATCAACCTTGTCACAGGGGAGGAGAAGGTTGTAGGCAGTAAGGAACAGGAGCAGTAATTATGAGATATCTGACATTTGCCCTGGGAAAGGGCAGACTTGCAAAACATACACTGGAGCTTTTTGAGAAGATCGGCATCACCTGTGAGGAGATGAAGGACGAGAAGTCCAGAAAGCTCATTTTCACAAACGAGGATCTGAAACTCCGGTTTTTCCTTTCAAAGGGCCCTGACGTGCCCACCTATGTGGAATACGGGGCGGCGGACATCGGGATCGTCGGCAGGGATACCATCCTGGAGGAGGGGCGAAAGGTCCACGAGGTCATGGATCTGGGCTACGGCGCCTGCCGCATGTGTGTCTGCGGGCCCAAGAAGGCGGCTCCTCTGCTGGAGCACCACGAGCTCATCCGGGTGGCCACAAAATACCCCAATATCGCTAAGGACTATTTCTACAACACAAAGCATCAGACCGTGGAGATCATCAAGCTTAACGGCTCCATCGAGCTGGCCCCCATTGTGGGCCTTTCTGAGGTCATCGTGGACATCGTGGAGACCGGCTCCACCCTGCGGGAAAACGGCCTGACCGTGCTGGAGGAGGTGTGCCCCATCTCTGCCAGAATGATCGTAAATCCGGTCAGCATGCGGATGGAGAGCGACAGGATCAGAGATCTCATCACCCGCCTGCGAACCGTGATTTAGCGGACCGCGATTGAAAGAGTAAGCGAGAGCGTGACTGAAAGACAGATTGGAAGGAAGGATTGTGAACATGAGGATACAGAAGCTGGACAGACATACAAGGAGAAACCTGCTGGAGGACCTTCTGAAGAGAAGTCCCAACCAGTACGGCAGCTACGAGGAGGGTGTGACCCGCATCCTGGAGGATGTGAAGGCAAAGGGCGATGAGGCTCTGTTCGAGTACACCGCGAAATTTGACCACGCTGACATCAATGAGCAGAATATCCGGGTGACGGAGGAAGAGATCCGGGAGGCCTACGAGCTGGCCGGGGAGGAGCTCATCTCCATTATCCGGAAGGCTCTCGTTAATATACGCAGCTATCACGAGAAGCAGCGGCAGTACAGCTGGTTTGACAGCAAGCCGGACGGCACCATCCTTGGCCAGAAGGTGACAGCCCTGCAGAGGGTGGGAGTCTACGTGCCCGGCGGAAAGGCCGCCTATCCCTCCTCCGTGCTGATGAACATCGTGCCCGCAAAGGTGGCGGGAGTGGAGGAGATCGTCATGGTGACTCCCCCCGGGAAGGACGGAAAGGTAAATCCCAACACTCTGGTGGCTGCCAACGAGGCGGGGGCGGACGTGATCTACAAGGTGGGAGGAGCCCAGGCTGTAGGCGCACTGGCCTACGGCACCGGATGTATCCCCAAGGTGGACAAGATCGTGGGGCCGGGCAACATCTACGTGGCCCTGGCCAAGAAGGCTGTCTACGGGTATGTCAGCATTGACGCCATCGCAGGTCCCAGCGAGATCCTAGTCATCGCTGACGACAGCGCCAATCCCAGGTATGTGGCAGCGGATCTTTTGTCCCAGGCCGAGCATGACGAGCTGGCGAGCGCCATCCTTGTCACCACCAGCGAGGAGCTGGCACGGCGGGTGTCTGAGGAGGTGGACGAATTTCTCGGGGTGCTCTCCAGAAGCGAGATCATCCGGAAATCACTGGACAACTACGGCTACATCCTTGTGGCAGAGAACATGGATGAGGCCATCGACATTGCCAATGAAATTGCCTCAGAGCACCTGGAGATCCAGACAAGGAACCCCTACGATGTGATGACAAAGATCCGCAACGCGGGCGCCATTTTCATCGGGGAGTATGCCAGCGAGCCCCTGGGCGACTATTTCGCGGGCCCCAACCACGTGCTCCCCACCAACGGCACGGCCCGGTTTTTCTCTCCCCTGTCAGTGGATGATTTCATCAAGAAATCCAGCATCATCGGCTATTCAAGGGAGGCCCTTGAGAAGATACACACGGACATTGAGGCCTTTGCCCAGGCGGAGCACCTGACGGCACATGCCAATTCCATCAAAGTCCGCTTTGAGGACAAGGAGGCGTAATACAGATATGGACAGAAAAGCGACGATCAGAAGAACCACAAAGGAGACAGACATAGAGGTCACCATCTGCCTGGACGGAACCGGAAAGACGGACATAGAGACCGGCATCGGCTTCTTTGACCACATGCTGAACGGATTTGCCCGCCACGGGCTCTTTGACCTGACCGTGAGGGCCGCGGGAGACCTGGATGTGGACTGCCACCACACGGTGGAGGACACCGGCATTGTCCTCGGCAGCGCCATCCTGGAGGCCCTGGGAGGAAAGGAAGGGATCAAGAGATACGGCAATTTCCTGCTCCCCATGGACGAGACCCTCATTCTGTGCGCCATCGACCTGTCCGGCCGCCCGTATTTTAACTATGATGCCCCGTTTACGGCAGAGCGGATCGGAGATCTGGACACAGAGATGGTGCGGGAATTTTTCTATGCCATCTCCTACAGCGCAAAGATGAACCTGCACCTGAAGGTGCTGGACGGCATAAACAACCACCATATCGCCGAGGCCCTCTTCAAGGGCTTTGGCAAGGCCCTGGATATGGCTGTATCCATGGAACCCCGCATCGAGGGAGCCTGGACCACAAAGGGTACTTTATAGGAAAGGAAAAGGGGAAGAGAAATGAGTTATAAAAGACTGATACCCTGTATCTTTATCGACTCCGGCAAGGCGGTTCGCTGGTTCGACGACCATACGGTAGTGAGCGACGATGTCATTTCCCTTGCCAGATATTACAGTGAGCACGGAGCGGACGAGCTCCTTGTATTTGACCTGTCAGACTCTGATGAGGACCACGACGAGGCCATTGACCTCATGAAGAAAATTAACCGCGTCATCCACATTCCCATGGTGGCGGGCGGAAATGTAAAGCGGCAGGAGGACATCAAAAAGATCCTCTACGCAGGCGCCAAGAGAGCCATGCTGAACTTCTCTAAAGCAGACAACCAGAAGCTTATAGAGGACGTGTCCAAGCGCTTCGGCAAGGAGAAGATCGCTGTCTCGCTGAACGACTTTGACGCCCTCTTCAAGCACCAGCACCTCATCAACGAGTACGCCAGCGAGCTTGTTTTCATGCATCGTCTGGATCTGAACTCTGTGATCAACGTGACGGATATCCCCTGCGTGGTGCTGACAGACACCATGGAGGAAAAAGAGCTCTTCAAGATTCTGAAGTGCTCCGGCGTGCGGGGGCTTTCCGGCAAGTATGTGAGCCAGACGGACATGAATTTCGATGACTTCAAGAAGAAATGCGAGGAAGAGCAGATCCAGATGACTTCCTTTGAGAGTATGATGGATTTCTCTGAGTTTAAGACAGACGACAAAGGACTGATCCCGGTCATCGTGCAGCACTACAAGACCCAGGAGGTGCTGATGCTGGCCTACATGAATGAGGAGGCCTTTGACCAGACCATCAAGACCGGGCGGATGACCTACTACAGCAGAAGCCGCCAGTGCCTCTGGGTGAAGGGGGAGACGAGCGGACACTTCCAGTATGTCCACTCCCTGACCATCGACTGCGACAAGGACACCCTCCTGGCCAAGGTAGACCAGGTGGGAGCGGCATGCCACACCGGCAATCCGACCTGCTTCTTCCAGCCACTGGTGGGATCGGACTACGACGAGACCAATCCGCTTCAGGTGTTTGAGAGCGTCTACAATACCATTGTGGACAGAAGGGACCACCCCAAGGAGGGATCCTACACAAACTACCTCTTTGAGAAGGGAATCGACAAGATCCTCAAGAAGGTGGGAGAGGAGGCCACAGAAATCATCATCGCGGCCAAGAACCCCAACCCGGAGGAGGTCAAGTACGAGATGGCGGATTTCCTCTACCACGCCATGGTGCTCATGGTGGAGAGGGGCGTCAGCTGGGAGGACATTGTCAAAGAGCTGGCGGACAGATAGGAAGACAGGTAATCTAAAGACAGATAATTTAAAAATCCTCATGGAGCTCCATGAGGATTTTCTTTGACCTTATTTTTCGTTTTCGTTCAGTGGAGGCACCTGGATGGGCGCGGCCTTCTCCTTGGCCTGCCCGATGTGCTCCAGCAGTCTGTCCAGCTTTTCCTCCATGCTCTCCATCTCCTCCTTGCCCACATTGTAATTGAGGAAGAGATTTTCAAGAGCCTCCGCAAATTCAGCTCCCTTTTTTGAAATCTCAATAAACTTGTCAAAATTGCGGCTGTGCTCCGCGTTGCGGAACTTGGACAGATCCTTTTCAATAAATTCGGCGATCTGTGCCGTGTTGGCATATTTGCCCTGAACCATGGCATAGGGGCGCATCCTCTGAAGGAAATACTTGTCTCCCCGGGTAATATTGAACACGTAGGACACAAGAAGTCCGCCCTCCAGCTTAAAGTCAACAATGTACATATTGCTGTTTACAAATGTGATATTCGAGGCGCCCATCTGTCTGAGCTGCCAGTCGATAATATCTCCGCTCACTGTGTTTCTGTTCATAAAAGCCTCTCCTTCCTTTTCTCCGCCGGGCGCCTACGCAAAACGGAGCAGCAGGTAGACCATGCTGATCAAGATTGAGATAAGCATCAGCGGAAATCCTATTTTCGTGTACTGCATGAAGGTGATCGGATAGCCGTTCTTTGAGCTGACTCCTGCCAGTACCACATTGGCGCTGGCTCCGATCAGCGTGCCGTTTCCTCCCAGGCATGCGCCCAGGGAGAGAGCCCACCACAGGGGAGCCACATCCACACCGCTGCTCTCCATTGTGAGGATCAGCGGAATGAGAGTCGCCACAAAAGGAATGTTGTCCAGGAAGGACGAGATGATGGCGGACACCCACAGGATAACGATAATGCCCAGCGCCTCGTTGTTTCCGATAAATCCGACCATTACCTCAGCCATGGAGGAGATGACACCGGATTTCTGCAGTCCTCCAACAACGACAAAGAGCCCGATAAAGAAGAGGATCGTGGACCACTCCACGCCAAGGATGATCTCTTCCGCATCCTGCTTTCCAAAGATGAGCATAAAGCCAGCGGCAAACATCGCGACTGTGGCCGACTCTACCTGGAGCTGTGAATGGAACACAAATCCGATCACTACCACTATAGTCATTATAACACTTTTTATGAGAAGTGGCTTATCTTTAATGGAGCGGTCCTCATCCAGCTCCATGACCTTCTGCATGTTCTCCTTGACTACGCTGATCCGGCTTCTGTACATGAAATAGTAGATCACCACAGTCACGGCCATGATGATGACGATTACGCTTCCGGTGTTGATCACGAAATCCACAAAGCTCAGTCCCGCAGCGCTTCCGATCATAATATTGGGCGGGTCACCGATCAGCGTGGCTGTACCGCCGATATTGGACGCCATGATCTGGGAAAGAAGATAGGGGATGGGGTTGACCTCCAGCATCTGCGTGATGGCAATTGTCATGGGCCCGATCAGGAGCACGGTGGTCACGTTGTCCAGAAAGGCGGACAGCAGCGCCGTGATGACGGCAAATACAACCATGATAGCCATGGGTCTTCCTTTTGTGAGCTTCGCCGCCTTGATGGCGACATACTCAAACAGACCGGAATTCTTGACAACCGCCACAAAGAGCATCATACCCACCAGTACGCCGATCGTGTTGATATCCACGTAGGACGTGGCCTCCTCGATGGACAGCACGTGGAAGAGAAGAAGGATGACAGCTCCGGCCATTGCGGCCACGGAGCGGTGCACTTTTTCAGATATGATCGCAGCCATGACGAGAAGAAAGACAAGGACTGAGATCACTGCCTCTGTATTCATCTTTTGTTACCTCCTAGTTAATGTTCAGATGGTATTGTACTCTTATTTTTCTGTTTTGTAAATATAAGATACGCACAATTTTCTTCGTTGTCAAACATTTAACAAAATTGTTTTTAAATTATCATTTTTGTGTTTCGTCCTTGCATTTTTCAGACATAGTGATATAATAATAGACATGGAAGCATAGCTCAGCTGGGATGAGCGTTCGCCTCACACGCGAGAGGTCATGGGTTCGAGCCCCATTGCTTCCATTTATTTTTTCTTAAAATTCTTTTTCCCCTTTATTAGTATTAGTTTTTATTGAGTCTCAGTTGGCTTTGTTTTTGCCCAAATTTCCCAGTTTCTTCCGAAAATATATTTATAATAGGAACCACAGGCCACATTCAACTGACCGAAGCATATACAAGAGGCAATTTTTGCCGCAGCATTGTATTTTGTGTAATTAGTGTGTATAATTAATTATAAGGAGGATGTATACTTTTTGAAAAGGCGTGATTTGATCAAAAAACTAGAAGACGGTGGATTTGTCTTCGAACGCCATGGTAGCAGTCATGATGTTTATACTAGAGGAGATGAACAGGAAACTGTTCCACGACACAATGAAATTGATGAGCGATTGGCCAGAGCGATATTGAGAAGAAGAGGGCTTTTATAAGTTTTAGGATTGCCAGAAGGAGGAGATTATATGAAAGCCGTTTACCCAGTTTTATTCACTAAAACAGAAAATAATATTCTAATCGAAGTCCCTGATTTTGATATTTTAACTGAAGGGGAAAATATGAGCAATGCAATTGAAATGGCAAGAGACGCAATTGAAGTAAAATGCGTATCGCTGGAAGATGCAAATAAACCTATTCCTAAACCATCTGCATTAGAAGGGCTTAATGCAAATGATGGAGTTTTTGCTGGCGAGGGTAATACTGTCATTTCTTTGGTAGACATTGACTCTGGTGAGTACAGAAGAAAAATAGACACAAAAACGGTTAGGAGAAATGTTGCTTTACCCAGTTGGCTGAACTATGAGGCTGAACATGCAGGCATCAATGTCTCAAGAGTCCTTCAGGAGGCACTAATATCAACTCTTGGGCTTAAAACACCGAATTATTAATCCGCAAAAGACCAGAAGATAGTATATTTCTTCCGGTCTTTTGTTAATTAAAAAGTAAAATAATTCTTCTAAGTCTCTTTTCATCAATTTCCTTTTAATCGCATAGAGATATAATAATCCTTTAGAATATAAAGGGAGGAAGAGCAGATGGACAGAACAGACACAGAAAAAAGAAGGCGGGCGCTCCTCGCCCAGACAAGGAGTCTGTACAGTGAGAAAAGCTTCTCCCCGGCTGTCCACCCGAGGTACAGGAACGCCTACAACAGCCTCTACGGGGACGGTGAGGACAGGGAGAGCTCCGGCCTCTTCGGCCTGCGGGTCATACTCTGCTGTCTTCTCTTTATCGGCTTTGTCATGATGGACAATTACGATATCACAGTGGCGGATGTCAGCAGCAGCCAGATCACAGAGGCTGTGGAGGAGGGGGTGGATGTCCGGACTGTGTGGCAGGAAATCCAGAGCCTCACCGGCCAGGAGGAAGCTCCCTGACATTTATAAATATAAAAAGAAAAGCCAGCGTTATTCACAGCGCAGGAAAGATCGGACGGGAATATCCATCATGGCATATGATCGTCCGGTCTTTGTATGTCCAGCCCTCCTGTGCAGGCCTTTTCCCATCTTTACATTGATTTTCCCATCCAGAGTTTGTATAATGTAAAAATGTATGAATATGCGTTTGTTCAATTAATTCAAAATAAAGGTGGATTTTATGCGTAAACTGGCGTTAAGTGATGAAATATTACTAAAAGTCGAGAAGCCTGCCCGCTACATCGGCGGAGAGGTGAACTCGGTGATGAAAGACAGGGACAAGGTGGATATCCGTTTTGCCATGTGCTTTCCCGATGTGTACGAGATCGGGATGTCCCACCTGGGCATCCAGATCCTCTACGACATGTTCAACCGGATGGAGGATGTGTGGTGCGAGAGGGTGTACTCCCCGTGGACAGATCTGGACCGGATCATGAGAGAGGAGCACATTCCCCTCTTTGCCCTGGAGTCCCAGGATCCCATAAAGGACTTTGATTTTCTGGGCATCACCATCCAGTATGAGATGTGCTACACAAACATCCTGCAGGTGCTGGATCTCTCCGGCATCCCCCTTCTGGCTGCCCAGAGGGATGAGGACTGTCCCATTGTCATAGGGGGCGGCCCCTGCGCCTACAATCCGGAGCCGCTGGCGGACTTTTTCGACCTCTTCTATATCGGGGAGGGGGAGACGGTCTACCGGAAGCTTCTGGATGTCTATAAGGAAAACAAAAGTTCCGGCGGAAGCCGCAGGGATTTTCTCCTCAAAGCGGCCCGGATCGAGGGGATTTATGTCCCCATGTTCTACCACACAGAATACAGGGAGGACGGCACCATTGCCTCCTTTGAGCCTACGGAGCCGGGAGTGCCCGCTGTGGTCAAGAAGCAGGTAGTCATGGACATGGCGCAGACCACCTACCCGGAGCGCCCTATTGTCCCCTTTATCAAGGTGACACAGGACCGGGTGGTACTGGAGATCCAGAGAGGATGCATCCGGGGCTGCCGCTTCTGCCAGGCCGGCATGCTGTACCGGCCCACCAGGGAGCGGGACGTGGAGACCCTGAAGGAGTACGCCCGCCGCATGCTGGAAAGCACCGGGCACGAGGAGATTTCCCTGAGCTCCCTAAGCTCCAGCGACTACAGCAAGCTGGAGGAGCTGGTCAGTTTCCTCATCGACGAATGCAACGAGAGGGGAATCAACATCTCCCTTCCCTCTCTGCGCATTGACGCCTTCTCCCTGGACGTTATGAGCAAGGTCCAGGATGTGAAGAAGAGCAGCCTGACCTTTGCCCCTGAGGCTGGCTCCCAGCGGATGCGGGACGTGATCAACAAGGGACTGACAGAGGAGGACATCCTGACCGGAGCAGGACAGGCCTTTGAGGGCGGCTGGAACAAGGTCAAGCTCTACTTCATGCTGGGACTTCCCACGGAGACGAGGGAGGACATGGAGGCCATCGCCGTTCTGGCGGACAAGGTGGCCCGGCGGTACTACGAGATCCCCAAGGATCAGCGGAATGGAAAATGCCAGATCACGGCCAGCTCCTCCTTCTTTATCCCCAAGCCCTTCACCCCCTTCCAGTGGGCCCGGATGTATAGCAACGAAGAGTATATCGCAAGGGCTGCCATTGTCAAGCACGCCTTCCAGGATCAGCTGAACCGCAAGAGCCTGAAGTACAACTGGCACGATGCGGAGGTCACTGTCCTGGAGGGGATACTGGCGCGGGGAGACCGGAGAGTGGGCAGGGCTGTCCTTGAGGCCTATAGGTCTGGCTGCATCTACGACGCCTGGACAGAGAATTTCCACTACGAGAAATGGCTGGAGGCCTTTGAGAAGACCGGCATTGACCTGGCCTTCTACAACGAGCGTGAGAGAGGGGCGGATGAGATCTTCCCCTGGGACTTTATCGACATCGGTGTGACAAAGCAGTTTCTCCGCCGAGAGTGGGAGAGAGCCATGAGAGGGGAAGTCACGCCAAACTGCCGACAGCAGTGTTCCGGCTGCGGCGTGGCCAGATGGAAAGGAGGTGTCTGCGTTGAAGGTAAGAATTAAATTCCGCAAATACGGCATCCTGCGGTTTATCGGGCATCTGGACGTGATGCGGTGCTTTCAGAAGGCTATGAGAAGGGCAGACATCCCCATCGCCTTTACCGGGGGATACAGCCCCCACATGATCATGTCCTTTGCCCAGCCTCTGGGCATCGGCCTCACCAGCGACGGAGAGTACATGGACATCGAGCTGAGAGAGCCGGTTCCCTCCTCCCGGGCTGTCCAGGCGCTGAACGCCGTCATGCCGGAGGGGCTTGAGGTGGTCAGCTTTCGGCAGATCAGCGATGAGAAAAAGGCCAGCGGCATGACCATCGTCTCAGCGGCAGACTACCTTGTGACGGTCAAAGACGGGGCCGCGGCTCCCTCTGCCAGCCCCTTCCGGGCGGACAAACTTGAGGCCTTCCTCGCGCAGCCCTCTATCCCTGTCCTGAAGAAGACAAAGAGGAGTGAGAAGGAGCTGGATATACGCCCTCTGATCTACGGTGCAGCAGTGAAAAAGGAGGGCCTGTTCCTTAGACTGGCTGCCGGAAGCGCCGACAACCTGAAGCCGGAGCTTGTGACGGGCGCCTTTTACCGCTGGGCACAGGAGGAGCCTGCGCCCCTTCATTTTCACCGCCTGGAGCTCTACGCCGGAAGCCCGCAGGAGCTTAAGGCACTGGAGGAGCTGGGGCAGGACATCAAGTAAAACGTTGCCAAGCACTCTTTTTGGGTGGTATGATAGAACAGGAAATGAAGGAGTAAGACATGAGCAAAAAAGAACTGAAGACAAACGCCATGAGAATTCTCGACAGAGCCGGCATCCCCTACACGTATCAGACCTACGAGTGCGGGGAGTTTACGGACGGGGTACACGTGGCGGACCAGCTGGGCCTGCCCCACGAGCGGGTCTACAAGACTCTGGTGACTGTGGGAAGGACAGGAGCCCATTACGTGTTCGTCATCCCCATTGCAGAGGAGATCGATTTCAAGAAGGCCGCAAAGGCTGTGGGGGAGAAATCCGTGGAGATGCTCCATTTAAAGGATCTGACAAAGGTGACCGGGTATGTCCGGGGAGGCTGTACCTCCATCGGCATGAAAAAGCAGTTCCCCACCGTGATCCAGGCGGACGCGGAAGAGCTGGACTACATCTATATAAGCGGCGGGAAGCTGGGCATGCAGCTTCAGCTTTCCCCCCAGGATCTGAAAAAAGTGACTGGCGCCTCCTTCGCTGACGTCACGGCAAAGGAGAATACAAAATGAGAGACAGACTGGCTTTTATGGAGGAGGACACAGAGGCGGTCATCTTTGACCTGGGCAATGTGCTTCTCGGATACGACTGGCGTCCCTACCTTGCGTCCCTCGGGTACGATGAGAGGACGAGCGAGATACTGGCAGACGCCGTTTTCCGCAGCGAGGACTGGGAGAGAGGAGACAGGGGCGGCATCACATCCCGGGAGTGGGAGCAGCTCTTTATAGAGAACGCTCCGGCCTACGAGGAGCAGATCCGCCAGGTGTACAGCGGGATAGAGCACACCATCTTTCCCCTTCCCTACACGGAGAGGCTGGTTCGCTTCCTGAAAAAGGAGGGGCTGAAGCTCTACTACCTGTCCAACTATTCTGAGCATCTGTATCAGAAGACAAAGCAGTGCATGGGCTTTCTGGAGGAATTTGACGGAGGGCTCTTCTCCTACGAGGTGCTCTGCATCAAGCCGGAGGAGAGGATCTACCGCCTGCTTCTGGAAAAATACGGCATCGACCCGAAGAGGGCCGTCTTCTTTGACGACAGACAGGTCAACACAGAGGCCGCATCCCGCCTTGGAATAAAGGGCGTGGTCTTCCAGCCGGACATGGCCTACCACATACTGGACGTGTAGCAGGACAGAGCCATTCAATATATCTACACCGGACTTTGAGTATTCCGGGCAAAAACACAAGACGATTACGGAGGATTGACAGATGAAAAAAGTAGTAAAATTCGGCGGCAGCTCTCTGGCAAGTGCAGCCCAGTTCAAAAAGGCAGGCCACATCATACGCCAGGACGAGTCCCGCAGATATGTGGTCCCGTCAGCACCGGGAAAACGCCACCCCCAGGACACCAAGGTGACAGACATGCTCTACAGCTGCTATCTTCTCGCCCTGCGCGAGGAGGACGAGGAGGAGCAGTTTGAGAAGATAATCCTGGACATCAAGGCCAGATACGATGAGATCATACGGGGGCTGGACCTGACACTGGATCTCACAGAGGAATTCCAGGTCATCCGGGAGAACTTCAGCCGCAAGATCGGCCGGGACTACGCGGCATCCAGGGGCGAGTACCTGAACGGTATCGTCATGGCGGAGTACCTGGGCTACACCTTCATCGACGCGGCGGACGTGATCTTCTTCCAGGAGTCCGGAGCCTTTGACGCGGAGAAGACGAACCAGGTTCTCGCCGAGAGGCTGGCGGACTGTGAGAGGGCGGTGATCCCCGGGTTTTACGGCTCCCTTCCTGACGGGAGGATCAAGACCTTCTCAAGGGGCGGCTCCGACATCACCGGCTCCATCGTGGCAAAGGCGGTGCACGCTGACATGTACGAGAACTGGACGGACGTGTCCGGCTTCCTGGTGGCAGATCCCCGCGTAGTCAAAAATCCGAAGGCTATCGATGTCATTACATACAGGGAGCTGCGGGAGCTGTCCTACATGGGAGCTTCCGTCCTCCACGAGGACGCTATCTTCCCGGTCCGCAAGGAGGGAATTCCCATCAACATCCGCAATACAAACTGTCCTGAGGACAAGGGCACTCTCATCGTGGAGGACACCTGCCGCACCCCCCGTTTTACCATCACCGGCATTGCGGGCAAACGTGACTTTGCCTCCATCACCGTGGAGAAGGCCATGATGAACTCCGAGGTGGGCTTCTGCCACAAGGTGCTGGGCGTATTTGCGGACAACGACATCTCCATCGAGCACATGCCCTCCGGCATCGACACCATGACCATCTTTGTCCACCAGGACGAGTTTGAGGAGAAGGAGCAGGAGGTCATCGCGGGCATCCACAGAGCCGTGGAGCCGGATTTTGTGGAGCTGGAGTCTGATCTCGCCCTCATCGCCGTTGTGGGAAGGGGCATGAAGGCCACAAGGGGTACCTCCGGCCGGATCTTCTCCGCTCTGGCCCACGCCAATGTCAATGTGAAGATGATCGACCAGGGCTCCAGTGAGCTGAACATCATCATCGGCGTGCGGAACCACGATTTTGAGGCGGCCATCAGAGCCATCTACGATATTTTTGTCACAACACAGATCTAAAGCACATATACAAGGAGCGTTAAAGGAGAAATGAAGCACGCAAACAGCAACATCCTGTTTTTCCTGAAGCCCAAGGTGGAGATCGCCTACATCTACGACTATCACACAGTCCGGCAGGCCCTCGAGATCATGGAGTACCACAAGTACTCCTCCATCCCCATTCTGAGCCGTGATGGAAAATACGTGGGCTCTATCACAGAGGGAGACCTTTTGTGGGGCCTGAAGAAGCTGGACCTCTTCAATCTGAAGGAGGCCGAGAATATCAGCATCATGAAGGTGGACCGGCGTCTGGACTACCAGTGCGTGACGGCCAAGTCCAAGATGGAGGATCTGATCGGGAGAGCCATGGAGCAGAATTTTGTCCCCGTAGTGGACGACCAGGAAAACTTTATCGGGATCATCACCCGAAAGGACATTATCGGCTACTGCTACAACGAGCTGAAGAAACAGGAGGAACAATGCGGTGATTGACTTTCATACACATATTTTCCCGGAGAAGATCGCCTCGAAGACTCTGGATTTTCTCGAGTCCAGATGCCACACTCACCCCTACACGAACGGGATGGCGTCCGGTCTTCTGGCCTCCACCAGGGAGGCGGGACTTGAGTTCTCTGTGGTCCTTCCCGTGGTGACAAAGCCCTCCCAGTTCGACTCCATCAACCGGTTTGCCCAGAAGATGCAGGATCCGGGAGAGGGGCTTTTGTCCTTTGGCGGTATCCACCCGGACAATGAGGACTATAAGGAAAAGCTGCGCTTCATCCGGGATGCAGGCATGAAGGGGATCAAGCTCCACCCGGACTACCAGGGCGTCATGATCGACGACATCCGCTACAAGCGTATCATTAGCTACGCCACCGAGCTGGGGCTGATCATCAGCGTTCACGCGGGCTTTGACCCGGGCTATCCGGAGTGCGTCCACTGTCCTCCCAGGCTGGCCAGAGCCGTGATACGCGAGGTGCAGCCGGACAGGCTGATCCTGGCCCACATGGGCGGCTATCGCAGGTGGGACGAGGTGGAGGAGTACCTGGTGGGAGAGCCTGTCTGGTTCGACACCGCTGTCGTCCTGGGTGAGATCCCCGATGACCAGTTCCTCCGCATTGTCAAAAACCACGGCGCGGACCGCATCCTCTTCGGCACAGACTCCCCCTGGGCAGGACAGAAGGAATTTGTCCGGTATCTGGGGGATCTCCCTCTCACAGAAAAGGAGAGGGAGCGGATTTTCCGCCTCAATGCCCTGGAGCTTCTGGGGCTGTCCGCAAAGACGCCGCAGGAGCAGCCCGGCCAGGGGACAGCTCAGGTGTAAAACGGATATTGTTTTTTATTAAAAAAGTTCTTATAATTATAAATCATGGTACGACACACAGGTCAATTTCCTTTTGACCCCTGCACCGTAGTATTAAAGAAAAGCGAGGTAAAAGTATATGAGCAGTCTCATGACACCAGAGGGATATACATCTCCTCTCACCATACGCGAGACAGAAGTCGCGATCAAAGAAGTAAAGGATTTTTTTGAGCGGGCCCTTGCGAAGTCCCTTCACCTGACCCGGGTCTCAGCGCCCCTCTTCGTGAAGCCCTCCACCGGCCTCAACGACAACCTGAACGGAGTGGAGCGCCCGGTCGCCTTCGGCATTAAGGAGCAGAACGACGACGTTGCGGAGATTGTCCACTCCCTGGCCAAGTGGAAGCGCTACGCTCTGAAGAGATACGGCTTTCACTCAGGGGAAGGTCTCTATACGGACATGAACGCCATCCGCAGAGATGAAGACACCGACAATCTCCACTCCATCTACGTGGACCAGTGGGACTGGGAGAAGGTGATCTCCAGGGAGGAGCGGAACACAGAGACGCTGCAGTACACGGTGCGCAAGGTCTACGAGGCACTGAAGGAGACAGAGAGCTACATCTCCAGGCGCTATAATTACATAGAGCCCATCCTTCCCGAGGAGATCACATTTATCACCTCCCAGGAGCTGGAGGACATGTACCCCGGCATGACTCCCAAAGACAGAGAGCGTGCCTTTGCCAAAGAGAAGAAGGCCATCTTTGTATCTCAGATCGGAAAAATGCTGGCCTCCGGCGAGAAGCACGACGGCCGGGCTCCGGACTACGACGACTGGGAGCTGAACGGCGACATCATCGTCTACTATCCGGTGCTGGACATTGCCCTGGAGCTGTCCTCCATGGGCGTGCGAGTAGACGAGGATTCCCTTCGCCGTCAGCTGAAGGAGGCGGGCTGCGAGGAGAGGGCCGAGCTTCCCTTCCAGAAATCTCTCCTTGCCGGCGAGCTCCCCTACACCATCGGCGGCGGCATCGGCCAGTCACGCATCTGCATGTTCTGCCTGCGCAAGGCACACATCGGCGAGGTTCAGTCCTCCATCTGGCCGGATGAGACCGTGGAGGCGGCAGAGGCGGCAGGCATCCATCTGCTGTAAGAAGGATGGCTCGCGGGACAGACAAAGTCTCCGAAAATAATTCATTTAATTTGTGGAAAATCATTGATTTTCCCGGATCTTTATGCTAAACTACACTAGTGTGCCGCACAGCGAGGTTTTAAAAGTGCGCTCCAAAGCGGAGAGCCGCCGAAGCTGGCGAGTAATGATAATAGGAGGTGCCATATGTACGCAATCATAGCAACAGGTGGTAAACAGTACAAAGTAGCAGAAGGCGATATCATTAAAGTAGAAAAACTTGGTGTGGAAGCTGGAGAGACTTATACATTTGACCAGGTGCTTGCAGTGAGCGACAACGGACTGAAGGTTGGAAATCCCACTGTAGAGGGCGCAACTGTTGAGGCTTCCGTTGTAGAGAACGGCAAAGCCAAGAAGGTCATCGTTTACAAGTATAAGAGAAAAACTGGATATCATAAGAAAAACGGTCACAGACAGCAGTACACAGCAGTTAAGATTGAGAAAATCAACGCTTAATCATCTGGTGGCAGTTTTATGATCCGAGTGACGATTTATCAGAACGAAAAGAAAGAATGTGCGGGTTTTCTCGCAAAGGGACATGCAGGCTTCAGTGAGGCGGGACAGGATATTGTCTGCGCGGCGGCGTCGGTGCTGATGATCAACACAGTGAACGCCATTGAGGCCTTTACGGACGACAAGACTTCCCTTGTATCCGATGATATGGAGGGGCTCATTGATTTCCGTCTTGCAGACCGTCCCGGCAGGGAGGCAGCACTTCTGTTAAAGGCCATGATCCTCGGACTCGAGACAATGGCAGATGACAGCAACTATTCGGAATACATTCAGGTAAGATTTGAGGAGGTGTAACGACCATGATGAAATTAAATCTTCAGTTTTTTGCTCATAAAAAAGGTGTAGGTTCTACAAAGAACGGACGTGACTCCGAGTCTAAGAGATTAGGTGCGAAGAGAGCTGACGGACAGTTCGTAAAAGCCGGCAACATCCTTTACAGACAGCGTGGAACGAAGATCCATCCAGGTGTCAATGTAGGACGCGGCGGAGACGACACATTATTTGCTTTAGTAGATGGTGTTGTCAGATTTGAAAGAAAAGGAAGAGATAAGAAACAGGTTTCTATCTATCCAGTAGCACAGTAATCAGCGAAGGTAAGACCCTGCCGTATATTGCAAACGGCAGGGCTCTTTTTTCATAAGGAGATTGACGACATGTTTGCAGACAGAGCAAAAATATTCATCCGCTCCGGCAAGGGCGGCGACGGCCATGTAAGCTTCCGGCGGGAGCTCTATGTGCCCAACGGCGGCCCCGACGGCGGCGACGGCGGAAGGGGCGGCGACGTGATCTTTGAGGTGGACGAAGGCCTGAACACGCTCCAGGATTTCCGTCACAGGAGAAAATACGCGGCAAAGGACGGAGAGCCGGGGGGCAAGAGGAGATGCCACGGCGCCGACGCGGACGACATCGTACTGAAGGTGCCCGAGGGCACGGTGATCAAAGAGGCCGAGTCCGGCAAGGTCATTGCGGACATGTCCGGCGACAACCGCAGGCAGGTCATCCTGAAGGGCGGAAAGGGCGGCCTTGGCAACCAGCACTTTGCCACAGCCACCATGCAGATTCCCAAGTACGCCCAGCCCGGGCAGCCGGCACAGGAGCTGTGGGTGAACCTGGAGCTGAAGGTGATCGCGGACGTGGGGCTTGTGGGCTTCCCCAACGTAGGGAAATCCACCTTCCTGTCCAGAGTCACCAACGCAAGGCCGAAAATCGCCAACTATCACTTTACGACCCTGAGCCCTAATCTGGGTGTGGTGGACGTGCCCGGCGCCAAGGGGTTTGTCATCGCAGATATCCCGGGACTCATCGAGGGCGCCTCGGAGGGCGTGGGCCTCGGCCATGAATTTCTCCGCCACATTGAGAGGACCAAGCTCATCATCCATGTGGTGGACGCGGCCGGCACAGAGGGCCGGGACCCGGTGGAGGATATCAGGAAAATCAATGCGGAGCTTCGCGCCTACAACCCGGAGATCGCCGACAGACCCCAGATCATCGCGGCCAACAAGATTGACGCCATCTACCAGGAGGAGGGACAGGAGAGCCCTGTGGAACGTCTGAAGCGGGAATTTGAGCCCCAGGGCATCCAGGTCTTCCCCATCTCCGGCGTGACGGGAGAGGGCATCCAGGAGCTTCTGTACGAGGCTTCCAGACGTCTGGACGAGCTGGACGACGAGCCGGTCATCTTCCAGCAGGAGTACTTCCCGGAGGACGAGCTGATCTACGAGGATCTGCCCTACACGGTGGAGAAGGAGGACGATGTCTACGTTGTGGAGGGCCCCAAGATCGAGAAGATGCTGGGCTACACCAACCTGGACTCCGAGAAGGGATTTCAGTTCTTCCAGAAGTTCCTCCAGGACACCGGTATCCTGGAGGAGCTGGAGGCCAAGGGCATCCAGGAGGGGGACACTGTCCGCATGTACGGACTTCAGTTCGACTATTACAAGTAGGATTTTGTGACAGGCAGATTTAGATTTTACAGATAGCATATAATAAAGATAGGAGAGAAGGCAAATGACGACAAAGCAGCGGGCTTATTTGAAAAGCCTTGCCATGACCATGGATCCCATTTTCCAGATCGGGAAGAACAGCATGACGCCTGAGCTCACAAAGGCGGTGGACGAGGCTCTGGAGGCCCGGGAGCTCATCAAGGTGAGCGTCCTCCAGAACTGCGCCGACGATCCAAGAGAGCTTGCCGCCATGCTGGCAGAGCGCACCCGCTCCCAGGTGGTGCAGGTCATCGGCAAGAAGATCGTCCTCTACAGAGAGGGGAAAAACGAGAAAAAGAAGATCCAGCTTCCGTAAAAGGATCAAAAGGAGTTCCTTTATGAAGAAGATCGGGATCATGGGAGGGACGTTTGATCCGGTCCACAACGGCCATCTGACCCTGGCAGAGTACGCCTGCCGGGACTATCAGCTGGATCAGGTCTGGTTCATGCCAAACGGAAATCCTCCCCACAAGGACAATAAAAATATCGTCTCCACGCCCCGGGAGCGGGCACAGATGGTCTCACTGGCCATCAGCGGCTACAGGAAATTCCGCCTGGAGGACTATGAGCTGAAGCGGAAGGATGTAAGCTGCTCCTACGGGACAATGGAGCACTTTAAGGAGCTGTACCCGGAGGATCATTTTTACTTCATCATCGGCGCGGATTCCCTGTTCTCCATCGAGCAGTGGGTGCACGTGGAGCGGCTTTTCCCCACCTGCACCATCCTCGCCGCCTACAGGGACGATAAGAGCAGCAGGGAGGTCATGGGCCGCCAGATCCGTCTCCTAACCGGGAAATACGGCGCGGACATCCGTCTCCTCAACACGCCTCTGGTGGATGTATCCTCCCACGAGCTGCGCCGCATGCTGCGGGATAAAGAGGACGTAGGCGGGCTCATGCCCGAGGCAGTGGTGGACTATATCTACAGAAATCAGCTCTACACCTCATAGATTGATAGGACAGAAAAATAGTTTTCTCAAGGAAGTGTGTGTCATGAATGAAAATATCGATGTTATGCGCAGAAAGGTGAAAAAATATCTGGACAAGAACCGGTACAACCACACCCTGGGTGTCATGTACACTGCGGGGGCTCTGGCCATGCGCTACGGCGCGGACCTGAACCGGGCGCTGACTGCCGGACTTCTCCACGACTGCGCCAAATGTATCCCCAACGACAAGAAGATACGGATGTGTAAGAAAAACCACATTTTTATCACCCCCGCCGAGGAGGCCAACCCCTCCCTTCTCCACGCCAAGCTGGGAGCCTTCCTGGCAGCAAAGAAGTACCATATCGGGGACAGGACCATTTTAAACGCCATCGCGTGCCACACCACCGGCAAGCCGGAGATGACTCTTCTGGACAAGATCCTCTACATCGCGGACTACATCGAGCCGAACCGGGCGGAGCTGCCGGATATGTCTGAGGCCAGGAGACTGGCTTTTGAGGACATAGACGAGTGCCTCTACCTGCTCCTTCGGGACTCCCTGGTCTATCTGCAGACAAAGGGACTGCCCGTGGATCCGGCCACAGAGAAGACCTACAATTACTATAAAAAATATCTGGGAAAAAAGGAGGAATAAAGCCTATGAACCATGCAGATCAGATGGCGCTCACCGCTTACCGGGCGCTGGACGAGAAAAAGGGCCGGGATATCCGGATCATCAGAATTTCAGACATCTCCGTCATCGCCGACTATTTTGTCATCGTGGACGGCGGCAGCTCCAGCCAGGTGAACGCCCTCGTGGACAATGTGGAGGAGAAGATGCATCTGGCCGGATATGTCATGAAGCAGCGGGAGGGCCGGGACGGCACCTGGGTGCTCCTGGACTACGGCGATGTGATCGTCCACGTCTTTGACAGCGAGAACCGCTCCTTCTACAATCTGGAGCATATCTGGAGCGACGGGCAGGAGATGGACCCGGAGGCTCTCCAGGCGTAACAGGAAATGCAGAGACAGGAGTCCCGCGAAAGCGGGACTCCTCAGACTGTAGACAAAGGTGGTGCTGGAGCCCTAGCTCCAGCACCACTCTTTTTGCCAAAATGCCAACTCCCATATTTTCTTATAAAG
>NZ_JPJE01000072.1 GCF_000765215.1 Eubacterium sp. ER2
AGAGAACCTCCGGAGGGATGACTCCTCTATACCATTAAAAGTGAATAATCCCACCCCTGTATATCTGGGGTACAGGCTTATTATACGAGGAGGAGAAGAATGAAAAAGAGACTTGTAAGTATAGTATTGGTACTCGGAATGGTGACAGGTTTGGCGGCAGGATGTGGCTCGACGAAAGAAGAAAACAGTGCTGAAGAGGATGGTGTTACAACAGTTACATGGATGACCTCCAGACCGGTAGATGGAGCGATCGATCAGGTGATGAGACAGATTGCGGACGACTACAGTGAGGAGCAGGGCGGAAAATGGAAGATAAATATTGAGACAACTGCGGATCGCCCATCTTATCTTCAAAAACTGCGTACGCTGATAGCTGGAGACAATATGCCGGACATCATAGACATCGATGCAGATCCTTACTGTCAGGAGCTTGTAGACCAGGGGATGCTGGTGGATGTGAAGAAATTCCTTGAGGATAATGGCAAATACGATGATTATTATCCTACCGCACTGAAATATCAGGAGTTTACAGATGGATCCATGTATACGCTCCCATTAGAGTATCATGTGGAAATGACATGGTACAATAAGGAAATCTTTGATCAGTATAACCTTACACCGCCCAAAACAATGGATGAGTGGCTGCAGGTGTGCAGAACACTGAGTGAGAATGGAATTACTCCTATATCTGTAGATGGAGTGGATAGATGGCCGGTGCAGAGATATCTTGCAATGCTTCCTTTCCGTGAGACGGGAAATGAGTTTATCATTAACCTGAGAGATGGAAAAGAGAAAATGAGCAGCGAAACCGGGAAAAAAGCTGCGGAGTTTGTTCAGGAGATGGGACAGTATTTTAACGAAGGATTTGGAGCCACAGACTATGCTACGGCCCAGTCAATGTTCCTGGATGGAAAATCAGCAATGTACTATATAGGTGATTGGGAGATTGCAGCTATGCAGGATGCGTATGAGCAGGGGAAAATTGACTACTTCTACCTGCCTATGACTGATGATGCAACGACCAAAGAAAATGAGTTTTGTGTGAATTCCGGAATTGGAATGGCTTTTAATGCGGAAACCTTTGATGAGAAAACAAAAGACTTTGTTCTTTACGTAATTGATAATTACGGAAAACTCTATGCTGGTAAGCAGCAGATGTCACCTATTAAAACAGATTTGCCTGATGATGTGGAATTTTCAGATCTTTATCTGCGTATTAGGGACGATATGGAAAATACAGGAGAAAACTTTTTGAAGCCATGGGATACTTATCTGGATTCGGATACGAATACAGTTATGCAGGATAATCTTCTTTTGTTAGCTTCCGGCGATATGTCTGTGGATGACTTCTGTACTATGATTGATGATTCGATTGCGCAAAACGCAAAATAGGAGGGAAAGATGGGCGTCATAAGAAGTAGAAAAGCTTTTTTGGCATTTTTGTTGCCGGGTCTGCTATTCTATATATTTGCAGTCTTCTATCCAATAGAAGAATCTATCCGGTTAAGCTTTATGGAGTGGGGCGGTATCGGCGAGAAAACCTTTGTCGGACTGAATAATTATATTCAGATGTTCCATGATAAAGTGTTTTACACAGCATTTTTAAATAATCTGATCTATCTCGTGATTGTTGTGGCTATGCAGCTTGGAATCGGCCTTTTGTTTGCCGTTATGCTCACCTACATGACCAAACACGTGACGCTGATCAAGACATTGTATTATGTGCCGTGCATTGTTACGACTGTAGCCATTGGTCAGCTTTTCAGAAGTATGTATTCCACGGAACCTATGGGACTTATAAACCAATTTCTCCAGGCTATTGGCCTGGAGAATCTGGTTACATCCTGGCTGGCAAATGTAAGTACAGCATTGGCGGCAGTTTCCATACCGGAGGGATGGAGATTTACCGGAATGTATATGGTGATTTTTTACGCAGCGCTTGTCTCGCTGGATCCGTCAGTGTATGAAGCGGCTAAAGTAGATGGAGCGACTGAATTCCAGATTTTTTTCCGTATCAAACTGCCGTTGATCAAGGATATCATCCTGCTGACGTTAACTATGTGTCTGACAGGGGCTCTGCGGGGATTTGATATACCGTATCTGCTGACAAATGGTGGACCTGGGAATGCCAGTGAACTGATGTCGACTTACATGTACAAAAAAGCGTTTTCAAGTAATCAATATGGCTATGGAAGTGCTCTGGCAGTATTCATAATAGTGGAAAGTATTCTGGTAGTGTTTATTCTTCGTAAGATTTTTATGACAGAAGAGGAAAAAGAGGCCAGGAGGATGAAAAGAGAGAAGAGAAGGAGGAAGGATAAATGAAAAAGAAAGTGATGAAGATAGCGTTTGTCCTAGTGATCCTGGCTTTCTTGATCGTCCAGATCTATCCGGTTATTTGGCTATTTATTGCGAGTATAAAACCGACCGTCGAGCTATCAAGTCAGCCGTTTGCTCTGCCAAAAACTATTACTTTTGAGAATTTTGCCAAAGTACTCGGAGATGGAAACATCGGAACTTATATGTGGAATAGCTTGAAGGTGACAGGAATTTCTCTGCTTCTTATTATTGTTTTGAGCGCAACAGCCGGATATGCTCTTTCTAAGTTCAGGGTACGGGGAAGAAGAAAAGTTTATTCTTTCTTTACTTTTGGCATTATGATTCCAGTGCAGATTACACTTATTCCGCTGTTTATCTTTTATAGCAAAATGGGGATATTGAATACAAGCTTTGCTCTTATTTTGCCGCAGGTAGGGTTTGCGTTACCGCTTTCAGTCATGATGTTTGTAAGTTTCTATGAGTTTGTGCCGGATGAACTGATTGAAGCTGCTATTGTAGACGGATGCTCCCCATTCCGCACTTTTATCCAGATTGTATTTCCGCTGGCGAGAAATACTGTGATTACTATCGCATCAATGTACAGTATATTGATATGGAATGATTTTATATTTGCCAATACGTTTGTCAGTGAAAATTCCGCCAAAACAGTGGCCATGGGATTGAAAGATTATGTAGGGGCATTTGGAAATGTAGATTGGGGAGCTACATTTGCGGCAATTGCAATTTCTATACTTCCGCCGCTTATTATCTATTTTGCCCTAAATAAATGGGTGACTGCAGGAATGACTGCAGGCGCTACCAAAGGATAGCAATTTGGTGATATGTCAAGAGGTGATAAAAAAAGATTTCAATGAAAACAGATAAAAAAGGGTACAACAAATAGGCCTGCGACAAAA
>NZ_JPJE01000014.1 GCF_000765215.1 Eubacterium sp. ER2
GTATACTTTTTGATAATTATAATTTCTGATTTTGTCTTTGACAAGACTTTTTTCAAGAAAGTCAATGTGAACTACGAATTTATTAAAAAAGCACTGCGTTTTACGCAATGCTTTTTAATTACTTATAAGGTGTAGCTTTAAAGACAGCTAAATACTTTTCCAGAGGTGCCACTTTTGGCACCGTGACATACAACCATATTTTACTACTAATTTACTTTGGATTGACTTAGTTCTCTTTCGTGTAATTGGTCAGCATAGGCAAATCCATATTCCTGCATAGCAATCCGTTCCAATCTTGCCATAGTCTTTCTCGCTTCCCACTGTTCACCCTCATTTTGGGCGGTCTTAAAATCAAGCAACGCCAGATGGTACTGATCTTCAATATACTTTTTATTCATTAGAACCTCCTGTTATAAGTATGGACTTTATAGACATTCTCCGTAGTCTTAATTTTATTGTTCAATCTCTTTCATCAAAGATCTTGGCGTTTCCACTTTTGTGATTTCTCCTGCATCAAAAACAAATACTTCATCACATTTCTGGATAGTCTGTAATCTGTGTGCAACAAAAATACAAGTAATGTTTTGGCAATTTTTATATATCATATCAATAATTTCTTTTTCAGTAATAACATCTAAATTACTTGTTACTTCATCAAATATTATAATATTGGGATCCTGAAGTAAAGCTCTGGCTATTCCTAACCGTTGGCGCTCACCAGCCGATAAGTTATGAGCATTTTCAGAAAGAACGGTAAATAATCCATCTTCTTTCTTATTAATGATTTCTTCCAATTGGCAACCATGTATGATTTTTTCCAGTTTCTCTTCAGAAATACCGCTCCTTCCCAAAAGCAAATTGTCTAAAATAGTTTTAGAAAACAAAAAGATATCTTGCGGCACATATGCAATTTTTTTATGCAGAGTATCAGGGTCAATATTATTTATATTTTCACCGCAAATGGAAATACTTCCCGTTTCTAATTTACGCAAACCCAATAGTAAATTAATCAACGTTGTTTTCCCACTCCCACTTTTCCCAATAAAAGCAACTTTACTCCCCTTCGTAATGTCAATATTAATATTTTTTAATGTTTCATCAGAATAGCCATATGAAAAATATAAGTTCTTGACTTCTACATCAATATTGTTACATTTATTTTCATTAGCCTTTTTAATATTTTCTGTATTCGTTTTATAAATAACGTCATTTAATCTTTCTATGGATACAATAAATCTCTGGATTTTATCCTGTGTGTCTATTAAACTTCTGACTGGAATTAACATATTCTGTGCTAATATTAACACCACCAGTAGTTCTCCAATTGTTATAAATCCTTTCAAATTAAAGGAAAACCCACACCAAAATATAACTATAATTCCGATAGCTTCTATCGATAAAGAGAGTCCCTGATTAAAAAATGAAATTTTTGAATTCTTATAATTAGAATTTATCAATTTTTTAATTCTTTTATTATTCTCTTGTTTAATGAAATTTTCTGCAACAAATGACTTTATAGTAGTAAATCCATCAATGGTTTCCTTAAAGACAGATAGTATATTTCCATGATTTTGCGCAATTTCTCGATTAGTACCATAAAATATTTTATTAAAACATAATACCTCGATAATATAAACGATAATAATAATGCACGTAATCATAAATAATGGAGGACTTTTTGTTAATATAATAATCCCAGAGGTTATAGCAGTAACTAAATCCAAAATAATATTAATAATTGTTGAACATAGAGTTTCTTTGATATGTTCAATATCGTTTAATCTCTCAAGCACTTCACCATTTGTTCGGCTGTCAAAATAGGACAACGGTACTTTGAGTAGGTTTTCCTGAAAATTTTCAAGAAAATCCTTTTCTATATTGCGAGAAAGCATGGCTACGATAATACTCCTGAAAAGGTAAATCCCCAACCTTAAGATATAAAGACCTATTATGATAGCGAAAATCGTATTCACTTCCCTCATTAATTCATAATTCGGGTGCATCATAAAATGATCAATAATGTGTTGGAAAATGAGGGTACTTACTATTGTAATTCCCGCAATTAACAAAGAGGTTCCCAGAATAGTAAAAAATTCTTTTCTATATTTTTTAAATAATAAGGAATAATTTTGATAAGCTCCTTTTTTTAAATTTTCTTTTTTGAAAAGAGGCGTCAATTGAAAAGCAATAAAATAGCCTGTCCAGATCTTTGCAAATTCGTCCAATTTTATTTTTCTGTTTCCTTCATCTGGATCAAAAAGCCATACTGATTTTGTGCTTATCTTTTTTACGACCATAAAATGATAAAGATCATCTTTTATGGTATGCACTATAAATGGAACTGCTATTTCCTTTGTCTCGTTTACATTAGAAAGTAAATCTTCGATTTCTCCTTGATAAGCGTCCGCTGTCATTCCAAGTACCTCGGCAGCTTTGCAAATTCCATAGATACTAGATCCATTCATATTCACCTTTTCTAACTCTCGAATGTAAGATAATGGAACGTTTAATCCATAAAAATTGCAGATTGTAGCCAAGCATGCGACTCCACAATCCCTTGTATCATGTTGATAGACTCCACGAAACCGCATTTTCTCACCGCCTTATATCTTCTATGATCTTCCCGTCTTCAATTCGAATAGTCCGGCTGCTGTTTCCGGCAATCTTCTCGTCATGGGTGATCAGCAAAATAGTTTGTTTGTAGACCTCGTTTAATTCTTTAAAAAGATTGATAATTTCCAAACTGTTTTTCTGGTCCAGATTTCCAGTAGGTTCGTCAGCCAGAATCAACTGGGGCTGGCTGATCAGCGCCCGCCCGATCGCCACCCTCTGCTGCTGGCCTCCCGACAGTTCGTTTGGCAGATGGTCGGCCCTCTTTTCCAGTCCAAGTATCTCCAACAGCTTCTGGAGCTCCTCCTGATCCACCTTCTTATGATCCAAAAGCACGGGAAGGCTGATGTTTTCTTTTACATCCAGCACGGGAATGAGATTATAAAATTGATAAATCTGTCCAATCTCCCGTCTGCGGAATACGGTCAGATCCCGGTTTTTCATTTTGTAAATGGATTGCCCGCCTATAAAGACCTGCCCGTGTGTCGGTCTGTCCACGCCGCCGACCAGATGGAGCAGCGTGGACTTCCCGGATCCGGATGGGCCCAGGATCGTAACAAATTCTCCCTTTTCCACGGAAAAGGATACATGGTCTAATGCGATGACTTTATTTTCTCCAAAGCCATATTCTTTTGTCAGCTCTTCTGTCCTTAACACTTCCATCTTATCTGCCCCCTTACATATTTTCATCCCGGATGGAGTCTATAATATTTAAATTTTTCAGCTGGGACATGGCACAAACAACAGGTACGACAATGATTAGGATTGCAAACACGATCTGTACAGGAACCATATCCCACGGCATTTCCCAGCGGAGCGCATAATTTACTTTAAAACTAAGGTATACCTGATACAGGAGAAGAAAGCTTAGTGGTATGCCTGCTAGGCAACCGCTCACCCCATATATGGCGGCCTCGAAAAGCAGCATATTTCTTAAAGAAGCCGGAGACATTCCTATGGACTGATAAGCCGAAAACTCCTTCCTTCGCATCCTCATAGATGTAGAAATATTCTGGAAAATATTGGTTAAAGACAGTATTGTGATCAACAATACCAGCCCATATCCCAGGATCAGCTGGAAGAATTTTTCCGAATGGAAGTACTGGTTCCTCTGCCAAAGCAGCCGGCTGTTAAAAACAAAGGTGTCATTTTCCGGCAATACCCTTCCGTCCGCAAGCATGTAATTATAATCCGCCGCTTCTCCCTGCGTAAGCCCTACATCCTCGGCAATTTTTTTGATTTTTTCTCCTATCCGCTTCTCCTTTTCCATTTGAGAAGATGACTCTGCTCCGTACAGTAGTTGGCTTAATAAGCCGCTCTCATCGTTTTTTCTCGACCCTTTTATTTCGAATTTTACATAAGTTGCAATGCTTTTGCTTTCATAATTAGAAGCATACGTATCCGTTGGATGTTCTCCATAAGTCTCATGATAAGCAGGGTCCTTCAGCAGCTTTTTAAAATCACTCATAGACATATAAATGTGACAAATACCCAGCGTTCTTTCCTGATAGCCATCTATATTATCTTGCATACCAGAGAAATAAGGATACGGCGGGGGGGCCTGCGTGGTCCCTATTACCGTAAAATTTCCCTGTCTTATTTCATCAAGTTCGCTATACCATTTTCCTATCGTATAGGCTTCCATATCCCCATATCTGCTGTAATAAAAGGATAAGCTATCTCCCGGACGCAAATCCAGGATGCTCCGCTGATCCACGCCCTGGGGAGTCAGGACCTCTTCATAATCTTCTATCAGCACGGAGTAAGCCCCTCCCGTCTGACGCGGGATCTGACAGCCCGCCGCTTCCACATAATTCTGGAACGTATTGTCATCTAACCCAACAATCACCGTACGCAGATAATATCCCTCTATCCATTTTCCTGAGTGCATATCCTTCACACCCTTAATCTGTGACATTTCTTCTTCCCGTGAAAGCCCACCAAAGCCAGTTACACCCGATATCTCAAATTCCTGCAAGTCCTTTTGGATCTGTCCGGGCTGTAATAATATCCCGCCCCAATCCAGATTTCGTTCCAGTGAAACGGAAGTGACTTCCGGGAGATCTTTTACTTCCTGATAGAATTTTTCGATTTTATCCTGATCCATTGTATATAATTCTGCCCATAGCTGTAATTTCTCACGCCTCCGGTCATCCCTTGGGTAGTAGTCCCCGTTGATCCCCCGCATGGCAGCCGCCCCATCCAGGATTACACAAAAGCTAAGGGTAATCAGTATTCCATTGGATATATAATTTTTCCGGCGTATCCAGATGTTTTTTGCCGCCAGCATCCCTACCGTCCCCAATATACGGTGTTTTCCGAGTAAATTCGTCCTCTGGCGGATTTTTATCCCTATGGTATAAGGGCGCACAGCCAGGTCTAATCCTGACGCCTGGACAGCTTTCCACGCCGGAAACAGACAGGCGAAAAAGATCATGATAAATCCGAGAAGAACAAGCAGGAGTATCTCCTTTACCGTCACGGTCACTAGGAGCGTATCTTCATAAAAGAAAAGCTTCCGAAGAGCAAGGATGATGCCTTTTACCAGCAGCACCCCTGCACTAATCCCTACAGGTATGCCTGCTATCCCCTCCAGGATGCCTTCACAATAGACCACGCTTGCCTTTTGGAAGTCGGTGGCCCCAATACTGCCAAGCGTTCCCAAATACTTTAGTTTTTCAAATGTCGAGATGGCATAGGCATTATAAATTAAAACGCTTCCCATAAGCATTACGAGAAAGAGAATTAAATTGATTAATACCCCCACGCCAAATTTCCCCACCTGGTTAATGCCATAATATTGCAAAAGCTCCATATGATATGTAACATCGTATTTCCCGGACACCCGGTATGGCAATTCTGTCCTTTCATTTTCCGGAAGCTGTCGCATTCCAAGCTGTTCTGCTATCTTCTGTGTAGTCGAAAAAATAAGCCAGTTCACCTTCTTCAGTTCCACTCTGGCGCACAAAGCACTTTTCCCATCATGGCTACTGCAGTTCTCCAATTGAACATGCTTGATCTTTTTGTCCTGGCTTAACTTCAAATATTGCTCTTGATCCAGTTCGTGGAAAACGGCATGATAGCCGCCCTGCTCGTCTATAATACTGCTTCTGATTGCGCCTAACAGAGTCTGGGAGAAAAAATAGATGGCGCTCAGGACGGCCAGAGTACAGACAATTCCCAAAATCGTCGCCTTTGTGCGTTTCCTATTTTTTTTCATATACTGCCATGTCAGTTTATAAATGATATTCATATTTTCCCCCTATGTAAAAGAACCATGGCCTTTAGCCATGGTTCTTCAGTTCTCCAGTTACTGCCATGTAATATTATGCAGTCCCTTATAATGCATAACCATTACATCATGACTGTCTGTGGAAAAACTGCAATAATCACAGTGATACTTCTTTCCACCCATTACTTTTTTGGCTTCTTTTTTAGACAGTTTTTTCATAATCAGCACCTCCTTCCATACTATATTTCCATCCTGGTTATTGTTAATATAATTGTACATCTTCATATTATATTTTTCAACAATTTTATAGTCAACTCAATAAAATTCCAAAAATTATATTCATACAGTTCTTTCACACTTTTATTTGTCGAAACAAAAAAGGCAGTAACCACACTTCCAAACCCTAGAAAAAGTTCCCACTCTCCTGTGGTTATCATCATCACAAACATAATGATTATAGCCCTGCCACTCTTTTCTACTCTTTCTCACTTCTAATGTTTTTCTGAGGTGCCAAAAATGGCACCTTGACACACGAGTAAAGTCTGCTATAATTACAGTCAGTTAGTAGAATGTAAATCATAGCCCCTTGTACTATTTGTATCATTCTGCTACACATTCACGACGGCTGTGACGGCTTAATGTTTGGAGGAAGGATTAGCTTTATGCTAATCCTTTTTTAACGCAAATTTCCATGTTCGTCATACCTGTACCAATACGCTTCCCCCGGATATGCCCTCGCTTGAGCAACTCTGCGGTACGCCGTTCTCCTTGATATATGATATTTTTCTTCCAGAAAGCCAACCCCCTTCTCCTCGTACTCCTTTAAAAACGTTTCCGGCATAACATTTTTAAAGCCCATAATTTTCTTCTTTTGTCCTGCCTTTCTCTTTGTTACATTTTGAAACTGTTCTGTATCCAAAGCTATACGCAAAACAACATCATCCTTAATCTCACAGGATACACCCACATTAGATAATAGCTCTGATAATTTCTGCGCAGCTGCCTTGTTGTCTTCGACACCTTTTTGTAACACAAAATAGATCACTTCATCCATGACTCCGCCTCCGTGCCTTTTTTAATTCTGACACCATTGTACACCAATACCAGGGGTGTGTCAATATTAATTGTGGCACAAAGTTAAATATCTTATTTGCTGGAATATCCTCCAAGCTGACACTTGCCCCGGTGCCCCGCCGCCCCATGGGTTCCCGGCATCCGGGCCATGCCGTTGGCACCGCTGTATGTTGCGCAAAGCAATCAAAGGAGAAAAAAATTCCTTCTCCAGTGTCAGTATTAATTATGGCATATATTCCTTCATATATCTTTTCAATGTAGCACGAGATATATGGGCCTCTTCACAGACAGCCGTTTCCCATTCCGGAGTATCCTTATATGCTTCGTAAAGCTGTAAAAAAGCCTCTTTATCCAGCTTGCGGGGCCTTCCATACCGTTCCCATTCTCCCCGCTTCTTCATGGCTTCGATGCCCTCTCTCTGTCTCTTCGCCCGCTTTTCTGTTTCCCATTGTGCCACGGCAGAAAAGACCTCTATCAAGATCTGATTGACCATCTCCATAATCAAAGAGACCATAGAGCTTTCATATTTGGATGGATCGATTAGAGTGGTGGGGATCTCCAAGATCCATATTATTATCTTTTTCTCCTGGAAATATCTCAATTCCCGCAGGATTTCATCTCGGTCCCGTCCAATCCGATCCACCTCAGTAAAGATAATAATATCTCCTTTTTTACACGGCGCTTCAACCTCACATATTCTGCACGATCAAAATTTTTTCCGGTAGCCTTGTCACAATAAATTTTTTCTAATCGCAGGCCATGCTCATCACAGTATTGTGTGATCTGGAAAATACCACGGTCAAGATGCTGGCCTTGACCGGATACTCTATGATATCCATATATTTTCATGTCCCCTATGCCTCCCTTTCCCTAAAGGCTATCATTTCCATATAGCAATACCCGCATATAACTTTTGTGTCCTTGTCTCCTGTCACTTTTCTCTTACAGGCAGGACATATATAGGCATGTGCCTGTCCATCACTATCCTGTATAAGCTTTTTCACTTTTTGTACATCGCTTTCAAACTCTGGAAGCTGACTTTGCTGGAGCTCTCTCACCTGCTCCTGACATCCCGTAACGATCGCCCCAAATTTGAGGTCTGGCTGAACAATAAGACCATAATCCTTAGCTACCTTGCGAAAATTCTCATTATGATAGCGTCCCTGTCGAGTAGTATCCTTAATCTCATATATGTAGCAATAGATATGGACCATTTGATGAAGCAGCTCCTGCAGAATAGTGCCCTGCTCGATGCTTTTCATCAGACTGTCATAAGTGATCCGTATCGTGATCGTTCCTCCAAAGATCAGCCCCCACTCATTTTTCCGTTCAATTTTCGATTGAACAATCAGAAAATCCGGAAGCGGCAGCATGCCATGGTATAGCTCCTTATTCAGAACTCTATATGTACGTAAAAAGAAATGTTGAATGTCATTTGTTGTCATTATTAATAATCCGTCCTGTTATTCCTAAAAGATTAGCCTGGATACACGTGTAGTTCAGCACAGCCTGGAATAGAACCACCGAAATTTTCACTCCCTCTGCTTCTGCCACCTTCTTAATCTCCTGATGCTGCACAGGATCCAGATAGATCTGATCTCTCACATCCCGATGGACATAGAGGGGATTGGTCCGGGCGGTGATCTTTAAACGGTCATCAATTTTTCTGTCTCCAGACAGAAAATAATCCAGGGCTTTATATTGATACATTGTCTTTGTATAGCCTGTAATCTGCAGCACTTCGTTCTGCAGATATTTCAAGGCGGCTGTGACCGTATACTGTGATGATTTTTTTTTCGCCATATAACGTCCTCCGTTCCTTTCGTTCCAATCTATACGAAAAATAAGAATTTTACGTACAAAACGCACCGGTATTGTAAGACAATAAAGGATACTCAAAAAAGCAGCGTTTTTTATGTCTACTTATTTTCCCGGCTTTCCGCTCCTTTTTTGAATTGTGTACACACTTTTGTTATGTCGCCACTATCCTGCTGTTATGGAAGGAGGTGCCATTTCTGGCACCCTTCCTTTACGCTAATAATTTTTCAAGATTTCTTAAGGCCTTCAGATAGCTCATGTACTGCTTTTCGTCCAGATAGACCGCCTTTTTCTCGATCCCGGCAGTGAGCTCTTTGATATCCTCCGCCCATGTTCTTGCGTCAATCTTGTGCTCCTCTGTCTTCTCCTCTTTCCCGCTCTGCTTCTCTTCCTTTTTCTTCTCATGAACAAGCAGAGTGTCAGAATTAATTACGTCATTTTTGGCAAGGATCTCCTTCTGCTCTTCTGGCTCCATCTTGGCAATCTTTTCTGCAGTCTGGATATTGACCTTGTTATCCAGCATAGCATTTTTCAGCTCCTCGACACCCTTTTTTTCTACGGTCTCGTACTTGCTGATCTGGCCAGTAGATACGCCCATGGCGCCGGCGACAAATTCCCTCTTCTTCACGCCCTTCAGCTCCTGTGTAACCTCCTCGCCATCCTGATCCACGCCAACGGGGATACAGGTCACTCCCTGTGCCTTCAGTTCCTTATAGATTTCGGTAAACATCCGGTACTCCAGCAGCTTATCAGCTTCCGTCTTCTCCCTTGTCTGGTTCGTGGACAAGATCGCCAGATTTTCCTTCAGGTCCTCGGAAAGCGGCAGCTTGATATCATCCAGATTTTTCACCACGCAGGGTACACTGTCAATAGCCCACTTGCCTTCTTTCTGCAGCATCTGTATCGCCTTCAGTCTTCTATGTCCGGTCAGCAGGACATAGCCGCCCTTTCCATCCTTTCGTACAACAAGCGGCTGCTCCAGTCCGTTCTGGTCAATAAGCTGTGCCAGCTCCTCAATCCCGTCCATGGAAAACTGATTTTTCTTGTTCGGGATAATATCCGAAATCTTGATATATTCAATCTCCATTTTGACAGTCTGCATTTTTGTGGACTCCCCATTTAAAAGTCCTGTTCCAATACCGCCCTGCGGCTTTTCCATCTTTTTTTCTATTTCTCCACCCATAGGGATCTTAAACTTTCCCATATATCCGTCATCCTTTCTATTCCTCTTCTAAAACTTCCTTTACAAAGGCTCTCTCTTCCTGGAGCCGATCAGAATTTAAAAAGCTCTCCCTGTCCTCTGCCATGATATACTCGGCCAGCTTCCAATAGCTCTCTGTCACACTGCTGGGGTTTTTCTTGCTGTCCAGCTCCAAAAGCGGCTCCGCCTGGAAGCTGTTCTGCTCCAGCAGCTTGGATGTCCCTATGAAAATGGGGAGCAGCACCTTGTCCGGGAGTACGTTATATAAGAACTTGAATGTTTCTCTGGAAACCCTCTTATTTTTGTTAAACTGTGTAAAGAAGATCCCTGCCACCTTCAGCCTCGGGTTGTAGGACTGTACGGTATTGATCAGATTGTAGGAGATTGCAATACCCAGGCAGGAGTTTCCATCCGTCCTGGTAGGTATGTAGACCTCATCCGCAGCCACCAGACCATTGATATTTAAAATATTGATGGATGGCGAGCAATCGATCAGGCAATAATCATATTCATCCTCTACCTTCTCCAGCTGCATCCGGAGCCGGAACTGCTGTGGCGTTGTGATATCGGCCTGCAGCCTGTTTTCCACTTCCGCCAGCGTCAGATAGGATGGCACGATGTCCAGATTATCATAGTTGGTCCGGATGATGCATTTATGGATATCCAGCTTCGGATCCATGAGTGCGTCCTCCACAGAATAGAGCTCCTTGTTTTTCCATTCCCCATTCCAGATATTGAGGAACATGCTGTAAAAATCCATGTTCGGATTGAACATGCCCGATGTGTTCCCCTGGGGATCCAAATCGACAACCAGGACCCTTTTTCCCTTGTGCGCAAGCATGTCTGACAATGTAGTGATAGATGCGGTCTTCCCCACACCCCCCTTATTGTTCAGCATGGCGCAGACTTTCATTTTTCCCATTGTTTAACCTCCTTAAAGATGTATTATTTATTACACTAACATTATACCGCATTTGCAGTCATTTGTCAAGAAAGCGGTAAAACTTAAGGTGCCAAAAATGGCACCTTACTCTCTGCCGGGAAGATCTATTTCATCTATACTCCTGCCCTGCAGTAAGGCTTCATGTATCCGTTCATTCAAATAGTCTTCATAGGTATTTTTCATGCTATTATTCATTTGCCTCATCACAAAAAGGAGGCTTCCCCGTGATGCGGTCCTTCTTCCAGAGCCTTTTTCCTCCGGAGGGGCGCTCCGGTTCATCCTGTCATATTCTCTTACCTCTTTAAGGATAACATTTCCCATGCGTGTATACAAATCATTTATTTTATTATCCATGTATTTTCTGTCCGTCCGGCCATAAGCTCTCTGATATGCCTCGGACTGTCTGGCGATGACCTGCTTCAGACTGTTCAATTCATCTTCCCTGTACCTTCGCATGAATTGACTGCTCAGCCTGTCGATCAGTTCTCTTTTGTCCGCCATGATGGGGTTGTTATAGTTCCACAGCTTTCTGTCACAATCCGGCATGTTCTTGTAAAGCTCCAGGAAGAGATCCCGCAGCTGCGGGTCCCGGTGCAGGTCTTTCTTTCCTGCCACGATGTTCTCCCGTATCATATGATTGATCTGATAGTTCACTTCCCTTGTCCGGAGGATCTCATTGACTACGGTGCTCTTACAAGCAGCTATACTCTTGTACTGGAACCGCCCCACATATTCCAGGTGTGTCACGGGCCGTCCGGCCTGATCCAGCAGAGGCTCCCGGCTCTTGCCGCTTTTGTACACAGGAAACTCCTTTTTTCGCCTCTGTGGGACCGGCTCCGCTGTTGCGACATGGATATGGATGTTATCTGTGTTATAGTGGATCGCAGCTGACCAGATGGCATTTTCAAGGCCTTCCTTCTTCAGCATTTTTTCCACGGCGTTCCTCGTGATCTCCTTGATCCGCTTTTCATCCAGGCTATGGTCCTCCGGGCTGTATAGGCCATTTTCAGCAAGCCAGTTATTATCAAAGGAAATAACGGTCTGCCACATAAGGGAGCCATTTTCCTGGGCTGTTTCAAAGAGCTTTTTCAGCCCCCTTTTATCCTGCTTGGTAAGGGCGTCCTGATGCCTGGTAAAAAGTCCCGTGCTCTTTTCGGGATTTCCCATATAATCCTGGTATAAGTTCCAGCTTTTTGTGCCATTTTTAATTTTGGCATTTTTCCGGTCTATATAATCCACATAGCTCTGGTACGCATCTGATCCGGGCCGGCAAAATTTAGTGACCACCACAACACCTGGTTTTGTATCCATGCGCTTCTATCCTTTCCTGCGATTATCCTTCTGCTGCTTAAAGTGAGCCAGCTTCCTTTTCAAAATATCCCTTGACCGTGCCAGCACAGGGCTTTCAATATCCTCCACAGGGATACAATCCTCAATCCCCTGCTGGAACAGAAAGGTATTGGCCACGTCCAGAAGCATAGTCGTGTTCCTCTCAGCCATGGTAGAGGACCACTTGAGCCTCTCATGGAAACCCTTGGCCTCTGCTTCATAGGTTTGGATCGCTTCCTTGATCAGTTCCTTCTGATCCTCCTGCTCCTGATAACGGCACAGGATATACCGTAATGCGGCCACTTCGCTTCCCAGCTCCTGCTCCTTCTTCACCCTGTCCAGCAGGGCCACTTCCTGCTCCGATAGCTCAAATAATTTCCGCATGCTCTTCTCCTTCTTTAAGGGTGCCATTTCTGGCACCTACAATTTTTCTACAACCCTCTGCAGGAGCAGATTATTTTCTTCCATGCAGGCGTGGAGGGAGGAGACTACCTCCGCCATATCACGCACCAGATTTTCATAGCGGTCCTGCGTCCGGATGAGATCCTCCGACAGCGCCGCCTGTTCAAGCAGATCTTTAATATATTGCTCTCTGCTCAGATTTTTCTTTTTTGCCAAGCTGCTCAGCTTAAAAGCCACATCCTCTGGCACGTTCCGTAAAGTGATCACCATATTTAGCACCTCCATCAGCTATAAATACAGTAACATATTTAAAGGAAAAGGACAATATTTATATATATTTACAGTCATTTATATATACATTACTTCTCCACTGCATCCAAGAAAACCCCAGGCTTTGCCTGGGCTGCACGCATGCGTGCAGTCAGTTTTCCCTTATGCTCTTTTTTTGCCTCCGGGTGCAGCTCTTCTCCTTACGTGCCATTTCTGGCACCTTTTATCTGAAATGCCCCTTCCGGGGCTCCAGTATGAAAAAGGACAGCATCTGTAAGGTGCTGTCCTGCGCTTATCTTTCCATGATGGCATTGTATACGGGCTCCCCCTGTGTTATACTTCTTCATGTTACCGCCCCTACACTGGTACAGGAAGGGGGTGTTTCTGGTGGAATATGTAATATCTTTTCTTATCGCCGTTACGGCTGGTGTAGCCTGCCACTACATCATCAAATGGTTAGATGGCGATCAGTAGACGGTAACTAGCCTGGGCCTAAGCCACCCTTAACGGAATAGAAAACCCCGGAGAGTGCCATCTCCGGGGTTTTCGCTGCTCCTGGTGGAACAAAGCATAATATCTTTTCTTTGCCTACAGGCAGTATAGCACATCCGCCTGTCATATGCAAGTATATGTCCCCAACTCGTTTTTTATACTCGTAAATTCTCTAAAAGATAATCCCGGAATGTCTTTTTTCGTCCTACGGCATATTCCATGAAAAATAGAAAAGGCACTATTAAGAAAGAGCAGCACAGCACAGATTGCTGTTCTGCTCTTGTCTGTCCATCCGTCACGGGCGGACCGGCAGGTCAAGGGCGGCCGCCCTGCGGACGTGCATTTTACCCTTTACCTCCCGGGCTGGCTGTGACACCTCCCGCAGCCGCTCCTCTCTTTATCTGAGAAAAAACGGCTTATTCACTTTTGTGTTATACTGTATCATTTGCCTCTGGACACTTTTTCCGCTTTGGACGTGCATTTCTACAGGTGGCTTTTTAAACTTACGGCAGAAAATCGACCGTTTTTCGTTTATGCTATGCTCTTTTTGTAACTTATTAATGTTGTTTCAAATTTACCGGGAGGTGATATATATGCTTACGCTACAGGAAGTATTCCTCTACGTATTGGCGAATGTAATCGTCTACTTAATAAATTCACAGCTGGATACAATACGTAAGAGGAAAGCCTCAAAGGCCTCCTAGGCCAGCTCTCCAGACGAAACGCCCCGGAGATAAGCTCCGGGGCGTTTTCCTTTTCCAGCAAGCTAAAGCCCCTCTTTGGGGGAGAAAGAGGGGTTGGGGGAGTTTGGGTGGGAAGCTGATAGAGCATAAAGATCACTACTTTCTCCCTGGATCAGATCCTCCCCTTTATGAGAAGGATCTATGCCTCGTCACCCTCCTTTTTTTTCGGGAAGAAAAGCCGTTCGGCCCTGTAGGCATCCCTCAGTCCTGCAATATACGCAAACGTGCTGTATTCATCCCACTGCTTATCCCGACACTCGATAAAATGATCGCAGACTTCTCTCTGCTCGGGCTCCAAGTACAGATCAAGATAAGCTCTATCCGCTTTTCCTTCCTCCTCGGTCGTTCTCTGGTACTGCTCGTCATTTTTGGTCAGCTCAAAGATCGTCTCATCCTTCATCTTATCTATACAGATCATTACCAATTCCTTAAATTCTTCATCATTCATCATAAATGCTCTTCCTCATTCCTACAGCTCCCGCTTATATACTCTTGAAAATACAGATGTCCTTTGGAATATTGTTTCTAATCAGTGGCAAGAATATCTCAAACGGAAAATATACTAAAATCAAAGTTTCTAAATAGTGGCAAACGGAGATAGAAAACCTATGCAATGGATTTTACAGGATATACCTCTCGGACGTAATCTGCAGACGATCAGAATGTCCAGAAATATGACACAGATGCAGGTCGTTGAAAAGATGCAGCTGCTCGGTAGTACCATGTCCCGCAGTACATACGCCAATATAGAAGCTGGCCGTCGAAATATAAAAGCAAGTGACTTAAAAGCACTACAGAAAGTATTCAACGTCAGCTATGATGAACTTTTTAGGGATTGAGCCAGCATTGTTTCCATCTAGTAACAATGGTAGCATAGACACTACATCTATTTCAATACCTCAAAGATAATAGAAGGCAGGAAATTTCCTGCCTTTTATCATTTTATCTCTTAAAATATTTTTCCTTAATACATTGTAATAGCAGGGATATATGCTATGATATTCTTAATTAATATCAAGCTTTTCTTTCCCAAAATCCAAATGAAAGAAGGTGCATTGTATGAAAAAATGAAAGATACTGACATGCTTTTTTCTTCTATTTGTTGTAGTTTTCTTCTGCGTTCTCTTTAATAAAATTAATAGAAATGGTTCAACTGACACTACGAAAACAGAATACTACGAAATGACAGGGATTGTAAAAGAAGTTCATGCGAGTTATTTGATGGTCGATCGGGACGAATATCCTATAGATTATCCTCCAATACTAGTGTCCATCCGTAAGCTACATTCAGATACTGCTTTTCAAATAGGAATGACCGTGATAGTGAAATATGATGGACAAATGACTGACTCAAATCCTCCTGCACTTCGCCATGTTTACAGCGTAGAAGTAAAGGAGTAACGATATGAAAAATATTTCAAAAAAAATCTTTGCATGTTCTATAGTGTTCGCTATGCTGCTCGGGCTTTTTTCTGCTAGTATGCCTGTACAGGCGAACGAGGATGACTGTACAAATTATGTGTCAATAAATCTTTCTACTGGAGAAGAAGAGATCATTCCTATTTCTAATACTGCAACAGAAACGGAGGCAGCGGGGTATACACCTGCCGGGGCAAAACAGCCAAGACTGATCATCGGTATTGATGACCGGATACCAGTATCTGATACCTCTTATGATCCCTATCCAAAAGTTGGTCTTATAAGAACCACCTGGAGAAATGGTGTCACTACTACCGGGACTGGCTGGATGTTCGGACCTAATGATGTGGCGACCGTTGCACACAATCTATACAGTGCAGAAAGGGGAGGGGCTGCACAATCTATTCAGTATTATCCCGCTTATAATCCAGGACATATTCCCTATGGTGTTCTGACCGCAAGAAATATCATCATTTGTGAGGATTTTGTTACGCAAGACGACAGCCAATATGATTATGGTGTTTTCGACTTAAACAATAATGTAGGTAATTCAACAGGCTATTTTGGCTGGAATAGCAATGTTATTCCTAATTCAGTAGTAGCATCAATAGGGTATCCTGAAGATTATCATACTCAGATGGTTCACAGCTTTGGAGATGTATACAATGTTTACAGTAATTACTTTACACACAGTATTGACACTCTTGCAGGAGATAGCGGGGCACCTGTACTTTTCGGTAGTAGCGTCATAGGAATACATTCTGGAAGTACCAGTATCCTCAATACTGCAACCAGGATTTCCGGATCTGTAGCCAATTTACTGCAAAATAGACGGCTTGCGCCTTAATGCAGCACATACATATCGTAAAAAAACATAGCAAGAGAAGGAAGGTGCCAAAAATGGCACCTTCCTTCTCTTGCTATATATACGCTCTTCCAATTCATAAATTACTTTTTATTTTCTATAATTTATCAAAAATGTCCTGGAAGATCTCTGCACCGTACTTCTCGTACATCTGCCAGGCAAGATCGTAGCAGTAATTGTCATCACGCTGGGCTATGACCACGATATTCATGACATGGGCCTCAAGATTGAGGGTGTAGACCACCCGTATCCCGACTCCCCTGTACTTGATCTTAAAAAAGCCTGTCAGATTGTTACCGCCTTTGTTTCCCAGGGGCTTGCCATATCCGTCCGGGGACGGCAGCGGCGCTCTTGACACCTTGGATATTCCGGCCAGTACCTGTTTTCGAACACTCCCTTCCAGCTTCTTAAATTCCTTCCTTGCCTCTTCCGTAATCCTTACATCCCACTTCATTCGATTTCCACACCCGCTTCCAGTGCTTCCACGTCCTCCATGGTCATTCCTTCTTCCTCCACCAGGGCTTCAAAGGATGTGGTTGCAGAATTTTTTCTGCTTTCGGCCAGCTTCAGCAGGGATGCTGTCTCGATCTCATCCAACAGCTTCTCCAGCCGCCGTGCCTTTTCGGATACTTCCCTGTACTCATCAAGGGACATGATGACAGCCGTGGGCCTGTTGTTTCTAAGTATCACATACTCCGTGTGGTTTTCTGTCACGTCCGTGCAGATCTTCCCTGCCTTTCCATTACTCAGATCGGTAATGGACACCAGCTTGTCAGTAAAATCTGTCAGTACCATACAATCACCTTTCCTTACTTTCTTTTACAAATGATTAAAATATTGCTTAAATTCTATATATTATTTTATATATTATATTGTACAATAAGTTGTGCTTTTATACAAGTTTTTTCAAAAAAGGAAAGGTGCCAGAAATGGCACCTTCCTTTTAGGATCACTTTTCCTCCTCAAACATATATCTTTTGTGTTCCCTCATGGAGTAATAATCCTCCCGGGTCACAATGATATGATCCAGAAGATCCAGACCAAGCAGCCTGCCCGCATCACAGAGACGCCGGGTCACCCGCAGGTCCTCTCTGGACGGATCCGGCTCCTGGGACGGATGATTGTGTACCAGGAGGAACTGGCATGCACCCATGAGAAGAAGTTTCATCATGATTTCCTTCGGGCGGATCATGGCGGCATCCGTGATCCCGTGTGATACTTCAAAAATCCCGAGCAGCCTGCTCCTGCCATTCAGCCCGAATACATAGGCGTATTCTTCTGTATAGTCCGTAATTCTCAGCACGTCCCGGCAGATCTGATGGACGGTTTCCGGACTGGAAATACAGGACACCATGAAGTCTATTTTTTTCTCTTTTATGAGTACCGGCCTGTTTTCTCTCAATACTGTATTATATAAGATCATCTTCTCTCCTTTCTGCCGGGGGAATGGATCCCCCGGCCTGCAGTCTATTCTATCCTTGTCATGTTCCTGCCGTCATATATGTAGGCATGGTCAGCCAGCCATTCCTCTTTTCTCACAGCTTCATGATTCACTTCCTGTACCATCATCGTGTAGAAAAGAGGGTCCTCCACATCCGCCAGGGAAACAGCCAGACATTCATGCAGGGAGGACGGCAGAACGACAAATTTCTCTCCAAACGCAGCGGAAAGCTGCCTGTAAACGGAGCTGCACAGGATTCCCGCAGCGCCGTATTCCCTGTCTCTGCCTGTCACTACGTACACCGGAAGGACCTGTGTATCCGTGTCCGGCTCAAAGATGCCTCTCAGCGCATCTGACAGAAGTATTACCTCCGTCTGCCTGGCCATGTTTTCAAAAGCCAGGGTATGCAGTTCCTCTTCGGACAGCCCCGTCATTCTGAACACCGGATAAGTGAGCTTTAACGTGCCATCCTCAAGGCTATCCGGGCCTGGCCCGTTTTGTATTTTCACCTCCACATAGTACATGATGAGAAAGTCATCCCGCAGCCTGTAGAGGAAATTTCCTCTTTCAACCTGTTCCCTGCAGGAGGCTCCAATCATGAGCGGATATACATGAGAACGGACATACTCCGGATCCATATACTTATCCAGGTCAACACTCACCTCCTTTTTTCCCAGCTCTTCCAGATAAGCAGCCACCTCCTCATCCGGCAGGTCGTACCACCTGGGTGCATAGGATACACTTGGTATCACCTTGCTATCGTTGTATTTCACCATATAGGCATCAATAAGCTGGTTCCCATGGTTTTTTTCCACATACTCAACTCTGACTCCGCTTCCCTGCAACAGGGCGTTCAGCCTGTCTGCTCTCTTGACCATTTCCTCTTTCATTCTTTTCATCTTTCCATTCTCCTTTTCTGTATGAATATTGTATATAAATACAGGAACCGGCTACTGCCAGTTCCTGTATCTTGTACTGATTGTTGTGATGCTTCCTGTGACTGCCGCCAGGGCTTCGCCCCAGGTCCTTGCCTGTCTTGCTGCCTTCTGGCTTTTCAGCCAGCTCCGGAGATAGAGATAATCTCCTTTCCGGACAGTGTCAAACACAAATTCAACGATTGTTTCTGAAGCATCATCCCGGAGCCGTTCCAGTCTCCGCAGGTTCTGATCGGAGACATCAACGGCCAGTATCTTTACGATACCGTGATCCACTTCACACGAAATGATTTCAACATCCATCTTTCCATCCTCCTTTTTGGCCGGTCCAGCTTATGAAGTTGTCAAGGTTCCTGCAACATTCTGTTGTCTGGCACCTCATAAGCCGCACTCCTGGCTGGAAGTCAAGGGAACGTGGAATATGTGTCCGCAGGACATTTATGCCGCGAAAGTCCCTTGACTTCCGGACCGGGGTGTGGCACCCGTCCAACGCACATGCGCAGATACCGTTTCCCGGGTGGAATAAACAGGCAACAGATTTTGCAGGGACCTGCAGCACGGTGCGGGGCCGGACAAAAAAGCAGGGATGGAGATGGATGTGTACATCTGCCCGTGAAGCCGGACTGCCACAAACAAGCCAAAGCCCCTCTTATGTAAGAGGGGTTGGGGGTGTTTCTTGCATGAAGATACCGGATCTTTTCCGGTATTCCGGAAGAGGGAGTGCCCTTTTGCCCTCCCGGGACTGCATGTCCTCTGGAAATAAAAAAAGGTGCCAGAAATGGCACCAGGGGAAAAGGGCTTCCCTCTTCCTTCCTTTTTATCTTTTTTCTACAATAAAAAAGGTGCCATTTCTGGCACCTAAAAATCTCACTCTCATCTACACAGACTTATAAGATATTAATATATTTTGTTGATGTAACAACTCCCGAAGGCGGATAGTACCCTGCAGGGGCTTCCACAACGCCGTAAAAATATACTTGATATCTCCGTCCAGAAATTAAACCTGTCCTTGCATTGGCCACAGTTACTTTTGTGGAATTATATCTGGTATTACCCATAGCAGATACAACCGTACCTGTTATACTTTCACTAGCCGTTGCACCTAAATATAAGGATTTAGAGACCTCACTAGCCTCTAATGTACCGGAATATGCCAGATGACCGACTCCCGAGCTTGAAACATCACTGCTAATTGCGGCAGCATAGGGTAATATAATCTGCCTATTAGTAGGCGCCATCTGTATACTTTCATTTCCTTCTTCGATGTCTTCAAGCTTTATCGTATTCATCTGAAACCGTATATTATCACTAAAAGAATAATATGCGGCCGGATCAAGATCCTGTATCATTTCTCCCAGGGTCTCGTAATCATTTACATTTTTCTCTCCCTCTGCGATGTCATCAGCCGCATATGACTGAAACGCAGTTGCAAATAATATCATGAATACTGCACACAAAGATAATACTTTCTTTTTCATAATTCTTCCTTTCTGTCGCTTTCCCTTTACGACACAGATGACAATTTACAGCTTCATTTCTCATACTACATCCCTTTTATATATCCCATTGCTATCACCTCCGTTTTTTTTCGATAACGATCATTAGGATATGGGAAACAATAATCAAAATGAGAAGCCGTAATTGTAAACTACTAAAAGTAAAGTAAGATGATGGGAAAGAAATAAATTGCGATGAATACCCGTCTGTATTATTTCGATAAAAATCTAAAATCTTAAACCTATTTATCATATCTAAAAAAGCTGTAACAAAAAAACCCACTACTGAAATCAGTCGGATCATGGCTATAATAAAATAAATGATATATATTTTAACTGACATTACTAAATTCAGTTTTTTCATTTCTTGTAATATCTGTTCGTCTGTTTCAAAATTCTTCTTTTTTTCTACTATTATTTTTTTCGTAAAAAGAGGTGTATGCATTTTGTACGCCTGTATCATTAAGGAAAGCCTGTTAAAGTTCGTAAACATTTCACCAGCACTCCTTTCTGTTAATTATCTATCTTTCTTTATAAATATCAGATAATTAATCCATTGTCAATTATTTATCGGTATTTTATTGTCTCGTCTGCGTTTTTTAGTATAACTATATAATACAGAGACAAAAGAAGATCCCATTTCTGGAACCGGTGAACAAGATTTATTTCTTTCGTTTATATTTATCAGAAAATATTTTGTATATTATTATACAAATTCCAATTTTACTTATTTTTTATCTTTTGCAAATATATTTTTCACACAATTATGTTATTATCTAACAAATTATAAATCCGGATTATAAACAAAATTTAATGAGAAAGAAGGGATAAAATGAAAAAGAATTTCAAAAAGGTAATTGCTTTTGTACTATGTACTGCCAGCGTAATAAGCTTTGCAGGGCCTGCCACTGTTTTTGCTTCTGAAGAAAATCCAATAATAAGTAATGCCGACTCTCCTAGAGAAAATCTTACTATGGAAAGTCAGACGGGAACCATAGAAGAAGGCAACTATGTATATACATACGATGAGAACGGCATACATTACAAAGTTGTAGAAGAGACCCAAAATTCTTTAAACACTGTAACAAGCCAAACATATGCTATGGATCAAAATGGTAACTATGTTTTAGAAAAGACCGTAAAGTCTACTATTAATGGCAATGATGTTATAGTGGAAACCACTACTCCAGACGGTCAAACTACAAGCCAGACAATTTCTCCGCAGCAAGGTAGAGTAATGCCATACTCTGACGGTACAACCGGAGAATGGAATACATCGTCCTATGATGGGAGTGTATATATCTGGAATTTTTCCATTGCAACTATTGCCCAGGTATTATTCATGGCCCTTGGTCTCTATTTAGCAGAGAAAGTTCCTCAAAAGCTTTATACGATTGCTGAATTTTTCTTCTCTCAAAATTGCGAAATGGCTTACTATCATGATACATATAGTTACATGTTAAGTGATACTAACCAATTTGTCATCGTGAGAGAAGCCATATCTGTAATGTATTTCTTAGATAGCGCTCACAATTACTATGTTGACAGCTATTACGAAGAATTTGACGGACGAGGAGTTATTATTTCTTAAAAGATGCAGATAAGTATTACCACTCTTAAAGAGTGGTAATACTTAATCATTAATTAATATTGATATAATACAAACAAATGGGGTTTTTGATGGTAAACAAAATACAAAAATATTCTTTTTTTTTATACAGATTATTTCAAATAACTTTCATAATAATAACCATTTTATGTGCATTTATTTTATGTGTTATTATCCTGTTTTTGCTGATGCCCTTTATTTCCACATCACAGTTTAGTGATGGTATAGATAAATTAAATACACTAACTCCAAATATTAGTTACCAATCATTTATTTTTTCTCTTGTACTTTGTTTTATTAAACTTCTATTGTTATTATTATTTGCTAGAAATTCAAAAAAATTATTAAAAAATATTTCGGAAAAAGATACTCTTTTTATATCAGAGAATAAAACGGCACTTAAATTTAGTAGTATTTTTTTCTTTTTATATTCTATCACACCCATATATCCTTATGAAACATTACAATTATCTCATATCATAACTAGCTTTTTAATCTGTTCCCTTCTGTATCTTCTTTCTTTTGCTACGGCTGAAAAATAAAGAAAAAGGTTCTAAAAATAGAACCTTCTTCTGTCAGATACAGTCTAAAAGGATGTCAATCTGGATTGACATTTACCTAACTTCAGAAAAAAGGTGCCAGAAATGGCACCCTCTTTTTCCTGCCTTCCCCTTATGCGAAAGGAGGTTCATCATTCTGTTGCTGCTGGTCCTTTTTAGCCTCGGCAAATTCCTGTTCCTCAATGACAACCTCGACCGTATAGACCTTGGTTCCCTCACTGTTGACGTAGCTTCCTGTCTGAAGACGCCCGCATACTGCTATCTTAAGTCCCTGCCTGTAGTATCTCTCCGCATGCTCGGCCTGCTTTCCGAAAGCCACACAGGAAATGAAATCAGCAGAAGCCTCTCCCTCTCTTTTGATCCGTCTTTCAACTGCCAGTGTGTACCTGGCTATGGCAAGGGGTTTTTCGCCCTGGCTGTATCTCACTTCCGGATCCCGGGTAAGTCTTCCTATCAGAATAACCTTGTTCATACGCCACCTCTTTTCGCTCGCTGTTTTTTCCGGCCGTGACAGGACGGCCAATGACATTCAACATCCTTCTTCATTATACTGTAATTGCAGTTATTTTTCAATCCCGTCTTGTCTTTTCCTGCCCCCTGTGTTACAATCAAGCTACCTTAAAGGTATTATTTATTACGCAAAAAAAGTCTTGGGAGTTTCTCCCGGACTTTTTTTGTATGCAGAGTGTCTTTCAAAACTATCAAAATGTAATAGTTTAATTTCTGTTCCCGTCCCCTTTTTTCTGCTGCCACATCTTCCAGGGACCTGCCCGGCCTTTCAAAAGTATCAAAACGTAATAATTAAAATTCCGCTCCCGGCTCACTGCAAACCCTGTTTTTTCCCGAAAAGCGGCGCTCAAAAGTATCAGAACGTAATAGTTAAAATTCCGTTCCCGTTCGTTTAAAACTATCAAAACGTAGCAGTATCAGTATCAATTTGTAATATTATTGCTATCAAAACGTAATTTTTCGTTTTTTTTGTCGAAAGGCTGAAAGCCTTGATTTTACTGGCTTTCCCGTCACTTTACAGAGCCCTTTTTTTGCCCCCTAATTATAAATTATAAATTAGGATATATATTATATATTTATATATATGCCTCTCAAAAGTATCAAAACGTAATAGTTTAATGATAGCTCATATTGATGTGGAAGATGATTCCCACCACGGCACGGCTTTTTTTCACATAGGAAAAGGAGATGGTATAGCTGGTGACACGCTGGATCTCGCTGACCGCTATATCAATCACCCGGGCCTTGAAATTCGCAAAGGTTTTATATTTATCTACGCAGTCGCAGCACTCCCTTATCTGGTCTACGGACAGCTCCACATCCAGTCCCTCGAGAGGGATTTTCTTGTACAGGATCTTTTCCTGCAGCAGCTCAAAAATGCGGATCGCATATACGGACTTCATGGAGAGTACATTGTCAAGCTCATACTGTGTGTACCTTTCCTTCAGATTGAGGAGGAAAGGTGTCAGCTCGTCATTCAGCTTCAAGGCCACCCCTATGTCAGAATGATACTCACATCGTTTAACCCAGGGAATTTTGATCCACCTTACCTTACCGGATGATTCCTGCCGGATGTAGACAGGATTCCGGAGGATGTCATCCGTGATCTTTTCGATGTCCCGGTAAATATTGCTGCGGGATATGTTTAAGAGCTTGGCAAGATCGGGAATACTGATGACGTAGGGATGCAGCTCCTTGTCATCGTACTGGATCTGCATGATCGCTGCCCGGATCAGTTTTGCGCTATTAAGTGACAGGGCCTGCCTGCCACCTACCAGGGTGTTAGCCTGGCATACGTATTTTGTTGTGTCCAGACAGAAATCAAAACTTAACTGTCCTTCAATCATTTTATTTTTTTTTCCTCTGGCCATAAAAAATTACGTCCTTTCAAATGTGTAATATTTAATGGTATTTAGATAATACATTATCTATTACATGTTGTCAATCATGTAATAGTTAAAATGTAAAACTATCAAAATGTAATAGTTTGACGAAGAATGTCGCATGTGCAAAAATGGAGGTTTTCTTATTCCAAAAGTATCAAAACGTAATAGTTAAAAGGAACTGTCAAGGATGATATGGATGCAGGAGAGAATAGTTTTCCAGGACTGCTTACAGACCCTGTATTCTGCCCGTGGAGGCGTTTTTTGGGGCAGAGGCGGGGAAAATCACAGGAACGGCAAAAAAACGGCTGTAAAGGCGTTTAAACGCTTTCTTTCCGGTCATGGATCCGGCTGTGGACGCTTGCCCCGGCGCCCCGCCGCCCCATGGGTTCCCGGCACCCGGGACATGCCTGCGGCACCGCTGGCAGAAAAAAACAGCACCCAGGGAAGGGAGAAGAGTACCGGACGGTCCGGTCATTCCTTACATGGAACGCTCCTCCAGCGGAAAAAAGGCTCTCTCCATGTACTTTCCGGACAGTTTTTCTGCTCCTGTTTTTAGGGACCTCTGCTGATCCAGCGTCTGCAGATGTTCCTTTGAGATATATTTTTCTATGCACTCATCCATCAGCGGTCTGTACTCTTTGTACGTGCCATATACGCTGCCAAAGACCGTGTCCAGAGTTGATTCGCTGAAGTTCTCAAGGGAAGTGACCATGGAGGTATAATGGTCCTTCAGATGCTGCTTCCGGGTGTCAGAGATCTCAAGACCAAGAGAGGACTGGATCATAATGGACATGGCATCTGCCTCCCATTCGATCTGGGAAGCGGATTTATTTTTTCCAGGCTGGTGATCCATCAAGGCGTGTCCTAGTTCATGGGACAGGGTGGAGAGCCTCCCGGTGGAATTGAGTTTTTCATTGATGACGATTTCCCTGTACTGCGGGCGGTAAAAGCCCCGCAGGGAAATGGAATTAAGATCCTGGAAATAAACAGGCACGTTTAAGTGCGTTACGGAAAATTCAGCCAGTCCTTTTGTGACCTGTTCATGTGTCTCGGAAGGGTAGCCCATGGAATAGAGCTGCGGATACTTTTCCGGCGGGAACGTGGTCTGGGAGATGTCAAAGGTCAGACCACGGCAGAAGCGCAGCTTCTGGATGGCTTCCAGTTTTCCGGCTTTGTAGTCCTCGACCTGTTCCTTTGTCGCCTTGCTTAATTTGACATACTCATCATCTATCTTCAGATATGTGGTCTTGACCGGGACGGATATGGTCATGCTTTTTCCCTGTCTGCGGACAGGATATCCCATATCTTTCCAGGCTTTATAGGACTGTACAAAGGTTGCTCCCGGATTCTGGGAATGGATCAGCATGGTGTTGTTAAGGCTGTATGTGTAGAAATTGGACGAAAACTGGACAAGTTCCAGTATGTGGTCCGGGTTGGTCTTGTATTCCTCAGAGAGGGCCCGGATCTCTTCCCGGAGATCATCCTTTTCTTTACTGGATGTCTTCCCTTGGTCTTTTTTTGAATTTCTGCGGGTCATGGTTTTCACCTCTTTCAAAGATATATTTTCTTGATCTCGTCCTGTTCCTCTTTCTGCAGGACGGAGAGGGGAGTGAGTTCGTTGCTTGCAATCACAGTTCCTTCCGGCGCATGTGCTTCCTCGCACTGCATGAAACACAGGTCACCAAAGGCATTGCGGATGATGGCTTTTCCGTGGTAGTATCCGATGACCAGGTTGTCATCCACGTTGGTTTCAAAATTCTTGGGTGTGGTGCGGTAAATCATAGGTATGTCCTTTCCGTGCCATTTCTGGCACCTACATGCTAAAATAGAGTTTTAAAGAGTCATAATACTGCAGAAGCACGGTCAGAAGCTCACTGCGTATGTTTGGATAAATGATGGACAGAAGCCCGATGGCAGCCAGGACAAGGATCATGGTGGTTGTGACAAATTTAATAATGGCACTAAGCTGGCGGATCATGAATTTTACCATGTTGCTTTTTTCAACCACTATGACATTTTTATCCTGGATACCATGCTGTTGCCGCAGGCTTTCCTGCTGTATGGCTGTTTCCTGTTCCTGGCGTATGTCCCCTACTAATTTTTTCTTGAATTTACTCATGTTTTTTTCCTCGCAGCCGTGAAAATAAGGTCCTGCGGCGGGCAGGCAGATCCCCCGGCTTGTCCGGGATCTGCAGCAACGCATCATAAAGGGATGTATCATGCAGCACAAAGGGATCCGGGATGAAGGAGGAGCAGATCAGTGTCCTGTCTGCCTTGTCCTCCATCAGTTCTAAGATGTCGCTGCGTTCCGCCTCGGGTATCATGTTAAAAATGTAGAACACATCGGAGTAGAAACTGTTCTTGATAATGTCATAGGTGGCGGGCAGCTCCACCGGGTTACTGCCGCAGACCATGAGGCGGAAGTCCTTTTCCAGGTAGGAAGTCCGGTTAAAGTCCGCATCATGGTATGCCCCGTAGTCATACACATAGAAGTCGTAGCCCATGGTCATGATTTCCGGAAGGCTTTCCGGCCTGTAGTACATCTTGACGGATTCATATGTGATCTCCCCGATTTCCTCCCTTTCCTCCACATCGAACCATTCCTTAAGTTTCTGCAGATAATCACTGCCGTTCATCTGGATGTAACAGGCATCGTATCCCTTAAAGCGGAGATATTTCACAAGCTGGATGGCATGTGTGGTGGTGCCGATCCGGTGCATGGCCCCGGTAAGGCCGATCAGTTTATGGCTGGTCTTAAGAGCCGGAGCTGCAGCCTTTCCGGATACAGGAGCTTCCTGCGGTGTGTACGTACCGGAAAGGAAAGCCTCAAGCATGTCTTTCTGATCAGACAGGACTGTATGTGTGATGAAGCAGGAAAAGCCTTTCTGTTCCAGTGCCAGGAGTGCTCTGGCATCCGGCAGGTAGCCGGGAGCGTAGATGATGGTCTGTACACGGGAGGCCTCCCCGATCTGCAGGATGGCGTCCGCAATTTCAAACGGAGACATGTCGTACTGATCGATGTCATATATGATATGGGTTGCGCCTTGGCTGATAAGGTCAAGGATGGACTGTTGCTGCATTTCAATCCGGGGAGCGGGATCTATGTATGAATAGGGGAGGGACAGTTTTCTTGCCACATCCTCCATAAAAAAACCTTGCTGTGATTGTCCGACAAATATGATCATTTTTCTGTTTCCTCCAAGTCCTTTAGTCGTTTCTTTAGCATTTCAATTTTTTCCTGGCTTTCCTCGATATCTTCTCCTGTGTCCGTGTTTTCCTGGATGAGCTTCTGGATATTGGAATTGGCCGTTTCGATCAGATGGCGGCTGTTTTCCTGTTCCCGGGCTGTCTGATAGATCATGTCATCCTCAATGGACTTGATTTCCTGCTCAAAGGTGCGGATCTGCTCGTTGTTGTCCTCTATTTTTTTCTGTGCAGTTTCTATGTCACTTTCCGCATAGGTGATGTCCCGTTCATATTTTTCAATCCGGTAGCCTGTTTCCGTCAGCGTCTTAATGCTGGCAGTCTGGACGGCGTCACGGTTCATGTAGAAAGATCGGAAATCTCCTTCGGCAACTTCATCCGGGAAGTAAAGCTGCAGGGACAGGGACTGCCAGGAAGCCGGTACGTGGAACTGCAGGACTACCAGGTCTGCAGACTCCACTACGGGATCAACGGACAGAAAGCCGTGTTCCCGGTCAATGGCCTTGAATGTGTACTGGTCATGTCCGTCCATGGCATTATTCTGGATGGAAAGCGCCACTTCCATGAGGTTCTGCTCTTTGTCGTATTTCCAGGTATCCAGTGTCATGTCCCGTTCATGCTCCGTGATGGTCGTAGCGTAGGGGGTGGCCTTTACCACGTCCTGTTCACCCCAGAGAGTGGAAGTGAAGAAGAAACCATACCCGGCTATGAGGATGACAAGAAATGTCCGGATTATAAGATTTTTATGCCGTAGCTTTTTTTCTTTCTGCAGGAAGAAAAGCCTGCTTTTCGTTTCGTTGTCCATGTTACCGCTCCCTGTCATTTTCAAATGAATACTGATGGTCGTACAGTCTGTTATCAAGCAGAAGAGCCATAAGATGGCGGTTCATCATGTTCCTGTCAACTGTATGGACAGGGATCCTGCGCTGCCCGGCTATGGAAAGTTCCTGGCATATTTCCGGATCAGACCGTCCGTCCTGGATATGGAGGACTGCATCCGCCTCATAGATATCATCGGAAAGCAGGATTCCCTCCAGATAAAAGTTTCGTATTCTGGCCTTGTAATACTGCCGTTTTGATTTTGGACAGCACACATAAAGTCTGGTATCGGTTATATGTTCATTACGCATTATCAGTTTGCCTCCTTCAGATCATTGGTTCTTCCCGGTGTCCCTTCCGGCATGTAGAAATCAAAAGAGTCGGTATCGGAAGTGTAGGTACAGTTGATGTAGTGATCCGATCCATCCAGGCTGTACCGGATGATAAAATCGGCCCGTGCATCATTAAAGGAAAATCCGTCCTCCATGACGGTGGCGGCATCCACGTCTATATGATTGTTATACAGATACTCGTAAAGACTGTTTCTGAGAAAGTCGTACCGGTCCGATCTCTGCTCCGTAAAAAAACCGGATTCATCAGTCAGCTCAAAGCTCTCCAGATCGTAGTCCTCCTTGTAATTTGTCGGAACGTCCTGGAAAGATTCCCCGGCTGCAGCTTCCACGGAGCTGTCTGCAGCCTGTGGATCCGGATGTCCGGATCCGGGATCTATGGACTGGCAGAATATGAAAATGAGAACGAAAACAATTCCAAGAAGAAGAACACTGGTTTTAAATTTCATGGATATCCCTCCCTTACAGATAATTTCTCGGATCAACGGGCGTATCGTTTTCCCATACCTCAAAGTGCAGATGCGGGCCGGTGGATGCTCCCGTGTTTCCCACGTAGGCAATGACCTGTCCTTTATTGACATGCTGGCCGTTCTGTACGATGATGCGGCTGCAGTGCTGATACAGGGTCTTAAGACCGTTCCCGTGATCGATCTGCAGATAATTTCCACGTACACTGTTATAAGTGGACTGGATGACGGTGCCGTCTGCAGCGGCATAGATTGGTGTTCCTGCAGGGGCAGCGTAGTCCCTGCCCTTGTGGTTGGTGCTGCCGATCCCGCCCGGTGACGTGCGGCCGCCGAACTCGCTGGAAATGGATGCTGCAGGACAGGGGTTTGCCAGGTAGCCGCTTCCCGGTGTTCCGCCGCCTCCGGATGGTATCTGTCCGGCCTGGTAGTCTTCCCAGGTCATGTTGTCAAACTGGTACAGGTTGTATGTGACCATATGGTTGATACAATTGGTTACATACGAAGAACTGGTGGCCCATCCGGCCTCTTTGATGCCGTTCATGAAGCCATTGGCCTGTGCGGTGGTATAGGATCCGTCACAGGGATTTTTGTATCTGGCTATGGTGCGGCTGTAATATGGCTCCAGGCTGAGCATCCGGCCACGTTGGCGGATGCAGTCCCCGTAGGTGGCATAGATGGAAAAAGCAGCAGTAGTGACCTCCAGATCTCCTCCGGGTGTTTCCTCGCCGGTGATCATATCGACAGATCCGGTTGCGTACTGATCCCCGGAAAAATACTTGATCCCGAAAAGGTTCCGGTAGTTGTAGGCAAGACCGGACAGACCCTGCCCGGATTCGCCGCCGGGACCGTAGGATCCGAAACCGGATTCCGCTATAAGCTGGGCCACTCCGGTGCTGACCGGGATTCCGTAGGTTTCCTGTGTCTTAAAAAAAGCCTGCATCATGTCAGTGGTGACGAACGGTGGCAGTGTGTATCCTGCAGGCTGGCTCTGGCTTCCCAAGACGGACATGGCAGAAGCCAGTGTTTCGTATAAGACCGTGATGGTGATAAACAAAATGAGGACTCCCAGGACTGTTGGTATAGTCAACCATTTCAAAAGGCGTTTCATCATACACCGCCTTTGAAGAGAACTTGTTCCTCTTCCGTGAGATGAACCTTCAGCTCCAGGTTCTGGTCACTGTCTATGACAAGGATGCATTGACCCATCTCCAGGCGTGGGATCCGGTTTTTTAGGGAGGGGGTCAGTTCATTCTGAAATACCCGGTCAATCAGAGGCAGTACATTTGAGTTTTGCCGGAAAAGAAATTTATACTGCGAAAATTCAAAAATAGTCTTGAGCTTATCTATGTTTTCGTTGGTGGAGCCTTCCGGGATCAGATCCCGGATGGACTGTGTCGCAAGCAGGATCCCTCCGAAGTATTTCCGGGCTTCCCTGGCATATACGGTAATCTGATCCAGAATAAGCGGCTTTTTAGCGTTGATCCAGCGGTGGGCCTCATCAATAAGGATCATGGTATGCACGATATCAGAAAAAGCTAATTTTTTCGCATCGTATAAATCCATCATGGTTTTTCCGTTCGTGACGCAGTTGTCCCAGCAGAGCGCAAGGATCGTATACAGGTAGGCATCGAAGATCTCTGCAGGAAGGGACTTGAGCTGCGACAGGTTGAAAGTTACGATCTGCTCATCCGTGATGTTGTCCATGGTCGTATGCCCGTTGAACAGGGAGCCGTAAATGTTCACAAGGACATCCAGCGTATTTTTCACCCTTTGATACTGCAGAAGCGCATGCTGGATAAGATACATTTCATTCTCGTTTCCTGTAGTCGCAATGTAGGACTGCATCTTGCGGTCGATCAGATCCCGGAGATCCTCCAGTGTGGGATAGCTTGATGCAGGAAGTCCGGTTACCTTTGTTTCCTTGCCATCTGTCAGCTTGACGGACAGCCCGCAGGATTCATACAGTTCATGGAGCGACCGGACAAAATAATTGACTTCCTCGTTATCCGGTTTCCCGGACACAAGCCTGTAGAAGGTTGTCAGTTTAGAAATATGATTCTGGAAGTTTTTCCCTTCACTTTCGTCTGTACTCTGCAGGATTTCAAGAGGATTCAGCAGTGTGCCGGCTGCGTCTATCACCTTTCCGCCAAGTGTCCTGGTCAGCAGGGTAAATTCGCCGGAGATATCAAAGGTACGCAGGTAATCTCCCCGGATTGCCCGGCTTTTCAGCCGCTTTTTAAGGAGCGTGGATTTGCCGGATCCCATGAGACCGAAAAGAACGCCGTTATAGTACATGCGTTTTTCTGTTTTGTGAAATTCATCGAAAATGACGTTGCCTCCGGTCGGTGTCTCTCCAAGGTAATCCCCGTAGGGATCTTCCAGGGCGGAGAAATGGAAGGGATTGCCTGCAGCCAGGGTCTCGCTTGTAATGGGGATGCCCGGGATCTGGAAGGTGTCAGCCTGTGCCGTCATACTGATAAGGCGGCTGTCCCATTCCGCCTTGCCCTCATTGAGGAACACGGAATTTTTATATCCGCTGGTCTCGAGGTAGGTCATGATGTGCTTGGTACGGTTCTCCAGGTCAAAAAAGGTCCTGGCAGATATATAGATCCGTATATGTATGGTTTTCATGACCTCATCCATGGTCTCCAGCTCATCGTACAGCTTCTTCATGCGGCGGTACTGGTATTCCGCATCATGACGCTCCGCAAAGGTATTGGCGCTGTTGTAGCGCATTTCCTGCTCCTGCAGGGAGCGGTTAATGTTCTGTTTGGTTGTAAAAAGATCTTCCGTATGGATATCAACGGTGGTAATCACATTCTCAATGTTGCATACCTTTGTCAGCCAGTGGTCATCCACACCCGCTTTTGGAAGCTTATAGACATGGACGCACTGGATATAGCCGTTTCCGGTTTTGATGTACGTCTCATCCCGGAAATGGATGCCGCCCTGCGGCTGTATGTATGCCATGAGGGAAAGATCCTGTTGTATGGTATTTTTCTTCTTTCGCATGCTTCCTCCTTATATCACGTTAGTCTGGTTGGAAAGTTTAAAGAGGATGTTGTGTTTTTTCTTGGCGTCAATGACGATGGCAAGGCCATCCACACCGGTGCCGAGACTTTCCAGAATGACATTCAGATTTTTATGCTGCATCTCCAATGTTCCGGAAAAATACATCAGATAATATTCCCGGAAAGTCTTGTTTTTTTCCAGCCATTCCAGTTCCTTACGGCTTTTTTCCAGCCAGTACTGATACTGCTTGTTGTGTGTGTTCTGTATCCTGTGTGTCAGATATTTCTGCTGTTCCTGTGTGTTGCAGGGGTAGTTCAGTGCCACGATCTTACAGTCACTTCCAAGCATGCGGAACATTTTCATGATCCGCCCCATGTCATAGGAACGCTCGTCAGCATCAATGCTGTTGAGATCCTTTGTACGTATCTGTACTATGTCCATGTAGGAATTGTCCTTCAGAAGATAGCACTGACAGTCTGGCATATAGCGGACAATGGGAATGGTTTCCAGAACAGATCTGCTGATTTTTTCCGGCTGTTCCTTGCTGCCCTTTTTCCTGGATATGATGAAACGGATCAGAAAAAATAGGTACAGGAAGAGGACCGCCAGGATGAATACGCCGGAGATAATGATTACAGGTGTCATGGTTATAATCCTTTCCAGGTGCCATTTCTGGCACCTTATTTTTTGTACTGGTCCTTGTCGAATACGGGTTCATAGATGTAAGGATCCTTTTTAAATACAAAGTAAATGGACTGCCAGTTGCGGCGGTTCTTGTTGTAAGGGGATGGCAGGGACAGCAGCAGTGCGGCCACTGCGGAAAAAATGTAGTAGGCCATGTGTAGATCATCCCGTACCAGCCCGGATAACAGATAGGCCACGCCTATGTAGCCGATCACAAAGAAGAAATCTGTCAGAAAGATATGGTTGGTGACCTTGGTCTCGGACCGGATCTCTTCGGTGGTTGTATATTTTCCCATGGCTTATTTAGCTCCTTTCGGTGTGTCGGATGGTGTGTTTCCTGTTCCCGGTGTATGTCCTTCCCCGGATAAAGGAGAGTCCTGTGTGTGTCTGTAATGTACAATGTTTTCCTTTTCCATGCCGGAAGATCCGTAGGTGCTGCCTGTATTCGGGGAATGCAGGTCTGCATCCATTTTCTCGAATGTATGATCTGATGAGGACGGGGCTCCTTCCGGATTAAAGGTATGGAGCGGATCGTCAGATGGATTCTGCCCGTCTATATCCGGATCCACATGTCTGGATGCCTGGATGTAAGCCTCATCCCTGCTGTCCATGCCCGGGGCTGTTCCGGCCGGAGATGCTCCGGCAGAAATGTCCGTGTCTGCAGATCTTTCTGTATCGCCATCGCCTGGAGAAGTACTGTCCGGGGATGTGCCGGCAGGAATGTCTGTACCGGAAGAGTTGTCCGGTCCCTCGGCAGAAGCGGACATGGTGGTAGCGTCCATACTGGCTGCCATGTTCGGATCATTTGTATCAGTGGTTTCATCCCGTGAGTATGCAGAGGAAACATGGTCGGTATCCGTTCCCTCTCTGTCCTGCATCGTATTGTCTCGTTCTGTAGAGGATACGTGATGATGTCCGGCGGCAGCCATGGAATGCCTTGCCACGTTAGACGCGGTATGTACACCGTGACTAAACACGGAAGCCAGCATTTCGGAGCCTTTGGCTGCAGCATACAGTTTCCCGAAACCGCTCTGCAGACCAGCATCGACACCAGTAAGCTGCTGGATGAAATTCGGACCGTCTATGATGGCAAAGGCAAGGAAGAGGGTCATAATAGCCTTGACAAGTGCCCCGGCATCTATTTGTGTGTCAATATATAGCTGCGCCAGGATGTAGATTTTCACAAACACGGTAATGAGCAGCAGAACAAAATAGCTGTCCCGGATCGCACACAGGATCCTTGCAGTTTTCTGATGTGAGGTCATGTCTGCAGCGTACAGCACGGAAACCACCCGGGCCTGTACGATTTCAATAATCAGCCGCACCACCTTGTAAGCCATGCACAGGTAGACAATCAGCAGAGCCAGGAGCTTGAGGTAAAGTGTGAAAAAGTCTATATGGTAACGGTAGTAAAACTCACTGAAAATTCCTGTTCCCAGCACGCCGTCACTGACTTCGGCAAGCTTTCCGTCAGCTCCATAGGCATATACAAGTTTCTGGCTGAAAATGGACTGTGCATCAGCACTTATATCCGCCTCATCGTAGTCTATGGTTTCGTTAATATCGATCATTTCAATATCCCTGTCAGTAACGGATGGATAGACATGTGATTCAATGTTGTCTGAATTAATCCCGGCTATGGATGCTGTGTCATCTATGTACAGCCAGTCAAGCATACTGCCCCGGATCAGCTCACAGGAAGAGGTTGTTTGCGTGTCAAGAAGCGCATTGTTCCAGACCTTTAAGGCATCATTGATTCCGGATAATACGGCTGTAGATCCGCAGAGAATGAAAGCAGCCAGACACAGGTTGATGATGATTTTCGGCTTTTTTTCATGATTGAATATCAGCATGATTCCCAGCGCAAATAAGGCAAGTGCCAGAAATGCGGTAAATGCATACCGGAACTGGCTGAGGAAGTTCTCCAGACTGTCCCAGGTTGTGAAATCAATAAGCTGAAACACCACACGATATAAGGATTCACAGGCATCCGCCAGAGACTGAAGAAGTTTGACAAGCATCCAGCCTATGGAGTGCAGTGCATCGGTGATAATATCGCTGTTGACAACGTATGAGCTGTTTTCTAACAGCCATTCTCTTACTAAAGTATCATTCATGGTTATGCTCTTTTCTGATGTATAATTTGTGATTTTTCCGATATACTTCAAAGACGAACGGGGTCTGCCCGGTCGGATCTGTGTCCTTCCACTTCCTCCAGGCATCCAGGAAACCACCGTAAATGAGGTTTTCGGCGTTTATCCTGGCAGTGACGGCAGCATCAAGATCAGAATAGGAACCAAGATAGTACCGTTTGCCCTTAAAACCGATATATGCGATATAACGTCCGGTTTTTTGTCTGCAGACGCCCTGGAAACCGCTGGTATTGTCTTTCCTGTATTTCCGTTTTTCCAGGATCTCAATACAGGTTCCGTCTATCCGGTGGAGCATATTTCCGATATTCTGCTGAACTTCTTTCTGCCGACAGCCACAGCTGATCGTGTTTCCCTGTACCAGGGCATCCTCTGACACTTCCACCGTCCTGCCACAGCTGCAGCGGCACAGCCAGACAACAGATCCATTTGGTTTTCTCTTTTCTGTTGCTTTCAGCGCTGTCAGTCGCCCAAACCTTATACCTGTAAGATCTGCCTGGTTATGGCTGGGCATATGTGCCCGGCAGCCGCAGCTCTTTACTTTTCCGCTTTTCAGATAACTGGCCAGTACAGGTTTTTCCTTTCCGCAGCTGCAACGGCACATCCAGCACGTCCGTCCGTGCATGTTGGCGGTCCGATACAGGACAGTGAGGGCTCCGTATGTTTTCCCTGTAAGATTCTCGGCCCTGTTTACGTCCATATGGATATTCAAGGATCATCCTCCTTTCTGTCAGATTGAATTGATGACAGCTATGAGAGAAGCTCTGTGGCTGTCATGTATGGCCGGGTTATGCGATATATCAGCTACCAGTTCTGACAGCGGTATATCATCCGGCAGATGTTTTCCGGTATATTCAAAGTATTTCTGTTTGATCTGGTCACGGATAATCTTGTTGGTATCTTCAAGAACACGGCACGGGGGTGTGTCATGTCCCTGGTTATCAGTAACTTCGGCCAGATATTCAAACGTGATATCCGGGTCCCAGATCCGTTCCCGTATGTTGATATGGCTGCGGTCTTCATCACATATACTGTAGAAATCAACGGTATCCGGATCCGGAAACTCATCAGCTAAATACTGATAGCGGTACTTGAAGCGGGAGTTGGTTTCGTCACTGCAGTAAATTGGCCAGGGGCGGATGGAATTACCCTTCAGATCCCGGCGTTTCATAGTTCGCTTAATGACGCAGCAGCCTTCTTCCAGCTCCATGAGCTGGTTAGGATTCAAAAGCGGTTTTTCCTGCAGGGTTTCTGTGATGTTTTTCTCCAGGGAAAGTTTCTGCCCGGATCTCTGCAGGTCTGTATCGGTCTTGTTTCCTATGTCCTTCGCAAAGGGTTCTGTAGTCCTGGCTGTGTTGGAAAGGATATAAACCTGGTTGCCACAGTTTGAAATGATCGTTTCCGCATTATCCCCGTACAGGTTTTCAAGCTGGCTGTAAGCCTGGATGATGATGTCAAATGATATATTTCTGCCGTTGCATACAGTTACGATATTGGACATACCGTTTACGGGCGGCATGTTGCCTGCCTCCTCGCACAGGAACTTTACATGGCGTCTGCAACGCCCGCCCGAGAAGGTGGCTTTTTTGGCCAGGACAAAATACAGCTGACTGATAAAGGCGGTCACAAAGAAATTCTTCGACCTGTCATAATCCGGAACGCCGATAAAGACAGCTTTCGGACGGTCACCAAAACCGATGCTCTCCAGGTCTATGGTATTTTCGGCTGTCATCCTTGCCAGACTCTGATATGTGAAAAGAGTCAGCTTTGAGAGCATTTCAGAATAAATGGATCCCTTGGTACGGTCACCGGTTACTTCGACAGAAGCATATTTCAGCTTTGCCCGGTCCATCCGGGGACGTTCCGAAAAATAGATGTCAAGTTTGGTGGTCATAGGACCAAGTTTGGTCATACCAAGTTCCGTAAAGGTATTGATGATACTGAACATGTTGATTTTCTTCTCATTTTCAGTCGTATATTCAAAAGCATAAGTATCTGGTATGTACTGTATTTTCAAATCGGTTAGAGGATCTGTTTCCTCCTGCAGCTTTTCATAGAACAGGGATTTCTGCAAATCCTTCTCTTTTTCGGACAGGCTATCAAATTTATTACGCTTGATCTTATACAGTTCATAGCGGCGCTCATTGACTTTCTGGTCTTCCCGGATGCAGTCCTCCGTATGTGCCAGGATCATGGCCGTAAGAAGTGTTGCGGCGTTCTGCGCAAAAAAGGCAGATTCCCCGGGAGCATTGTCCGGGTTGAAAATACTGTAGGCAAAGGTAAGAGCCAGTGTTTCCGCATCATCGTACTCCTTGTTCTTGTATGCCTGTGTGATGATGTCCAGAGGGTTAAAGCCCATGGATTTATCCGGTTCGATCAGATTTAAAAGGTAAATGTCATAGCCTCTTTCTGTCAGTGTATGGAAAGAAGACTTGTAAAGCTCAAGCTTCGGATCTGTAATAACCATGGAGGCTTTTTCTGCAGCCCGTGAAAGAATATCTATGATAGGAAATACAAACATTTCACCTTTTCCGGACCGGGTCATGCCGATAATCAGCGTATTTGTTATGCTGTCATCAATATAGAGTCTGTCTCCCTGCCGGAATACCGGCAGGCCGCCTCGTCCTGGAAACGGTGTTTTGCTTTCTGCAATTTCCTTATATTGTTCTTTGATTTCCTCCACGGTTGCAAAGCGTTCATCACCTTTCTGCCCCACATTGAAAGTGGCGTCAGACAGATATGTCCGGATCTGAAAGACCAGGCTGAGATCAAGAATAATCAGTAAACAGGCCAGGGCCGTATATAAAAATTTCCCTGTACTGGTATGGATCACACTGACCTGGAACCCGATATTTCTGATGGACAGGCAGTCAAGGAGCGGAACTCCGGTTCTGAGACCTGTGAACAATGCAATAAAACTGTTTACGATGTAATTAAAGAGCAGGAAAAAAAAGAGATCTGCCAATATGAGCAGCACGATAACAATGTACTTGTTGGCCAGAAAATAATTGAGCCGCATGGCCCGTGTTTTATCTCTGGCAGGCCGGATCACGTTATTTTTAATGTCACTTTTAAGCCTTTTCATGGCCGTTCTATCTCCTTCTTTTTCAAATTCTGATAAGAGGTGCCAATTCTGGCACCTCGAATTTTAAAAAACAAATGCACTTGAGATTTCTTCTGCCAGTGTCATGGCTCCCAGGACGATTCCAACGCCGACTATGATAAATGGGATAGTTGGCTTGACAAATTCCTTCAATTTCTGCGATGGAATAATTAGACATACTCCGCAGAACATCAGACACACAGCGGCAAGGAGCACTACGGTAGGACTCCAGGTATTACAGAGGTTGTAAAGCGATTGCATGAATTGCTGCATGGTTAAGACTCTCCTTTTTTCTTGTTTTTTCTTGAAATCATGAACAGTAACACTACAACAACCACGGCCAGGATCAAGAACCCGACTCCGGCCACGATCAGAGCAGAATAGGATGCCTGTTCCACGTAATGAGCGGTAGCCATGATCTTATAGTCAAACCCGGCGCTTTCGTCCGCTACAGATCCCGTGTAAGTTGATACGTATTTTGTGCCGACGACAGCCTCATGCTCTAAGGATCCGCTGTAATCTGCCCGGTAATAATTCACCAGCCGGCGGACGTCCGCCCTGGCGTTCCTGCAGAGGACACCAGCCGCATCAGTGTAGGGCTGGCCTGTCCAGTATACCCGCTGCACATCACAGCTTTCCGGATCTGCTCCGACAGATGCAAGAAGCTGGTTCTCGTCAATCTCCGGCGTGATTTCATTTTTTGATACAACGGTGTCGCCCCAGATAAACTGATTGGCGTCATAGGATTCGTAAACAATGTCTATGTAAGTATTTTCATATTCGGCCGGAAGTCTTGAAACACCCGTCAAGCTGCAGGTGACTGTCTGCTCCTGCCCGGTTTTGACATTCGTGACAGTCACATCCTTAGTGGCTGGTACAGAGCTGGAAGATACCTGGTAAGAATAGTCTGTATAGCCGGTCACTGGCTGGGAATAGGCTTCCTCCAGGACACCCTCCTGTGTTTCCGTGGATTCAAGGGTGTATGTTACCCCGTCTTCCTCGATGGTATCCTGTGGTGTGTACGTCTGATCTGTAGGGAGGATGTCACTCTCCACGGTTTTGGTGACCTTGGTCTCTTTCGGGGTCTTATCTATGATGTCGTAGGTGATCTCGTCAAGCTGGTATGTCTGGCCGTCCTCTTCAATCGTGGCTGAAAAATCATCATCCCGTTTTTCATCCATGTCATCTGCAGTGAATACGATTTCCCTGGTCACTTCTTCAGACTGATCAGAACTGGTGCTGGTGCTGCCGGAACATCCGGCAACACCAAACACACATAAGAGGAGGAGAGCAAATAACTTTCTGTATTTATTCATCTGTATTCTCCTTTTTCTTCGCTGTGTTCAATCGTGATTCTGTACGTGCCAGGCGTACTAAAAGGGTAACGCCCACAGCTCCGGCTGCACATAAGACAAGAACCATGTAAAGAAGCAGATCGGAAGTATCTCCCGTTCTTGCACCTCCGTGGAAATTATCCGGAGTGGAGGTGCGGATGGTTCCCTCTTTGCGCTCATCCTGCATGACAACTTTCTGGATCTCCCCGGTTTCCTCTACGGTGAAGCTGATGGATTCAGCAACTTTATAGCCCTGAGGAGCGGATGTTTCTGTCAGACGGTACTGTCCTGGGATCAGCTTTTCAAAATACTCCGGCTGATCGGAAGAGATCCATTCCCGGATCAGTGTAGCGGATCCGTCTTCCTCGATTTTCTCCAGTTTCATGCCTGCACCCGGCAGCTCTTTTCCAGTAGTGATGTCCGTTTTGGACACATACAGTTTTGTGTAATCGTTATCTACTTCGTAAGTGAAAGTTTTCTGGTTCATGATGGTGCCGTCCATTGCCACATAGATCTTATGAATGGTCGGATCAAGCACATAGCCATCAAGAGTCTTGGTCTCTTGGAAATAGTAGGTTGTGTTGGGCTGCAGGTGAGTCAGAAGGATCTCTCCGTTTTCATCTGTTACCAGTGTGGTGGGACTTACTGAAAAACCAGGATCCACCGGATCTTCCAGACCTTCCATGTCCGGATCCAGAGTAAATCCGGGATCCACCGGATCCTCTTCCTGCTCCAGCCAGAAATCAAATTCAACCCCGGCCAGAGGCTGGTCTTTGTTCCCTTTTTCATATTTCACGACAAGCAGCTTGGTTACATCATTGACTCTGGACATATCCGCATAGACAAGCGGTGTTACCTGGTCTTTATACTTCAGCTCCACCTCACGGGGAGTTGTGTCCAGGACGTAGCCGGGGGCCTGCCGGACTTCTTTAACTGTGTATTTACCAAGGAAAAGTTCCTTGGAAATGGCCTCACCCTTGTCTGTGGTTACCGTGTCAGCCAGCTTGCCCTTCTCCAGGCGGACGGTTCCGTCTGCTGTCATAATATCTTCTGCAGCACGGATCTCAAATACAGCTCCTGTGATGCCTGTTCCGTTATCGGCATCTGTCTTGTGGATCCGGATCTGACCCATGACCACATCATCCTGCATGTCAATTTTCTGGACTTCTCCGGTATTCGGAATAACAAACTCAATATCCTGTGCTACCAGGTAACCATCCGGCGCCATTTTTTCAATCAGTACATATGTCCTGCCTACCACCAGATCTGTGATCCGATGGGGTTCCTTGGTGGATGTCCAGGAGTCGATCAGCTTCCCGGTATCCTTCTCTCTTACTTCCATCTGTGCGCCAGGAACTTCCTGCCCGGTAGTCAAATCGGATTTTGTAATATCATATTTGGTGTAATCATTCTCCAGCTTCATCGTGTAAAGTTGTTCGCCTTCAACGTAACCATCCTTATCTACAGTTACCTTGTGGATGGTATCATCCAGTACGTATCCGGGAAGTGTCTCTATTTCCTGGATACAGTAAACAGAGTCCGGGAGCAGATATTTGATAGTGATACTTCCCTCATCATCTGTAGTGTAGATCTGCTTGTCATCCGGTGTTTTTTCGTTCCATACCTGGAATTTCACCCCGGCCAGCGATATATCCGCCTCGCCTTTACGGTATTTCTCAATCCGTAAGGTAGTTGCTTTGTTGTACACGGTTTCGCTTTCTATCACTACCGGCGTCACCTGGTCTTTATACTGCAGCGTGACAGGATACTCCTTGTCTGACAGTACAAAACCATCCGGCTGCTTTATTTCCTTTAAGATGTACTTACCAAGAAACAGTTCTTTGGAAATCACCGGGCCTTCCCCGGTCGTAGTAATCGTGTCGGCCAGCTCACCTTTCTCAAGCCGTACGGTTCCATCCGGTGTCACAATATCCTCTGCAGCACGGATCTCAAATACAGCGCCTTTCAAGTGCTGAGAATATCCTTCCTCAAATTTTGAGAGTTCGATCTTACCCATTGCATTTTCATCGGCAAATTTAACTGCCACTGGATTATCCCATCCGGCTTCCTCGGTCACTGTGAACTGCAGATCCTCTCCGTTCAAAATATACCCTTCCGGCGCCTCCAGCTCACGGAGATAATAGGAGCCATACCGCAGCAGTTCCGGGAACACAAACTGTCCGTTTTCATCAGTCGTAAACCGGTCTAGGGTTTCCTCTGACGGATAGTGTGTTGTAAATGTAATGACTTCCTTATTTTCATCCAGAAGCTGGAAGGTGGTTCCCGCCACAGGAATGGTTTTTCCTGTGGATGCATCCACTTTCACGACCTGGATCGGGCTGGTGATCAGTGTGTCCTGCTTATAGATGCCGGTTAAAACGACTCCTTCATCTTTGATGGTCACCTCAAAGGGCTTGATCGGGTTGTATCCCTCGGGTGTCTTTGTCTCGGTTATCACGTAGGTATCAAACACCAGGCTGCCTCTGGGGTACTCGTCACTTTTTGTAGTAGCCTTTCCTTCCTCATCCGTGACAATCTTCATGACCTCTTCGCCAGTGGTCTTGGAAGTAATCGTGAACTCCACTCCTTCGATCCCCTGCAGTGTGTCATCCTTCGGGTCATCCGGCTGGTACACCTTGATGATCTCCAGGTCTCCACGGATGACATCCTCCTTGATTTCCGGCATATTGTACGTCCGGACATCCTCGGCGTCTCCGGATGGTGTGATCTGGCGGATAAATAACTCATCATTGATGTTGTATCCTTCCGGCGCCTTTACCTCCTGGATGGTCACCGTACCGATAGGCAGGGTAATATTGCCGCTTGTGTCCCGGTAAAATTCATCTCCGGACACCAGAAAGTCCTCGCCAAAATAGGCAAAACCATTCACATTTGTTTTAAAGATCCAGCTACGCAGTGGTGTCTGCCCTGCCAGATCTTCCACGGTGTCATACATGCTGCCATAGAATTTCACTTCAAACTCAGCTCCGGCCAGTGTGGCGGATCCCTGCGGAAGGTTGGCTTCACCGTTATAGGTTTTTTCGCCGTCATATTTTCCAAGCAGCATATTGACAGGGTCATTTTGCGGAATATCCCTTACCCGTACGGTGGCCGTCTGTCCTGGTTGTATGGTGACAGGGTACGTATTTCTGTCCAGGGCAAATCCTTGTGGTGCCTGGATTTCCTTCACGTAGTATTGCCCTGCATCCAGGGTCAGTGTATTGGTGTTGCCCGCTGCATCCGTGCGCAGCTCTCCTACTTTGTTCGTGCATGCACTGTCTGTATATACACCGTACACAGCTCCGGCCAAGCTGTAGCAGCTATTTCCTTCGGTGATGGACGGATTGGCTGAAGTTTTTACAAGATTGACGTATCCCTCTGGGTTTTCCTCGCACCACACTATGTCCTGCAGGCCATTAATAGCAATGTAGCATTCATACCTGGAGAGATCCACGCCATAGCCTTGACCGTATCCGCCTCCTGTTCCATTCATAACATTAGTTACTAATCCAGTCATAGTGCGAATGCCCTGGGCGTAGGAACTGCTCAGACCCGCCAACGAGCCTGTGTAGATATATCCAATCACTGCATGGGCATTTTGATATTGATTTCCATTCACCACGCTTGGATTGTTATCCCAATATATACTTCCGTTTGTATAACCTGGTATCTTACCATCTAGCGGACCTCCCGGAGCTAAGAGTATAGCTGTACGCAACAGTGGATTATTATCAATCTTATACGCCGCATACTGCCCATCTGATGGACTGGTCACATTAGGCTCGGCGCAATAAGCAGTTCTTCCATTCGCCGTAAATCGGTGAGTGAACCAGCCGCCGTAGTTGATGGGATCTCCCTTGATGATCGTGACGGTTTTCTCCGGCGTATTATTAGAAACGCTATACGTGCTGACGCCGCTGTACTCGCTGGAGCTTGCCTCCCTCATTCCGGCATACTGCTGTGCCTGGTTCCAGAGAGCTTCGATCTCTTCCTCTGAAAGACCACCTATTGTCTTTTCTTCTGAAGAGTCTGCTTCTTCTCCTGTCTCCTCTGGCTCAGATTCAGATACTGTAGTGGTGGTTTCAGTCTCTGTCTGCTCTTCTTGTGTGACTGCAGTATCTTGTTGTGCTACAGCATATGAAGCAGTGATCTGTACATTTTCATCCGGCATCTGGAAAGTGTATGTATCTGCTTCTGCTTCGGTGGTCGCTACGTCAGAACCCGTAGCTTCTCCTGTAACTGTCACAGTATCGGTCTCATAGCCGTCTGCCGGCTGTGATATGATCGTGACTGTCTCGCCCGCCAGGAAGGACATCTGATTGTCCTTGACTGAAACGGATCCGTTTTCAGACGGATTTACTGTGATGCTCCAGCTTGTATCTGCCGGAACACTTTCCTGTCCGTCTGCAGCCAGAACACTGTTGGCCGCCGTGGAAACCAGTAAGGCTACTGCCATCACCAGGGACAGGATTCTTCTTTTTCCTGTTTTCATTTTTTCCTCTCCTCTCTTTTAGAAATTTGGAAATAAAAAAAGCAGACCACTTTCGTAATCTGCTCATTTATAAAAAGGTGTTAGACCTTTTTATCTCAAACATTTTCTATTTTAAATAAACTGTATTATCTGATACTACTGTACAGCTCCGCAGCTGCACTTATACCCGACTACCCTTTCCTCTGTCCAGGGAGCTTTAATCATCACGTCCTCTGTCCAGGCAGCTTTGTCAATGACCCAATCGCTGTAGGTTCCGCTGTCCTCTCCTGCAAGCGCATGCGCTTCTGCATGTGCGCTGTCCGGGTTGATGGCGTTACATGTCTTGCAGCGTTGTACTTCGTGTCCCTCTTCTGGATGATAGACCTGCGTGTATTCTGCCGGATGGTTAATGGTCTGCGTGATCGGAATTGAAAAACTATGTGTATGGGACGGTTTGCTGGGCTGATTCTGGGAGCCGCCGGAAGACCCACCGGAAGATCCACCAGAAGATCCAGATGAGCCGGTTGATCCAGAAGATGATCCCGAAGAGCCTGATCCTGCCGATCCGGTCCCGGATGTTTTCTTACCCGTATCCGTGTTTTTTGCTACTGTGGTATCAGACTTCTTGCTGCTGTTTTTTTCTGTCTTTTCTGCCTTATTTTCACTTTTCTTCTCTGTCTTATTCTCTTGAGATTCCTGTATATCCTCTATCTTATCTGTCTTATCTGAACTGTCTTCCTTTTCCTCGGTCGTATCAGTATCTTCCCTGTCCTGTTTATCATCCTCGGTTACTACCGCCACATAATCTTCCGGATCCGGCTGTCCTTCCGGGTTAGCCATGACCACGCTGGAAATCAGCATGCACGTACATACGGCAGTTACAAATGCTGATCCAAGTCTCTTTTTAAGCTTTTCATTTAACATACAAATTCCCCCTTTAATGATTTTAGCATATTAATAGATAAACCTACAAAGTATTTCTGAGCGGCATTACACAGTAACTATTCAGTTGTCAAAGTACACCTTTTGCATTACGTCCGAAACAAAAAGTATAC
>NZ_JPJE01000073.1 GCF_000765215.1 Eubacterium sp. ER2
AACACCCGTACCCATCCCGAACACGATGGTTAAGCCCCGGGAGGCCGATGGTACTGCACTGGAGACGGTGTGGGAGAGCAGGTGGCCGCCAGTATTAAAAAAGAAAAGGCAGATCCGCTGCCGAAGATCATATAGATACAGGCACAGATGAGCAACAACTTATCGCCGCCAACCCGATCAGCAGGGCAGTGCTGTTATGATAGCTGGTTTTACCAGTGATCAGATACGCAAAAGAGATTTTGTGTATGTGATGACTGATAAAACGTCAGTCAGAAATGTACCTTGAAAACCGCATATAAGAAATTGATGAAAATATCAAGACATCCGAGGTATAAGTGAACACTTCACGAGTGCGGAAGCAGGAGTGTTAGTGTGAACTTAGTTCGACGTAAGTCGAACATCATTATTAGTAATGATACCACTTTGAAGAAAACAAAGTAAAAAAATTGACCTGAACCAACGCATGTAACGCTATACATGTGTGGAAGGAACCCGTTCCTGCGGGGGCCTTCAAGTTGGTTATGCATGAAAGAGCGCAGGGTGGATGCCTTGGCACTAAGAGCCGATGAAAGACGTGATAAGCTGCGAAAAGCTTCG
>NZ_JPJE01000074.1 GCF_000765215.1 Eubacterium sp. ER2
CTTGATAAAAACCGGAAGGATCATTGAAATGTTGATAACTACAATAGAAAAGCCCCGGGGTAAACCGGGGACTTTGTCTACAGTCTGAGGAGCCGCCCGGCGTGGGCGGCTCCTCTATTTTTCTGCCTTTTTCAGGGCTTCCCTGACAGCGTCCACGATGACCTGGGAGGTGTAGGCCGAGTCAGCGGAAAATTCCAGGTTGTCAAGAGACTGGGACTGGCAGATCTGCTCCGCAATGTCCTCCATGGCCGGCTGGGCTAAGGGGAGCATGGCCGCCGTCGTCTCGTCCATGTTGGTGAAGCGGATGGAGCTGATCCCCGAGTCGTCCACCGAGACCTCCACTTCCAGGTCTGTATTGTTTAAGGTAAGGGAGGAGGTGTAGACGCCGGCTTTGTATTTGCCTGACGAGCCGCTCTCTTTTTTGTCTCCGGGGAAGAACATGAAGACGAGCAGCAGGATCAGAAGAATGGCCAGCACGGCGAAAATGACGGTATAGATGATCTCCTTCATGTGGAGCACCACGATTTTTGTTCTGGAACTCATAAAAAGCCCTCCTGTACCATTATGGCAGTATTTTTATTCTCTATAAACGTATGCCGGGAACCGGGAAAATATTCCCGGCTTTTGCGTGACAAACAGCCCTTCTTCCTGTAGAATGGAGGGAGTGTGAAAGGAAAGGTGGAAGACAATGTATATCATAGCTGGACTTGGAAATCCGGGGCAGCCCTATGAGGGGACAAGGCATAATGCCGGGTTTGATGTCATAGATGTGCTGGCGGAAGCGTATAATATCTCCGTGGATTATCGGAAAAACAGGGCCCTCATCGGAAAGGGCATCATAGAGGGGCAGAAGGTGATCCTGGCCAAGCCCCAGACCTACATGAACCTGAGCGGGGAGAGCATCCGGGGACTTGTGGACTACTACAAGGTGGACGAGGAGTCGGAGCTCATCGTCATCTACGACGACGTGAGCTTGGATCCCGGTCAGATCCGGATCCGGAAGAAGGGCAGCGCCGGCGGCCACAACGGAATAAAAAGCATCATCGCCCACCTGGGCACGGAGGTGTTTCCCCGGGTCAAAGTGGGGGTGGGCCAGAAGCCCAGGCAGTACGATCTGGCGGACTATGTGCTGGGGCATTTCTCCAGAGAGGAAAGAGAGCAGATGGCGGAGGGCTACCGCCATGCCGCAGAGGCGGTAAAGTACATGGTGACAGACCGGG
>NZ_JPJE01000015.1 GCF_000765215.1 Eubacterium sp. ER2
ACCGGTACAGCCAACCGGCAAGGCGGTACTCTTGTTTCGGCAGGGTGGTACAGTTAGACCGTGCAGATGGTACTAATTCACCGTTATTTACACTCGATTTTTGTGATTTTGAAAATCTTCTTGGCATTGCCAACATTCGGTTTGGCTAAATACGTTAAAAAATCATCTTTACATAGTTCATCAAATAAAATATTTCCCTTATATGTATCTAAAACTTGATTGCTGTATTTAACCAAGATAGCCTTGTTCTTTTCATTTCTATTATGCGTTTCTGCCGAAAGCTCACTGATTTTCATTCCAATTTCTGCTTCAACCGTTTTTATCGTCTTACTATATGAATAAAATAAGGCTTCAAATTCAGGAAGAGAAAAATCTAATTTGGACCACAATTCAAAAAATGCATACATACGTACATTTGGAGTATTATTATTGTCAGCAGCCACAAAAATTACAGATAAGTGACTTTCGCCTTTTACACCATGCTGTGTAGATATATATGGCATACTTAAATAGTGTGCTAAATTTTTAATTTCTATAACTCCAATATCCAATACGCGCTGATATTCTACACTTTCTTCAAAATCATTTTTAATTTCTTCTGGTATAAGTGCATTATCAAATAAACACTTAATTACATCTCTAATCAGACATCCATCTTTTTCGTATACAGCCTTGAGTGCGTCAAATTTATCCTTTATGTGTTTCTTATCAGTATGCCATTTTATTTTAAATTGTGATGAATTAAAAAATCTGCTTTCCTTCTTGCAAATCGAAATTACCATACCATAGTTTTCGTTCGAATAATATTCCATTACATTGTTTATCAGAAAAAGGAATCTCATCAACGCATCTGGATTGTCGCTTGACATATCAGACAAAATATCTGTTGGAGAATATTTTCTTCCAAACGAGTATGACTCCATACCTTCATATGCATTATATAGGTTCTTTGCTCCTATTTCCTCATATTTTTCCTTATTCATCAAGTATAATGTTAGTATTTCAGGAAACTTGCTTTGCAATTTATAAACACAATCTTTGACATCAGAGGTAATAATAACCTGAGGAGCTATATCTGGAATAACACCCACATTACCTTCTGTTGGTTGCTGTTCGTAATAAGAATCATTATATATCTTGTTTAAGATATCTACGATTTTCTCTATTGAGCGAAAGTTTATTCTAAGTCGGTCAGAAGTATCAAATTCTTTCAACTTTTCTTCAAACGAGCCATCATAGTTTCGATATATTTGCTGCATTCTATCGCCCAATAAATATAGCTGAACGCCTTCTCGATTTTTAACTGCGTCATAAAAAATGTCAAGTACATAAGCTGAGGTGTCTTGGCATTCATCAATAAAAATATAATTATATTTATCTCCAATCTTTCTCAGCAAGACGGGATATTTTTTTATTAATCTATTTGCAAACATAATCAAATCATCGTGAGAAAGTTTGCCTGTATATAATGACGTAAATGGCGTTTCTCCATAAGATATTGCCAACAAGTTTTCTCGAACAACTTTATCAGTTAATTCTCCATATTTCTCTATATAACGCTGATTACTTTCTTTAATATGCGCATTACCTGTAACATTCGTTATCCTCTCATTAATTTTTGTCTCATATATCTCCCAATATAAAGCTAAGGCTTCTTTCTGAGAATAAAATGGGCTAATCAAATCATTAATATAGGAGTGTATCGTGCTTACCGTAATATTGGTACTATCCAAACCTTTCTCAAGTTCGTCTGCCGCGCGATTGGTATATGTAATACACAAGATCTTGCTCTTCGGTTGATTAAGGCAAATGCTTTTTAGCTGTTCTCGTATATATGTAGTTTTTCCACTTCCTGCGGGAGCATTTATCAAATGTTTGTTATTTCTTTTTATTTTGCCAGCCATAGCAACCCTTTCTTTATGTAATCCGGAAGCATTTTTTCTTCATTGCCTCCCAAAATCACCGAATACATAAAATCTGTTTTATTATTAGATGTTGCTTCTACAATTTCACGAACAGAATATTCGCTATCCTTTTCGCCCTCTTTATTATTGGGTATAGTAAATGTGAGTTTATTATCTTTTCTTATTGCTTTCCATTTACTTCTCTTTATCTTTTTAAACGCATTATATCCTAACAGCTTATTAAACATAGCTTCCTCTAATGTTCGTGCCGTACTGTCTTCATCCTGAAAGGCGAGGTATACCAAACCATCATACAACACAACTTTATCCTCTCTTTGAAGATTATACAAATCCCTAATAGTTGGTGTAAACTTCTCTTCCTTATCTGGACAAACTAATTTGTAACAATGATTTATTGTTGCGTTTGAGCTTTTAGAATTTTTTACTGCATCTAATGTTATAACAGCCTTATCATAATCTAAGTCGGTAATTATCAAAGTTTTCATTTTGAGCATGGTAAGCATTGGGAGATAATTATGAGCGTATGCTCCACCGACTTGAATAAATGATATATAACTATCGTACAAGGAAGATAAATCAGATAGTCCAAGTAGTTTCCTTATATACAAACGTTCTGAATCTCCCTCGTAAAGGACAACTTTATCTGCAAAGATTAATTCAGAATACCCTATTTCAAAAAACCAGTCAAAGAAGTTCTCTAAAAGGAATGCGGATTCGTTATCAACATTCTTAATCTTTTTATTTTTTATAGAGTTCCTAAATTTATTTAGATTAAATAGTTCACTCTGAGATTTTCCTGTTTGTCTAATAACTCTGAGACTATCAAGACCAACCATTCTTGCGATTTCGTTAGAATGTGTTGTTATAAGCCCCTGCAACTTCTTATCAATATAATACTTTTTGAGAAACCTGATAAAAACCTTTTGCATTTGCGGATGCATGTGCGATTCGGGTTCTTCTATGAAAAATACATTCACTTTATTGCTATCAATAGATTTATAAAACTCCTCCAATCTCATGTGCAGATAAATCAAATTACTGAATCCCAGTCCTTGAGATTCTTCATTTAACAGCAACCCATCAATGTCATATTTTGCTCTAGTGATTCGTTGAATAAAATCCTCCACGTCATCTTCATTAACGTCCATCTCTAACTGAAGTTTTCCAATATACCCTCCGCTGGTTTTGGAAATATTTCTTATAGTATCATCCAGAGACTTAATTGATGAATTTTTAATTTCTTTTTTTGCGCCAGAGTTTTCAATGTCATTCATTAGCAAGTCAGGAAGTCTTTTTGTTGCTTCGACCCAAGTAACATTATCTTTTAGTAATGCAATAACTCTTTTACTTATTCCTTTAGAAGAATCGGATTCACTATCATCCAATTCTCGTATCGCAGGTATGTTTTGAAAGTTGAATAGCTTTTTAAAAGCGGAAACTTCCATAGAGTTTACATTTTCATAATTTGAATTACAAAAATAGCATTTTTCAATGGACGCATTGCAATATAGCTTAAGCAATTCTTCTTTTAGGAAGTAACGCTTGGTATCTTTTTCAACACCATCTGGATTATCAATATCTCTAAATCGAGCTGCCATCTTATCGTATTGCTCGTTTAAATCTTTTTCAAAGGAGGATACACTTGGTTCATATGTATAAATAAAATAAAACGAGTGCTTAGTTTCGTCCAAATCCATAAGGTAATCTGCAAAATACTGGATGTTATCACTTACAGGATTATAATCCACTTGAATTCGTGCTTGAAAACTTTCCATGACATATTCAGTAGCAAATATACCGTTGAAGGATATTTGCTTAATAATCTCCCGAATGCCGGTTTCTTTATCATGTTTGATCATAATCGGCTGAAAAACAGGTAGTATTTTATCTACCCAAGCAGTTGATAAGTTTGTTGGAATATCACTGTAGTTAAATCTAAGCTTTTTGTCATAAAACATTCCTTTTAAAACAGAAATGAGCGTTGTTTTTCCGCTATTATTTGGTCCTGCTAATACGGTTAAAGAATTTTGTAAATCCAATTCAACATTCTGCAATTGTCGATAATTTATAATTTTAACTTTCTTTAAAATCATATTAATCCCTCAACTAAATATCCTCTGAATAATAAGATTAATTATCTTCTTTCTTAAAAATTTTACTCAATGTTTCTTCCATATCTTCTACCAAATTAACCACTAATGCATTCCCCATCATGAATCTTCTCTTATTAACTGGCATTTCAACAACATCTCCAGTAACCAAACAATACTTTGTATGATCAGTCGGGAACCCCTGGATTCTTTCTGTCTCCGCTGCAGTCAGCAACCTGATTCTTCCCGTCTTCTTGTCCTTTACGATATGCGTCGTCCGGCTGAAGCTTCCTTCTGAAGTCAGCATAGTACGTGCTGGTTTATCATAACTATCCAACATTTCTATAGCACCTTCTGAAAAAACATATTCATGTCCATTATTAGACTTTCTGGAAAGTTTTTTACCTCCCTTTAGATACTGCCATGTTTGTCTATTTTCTTTAGGTAACTTTTCTTTAGTTTCATCAGATCGTGTGACAGATGGATTCGTGTAATAAAGTCTCTCTTCAGGGATAAAATATGCTCCATCGACCTCCCCTGTTTCCATGATGTCACCTAATGTAATTTGTGGTCCATCATATTTTGGAGATGTTTTAATAGTGTAAATAACTCCATCTTTCATAACGCCAGTATTTTCAAATCCAAAGCTAAAGCTATCCGATAATTCTCCAATTCCTTCTGGGAGCTCTTGAATAGCCATTTTATTAACATCCATTTCATAAACTGGGAACGTTTTTGCAAAGAATCCATCTTTCAATAAAAGTTTTCCCATACTGATGCGTCTGTCTTCGATTTCTGCTGTTCTCGTATAGCCGACTTCCTTTTGTATAGTTGAACAATATTTTGTATCATCGCGATAAGCAAAAATAAAAGTACGCCTTCTTCTTTGCTGATAGCCATAATCTGCTGCATTGATAACACGCCATTCCACAGTATAACCCTGATCTCTAAAGCATGCCAAAATAATCCCGAAGTCTCTTCCCCTCTGCTTTGCTGGCGATTTCAAAAGCCGGTCAACATTTTCAAGCAAGACAAAAGGGGGCTCTTTTGCTTCTATAGTATCCCTAATGGACCACCATAAAATTCCTTTTTTCCCCTCTAGCCCTTTAGATGTTGCTAAGGAAGAAGCTACAGAATAGTCTTGACAAGGAAATCCGCCTACCAACAGATTAAAATCTGGGATAGCCGTTTTGTCTACTGCTTCTATATCAACGTTTGTTGTGTCCTTCCCATTCAAATCTAGTCTTGTTCCAAATCTATACACATAACAATCATGAGCATACTGAGTCTTTTTTTCAGCAGGTTCCCATTGATTGAACCATACAGTTTCCCATTTTTCTGGTTTTTTTGTATCTTCTACAGTTTTTATGTGATTTAATCCGCAACGGAAACCACCAACACCTGCAAATAATTCACAAACGGTCTTTTTCACGTTTTGCACCTCGCTATTTCTCGAACGATCGTTCTTTTTGTAGTATATCATACAATATATTTTTCATCTTGTAAAGATCCTTTTTCATCAAATATGTCGTTATTCAAAAAATTGCTTATTTAACTGTTTTAAGATATAACTATTATTCAGCCAGAAACATTGCTTCGGGAATTGCCTGCCGTCAGGTAATTCATAAGTATCCTGAGCATTCCTTGCATGTGGTCTGACATGGCATACCGGATTATCCGATGATTTGGGGAAATTATTATAATGCCTCCCTGAACGGACTTCAACTTTCAGCCCTGTTTCCAATACTTCCTTGGTCTTTTCCCAAACATTCCTGACATCCCCTTCAAGATCCTTATATGGGATATTCCAGAATTGACAACCTTTAAGATGTAATTCTTTGGATTTATCAAACTTATAGACAACAAATAGAAATCTTGTCTCACGCAGATAATTTCCAAAAATAGAATTATCCCAATCTTCTTCCACTAATTCCTTGAATTTAAACGTCGGAAACGACATATTTTCCCTAATGGTATTATTATTTTCTATGCGTATAGTTTTTACCACAATATTAGCTTTCTCAAATTCTTCCGCATGATTGCCTTTAATGCCTAACATACGATAAGATAACATAGCCTCTAGATTTTTGGGTTTTTTATTTATATCAATCTGAAATTCTTCACATAATTCTTTAACAGTATATCCACAATATGCATTAATCTTATCAACAACGTAATCTTCAAATGACTCTTCAGTCTTACCTTTAATAATCGCTTCATATGTGGCTTTTCCAGGAATAATATAATTATTCAAGACATATGTCATATAAGAACTTTTAAACGCAAAAGCTCTTGGTTTTGCCAATTCGCTGCTAAAAGGCTGTTTTCTGCGGTCTTGTGAAGTCGCCGCTTTAGGCGCAGCGCCTAGATAAAGGGTATCACTCTCTGATAATTCATGTGCTTTTCCCGCTTTTATTTTTTCTGTAATAACGTAAAAATCGTGCTCGATTATCTTTACATCTTGCTCTGGTGGAGAAAAAAGTTTTACATATCCAATCTTATAATCAAGTCTATTCTTAAGTTCTTTTTGGTATAAATAATATATCAGCAATATCAGACGTGACTTTTTCCACATATGGCTATTTTTAAAATCCTCATTAACCACAGCACAATAATCTATCATTGTGAGAATGAGCCTTTCTTTAGCCGAAATAGACCCATTTTTATTTATTTTATAAGGTGTTACTTTTAACTCGACTCCGGCTTTTTCAAAATCTGGTCGCGCATCATTATTAGCCGGATAATGGAAGTATCTTTCCTCAATAAGTTCTCCCAATCCACCTTTACGTTTTTTATTTTCATGTCGCACTTCATAATTTGTCGTTTCACGGACTACCATCGCTTGAGTTATATCATCTTCTTCACATACTTCAGCAAAAGTCTTCCCTATTAATTTCTCTCCATATGCTTCTATTGATTTTGGATCTGTCTCATCATATTCCAATCTATATTGCATGATTATATTTCCTCTTCCATTTCTATCGTTTCTATCTTTTGTTCAAAAATAACTTCTTCTATCACTCGCACGCATTCTTCTGGATTTTTTAAAATATCTTTTCCCCAAAAATGTATGACTGTCCATCCCAAATACTGTAAAGCTTGATCTTTCTCAATATCCCGCTGCTTGTTCCGCTCAATTTTTTTAACCCAATAATCTGGATTTTTCCCTTTTTCAAGTCGCGGTTTCAATATGTCCCAATCCTTTCCATGAAAGAATTCACTATCACAAAATATAGCTATCTTATATTTTGTCAATGCAATATCTGGTCTGCCGGGCAATGCTTTATAATTTTTTCTATAACGATACCCTTTATTCCATAAAGCTTTTCGAAGAGCAATTTCGATTTTGGTATTGCTCCCCTTGATCTTACTCATATTTTTGTGACTTTTAGCGGTTACTTCGCCATGAAAGCGTGGTTCCTTTTCTTGCATTTATCAACCATCTTTTCTACATCAAAATTCTAGAAACTATCATGTATATATTACCAAATCTTTAAGACCCAATCAATTCCTAACCCATTCCAGATTTTATACAACAAAAAGCCGTATTTGACATCTTCCCTGTACTTTGCTAGAATAAATATAGAAATAGGCACTACCGATAAGCGGTTAGTCCAAATTCATGTTAGTTACGAAAAGTAACCGCAATCCTTTGGCTGAGGGGCGGTTACTTTTTCGTATGATTGATATATGCTATTAAGATCGTAACGACAATACCAAGTATCATCAAAACGATGGAGAGCATTTCATAATCACTCATAAGTTCGCCCTCCTTTCCCAGATTTCCCTTTACAGAGATTTCTATGTAATCAGAGGGTTCAGTCCCTCTGTCGAAGGACTAACCGCCTACCGTTCTCTGGCAGTGCCTGATTGTATTTTACCAGAACAAACATTCGATATCAAGCAAAATATCTGATATTCCATGATAACCATAATGAAGCATCCCAAGGTCAGTCAACTGTACCCTTACCCTTCTCTCTACTGAAGTTTTTCACCACATCCACCATCAGCAATATCCCCGCCTGCAGTCCAATCTCCATATACACACTGCCCGTCTCACTGCTTACTTCATTACACAAATCCAATAGTTCCGAAGTCTGACTCTTATCATATTTCTCTACAGCCTTCTCAAACCTCATGTATGGTTCATCCAATCGTTCCTCATAACTCCGGTCATCCTCATCCGGTTCCAGTCCAAACAAAAGATAATCTGCTATTCCCCGTATGGTTGCTCTTTCAAATATTTTATCAACGTACATTCTCTGATCCATCCTTTCCTTATAGCGAAACTTTTCGTTATTACGAAACATTATAATCTGAATACTACATACAATCAAGATATATTTCTTTATTACGAATTTTCGGGAGTAGTTCAGATATGCAGAAGATCAGACCTGACATGGATATCGGTCATAATATCCAACGTCTAAGACGAAATGCAAATATGACACAGGAGCAGGTTGTTGCTCACTTACAGCTTATGGGAATTGAAATCTCCAAAAGCACTTACGCCAAACTGGAGACTAACCGGATGAATATCAAAGTCAGTGAACTTGTAGCACTCAGCAAGATTTTTGATGCTGATATCGCCGAATTCTTTTCCGGACTACTTTAAATTATTCGCACCAAATTACACAATTACAGCCAGAACCGTCAATGTCCTTTCCAAACTTCTGATCATTGACTGTTCCGGCTGTTTTTCTAAAGGCAATCCCTATTATAACTTCGTTTTCGCTCTTTTCTCTGTTGCTGTGCTGCTTCTTGTTTCTTTTCTTCTAAGCGCTCATGAATACTTCTATTTTTTGTCTGTTCCGGTCTGTTCGCCCGGATTACCAGATACATTTTCTCCGACGGCTTCATTGCCTGATCCCATGCATTCTGCTGTTTCCGTACCTTGTCCAGTTCTCTCTTCGCAGCCTTGTAAGCTTTCTTCACTTCCAACGCATTTTCATATCCATTCATCCGTGGTATCTGACTTAAGGTATCTTTTGACTTGCTCAGCTCCCGCTGCTTCCCGGCAATTTTCTGCTCCAGCTCCTTCTTTTCCTTTCCATGGAACCACTTCTTCTGTACTTCCTTCAGTTCCTTTTCCAGTTTAATTATTGCCTGTTCAATGGCATAGATCCTCTGCTCCGTTTTCTTCATCTTCAGCAGGATATTATCTAATTTCATGACTTCCGCTTCCTGTCTTTCTGAATTTGGTCTTTCTCCTCTGGCTATAAGCGGGAGAGGTTCCGGAGTCACATCAATCCTCAGATCATGACTGAGCAGCGGATTCCCATTTTCATCAAATTCCGCATTTCTAGTTTCTTTGATATACTGGATAAAACCTCTCAGCTTCCCAATTGCTGTTTGCAGGATCTTCCTGAACAGATCCGGTTTCCAGCCCTCACTGCGGATAGATTCAGCAACAGGTTCAACTATATCTGTTTTCTTCGTTATACGAAGTTCTTCTTCTGTAACTCCTTCCACCACAGCCCGATCCACCATGTTGTTCCATTCCTGCCGGAGATAATTGTCGATCTGGATTTCCTTTTCTTTTGGATTATTCTTCCCGATCTTTCTGGTCGGCAGATACGGGCTGTTCTTATCAAACACCTTCAGTCTCTCTGCCGGATCCTTTACCAGATAATTGATGATCTCTGTATAAAAATATTTCATATCCTCTGTGAATTTCTTCGACTTGAACTCTGGATTTTTCGGCTTAAAATAATGTTTTTCATAGACTTCCCCTTTTTTAACGATCTTACATCCGGGGCGGATCTCTCCGCTCTCATCCAGTATCTCTTTCTTCGTCCGGACATGTTTCCCGTTTTCATCGTAAAACATATTTCTCGAAGCAATCTTCTCTTCCGGCATTTCGAATACCTGTCTTTCCGAAAAGATCAGATGGATATGGAGGTTCGTTTTTCTCTTATTGTGATGAAGGGCGCTTGCCACCGCCACGTCATATTTTTCCACAAACTTCGCCGTGAAATATTTCAGCAATATATCATGATCATATCCGATCAAGCTGGGCGGCAGCATGATGATCAGCTCTCTCGCTTCGATACATTTTCCTTTTGTCCCGCTCCTGATAAAGTCTGCCTGATTTTCTTTCGACAGATATCGCCAGAACTTTGGATCCACATTGCTGTAGGTGGCATACAGATTTTCCTGTCTCTTCGGATCCGAGATATAACGTACCCTGCCCCTGACGTGTGGCAGTTTGACCGTCTGGATAAAACAATTCTTTCCATTTGCCATAGATCTCCTTTCCGGCGGTGGTACGCCAGATCAGCCCGCTGTTTACAGCGCTGATCAGCCCCGCAGGGCCTTCCGGAGGAACCCTTTAGGAAGCGCCAAAGGCAGTTTCCTAAGGGGAAGAGCTCGACGCAGTCGCGAAATACACAGAGCATAGACCGTCAGGTCTGTGCGATGGGTGTATTTCGCTCTCAGTCGCCGAGGGCTGAGTTTCCGGCGTACCCGCCTGATATTTTGTGCCCGTATCCGGGCTTTTTCTTCTTCTGAAGATTTAAACTTTCAAAGTTTTTTCCCTTCTGTTTACGTCTTCCTGTTTACAAATTCCGCTCTTTTGTAAACGAACCTTTGTAAACACGGCGCAAAACATTTGAAAAGTTATCTTTTACTCAAAGGGCAGCTTTGCATCTTCATCTACTTTTACAAAACCGTCCCTGTCTTTTTTCGGATGGATCCGCTTCCAGGAGCGCTGGATCCCAAGCCCGCCGGGGAACCGGTGAGTCCCGTGTTTCTCCCAGCCCATTATCTCATTGTCCATCAGATTCCCGATTTCTTTTGACTGCCATTTCGGTACCATTCCCTCCTGATGAAAGACTTCCTGATAAATGATGGTAGAACATACATAGTCCTCTTCATAGCGGTCCAGAAACGCCTGGATCATTCCGGTCTGGGTATCTTCCGGCATAAAGTCCTTCTGCAGGGATTTCACATATTCTTCCATATCCGGGGAAAATGTCAGGAGGAATCCGCCGCTTCGGTAAATCTCCATGGCCTCCGCCCAAGCCTGGATGATATATTCTCTGGATTCTTTTTCATCTCGGTATATGGCAGTCTCTGCTTTCTCCGGGCAGACCTTTACCGGCCCAAACCGCCGGTTTCCCGTCCGGTCGAAGGGCAGGAAGGCAAGGTCATTGGAGGTTCCGCAGAACACACACTGGCGGTAACGGTCTTCCGCCCTTCTCTCATAGGGAATCCGATAAGTATCCTTCTGTCTGCTCAGGAAAGATTTAGTCTCCTCAATGCTTTTGGCATTCGCCACCGCATTCATTTCCGACATTTCCACGATCCAGTGCCCCTGAAGATATTCATAAACTTTCTTATCATCCAGCCGCTTCACGTCATCAGTGAACCATTCATCTTTTATTGCCAGATATTTGAAGAAAGTCGATTTCCCGGTTCCCTGACCTCCCACAAGGCAGAGCATGATATCGTATTTCTTCCCGGGTTCATACAGGCGGCTGATGGCCGCCAGCATGTGCATCTTCATAACCTCCCCGGAATATTCCGGATCCTCCACCCCGAAGAAATGAGTCAGCATTCCGGCGATCCTCGGCCTGCCGTCCCACTTCAGGCTTTCCAGCAGATCAATGATCGGATGGAAACTGTTGTCGTTGGCTACAATATCTATCGCCTTGGCGATCACCCGGTCGCTGGTAAGCCCGTAATTCTTTTCCAGATACAAGGACAGGTTGTTCATATCCGTATCTGTCATCTGGACGCCCCTCCGCTTCCATGGCACCTTTTTCTTAATGTCGATCTGGCAGGTCATCTCATTCCTGCATACAGCTCCCCGCAGGCAGGGATCATGTTCCAGAACGTACTTGCAGTTCTGGATAGACTGACGGATCCTGCCTTTCTCCGTCACTTCCAGATTGTCCCGGATCTCTTCCGGCGTCAGCATTTCCTGCTCTACAATATGCTCTAATTTCTTCAACGACTCCTCGCTGATATTCTTCCATTCGCTGCTCAATCTTCTCCACCTCCTTCCGTTTATAAATGAACAATTCCGCTATTTCCTCTCCATCGCCAGTTAAAAGAATATCCAGATAATCATTGATCTTTCTCTCATTATCCAGTGCTTCCCGAAAGCGTTCCTGCTCAAAAGGATCCGGCTCAGACCCGTAAAACTGTTTCCAGAACCAGATCCATGACAGATAGTCAGCCAAAACCTTTACGGCATGATTTTTCCAGGTTGTAACCTTGCTTTTTACCGAAAAATGATACCGACTTTGTACCATTGAAGGCTTCCTGTTTCTGAACTTCTTTTGAGTGTTCTTGTGCTGTTCCAATTTGATCGGAAGTTCAAAATCTCCAATCAGTTTTCTGGCTGCATCAAACTGAGAGATTCCAAAGAGTCTGGCAGTAAAATCTATCACATCTCCTTTGGCTCCGCAGGCAAAACAGAAATAGTTCTGATCGATCTTCATACTTGGATGCCGATCATCATGAAACGGACAACATGCCATCTTGTTCCTGTTGATCTTGATTCCATACTGTTCTGCCGCTTTACCAGCCGAAACAAATGTCTTAATTTCCTGAAATATGTTCACGTATAACCTCCTTCTTTGAAATTTTCGATTGTATTCCGCAGAAGTCTTTGCTATACTTTATTTGCGAGACAGAGCATATCATTGACTCTGCGGAATTTAGTCCTTGCCAAACTATGCAAGGGCTTTTTCTTTTCTTACATCACGGAAATACCCTGTTTCTTCTCAGACTTTTCGATCCGGGCAGTAATAGCTGAACTCATTTGAGTTTTCCATCTTCATTGCAACGCCGAATTTAAAAATTCCCTGACGGATCCCTAGCCGGATATAATGCGGATCCTTGCCGATTGCCTGTGCAATTTCCTTAATCGGAACATTTCTTCCCGTAAAGGGCGGGAGTTCAACATACAATTTCTTTTCCATTCACATCACCTCCTTGTCCTGGCTGTATTTCTCATAATTTCCTACTCCAATAATTCCTGCATATCAATATCAAGCGCCTGTGACAGCTTATACGCCACCTGTGGAGAACAGCTTTTTCCTGCTTTGATGCAGGATATGGTCTGTCTTGACACAGCGCTTTTATACGCAAGTTCTTTAATGGTCAGGTTTTTCTTTCCCATTAAAATCTGCATTTTCAATGCATTAACCCTCATATTATCACCTCCAATTTTCAAAAATATGAATTATTAGTTCGTATTTCATTATATGCATTAGAAATACATATGTCAAGATATATTTCTATAAACACGCACTTGCAATTCGTATTTCTGTGTGTTAATATGGATGAAAGAGAGGTGAAATCAATCATGAAATATGACACAAAACAGATTGGACTTAGGATCCGAACTGCCAGGAAACAAAAAGGCATGAATCAGACGCAGCTGGCAAATGCACTTGGCAAATCACTTCGCACGATCCAGAAATACGAAAGTGGTGAAATAGAAGTATCTATTGCCATGATCAATGAACTTGCCGGATTGCTCGATACTACTTCTACCTATCTGATCGGATACGAAACCGATAGCAGACCACTGGCATATATGTCAGATGTTATGAAGTTTTTCTTTGAGCTCGATCAAATTCAGGAGCTGGGCTTTCGTATAGATGTAAAACGCCCGCCTGAGCACAATAACTGGGAGTGTTCTATTACATTTAATGGTAAAGACATGTCGGCATCAGAAAACGCAGATATGTGCCTGTTTTTAGAGGAATTTAACGAAAACAGAGAAGAATATGCCTCTTACCGGCACACTGCAAAATCCTATCAGGACTGGAAAGATAAGACATTAGCCTACTATTCCACTATCCCATTATCAGAGAAAGCGCAGGAAGAACTTTCAGAGGAGGAACGTATAAAACGAAGAAATGCTATTTTAAACAAACAGTTTGGAGAATAAGTCTCGCCGAAAGAAAGGAGACTTAACTTTATGAAATTACCAAATGGCTATGGCAGCGTAGTAAAATTATCCGGAAAAAGAAGAAAACCATATATGGTTCGAAAGACTACCGGATATCATATTGATCCTGTAAAGGAAAAGAAAGTCGCTGACTATATTATTATCGGATATACCGCAACAAAAGCAGAAGGTCTGCAGATGCTGGCAGATTACAATCATAATCCATATGATACCAGAGCCGCAAAAATGACTTTTTCGGAAGTGTATGAAGAATGGTCTAAAAAGAAATATCCGACTGTATCAGAAAGCAACGTAAAAGGGTATTCAGCATCATACAAAGCCTGCACCATTCTTTATTCCAGAGTCTTTAAAGACCTGAAACTGGCAGACCTTCAACAGGTCATCGACACCTGCGGAAAAAACTATCCGACACTGAAGAAAATAAAGATACTGTTTAATCAGTTATATGATTTTGCTTTAAAAAATGACATCTGCAACAAAGATTATTCTTCTTTCGTTGATATCGTTCAGTACAAGGACAGAAATCCGAATAAGCACAGCAGGAATAAATTTACAAAAGATGAAATCGCCAAAATCTGGACGATGAAAGATGATAAATATTATCAGATCATCCTTATGCTTCTCTACAACGGTACACGTATTTCCGAGTTTCTTTCCTTAAAAAAGGAAAACGTGCATCTGGATAAGCAATACTTCGATGTGATTGAAAGTAAAACAGAGAATGGCATCAGAAAAGTTCCGATTGCGGACAAACTTCTTCCGTTCTATAAAGGCTGGTATGAATCCTGTCCGGACTGTGAATATCTTCTGCATACAGAGGACGGTAAGCCTTTTAAGTACCGCAATTATTATGACAGCTACTGGACACCACTTACAGAGCAGATCGGAATTAACCGGACGCCTCACTGTACCAGACATACATGCATATCCATGTTATCCGAGGCAGGAGTCCAGGACACTACTATCAAAAAAATTGTCGGTCACTCCGGAGCTATGAGCCTGACTGAAAAGGTTTATACGCATCTGGATGTACAGATACTTGTTGATGCCATAAACAAAACATTAGAGGAATAACTTTGTTGCAAACGTGTTGCAAATGCGTTACAAACGGAGCAAATTTCACCCCGTTTCACTACATTCCACAATGTTTCCGGAGAAATGAAAAACCCCGGAAACATAAGGAGTTTCCAGGGTTTGTAAGCATTTCGATATTCTCTTTTGATTATCTCTTGGGTAACCGAGATTAACGTTTGGAGAACTGCGGTGCTCTACGTGCAGCTTTGAGTCCGTATTTCAATCGTCTGAGCGATGATTTTCCTTGATATTCCGGGCTTTTTTGAGCCTCGGCCCCTCGGTTGTCCTATTCCTTAACCAAAAAACAGGCCACTTTTACGAGGGGACAGCTTGATGAAATGCAGAATTTACTACATCGAATAGCTGTTCTGGTTTATTATACTTTACTCTTGCATAGATGTCCATAGTTGTCTTGCTGTTCTCATGTCCGGCAAGGTACTGGACCGTCTTGGGGTCAACACCTGCATACAGAAGATTGGTGATGTAGGTATGCCGCAGCAGGTGCGGTGTCACATCGAAGTCCAGGCTATACACAATGTTGGGATTGTTTTTCTGATGTCCTCCCAGACTCGGCTGAACAGTGTACTTGATGCTCTGTCCGTTCACATACTTATAATAGGTACGCTCCTTGGTAGACCGAACAACGATGTACTGCCAGACACGTTTGAACTGCGAATATGACAAGGGCTGTCCCTCACTATCGGCAATCACATATTCCGATTTGGAGGCAGCCTTGGCTTCCCGCAGACAATTCACAAGGCATTTGGGAATGGGAATATCCCTTCTTGCTGCTTTCGTCTTAAGCGTTGTAGAGATAACCGGTCTGTTATGCTCTGATCGCCATGCGCGCCGCACAGAGATATATGGAGTGGGTGCATCGAGGAACACACAATCCCATTGCAAGGCGAGAGCTTCTTCTCGGCGCAGACCGGCATATAAGCCGATCATGGTAAACAGATACGGCGGAAGTCCTTTGACGGTTTCCAGCAGCACTTCCACCTGCTGGTCTGTCAGCGAATCTTTCTTTTGGGTCGGTTTCCCTCCTTTTGCCGAAATCCCCTCACACGGATTGTATTCCAGCAACTGGCTCCGCTCTGCCGAGTAAAAAATGCACTTGAGGAGCATATTCACCGTATTGTGCAGGCTCTCGGACTTATTGGACAATGGGATCAGCGCCAGACGAATATCATCCGCTGTTACTTCCTCCATATACATATCTCCCAAAGGCTTGATAATGTAGTTCTTCATATTGGAGGCGTAGCCCTTCAGTGTAGCCGGCGACACTTTTGCGGATTGCATCAACAGCCACTTCTCACAATACTCGGCCACAGTAGGATGCTCCCGGTGGAAGATGATCTCCGCTACCTGGCGTCTCGCCTCCTGCTCTTTATCGTACAGTTCCTCGCAGGTAGTCCCATACAAGCTCACCTGCTTGCCGTCTGCGTCCAGAATCCGGGTTCTGTAATACAGGACACCCTTTCGTGTGACGGTTCCATATTGAGGTATGTTTTTTTTCTTCTTTGCCATAATTAATTTCCTTTCTCGCGTGGTGATGTATCTACACCTCCTTTTTATCAGAGATTTCAAATTGAATCAAAGATACGGCCAAGGAAAAACTAAGAGCGAGACATCCTTGTCTCGCTCTTACTTCATTTTCTGAATTGTTCGGAACTTACACAGCGTCCCATAAGTCAAAGGCACAGCCCATTGCTTTGACAAGATCATCCGGCCTGTTGTATTTGACCTTTGCGTAAATGTCCATCGTGATTTTGCTGCTTTCATGGCCCGCCAAATATTGTACCGTTTTGGGGTCCACCGAAGAATGAATCAGATTGGTGATGTAGGTGTGCCGCAGCTGATGCGGTGTCACTTCAAAATCCAGGCTATATACCACATGGCCGTTATTCCTGGCTTTTTCTCCAAGTTTCGGGTAAAGCATATATTTTACATACTTTCCGTCCACAAGTTTTCTGGCCATTCTCGGCTTTGCAGTCCGCGTCACAATATACTGCCACAGCCGCTTAAACTGTGTATAGGATAGCGGATCACCGTCCCGATTGGCAATCACATAATCCGAAGTGGATTTTTTCTTTGCATCTTTCAGACATTCAACCAGACAGACCGGGAGAGGAATGTTTCTTTGTGCCGCTTTGGTCTTTAGCTCGGTAAGAATGACCGGCCTGTTATGTTCTGTGTGCCATGCCCGCCGTACCGTTAAGTACGGAGCCTCTGCATCCAGATACACAGAATCCCATTGCAGCGCCAGGATTTCTTCCCGGCGCAGACCGGCATATAAACCGATCATCACAAATACATAGGGCGGCAAATCCCGGATCGTGTCCAAAAGCCGCTCAACCTGTTCATCCGTCAATGCCTGTCTTTCTTCCTGGGGAACTCCTCCCTTTGCATCCAGGTATATGGTCGGGTCCTCGTCAATCACATGGCTCTCCTTGGCCGCCCGGAAAATGGACTTGCAGAGAATCACCACAGACTTATAAACCGAAGCCGACTTCTTGGAAACAGGTACGAGGGCAAGTTGGATGTCATCCAGGGATACATCAGCCATTCTCTTGTCTCCCAGCCCTCCAATAATGTGCCGCCGCACCTTAGAGGTATAATCTGTCAAGGTGGTGGCCCGAACATGGACGGACTGCATCAGCAGCCACTTCTCACAGTACTCAGCAACCGTAGGCGATCTTCGACGAAACGTAGTACTGTCAATCTGCTCTAACGCCTCCAGTTCCTTGTCATAAAGCTTTTCGGGCGTCTTTGCATAAAGCGCCACTCTGTTTCCATCCGAATCTTCGACTCTGGTTCTATAATATTCAATGCCGTTAAGCACGACCGTACCATATTGAGGAATTGCCCTTTTTCTTTTTGCCAATTCCGTCACCTCCTAAGAATAATGTCCAGCGCTGTACCTTTGTTTTATCAGACATATTAGGTTCCAGCAAGGATACGGAACAGCTCAAGCTCGGACACTTCGCAGCTTGCGGTATGTAGCGCTTTTTTCCACTGGCTTTGCACGATGGGTGCATTTTGCGATATACTCCTGAAGGCCAGCATCTGTAAAGTACACGCAACCATTTTGCACATACTGAACATAGGAAATTAGCCCACTGTTTCGAGCTGCATCCAAAGTGGCAATGCTAATCCCCAGTAATTTGGCAGCCTCTTTCCGCGAAATCAATTTTTCCATAGGTGGTCCCCCTTTCTGTCAAAGATGTGGTTGTTGCTTTCAAAATCACATGAATGCGCTGGCAACCGAAGCTGCCAGCGCATGGTATCTGACTTTGAAAAATTTACTCGCCACATTTGCCACGCACCCCTGGCGATGGGGACATTCCGGTCTCCGCTGGCGCGGCTGTCATAACTCCACAGCGTCGTTTTACTCGTGCGCCGCAGAGTTCCCCCCAAGTCTTTAGGAGGCCGTGAGGAAGTATCTTTAACCCCTATGCAGTCATCGCGCCCTGAAATGCCACTTTCGGGTATCAGGCTGACGTGGATCGCTCGGAACAGTCCTATTCATCACCTCCTGGGGCTGTCCATCTTCGCGGCGTGCCTGATTCGCTCGTACATAGGTTATGTACCGGAAATGCCGTCTATGAAATTGTCAAGCTCCACATTGGGAGAATGTTCTTCCCTCAATGGGTAGGCACTGATACGCTTCATTTGTTAAGTGTTATTCAAAAATTTTTTTATTTTTTTAAATCTTTGTGCAACAGCACTTCTGGAACAATGCCAAAGACGTGCTACATCAATTTGACGATAACCATCCACAAAAAGTAATGTCAATAGCTCCAAATCTTTCTTCGACAGCTTCTTCAATCTCAACAGTAGTTGTTCGTTTTCCACCGAAGCCAACCATCCATATCGCGTTTGATCAATCTTATCAACATCCCATTGATAAGATAACGATGCAAACTTTCGGAACAGCTGTGATTGACCACATACTTCATCATATTGTTCACAAGGTATTGGTTGCGTATAGTTTTGAAAAACCCTTTGACTGCAAAACCATGCCCAGTCATATTCTTTCATGGCAGCAATCTGTTCTTCGCTCATCCCTGCATCACAATACTCAACTTCTAAACGCTTCCATCTACTATCAAACTTCTTTTTCTCATATCCATAATTAAATCCCATTATTAACCTCCTGTAGATTCAATTTGCAAAATTCACCATGCAAACTAAAATCAGGAGGAGATCGACAACGAGAATCTCTGGGTTGTTTTCCATCCCCAGAAACAAAAATGCCAGCTGATCTTAAGGACCAACTGGCATTTTTATTCGCGCACAAAGAAAACGCATTATTAAGATTTTATAAGTACAACAAGTATACCAAGCACAATTCGATACCAACCAAACACCTTAAAATCATGTTTTTTGATAAAGTTCATTAGGAATTTAATTACTAAGACAGATACCGCAAATGCCACAGCCATACCGAGAACAAGAGCGAGCAGTTCTGCACTTGTAAATTCAAACCCGAATTTTAACAGCTTAAAAGCACTTGCTCCAAGCATAGTAGGTACTGCGAGGAAAAAAGTAAACTCTGCTGCTGCCACTCGTGAAACTCCTATGAGTAAAGCACCTATAATCGTTGCTCCCGACCGTGATGTGCCGGGTATAAGTGATAACACTTGAAATGCCCCTATCAAGATTGCTGTTTTATAGCTGATGTCAGAAAGTGCCATAGTAGTAGGAGTACGCTTTTTATTCCAATTTTCTATGAGAATGAATAACAAACCATAAAAGATTAACATGATTGAAATCACAATGGGGGTTTGGAGGTAAGCATCCAAATAATCATCAAATAGAATCCCCATAATAGCTGACGGTACACAAGCTACCGCAACCTTGAACCACAACGAGAAAGTATCCTTTTTAACAATTGACTGTGCTTTGTTCTTAAATTGAAAGGGAAACATCTTGTTCCAAAACATTACAACCACTGCGAGTATAGCTCCAAGTTGAATAACAACAAAAAACATTTCTTTAAATGCTTCGCTCATATTAAGTGTGATAAATTCGTCCACAAGAATCATATGTCCTGTGCTGCTGATAGGTAGCCACTCAGTAATACCCTCAACAATTCCAAGAAAAATAACTTTTAAAATTTCTATAAAATCAAGTACCATTATTTCAAATCCTCCTTTTTAAAATGATGAAAGGTCATAAGAAAACCAACTGCTGATACAAGAATAATAATAGATACAGACAGCAGTGTAGGATAGCCGGTACTCTGAAGTTTACCCTGCACCAAGAAATAGGTGGCTGTCCACGGATACAACGCTCCCCATTCTTGATTTGAAAGTGCGGCACTTCCCATGACAATCACGGCAGAGCCAATCATCGGGGCGACAAATCCTTTTGTTTTCATAGCAACAAACACAAAAGGAGAAACTGTTAAAAACATCAGGATACTGCCAAACAAAAACTTGGGGAGCCATACTATTGCCACTAGTAAGCTATATCCCTCCAATGTAAAGACAGCGTCATATAGCCCACAAACGATAAATATACCTGCCCATGTTACAAGGGTTAGCATAACAATCCAAAGAAGCAGGGTGCAAAATTTTCCAATTAATAGTTTTGTCCTTGAAATGGGTATGGGCAATATGGTTTTGAGGGTGCTTTCTGTGTACTCTCTGCTAAACAAGTAAGCTGCAATTGCCACATATATCATAATGTTTACCAGCAGCATGATATACAGTACACTGTCGCTGTATATGTCAGACAAGGTAAAGATAATCTCCGGCTTATCAAAATGTGTTTGCAAGGCTTCTATTAACATCAAAAGTGGGGTAGATAATACCCCTGCCACACTAATTAGCACCATTTTTGAACGCTTTAGTTTTAATAATTCACAAGAAATAAGATTAAGCAATACCGCCACCTCCAATCAGTTTAGAAAAGTAGTCCTCTAAGTTTTCCTCACTATCATTTATCCTTGTCACGAGCAGTCCATTTCGTGCAAATTCTCGATTGATTTCTCCAACACTTTGGCTAAAGTCATAAATTCTCACCGTACCGTCCTGCACTGTAAAATCCGTCATGTGGTAGTGGTTTTCTAAAATCTTTCCGGCTATCTCACTGTCAGATAAATCAAATTGAATGTATTTTCGATTCCTTTTGTGAAGCTCGGATATATTCACTTCCTCTACTAAATGCCCCTCGTGCATAACGCCGATAATATCTGCTATCTGTTCAATCTCGCTTAAAACATGGCTTGAGATAAAAATGGTAATGCCATGATTGTGACTAAGTTCAGATAAAAATGAGCGTATTTCAACTATTCCAATGGGGTCAAGTCCGTTAATCGGTTCGTCAAGTATTAAAAGCTCCGGCTCGTGCATAATGGCGGCGGCAATACCAAGCCGTTGCTTCATTCCGAGGGAATAATCGGAAAAGACTTTTCTTTTCTCCTTATGCAGCCCCACAACTTCAAGAGCTTTTTCTACTCCACTTTTAGATACTCCCCCTCGCAGTTTAGCGAGAATTTGCAAATTCTCATACCCTGTTAAATTACTGTAAAATCCCGGTGTTTCGATAATAGAGCCTACTTTGCTATAAAGGGTATGGATATTTTCCTTATAGTTTGTGCCAAACAAGCGTACCGTTCCCTCCGTTGGGAAAGCAAGCTGCAACATCATTTTCATTGCTGTGGTTTTGCCTGCTCCGTTTCTGCCGAGCAAACCATAAATTTTGCCCTTTGGCACATGAAGATTTACCTTATCGACAACGGTGGCTGTTCCGTATCGCTTCGTAAGATTTTCTGTTTCAATGATATAATCCATATTTGATTCTCCTTTCCGTGGGTTGCTGTTCTTGTTTTCGCTGACCACAATCTTATTATCCACGAGTATTGCATAGAAGCCAAGAAATCTACCGTCACAATGCCGACACAATAGATGTCAGCACGAAAAAAGCTCCGACACTTATCGTGTCAGAGCCTATTTTAAAGGGTTTATGGCATTTTACTTTGTTTGGGTTTGCTTTATCCAGACAAATATTTTAGCAACAAATAGCAGAAACATAAGGGCGGTTACATAGGGTTGTCTTGCCGCAGCGAAGAAGCAGATAAAAAGCGTACTCAGCACGAGAGAGCATTTTGTGATTATGTTGCTCCATGATTCCTTTTCAAAACAAACACACATCAGTTTCGCTATCCCAAGTGCAATCAAAACAATAAAAACAATCCAATAGATTGCAAGATATATTGGGGTAGTGTCTGTAAATGAAAGTAGATTGACAGAATAAATATCTCCGTCAACAAGGTTACCATACAACGGCAAAAGTATAAAAGTAACCGCCATCATATCTAATATTCCATAAATGAAACTGTAAATTTTTTTCAAGTTGGAACGATTTTCAGTTTCGGCAAGTGTAATCAGTTCTTCGCCCGATAGCAGTTCATCTATGGTCACAGAAAAGAATTTAGAAATACACTTGAGCGACTCAATGTTAGGGTAACCCTTGCCGCTTTCCCATTTTGAAATGGCTGTTCTTGATACATATAATTGCTCCGCAAGTTGTTCCTGCGTTAAGTTCTTTCCAGTCCTAAGCTGTTGTAGCTTTTCATTAAATTCCATGATTCTCCTCCTGTTTGTTCCTTGTTTTCATACGTCCATCAACGGGTTTTTCTGCATCTTTTGGTATCATCCATGCACGACCAAATTTTTCAGTTCCGTCAATGCGATTTTCCTCACATAATTTTTGTATCCGTCTTTCCGATATGCCCCATTTTTCAGAAGCGGCTTTCACAGAAATGTAATTCATAATATCAACTTCCTTTCGCAAAGAGTATATAATTATTATATACGGAATGACGAATAATAGCAAGTTTCTCTCCACTAATACGAAATTATACACTACTAAACATAAAATCATACTTCGTTCAAATATCATCACCCGAAATGTACAATGATATAGGATGATATTAAAATGTACCAAGATGAAAGAAAACTTGATTTTAAGCCGTTAGGTATAGCGATAAAAAAAGCTCGGGAAGCAAAAGGGTGGACACAGGAATATCTTGCCCAACTGGTAGACCTTACGCCACGCTCTATTATGTATATAGAGAACAGGGGGCAGCACCCAAGGCTTAACAAATTTTATCTCATTACTACCTTGCTTGACATCTCTGTAGACCAGTTCTTTTTTCCATGCAATGAAGATGGCGACAACAATCGCCGCAAACAAGTTGATGTACTGTTGAATGATATGGAAGAAAAGGAGCTTATCGTGATGGAAGCTACGGCTCAAGGCTTGAAAAAGGCAAGAGAAACTGCGGAATAATTAACGCTGTTTTCGTAAGCCAAGCCAACTGAAAAAAGTGCGACACCTACACAGGCTATCGCACTTTTTAGGTTATTTTTTTATTCTCCACACAAATCATAAAGCTGTTCACATCGGTTTTGAATATCTAAGATTTCTGTTTCGGTTAAACTCCTGCGGTTATGAGTAAGTTGTTGCTCTAAAAAATCACGATAGCCATCAAGTAAGGCATCCCGTAAAAGCTCGGGGGCTTTGCAATGTTCCACACCAAACCATTGCTCATCTTTTTCATCCCAAATCATAACGGTGTATCCTCGCTTAGTGTTCACCACCTCCAAAACACTATCTTTATTTAGGTAATCGTTGAATACTTCTAAAACCTTTTCAAAGGTCATCATTTTATCAGCCCTTTCATATTTTAGGTGCTTATATGTAAGTAGTTTATATACTTATTACGACTATGATAATAAAAGTAAATCATCGTGTAAAGGATACGGATATTGTTTGCGAACAAAAGTGGCAAGCAATGCCGGTGTTAATACACTCGGCCCACAGAGGGAAAAATCCTGACGTGATTTCCCCCTCTGCTTTGCTTGTTGAGGGCAGCGCCCCCAAGCCCCTTTGAACGCAGAATTTCATTCTGCGGCTACGCGTCCGATGGACGCTTATGACCATGACCGGCTTACCGCTGGCCGTGGTCTTTTTCTTGTTCTTTTTTCTGTTCCTCATCCATTTTCAGCAGCCGATCCACATTGGCCTTTGCCGTCAAAAGTTCCCGCATTTCCTCACGGGAACGCCGGTACTCGGCGTAGGTTTTCTTCTTTTCCTCCAGCAGTTTGGCATACTCAGATTGCAGGTCTTTGACCTTGGGCAGCTTCTTCACTCCCATCTCATCAAAGGCATTTTTTGCCGCCTGATGGAGCAGAATTTCTTGCTCATGTTCCTCCCGAAATTTTCGGGAATAACCGGCCTTGCGATAGGCAACATAGGTCTCGCGGGTCTTGGCATAATTAACGATATGGGTACGCAGGACGGCGATCTCTGCCATGCGTTTCTCCGTCGCCTTAATCTGCGCTGACAGCTCATTGTGATGGGCGGTAGCCGCCACCGCTTTTTCTTCCAGCTCTGTATAGTCCAGTAGGTGATGTTCGGTAAGAAAATTCACGGTCTGCGCCATCTGTTTTAAGTTAAAAACCTTGGCCCAGCGTGCATATCCAGCACCTTTCCCGGCCTGCAATTTTGCCTGAATATCCACCAGCAAATTGACCTTGGGTGGCTCCGGCTGCACGGTGGATTTCTTGCGGGGCGTGTGCTGCTTTTCTCCAGCCAGCACCGCACGGATTTCTGTTTCGCTGTACCCGGCTCCCAGCTTGTCATCCATACGGGCTACATTCTTCCAGCCGGGAGCTTTAAGGCGGATTGCTTTCCCGCGCCGAGATACCTCGCAGCCCATCTCGGAAAGCAGTTGCAGAAGTGTGTCAAAGTCTGCTGGCTTTTGCTCCAGCGCCCGGTCAATCATCACCCGTAGCTGTTCCCGATGGGAGGGCTTGGCTTGTTCGCCCAGCCACTTGTTGTAGCTTTTTCCGTGGGGCTTGGGGTTCTCCACAATGGATAGTCCGTTCTCGATACAAATGGTGTCACTTAAACGTCGAACAGCTCTGGTGCTTCCCCAAAAGTTACGGAACTTCCGGTCACAATCCATATTGACCGCCGACCAGATGATGTGATTATGAATATGCGATTTGTCGATGTGGGTGCAGACCACAAAGGAATGATTGCCTTTGGTGAACCGCCTGGCAAATTCTATGCCCAGCCGGTTGGCTTCCTCCGGTGTGATCTCTCCGGGCCTGAACGACTGGCGCACATGGTAGGCGATCACATCATCTGTACCGCGCACTCGTCCGGTGGCGGCAATATACTGCCGCTTTGCCAACAGAAACTCTGCATCAGCAGTGCGGCTGTCACATCCATAGCTGGTAATCAATTTTCCGTTGTCGGTCTTTTGGGGATTTGCCACATAGTCAATAATATCGCTGATGGCACGGCTCTCAGTCCGACCCTTGCCGATATGCAGCGGCATGATGCGTGTGGTTGCCATAAGGGAGACCTCCTTTCCAAAAAAGAAACGGCCTGCATGGTGCAGACCGCTTTTGTTATTCTATTAAATCGTCCTCATCGAGAAAATCAAAATTGTCCTCGATGTCCTCTAACCGCTTCGGAGGAAACCTCATCTCGTATTGTTCTTTTGCCAGCGCACGAACTTCCCGGCGCTTATCTTTCATTCGGTTCTTCAGCCAGGAAATCTGCTCCTTTGATAATCTCCATGGGAGATTCAGCAAGCGGTTTATTGTCATTTGCTCCGCTTGCTTCTCCGGCGGCAAAGAAGCACAGGATTTACAGACGTGCGCCGCATGACCTTTGCCGGAAAATTTTTCATTAGCCTTATATTCTCCGCAGACTTTACAATAATGGCCGTGCTTCTTCATAGGCTCGATTCCTTTTCACTGAGAGCGTATAAACTGCGCACCGCCCCCATGATGATGTTCCACTCCAGATCTGCCGCATAGGAAAATTTTTTGCGGTACGATTCCCAAAGTTTCTGCATAACCGAGCTGTTCTCCACTTCCTCAAAAACTTCGGCAGCTTCTGCAAGATGTCGTTCTGTCCCGCGTTTGTGAGCAGTGGCCCGCAGCGCATCATGGAGAATCTGAGGGTCCAATGTATTCCCATGCAGCTGTTCCAGAATATAAATGTCATAGAAATCTCTCATGCGGGTGTTGGTGGTAGTTCTGGTAATGATCGTTTCCAGCTTTTCGGCCAGAACCGTTTCCAGATTGTACGCCCAAATATCAATGGAGCGATCTTCCAGCATCAGCTTGAAAGAGTAGCGGATCTCCCTGGGGGTAATGGCATCCCCTGTGGAAATGTCAATCTTCAAAGGCGTCACCACACCGTCAAAGGTTGTAGTCATATTTACGCGAATCCCCGGATATTCCGCCTCATCCATAATCTCCGAAATACTTTTCAGCTGGAATTTGACGCCATCATCAAGCGGGACACTCACAATAGCGGAAATCAAATTCTCTATGTCCTCCACATTGACATTGGCTCCTTTTACAGTAGCGTCCAAATCCATCGTGGAACGGGCATCCAGACCAACCATAGCCGCTACCAGCATACCGCCTTTCAGAATAAATTTGTCACGATATTCAGAAAGGGAGATACGCTCCAGAAAACGCTCCATCATGTAGTTCCGCATCAAGAGCTGGGCGTCCGCAGATTTTTTTCTGGAAAGATTGCGGATCAGATCCTTCAACTGCCTTGCTGTTTTTATCATAAAAGCACCTCCAAATACTGCCGCAGAATTTTTTCTACCCGGAACATACCGGCATACCGCATCAATGTCCGCAGGTCTTTGTCTTTTCTTCTGGCATACATCTTTAATGCCCCTTGAAAAGTCTGCATCTCCATGTTGTTCCTGCTGCGGAGCAGGTCGCAGATGGTGCGCTCCAGGTCATAGACAGGAACTGTATGCCCAAATGGTGTCTGAGCCGTTGTCAGGCCCACCCCATGCAGTTCCGCCTTAATGGTGAATACCTGTACGCCCTCTGCTTTCAGCTTGGAGGGATTATATCCGGTCTTGACTGTGACCGTATATTCCAGCGGCTCGCGGTCTGTCAGATCGTGAAAAAATAAAGCTGTCTCATGGGAAAACACTGCCTGTTCGACCCGCAGATGAAGTAAGTACATGGCATCGACCCAGGCATCCTTGGAAAGATAAATTCCATGCGCGACCCGCTCCAATTCCCGTGAGTGCACATAATCATAAAAAACAGGCTTAGAAATACCAGCAGATACTACTTGAGCTGTTCGCAGCATCCCATCCTGTGTTTCCAGCAGCTGATCCAGCTGTTCAAATTGTCCCACCGTACCACTTCCTTTCACACTAATATTATAAGCAATATTAGTTCAAAAGTAAAGTGATGAAAATTCGGCATAATTTTACCGACAGCTTAACGTTCAACAGTTTTGGAAATATGAAGTGGCAGCAAAATAGACAACCTCAGCTGCCCATTTCATCACGATATGAAATAATCTGCTTCTTTTTCTGTTTGGCACACCGTAACGTTGTGGCTGCTCCGCCCCAATCATGGAGAACATAGGCCACCACTACATCGGCGGACTCTACCATCCAGCGATTTCTATGAGAAATCGAAAAACGGCGCGGTACGTTTTCCAGCGGTGGATACACGGTACTGTCATAGCCAGAAACATCCCGGCCAGTGTTCAAATATGCCAATACAAGAACCAGCTCGATTTGCGGATACTTTTTCTTTTGTTCCCGTAAAATAGACGCTGCTAAACTGTCGAACTCTCCATATCCTCCAAGATAAAAAGTTGTTGCTCCTTGCTCAATTAGGTCTTGTGTTACATTGCGAAGCCAATTCGCAATATTGTCTGCCTTTGTGATTTGCGAATGGCCACAAAAAGTTACGTTCATACGATGGCACCCCTATTACCATCATACTGCAAATAGCTCTATTAGTACAGGTACAGGGACCAATTTTAGCAAAACTGCCCATATACTAAATATAGTACAGTCACAGGGGCGGTGTATAGAATGAAGCTAAACGAGGCGGTAAGCAAACGTCTGTTAGAATTACTAGATGAAAGAAAAATGACACAATATCAACTGTATATGAAAAGCGGTGTTCCCAAGTCTACGATTGGAAATGTCATCAACTGCTCGTATGATTCGGTTAAGCTACGGATCATTCATGAGATGTGCCAAGGAATGGGGATTGGGATAGATACCTTTTTTGCATCGCCGCTTTTTCAAGAAGATAACCTAGAACCATAAAACCTCCGACGAAATTCGTCGGAGGTTTCAGACTGTAGACAAAGTCCCCGGTTTACCCCGGGGCTTTTCTATTGTAGTTATCAACATTTCAATGATCCTTCCGGTTTTTATCAAGA
>NZ_JPJE01000075.1 GCF_000765215.1 Eubacterium sp. ER2
TTTCTCCTACTATTAGTATTGTCATAGTCATTCTTTACCTTTTCTACAGGTTAGACTATGCTATTTTAAGATACTGTGGATTGGTTTCTTTCTCCTACCACTTGATGGTTTAAATAAGGCTCCAACCACATTCTCTTTGTCCGGTTGTTAATCAGTTAGTTACCGCATGACGGTTGATCAAGAAGTAGGTTACAATTTCAAAGAGCCCTGTGGATCTTAATACAGTATCAATTCATTTTTAGGAGGTCCTATATGATTTTTGTAGGAATTGACGTTGCTAAAGATAAGCACGACTGCTTTATCACAAACTCAGATGGCGAAGTTCTTTTTCATTCCTTCTCCATCACCAATAACCTATCTGGTTTTACTGAACTCTATCAAAATATTCTATCCGTTATGAACGATGTTGACAAAGTAAAAGTAGGACTTGAAGCCACTGGACACTATAGTTACAATCTTCTCGGATATCTCTTAGATAAAGGTTTCCCGACCTACACTATCAATCCATTACATACGAATCTGTACAGAAAAAGTCTAAGCCTTAGACAGACCAAAACGGATAAAGTCGATGCCCGCACAATTGCTTCTATGCTGATGTCTGATGTGAACTTAAAGTCCTACTCAGACACATCTTACCACAACGAAGAATTAAAGTCACTGACTCGATATCGTTTTGATAAAGTAAAGGAACGCTCTGCTCTTAAGGTATCTATATCCCGGCTTGTCTGTATCCTTTTTCCTGAACTTGAAGAACTTGTTCCTACTCTCCATATGGCATCCGTCTATACTTTGCTGTCTGAGTTTCCAGGTGCTTCTTATGTTGCATCCGCTCATCTTACAAAGCTGACAAATCTGCTTTCTAAAGCCTCCAAGGGCCATTACGGAAAAGATACTGCTGTTCTTTTCCGGGAAACTGCCAGAAGTTCTATAGGCTCTGTTATGCCTGCAAAATCTCTGGAATTGAAACACACGATTAAACTCATTCAAGAACTAACTTCTGAAATTGATGAAATCGAGACAGCTATCAAGCAGATCATGGATGAAGAAATCCAATCCCCTATTCTCACCATTCCCGGCATTAGTTACCGGATGGGAGCAATGATCATTGCCGAGATCGGCGATTTCAATCGTTTTGATTCAGCCGATAAGATCCTGGCCTATGCTGGGATGTCTCCCTCTACATATCAATCTGGTCAACTGGATAACTGTCATTCCCATATGGAGAACCGTGGCTCCAGATATCTTCGTTATGCCTTATACAATGCAACAAAATATGTCTGCCATTGGGACAAAACTTTCGGTGCATATCTTGAGAAAAAGTGTTCTGAAGGAAAACATTACAATGTAGCTTTATCTCATGCTGCAAAAAAACTTGTCAGGACTATCTTTGCACTGGAAAGGTCTGGGCAACCATATAAAGCATCCGTTTAACTCTTTTTATAAACCACTTCTTTTTTAGAGCACCTACAAAGATGCTCTTATTGTCATACAGTTTTCAAGGTACTGATTGCAACGAAAAGTCGTTGCCACTTTTTTACTTGACTTTCTTTAATAGTTAGTCTTATTTTTC
>NZ_JPJE01000016.1 GCF_000765215.1 Eubacterium sp. ER2
CGCGGATACTGGGAAGCTGGACGTATCTGTGGGATATCCCGTTTGACAAGGAGACACTGCTAGGAAAATATGGATTTGGTACAACAGGCTGGACGATCTGTGATGTGATCCCTGCTGGAAGTTATGTGGATTGTGAGTTCCCAGAGTTCGTCCCTGATCTTCTTAAGGTGGCGGAGTACTGCCATGACAAGGAGCTGGCGACCCTGGCGAGGATCGTGACACGCGGGATGCAGCATGGCCTTTCCATGCCGGGCCATATGTATGGGTATGCGCTGGAAGGTGTGCAGTGCGAGGGATATATGAGCTCCTTGTGGCTGGCCGATACACAGTACAGTAGATTTTCTGGTGCAGCCGCCAAGAATAAAGGGGATGACAATGATACATGCAATGGACTAGTGAACGGGCAGGCACTGTTGAATCTTGATTCACTAGCTAAGAGGTATGGAACACTTGATTTTGATGTAATCTTTCAGAAAATCGGATCATAGGGAGGCATAATATGGACAAATGGATTACAAATCCGGTTTTGACAGGGTTTCATCCGGATCCCACAATATGCAGAGTGGAAGATGATTATTATCTCGCAACTTCCACATTCCAATGGTTTCCAGGAGTAGAGATCTATCACAGCAAAGATCTGGCGCATTGGGAATTTGTGGGAAGGCCTTTGAATGAACAGCGTCTGGTTGATATGACCGGTGTACCTGACTCTGGTGGAGTGTGGGCACCCTGTCTGACTTATGATGGGGGAACCTTTTATCTGGTATATTCTAATGTTTATACCTACAGGAATTTTAATAAAGATGTAGATAATTTTCTTACTACAGCACCAAGTATACAGGGCCCCTGGACGGATCCTGTATACCTGAACAGCAGTGGATTTGACCCTTCTCTGTTCCATGATGAGGACGGGAAAAAATATGTTGTGAACCAGATATGGGATCAGAGAGATAAAAAGAATGCCTTTTACGGTATCTATCTGCAAGAGTATGATACAGATAAAAAATGTCTGAAGGGAAAGCCGATCAACATATTCAAAGGGAGTAGTTTGGGCACTACAGAAGGACCACATCTCTATAAGATCGGAAAATGGTACTATCTCTTCTGCGCAGAAGGCGGTACGTTCTATGAACATGCTGTTACGGTGGCAAGAGCTAAAGTGGTCACAGGTCCGTACCAGGTGTCTCCTTACAATCCGTTGCTCACATCTAAAGGGCATCCGGAACTGAGGCTGCAGAAAAGCGGGCATGGGTGTCTTGTAGAGACGCAGGATGGGGAATGGTATATGGCACATTTGTGTGGCAGACCAGAGAGAAAGAAACGGAGATGTATGCTTGGGAGAGAGACTGCGATACAGAAAGTGAAGATAACAGAGGACGGGTGGTTCCTGACAGAGGACGGGACCGGGCTGCCAATGGATCAGGTGAAGGCACCAGACCTGCCGGAATTCCGGGTGGCAGATATTCCGATAAAAAGAACTTTTCCTGGAAAACTTCCAGAAGAATTCCAGACATTGAGGATTCCGTTGTTGGAAGATAGTATGCAGTTCAACAAAGAAAAAGAAACTCTGATTTTATATGGGAAAGAATCCATGGAATCGCTCCACAAGCAAAGCCTGGTCGGAAGAAGGAGAGAACACTTCTCGTTTACAGCGGAGACAAAATTGTGTTTTGAGCCGGATACTTTTCAACAGATGGCTGGGATGGCTTTGTACTATGATACGACAAACTACTTCTATGCTTGCATATCGCGTGACGAGACTGCAGAAAAGTGCATTTTTCTCTTAGAATGCCGACATGGAGACAACCGTATTGTTGGGAAAATGGAACATCTTCCTGAAAACAAGCCGGTCGTGCTGAAAATGCGGGTAATAGAAGATCGTGCAGAATTCTTCTGGTCCGTAGACGGGGGAAATTTTGAGAAACTTGGAAAGACTATGGATGCAACGCAACTTTCAGATGATTTTTATGAGGAAGACCTGCATGGTCTACGTTTTACGGGTACATTCATTGTCCTGTGTTGTCAAGATCTCCAGAGCCGTCAGAAAAGTGCGGAATATGAATATTTTATTTACCAGCCCCATGACAAGTAAGGGAAAGAGAGGAAGACATGCTACAGATAAAGTGTAAAGAGGAGTATGAGAAATATTCAGTGATTCTGGAAGACGGGGACATAATGGTGTCCCTGGATGTGCCGGTA
>NZ_JPJE01000017.1 GCF_000765215.1 Eubacterium sp. ER2
CCCGCCTCACATTTTCCACGGTAAGGCCTGTCCCTCCCTCCTCTGTGTCTCCCTGAAGGACAGAGGACGCCATTCCCATGATAGACTGCTCCGCCTGACTTTCGATCATTTCATCCAGAGGCGTCGCCGCCATGATCCCCTGACTCACGTAAGGGGTCAGGAAAAACACAAGAATAAATGTCACAATAGTGGCCGCCAGCGAGACCGCGATCTTGACCGCTCCCCTGTACAGACCGACAACTATGCATATAAGGAAGATTACTCCTGTAGCTATGATTATCCAATTCATATTTTCTCCTTACTTGACAAACCGGACAACCTCCATCCCGTTTGTATTCATCACTATGTATTTATTGACTCCAAAGGCAGGGAACATTTCCAGGATCGTCTCATCCATCTCTCCCTCAAACTTATGAACGCCCGCTCTGGTAAACACGCTGCACTGCGTCCCACCGTACATGATCACCTGCATACCGCATATTTTGATATTGGAGTAGTCCCCGGTAAATTTCTCCGACATGACCATACTGCCGCTCTTGTTGTAAAGGCGCAGCTCATAACCTGCCTCCCCCTCGTTTTTCAACACCAGACCGATGTAGGAAGAGCTGTGGCAGACGCTTTTGACCTCCTTGTCCAGCTCGATGGTCTGCTGCAGGGCGGGTGTATCCTGTCCCCGGTAGATCAGCACTCTGTCATTCCCCACGGCCACGGAAGTATTTTCATCCATAAAAAAGACTGTGGGCGCTATCATGTCCTCATAGGTGTCTGTCACCACCTCGTAATTTTCCGCCTGAGCTCCCGCCTCTCCAAAATTGTAATAGTAGATATTGGAGACGGTCCTGCCGCCACGCACGGTCATGTAGGACACCATCAGAAGCTCTCCGTTCTCGGAGAGACCGATATCCAGGGGATAGCCGTTCCCGGTCATCGCAGAGTCCAGCTCAGCCAGTATATTCCCCGCCGCGTCGTAGCAGACAATCCGCGGCTCGCTGTCCCCGTTTAATATGGCAGCCACAATTCCCTGGGAGGACACGACCGCTTTCTCTATCGGAAGCGTGGTCTCTATCTCTCCTTTCAGTCCCTCCTCATCCACCACGATCATGTCGTTTCCGCCTTTATCTGCCACTACCGCCGAGTCGCCGAATTCATAGACAGTAGGCGTCTGCATCTGATAGGACTGGTTCCACACCTCCTCACCCTTCCGGTCCAGCAGGACAATGCCGTCCCGGCTGTACTTGAGCACCCCGCTGCCGAACTGCCGGTAGCTGCTGTTTCCCGCGTCTTCTGCCCCATATATATCAATCGTACGCACGGAGGTGTATGTCTGGAGATTTATGAACAAAAACACACCCACCAGAACAAGGATCACAGCCGCGGCCGTAATAATCATCCTGCGGCGGGTCCTCCTCCTGTAGTCCCTCACCTGTGCATCCAGCTCCTGCATGGTGGGATCCGGAACCGGCTCTCCCGGCTGCTGCCCGGGCTGCCCTTTTCCCTCCCGCACAATGTGAAATCTTTCTCTTATCTTTTGCCTCATACATCAACCTCGTTTTCTTCTATGGTTTGCTGTCCATGTGCTCCTATTATACCATGGATGCGCCAGTTCTCAAGTGGCAATCCCGCAAAACGTCCCGCGCCCGCAGGTCAGGGGAGCAGCAGCTTCTGTCCGATGAAGATCAGGTTGCCGTCTGTCAGCCCGTTCATCTTGCAGATGGCCTCCGCCTCATCTGTGGTTCCGTAGAGCTTCAGGCTGATCTTGTCCAGAGTGTCTCCCCTCTGCACCGTATAGTACTCTTCTCCGCTCTCCCCCTCCTCGATAACCGGTGTGCTGTCCTCATCGCCGGAGCCGCCGGCTGCAGCGTCGTCGCCGGAGGCAGTCCCGCCGGAGCCGGAGACGTCAGATGCGCCTGCGGCGTCGGAGGCGGTGCCAGAGGTTCCGGAGGCTGACTGCTGATCCGCCTGTGGATCTACCGAGACGTCTCCCTCGGCCGGCTCACCGCCGCCTCCGCCCTGCACAGATTTGGACAGGGTCTCTATGGAGGACTGTACAGAATTCATTTTGTCATAGTTATTCATGGCTGAGATACCGATGGCCAGTACGACAACTACCAGCAGAACGCTTGTGAGGTACACGAGATGAGAATTGCTCCTCTGCTCCTGCGCCTCCAGCTTTTCCTTTACTGCAGAACGAAAATTCTTTGCAGCTCGATCCTCAACCACTTCACTGGGAGAAACGCCGATCTGTTTGCGCGTATTGATCATATAATTCTGCATATCCGGATTTTTTTCATAAAATATGTAATATCCGCCCATCTGCATAAGATCATGGTATTTATATGCAAAATAGATCTCCTCATCCTCCTCGGGATGCTTCATGATAAAAATGCTGTTTTTCTTCAGTCCCAGCTTTTCGTGGATCTGAACCATGCTGCCGCTGAGCACAAGGGGCCTGCCGGGTGCTGCCAGGGCCCAGCCCACCACGTCCCGGCCAGGGAAATACTCGCCGCAATCTCGCAGCGCTTCCTCTCTGGCCGTATCGCTGATGCAGATCTCTCCGTTTTCCTCCGACACCTCTTCGATGCGGACGGCTCCGGTTATATATACACACTCCTGTCCTTCCACTACTGCGTTCTCCCCAAGCAGCAGCGCGCCCGTGGGCTCCTCCTTTGCCTGAGCCCTGAGCTGATCCAGGTAGGTGTCCACATAGTCCTCCACATAGATCTTGGGAGTATCCGAGACATTTCCTACCTGCCTTACATTTTTGGGAAATTTTCTTTCCATATACTCTCACCTCACTGGATATTTTTGCTTATCATAGCACAGGGTTTTTGCGCATTTTAGCAATCGGTGGGGCTTGTCTGTGGAAATTTACGTTATTTTTCTCCCGTCCTCGACGCTTTCAGACCGTTTCTCTTTTCACCCGCGGCAGCACTGTGTCTATATATAGAAAAAGAGCCGGCGTCTCTGCCAGCTCTTCTCCGGTGTATATTTGTTTTCTATTTCAGGAATTCTTTTACCTTGGCGTAAATGCTGTCGCTGTCCAGGCCGTATTTCTTGATGAGCTCCACAGCCGGGCCGGACTCGCCGAAGGTGTCGTTAATGCCGATCTTCATTACCTTTGCCGGTGCCTTCTCGGCAACCACATCGCAGACAGCGCTTCCAAGGCCGCCGATGATGGAGTGCTCCTCCACTGTCACGATCTTTCCTGTCTTGGCAGCCGCCTTGATGACAGCCTCCTCGTCCAGAGGCTTGATCGTGTGGATGTTAATGACCTCTGCGCTGATGCCGTCTGCCGCCAGCTTCTTGGCCGCTGCCAGGGACTCGGACACAGGAAGTCCTGTAGCGATAATGGTCACATCTGTTCCCTCCCGCAGTGTCACTGCTTTTCCAAGCTCGAATTTATAATCCGGATTGTCGTTGATCACCGGAACAGCCAGTCTGCCAAAGCGCAGGTATACAGGTCCCTGATGCTCGTAGGCAGCCTCCACTGCGGCCCTTGCCTCCACATCATCGGAGGGGTTGATGACAACCATACCCGGGATCGTTCTCATGAGAGCGATGTCCTCGTTGCACTGATGAGTCGCGCCGTCCTCACCTACGGAGATACCCGCATGGGTAGCGCCGATCTTCACGTTCAGCTTCGGGTAGCCGATGGAGTTGCGGACCTGCTCAAAGGCGCGTCCTGCGGCGAACATGGCAAAGGAGCTGGCAAAGGGAACCTTGCCTGTGGTGGCGATGCCTGCCGCCACGCCCATCATGTTGGACTCGGCGATACCGCAGTCGATGTGGCGCTCCGGGAAGGCCTTCTTGAAGATGCCAGTCTTTGTGGCGTTTGCAAGGTCAGCGTCCAGAACGACTACATCCTCGTGTTTCTTTCCTAATTCTACCAAAGCATTACCGTAGCTTTCTCTTGTTGCGATCTTCTTTACATCTGACATAATGCTTCACCTGCCTTTTCTAATTCTTCCATAGCTGTCTTGTACTGCTCGTCGTTGGGAGCGGTTCCGTGCCAGGACGCCTGGTTCTCCATGAAGGATACGCCTTTGCCCTTGACAGTCTTTGCAATGATGGCTGTGGGCTGTCCCTTCACCGTCCTGGCCTCCTTGAAGGCAGCGTCGATGGCGTCGAAGTCATGTCCGTCTATGTTGATCACATGGAAGTTGAACGCCTCAAACTTCTTGTCGATCGGGTAGGGTGAGTTCACATCCGTGATAGCCCCGTCGATCTGGAGATTGTTATTGTCCACGATCACCACAAGGTTGTCCAGCTTTCTGTGAGCGGCCAGCATAGAGGCCTCCCACACCTGGCCCTCCTGGATCTCGCCGTCGCCCAGCAGTGTGTACACCCGGTAGTCATCTCCGGACAGCTTTGCGGAGATGGCCATTCCGACTGCCGCGGAGATGCCCTGTCCGAGTGAGCCGGAGGACATATCCACGCCCGGGATGTGCTTCATATCCGGATGCCCCTGCAGGTAGGAGCCTGTGTGGCGCAGCGTCTTTAAATCCTCCACAGGGAAAAATCCTCTGAGAGCGAGAGCTGAATAGTATCCGGGAGCCGTGTGTCCCTTGGAGAGGACGAACCGGTCTCTGTCGGCTTTTTTGGGATCCTTTGGATCGATGTTCAGCTCCTCAAAGTAAAGATAGGTAAAAATGTCTGCTGCTGACAGAGATCCGCCCGGATGACCGGACTTTGCGCTGTGGGTGGCTGTGATGACACCCTTGCGGACCTCATTTGCAGTCTTCATAAGTTCTAATTTGTTCATGAAAATTGCCTCCTGGTGTTTATGGTTTTTTTCGTTTTTCCTTACGCTTCTGTTGTTTGCTCTCCGATGCCTACTCTCCGAAAACTGCCTTGTAATCTTCCTGGAATTTGATGATGCCGGCGTCTGTCAGAGGATGCTTTGTCATCTTCTCGATTACTGCGTAGGGAACTGTGGCAATGTCTGCTCCTGCCAGAGCGCAGTCTGTCACATGCATCGGATGACGGATGCTGGCCGCGATGATCTGTGTGTCGATGTCGCCGGCAACCGCAAAGATTTCAGCGATCTCACGGATCAGGTCCACGCCTCTCACAGAGATGTCATCGAGACGGCCCAGGAACGGAGATACATATGTAGCGCCGGCTCTGGCTGCCAGAAGCGCCTGGTTGGCTGTGAAGATCAGTGTCACATTTGTCTTGATGCCCTCGGATGTGAGCTGCTTGCAGGCCTTGAGTCCCTCTACAGTCATGGGGATCTTGACAACCATGTTGGGATGGATCTTGGCGATCTCGCGCCCCTCTTTGATCATACCCTCAGCATCTGTGGTCGTAGCCTTCACCTCGCCGCTGATAGGCCCGTCCACGATAGACGCGATCTCCGCGATTACTTCCTCAAACACACGACCCTCTTTCGCGATCAGTGAGGGGTTTGTCGTAACTCCGCAGATAACGCCCATGTCGTTTGCCTTCTTAATGTCTTCCACCTTGGCTGTGTCGATAAAAAACTTCATTTTTCTTCCTCCTTGATATGTTGAACGTCTGGCCTAAGCCTATTTGTCTAAATTATATCTCATTTAAAAGGGGATGGTCAATAGTAGTTCCGCCTTATTAATAATTCATCTAATTAATAATATCTAATTATTAATTCCGTTTTTCTATATTTCATGTTAAATCCCTGTTAACATGAACAGAAACAGCCTTTTTTCAGTTTTTTCTCCGCAGCTAAAAGGGCGAGAAATCATTTTATTATTAATAATTTTCTCAAATGCATTAATTTTTCTTTTTTCTGCTCTTTGTCCCGCTCTTCGGATAGGATGTGGTGCCCCGGACGATCAGCCTGGGCTCATACTCCACATGGTAGGTGCTGATAGGCTCCACATCGGTATATTTTTCCCTCCTGGAGTCGATCTTCTTCATGATAATATCGCAGGCGTCACGGCCTTTGAAGATCACGAAGTGTTCAATGGTGGTGAGGGACATTTTGTGCATACTGGCAAACAGAGTGTTGTCACAGCCCATGACGGACACGTCCCCGGGCACCTTCAGCTTCGCCTCCTGGAGAGCATCCAGGATGCCGAAGGCGATCATATCATTGAGTCCCACAATGGCTGTCACATCCTGCTGCTCCGCCAGGAGCTCCTTTGTCAGGTCGTAGCCAATCTTGTACTCCGAGTCGATGTGGGCGATGTCCAGATCGATCTCCTCGTCCGCCGCCTTGATGATGACCTGATCCCTGAGCCCGGCCTTCTCGAACTCCTTCAGGAATCCCTCCACCCGCTTGGACCTCTGCTTCTGCCGCACGGTCAACGGAGGAGCTATATAGGCAACTTTTCTGTGTCCCAGCTCCAGCAGATGCCGGGCCATGATCCTGCCCAGCTTGGAATTGTCCAGCTCTACCGCGTCCACGTTCAGGTGCTCGTTCTGGTTGTTGACAATGACCACCGGAATCTCCTCCGCCAGCTTCTCTACCGTATCCATGAAGCAGTGACTTGGATTGCAGGTGTAGATGATCCCCACCGGATGGAGCTCGTTCATCATCTTCAGATATCGCTCCTCCATCCGCAGGTCCCTCTGGGTGTTGCACACAAAGAGTCCGTAGCCCTGCTCCTTTGCCCGCAGCTCAATGCCCTGCAGGAGCATGACATAGTAGGGGTTTGTGAGATTAGAGCAAAAGACCACCAGGAGTTTCTCCCGGCGGCTCTCTTTGCGCACCTTTCGCTTTGGCAGGACATAGCCCAGTTCCTTGGCCGCCTCCTCCACCTTCCTCACGGTCTCCTTGGAAAAGGACACATTGTATTTCCGGTTCAGCACCATAGAGACAGTCGCCTGGGATACGCCCGCCGCCCGGGCAATGTCTGTAGAAGTCACTTTTTTCTTTCCCGCCATCGTCTATATCTCCGTTCTTCCTTCCAAAGCCCGCAGAAGAGTCACCTCATCGATATATTCCAGGTCGCCTCCCACAGGCACGCCGCTCGCGATGCGGCTCACCTTGATCCCCGCGGGCTTGATCAGCTTGCTGATGTACATAGCGGTTGTCTCCCCCTCCAGGCTGGAGTTGGTGGCTATGATCACCTCATCCACGTCTCCCCTCAGGCGCTCCATCAGCTCCTTGAGGCGGATATCTCCGGGTCCGATCCCCAGCATAGGGGAGATGGCCCCGTGGAGCACATGATAGACTCCGTTATACTTTCCTGTCTTCTCGTAGGCAGCCAGGTCCCTGGGCGTCTCCACCACCATGATGGTCCTGTGATCCCTGTCCGGATTGGCGCAGATGGGGCAAACCTCCTGGTCTGTCAGCGTGCAGCACTGAGCACAGTAGCGGACATTGTCCCTGGCCTCCACAATGGACTGGGCCAGCTCATGAACCTGCTCCTTTGGCATGCTGATGAGATGGAAGGCCAGCCTCTGGGCCGACTTTGGTCCGATCCCCGGCAGCCGGGAAAACTGCTCGATGAGCCGGCTTATCTGACTGCTGTAGTAATCCATACGTTTTTCACCGCCGCTTCTATCCTAGAACAGGCCCGGCATGCCGCCGCCCATTCCTCCGGTAAATTTGGACATGCCTGCCGCTGACTCCTGGTCCACCTTCTCAAGGGCCTCGTTCACAGCCGCCACGATCATATCCTCAAGCATCTCCACATCATCGGGATCCACTGCCTCTTCATCCAGCTTCACCTTCAGCAGCTTCTTGGCTCCGGACACAGTGACCTCCACCGCTCCGCCTCCGGCTGTGGCGGAGAACTCCTTCGTCTCCATCTCCTTTGCCTGCTCTTCCATCTGGCGCTGCATCTTCTGCGCCTGCTTCATAAGATTTGCCATGTTTCCGGGCATTCCACCCGGAAATCCTCCACGTCTTGCCATGGTTTTCCTCCTTGCTCTTCTATCTTACTTTTTCATGTCTGTTCTTCTGTATCAATCTTCTATGGTGATATCCATGTGGATCAGCTTCTCTATATCCACAAAGCTGTCCTCGAAGCGTCTGCCCTCCTCAACCTGGCGGACATCCACCTCCATCTGCTTGCCCGTCTTCTCCGCGATCAGCCGCTCGATCTCTTCCCTGTGCTCCGGCCTGGCCACAAAGGCGGCGCTCACCTCGTCCTCCAGGACGATGAGGAGATGGTCGTTCTCCCCGGCGCTTAAGCGGGCCTTCTTCAGGTAGCTACGCAGCATGGGGGAAGCCTCCTGGGCTATGGCCCGGAAGTCCGACGCCACCGCCTTCACATCCTCGCTGAGAGCCTTCGGAAGCTTCGGCGCGGGCGCGGGATCAGCCGCCTCCTCTCGCACTGCCCGGACTGTCTGGCCGGCCGGGGCGGCTACTCCTGTCTCCTCCAGCTTCTTCACCTCGTCCTCCAGCGCCCGTATCCTGGAAAGCAGGGCGTCCTGGCTTGTCTCCATCTGGGGCCGGCACAGCTTGATGAAGGTCACCTCCAGGAGCACTCTCTTCTGGGCCGCGTATTTCAGCTTTCCTGTCAGCTCTGAGAAAATGCGAATGTACCGGATCAGCTCATCGGTCCCGATCATCTGAGATTCCTCCTTGATCCTTGCCAGGTTCTCTGTGGACACATCCAGCACATCCTCCATCTCCTCGGAGCTCTGCACAAGGAGAAGGTTCCGCAGGTACCAGGTGAAATCCGCCGCCATCTGGGACAGCTCACGCCCCTGCATCACCAGCTCGTCCACAGTCTCGATGACCTTTTTCACATCCCGCTCCAGAAGCTCCCGCAGCAGGCGGCTGAACACGTCCGCGTCCACCGCCCCCAGGACCTCCAGCACATTGTCGTAGGTGAGCCGCCGGCCGATGTAAAAGGCCGTGCACTGGTCCAGAAGGCTCAGGGCATCCCTCATGGAGCCGTCCGCCATTCTGGCGATATAGCGCACCGCCTTGTCCTCCACATCCAGGCCCTCCTTATCGATGAGCTCCCGCAGCCTGTCGGAGATAGTCTCTATGGAGATCCTCTTGAAATCATACCGCTGGCACCTGCTCAGGATGGTCACCGGTATCTTGTGGGCCTCTGTGGTGGCCAGGATAAAGATGACATACTCCGGCGGCTCCTCCAGCGTCTTCAAAAGCGCGTTAAAGGCTCCGATAGACAGCATATGCACCTCGTCGATGATGTAGACCTTAAACCGGCCCTCCGTGGGGCGGTAAGCCACCTCCTCCCGGATCTCACGGATGTTGTCCACACCGTTGTTGGAAGCCGCGTCAATCTCAATCACATTCATAGAAGTGCCGGCCGCTATGGACCGGCACATGGCGCACTCGCCGCAGGGGCTTCCCTCCACCGGGTGCTGGCAGTTGACAGCCTTGGCGAAAATCTTCGCCACAGAGGTCTTTCCGGTTCCCCTTGTCCCGCAAAAGAGATAGGCATGTCCGATCCTGTCGGTCTGTATCTGGTTTTTTAATGTCGTTACGATCGCATCCTGCCCTTTAACGTCCTCAAACTCACCGGGGCGGAATTTCCGGTATAATGCCGTGTAGCTCATCTGCCGCACTCCTTTTCATCAGTTTCACTTCATTTGTCTCCAAAGCTGATACCTGTCATCCTGGCCTCCTGGATGATGCCCGCCTCCGGGTCCACGCATTTCAGCTTTCCTGCCACCTCTGCAAGCGGCACCTTTGTGATCTCGCCGCTCCTGATCGCCATCATGCATCCGAAGTCTCCCTCCAGGATGCGCTCCGCGGCCGCGGCCCCCAGCCTTGTAGCCAGCACTCTGTCGTAAGGACAGGGAGATCCGCCTCTCTGGGTGTGTCCCGGCACCGTGATCCTGACCTCCTGGTCCATCTTCTTCTGGATCTTCTCCGCAATCTCGTAAGCCACGGAGGGATAGTTTGCCTTCGCCTTCTTGGCCTTCAGCTCCTTCTTGGAGAGCTTTGCGTCATCCTTGGAAATAGCTCCCTCAGCCACGGCAATGATGGTAAAATGTTTGCCCTCGGCCGCTCTCCTTTTAATGGCATCCACCACCACCTTGATGTCGTAGGGGATCTCCGGGAGAAGGATGATGTCCGCTCCGCCGGCGATGCCTGCGTGGAGAGTCACCCAGCCCACCTTGTGTCCCATGACTTCCACGATGAACACACGGCTGTGGGAGGTAGCTGTGGTGTGGATCCTGTCGATGGTGTCCGTGGCAATGTCCACTGCGCTCTGAAAACCGAAGGTCATGTCCGTTCCCCAGAGGTCATTATCGATAGTCTTGGGAAGGGTGATGACATTCAGCCCCTCCTCCCTTAAAAGGTTGGCTGTCTTGTGGGTCCCGTTTCCTCCCAGGATCACAAGGCAGTCCAGGTTCAGCTTGTGGTAGGTGTGCTTCATGGCCTCCACCTTGTCCAGCCCGTTCTCATCCGGCACCCGCATCAGCTTAAAGGGCTGTCTTGAGGTTCCCAGGATGGTCCCTCCCCTTGTCAGTATCCCAGAGAAATCTCTGGATGTAAGCATCTGAAAATTCGAGTAGATCAGTCCTTTATAGCCATCCTTAAATCCGTAAATCTCCACGTCATCTCTCTTTGAGCAGACTCCCTTTACCACTCCGCGCATGGCGGCGTTCAGCGCCTGGCAGTCTCCTCCGCTGGTAAGCATCCCGATCCGCAACATAATCCGGTCGCTCCTTTCCTTCTTTGATATTTCTAATTCAGTATACCCTATTTTTGAAAACAGCACAAGAAAAACCACAGCCCCGCACCTCCCGCCCTTTACGTTCTTTCCAAAAGCGAGTATACTGTTAGCGGAGCGCCCTGCGCTTCCGGAAATTTAACAGAAAGCTGGTAACAAAGATATGGATAAACTGGACATCAAGCTCTGGTCTCTGGCCGCCAAAGGTGAGATCGTCCCGGACAGGTCTCTGCTGAAGACCCCGGCGCAGATCAGGGAGATCAGGAAGAGCGCCGACCTGAACACCGGCGTGCTGGATCATGTGGCCGCCCACATAAAGGCAGGCATGAGCACAGCCGAGATTGACAGACTGGTGTACGACTACACCGTCTCCCACGGAGGCATCCCCGCCCCTCTCAATTACGAAGGGTTTCCGAAAAGCGTGTGCACTTCCATCAACAATGTGATCTGCCACGGCATACCGGATGGGAACGAGATCCTCAGAGAGGGAGACATCATCAACGTGGATGTCTCTACTATATTAAATGGATATTTCTCCGACGCCTCCCGCATGTTCACCATCGGGGAGGTAAGCCCCCGGGCCGAGAAGCTGGTGCGGGTCACAAAGGAGTGCGTGGAACTTGGCCTTTCCGCCGCAAAGCCCTGGGGGCATCTGGGCGACATTGCCTGGGCCATCAACAGCCACGCCCGGGAGAACGGCTACTCTGTGGTGGAGGACATCGGCGGCCACGGCATCGGCCTGGAATTCCACGAGGAGCCCTTTGTCAGCTATGTCACGCCCAAGGGAAGCGAGATGGTCCTTGTCCCCGGCATGATGTTCACCATCGAACCCATGATCAACGAGGGGAGCCCGGACTTCTTCATCGACGAGGAGAACGGCTGGACTGTCTACACCATCGACGACGGTCTGTCCGCTCAGATTGAATACATGGTCCTCGTCACAGAGACAGGCGTGGAGGTTCTGACAAAATAAATATGGATCATAAAAAAGACTGCATCCGAAAATGCAGTCTTTTCAGACTGTAGACAAAGTCCCCGGTTTACCCCGGGGCTTTTCTATTGTAGTTATCAACATTTCAATGATCCTTCCGGTTTTTATCAA
>NZ_JPJE01000018.1 GCF_000765215.1 Eubacterium sp. ER2
AAAAAAATAGTTGCGTACGCTACTAAAATGTGATATAGTCCTTCATCGGAGCAGAACAAGCAAGACAAGGAGGCTTTCCTATGAAAGAGAGAGATTTCCCGGAAATAGGCCGCTGGGTGTCCATCTTCGACAGGCTGATGAAGATGTACTATGACCGGGGGCTGTCCGGGTATGAGATAGGCTGGGGCCAGCAGTTCTATGTGGAATATCTCCGGGAGCATCCCGGGGCCACGTCCCAGGAGATGGCAGAGCGGTTCCGGGTGGACAAGGCGACCCTGACCAAGATCATCAAGAAGCTGACGGAGGTTGGATATATAAGAGTCAGCGGCGATGAGCAGGACCGCCGGGTGAAGCATCTGTATCTCACCGACAAGGCGGTCCCGGCGGCCAGAAGGATCCGTCAGATCCATCAGGATTTCTACGAGACTGTCAGCCAGGGGATGGCCCCGGAGGAGCTGGAGGCTGTAGAGCAGGCGCTGCGGCACATGTCCGACAACATCAATCAGAAGGTATGGCATAGAATGGAGGTACATCATGGAAAATGAACATAAAAAACGAGAAATAAAGGATGGACAGAGGGCAATGATCTTTCTGTGCCTGGTGGTATCAGGCATTTCCTCCTCTGTCCTCTCCACGGCAATGACAACCGCTCTGCCGGGCGTGGTGGAGTATTTCGGGATCAGCACATCGGTGGGCCAGTGGATCACCAGCAGCTACTCCCTGGTCATGGGTATGATCATGCCCCTGACTGCCTTCCTCATCACCCGTTTCCCGACAAAAAGGCTGTATCTGACGGGAATAGGCGCATTTATCGCAGGACTTCTGGTCAGCATATTTGCGGGGGATTTTGCCCTGATGATGGTGGGGCGTGTCCTGCAGGCCTGCGGCAACGGCGTGCTGATGACAGCCGCCCAGGTGGTCATCATGACCATTTATCCCATAAAGAAGCGGGGGACCATGATGGGGACATACGGGCTGGCCACCACGGCCGCTCCTGTCGTGGCGCCCACCATCGCGGGGCTTATGATCGATGCCTTTGGGTGGAAGTCCATCTTCTACGTGTCGCTGGTCATCATGATACTGTCCTTTATCATATCCTGTATCGTGTTTGAGGATGTCCTGGAGCTGCAGGACAAGAAATTTGACGTGGTCTCCTTTGTGGAGAGCATCGTGGCCTTTGGCGGCGTGACCCTGGGTATCGGGAACCTGAGCACCTTTGGCATTCTCAGCATAGAGGTAGGGGTTCCGCTTCTTCTCGGAGCCGTGGTCTGCGTCTTCTTTGTGACCCGCCAGTGCAGGCTGGAGAAGCCTTTCCTGGATGTGAAGATACTGGTCAACCGGAATTACGCAGTAAGCGTCATCTCCAGCATGGTCCTCTACCTTGTGATGATGGGCTCCTCCGTTATGATGCCCCTCTATGTCCAGAGCGTCATGGGCTACTCGGCGGTGGTGTCCGGTCTTGTGACCCTTCCCGGCTCCCTGGCCACGGCCCTTGTCAGCCCCTTTGCCGGGAAGCTGTACGATGAGATTGGGATAAAGAAGATTTTTGTGGCAGGGGCCGCCGCTCTTGTCATCAGCAACATGGGCATGTTTTTCCTTTCTATGGAAACGCCTCTGTGGATCGCTGCAGCGCTGAATGTGATCCGCAACATTTCCATCGGAAGCCTGATGATGCCCCTCCTCACCTGGGGGACCAGCAACGTGCACCCCACAAAGATGGCGGACGCCTCCTCCCTTCTCACCTCCCTTCGGACCATCGCGGGCTCTATCGGCTCGGCGGTCTTTGTGGGGATCATGACCATGGTGGCGGCGTCCTCAGCGGAAAGCTACGGGGACAACGCCATGATGCACGGCATGAACATGTCCTTTTTCTGGATGGCAGTGGGAGCGGCAGTGCTTCTGCTGATCGCGTTCTTTGCTGTCAGGGAGAAAAGATAAGATATCGCTTTTCACAGGATACCAGGTTTGCTATAATGGGAGAGCAAATGAAGGAACTGTCGGCCGCAAAAGGGCTTTGACAGCGGGAAATCCCCGTAAAACAGGGCATGTCAAAGACTTTTGACAGACAGATCCTCTCTTTTTGACTATAGTGAAAGCGCAGGGAGAAAAAATGGAGCTTGGAAATCAGATTAAAAAATACCGGAAGGAACGGTCCCTGTCACAGGATGCCCTGGCGGAGAAGGTCTATGTCTCGAGGCAGACCATCTCAAACTGGGAGAATGACAAGAGCTATCCGGATATAAACAGTCTGATGCTCCTCTGCGACACATTTGAAATCTCTCTGGATCAATTAGTCAAAGGAGACGTGGAGACGATGAAGCAGAGGATGAACATGAGCGACGATGAGAGGAAAGAATTTAATCGCCTTGGAAACATTTTTGGTTTCCTCCTCCTTCTCATCGGCGTCACCCCTATTCCTCTTGTCCACTTTCTGTCCTATGTGGGAATGGGAATATGGATCGTCATCCTGCTGGCGGGCATCTATGCGGCGGCCCAGGTGGAAAAGAGAAAGGCCCGGTACGATATCCAGAGCTACAAGGAAATCGTAGCTTTTGTGGAGGGGACCACCCTGGACGAGATCGAGAAGGCGAAGGAAGAGGGGAAGCGTATCTACCAGAAGATCCTTCTGGCGGTTGGGACAGGTGTCCTTGCCCTGGCTGTCAGCCTGTTTTTCATATGGCTCCTGGGTGTATGACTCCGAAGATATATTTGATTGATTGGTCAGCAAGAAATATTTCGGAGGAAAATGAGATGGAAAGAAGAGGAATTGCACAGGAGTACTACATTCTGGCGGTGACAGACATTGGCTGCATGCCGGCCATGCACAGGGAGGAGGGCAACGCCGCTCTTGTGGCTGCAGGATTTATGGACCTCCTCATGAATGAGGTGGTGAGCATGGACGGGAAGACCATCAAGGTGGAGCGGGAGCTGCCGGACAGCCTTGAGCATCTGACAGTCCTGTACGAGTATCTGAAGAAGAAGCCCCGCACTGCTCTGAAAATGATAAGCGATTTTCTTACCTATGATATCAGCAGGATGGGGCAGTTCATAGCAGACACAGGGGCGTCCCTTTTGGGGGATCAGTCCGTAAGGGAAGAAAAGGGCGGCATGCTGGGCAATAGGACGGTGTACATCCCGCAGAAGAGCGCCAGGACCGCGCTGGCAGAGAGGCTGCGGGAGGCGGCCAGGGACGGCGGTGATATGTCCCCTGAGGACGGAGCCCTCCTGTGGATCTTGAAGAGCTCGAAGAACCTGGACCAGTATTTCTCCAAATTCGAGAGAAAGGACCTGAAAGCCAGATTAAAGGAGCAGAAGAAGGACCCTCAAAGCCTCGAAATGGGGAGGATGATCAGGTACATGAGCTCTGTGGATGACATGCTGCTCGCCTGCCTCATGGTGGGAATTATCGTGTAGGAAATAAATAATAGATCAAAGGGTACTCCTGGTTGACAGAAGATATAAGCTGATGTAAACTTGGAGTACCTTCTTTTTTGAGAAGACATTTCTTGAACCGCATCATTCAAAAAGCGGTTCCCATTCATATCTGACGTATCGGGCATATCTGCCGGATCACCCGGAAATGATGAAAAATTTATGTAAAAGTTGCGCGTGGGGAAGAAACTGTATTATACTGACAAGGAGGAGAGGGATGGAGCAGGAGAAGAGAAGACTGTCCTGGCATCCGGCTGGAGAAGAATATCGGAAGGATATTCAAGAGCTACAATATCATTGAGTACAAATCCCCGGAGGACTATCTGAGCATCAATGATTTCTACAAGGTGTACGCCTACGCCTGCCTGTATCAGTCGGACACGGACCGGGTGATGGAGGTGGACCCGGAGGAGATCACCCTGACATTCGTGTGCATGCGCTACCCCAGGAAGCTGCTGGGGCATCTGAAGAAGGCAAGAGGGATGAAGGTCAGCAGGCAGGGTGACGGGATTTACTATCTTGAGGGAGACGCCCTTGCGATGCAGCTCCTGGTGACAAGGGAGCTGTCGGAGAGAGACAATTACTGGCTGCAGCACCTGAGGGGGAACCTGAAGGAGGGCCGCGAGCTGCAGGACCTGATGGAGAGATATGAGCGGCACAGACATTCAAAGTGGTACCAGGCGGCCATGGATCTGATCGTGCGAGCCAACTGGGACAGGATGAAGGAGGAGAAGGAAATGTGCGAGGCATTGAGAGAGCTGTTTGCAGACGAGCTGCAGGAGTCGAAGGAGCAGGGAGAGGAGACAAAGCTTATCTCCTGGATCTGTGCGAAACTAAAAAAGGATAAGCCCATTTCTGCTATCATAGAAGATTTCGGGGAACTGGGAGAGCCGGAGGAGAAGGTAAGCCTCATCTGCGAGACAGCCCGCCGGTTTGCCCCGGACTATGATGTGGACGAAATCTATGCTGCCCTCGCAGAGAGAGGGAGGAGAGGGACCGGGGAAAAGCAGGTAAACGAACCGTCGGGCTGTGTATCCGGAAAATAGATCATACACAGGCTGACAAAGCCATTCTCTTAGAATATACTCTCTTTAGAAGGAGGGGATGAAATGGACGTAAAAAGGACAGGAAGCTTTATCGCGGAAATGCGGAAGGGGAAAAATATGACCCAGGCGGAGCTGGCAGCAAAGCTCCAGGTGACGGACAAGGCTGTCAGCCGCTGGGAGCGGGGCGTGGGCTACCCGGACATCACGCTTCTTGAGCCGCTGGCCGGGCAGCTTGGGGTCACAGTCCTGGACATTCTGAGAGGAGAGAAGACCTTCCCGGACAAAATGACGGGAGAGGAGACAGAACAGACAGTGGCGGAGACAGTCAGGCTGGCGGCCGTGCAGAGACGCCAGGCAGTCCGGCGCGTTATCCTGCTGGCCATCGTGATGCTGATCGGCGCTGCCATGCTCATTTGGGGTATCCTCTGGTGGACTTCCCAGCAGAGCGCCCTGAAGATCATTGCAGGGGCGGACGGGCCCCCGGCAGTCTTTGTGGCCTGGAGGGTGGAGCCAATGCTGCCGGTTGCTGTCTCGGCGGCGGGGGCTGTGCTGATCCTTGCTTCCCTGCTTATTTACAGATGGAGGAAATAGAGCATGTCAATAGAACACACGGAACCTATCCGCCTTCGCACTGCCTGTGAGGAGGACGCGGAGGCGCTGCTGGATATCTACGCGCCCTATGTGGAGCACACAGCTGTCAGTTTTGAGTATGAGGTGCCCTCTGTGGAGGAGTTCGAAGAGCGCATCCGCCGCATAAGGGAGCGGTATCCGTACCTGCTTGCAGAGTCAGAAGGAGAAATCCTGGGCTATGCCTACGCCTCTCCCTTTCACGAGAGGCGGGCCTACGACTGGGCGGCGGAGACGTCCATTTATCTGCGGAGGGACAGAAGGAGACAGGGGCTTGGGAGGAAGCTGTACGAGGCCCTGGAGGAAATCCTGCGGATGCAGGGCATTACGGATCTCTACGCCTGCATCGCCTGCCCGGAGGGGGAAGACCCGTACCTGAACGGGGACAGTATCCTGTTCCATCAGCGCATGGGATTTCGGACTGTGGGGCGATTCCCGAGCTGCGGTTACAAATTCCACAGGTGGTACCACATGGTGTGGATGGCAAAAAATATAGGAGAGCATCGGGAAGAGCAGCCTGAGGTAAAGCCTTTTTCATCCATACGGCAAGGAGAGTGATAAGATGGATAAGACACAAGAGAAAAGACACAGGATCAAACTCCTGGCTGTGGACATGGACGGCACCTGCCTGGATGGAAGGAGCCGCATGTCCCGGGAGACAGTGGAAGCCTTGCGGGAAGCGGCCCGGGCGGGTATCACTGTGGTGCCCACGACAGGCAGGAACCTTCACTGCCTACCTCACCGGCTGGCGGGGGAGAGAGACATTTACCGGTATGTCATCAGCTCCAACGGGGCCGTAGTGACAGACTGCCGGACCGGAAAGGACCTGTTCCGGTCTATGATCCCAAAGGAGACGGCCCTGGGACTTCTCCGGGACTGCCGGAGGACAGGAGCCGGCATCACGGCCCACCTCCACCATGAATACCTGATACAGGGGCGGCTTCTTGTCCTTCTGGGCAGGCTGATATACGGGAAGGACGCCAGGGGCGTGTACCGTGTAAAGAGCTTGGAGAGGACCATTGCAAGATCCAGGTACGGGGTGGAGGAGATCCAGTTTTATTTTCTGCGTCCCGGCGTGCGGGAACGGCTTGAAAAGCTGCTTAAGAGGACCCGGGGTCTGACCTGGGCCAGCACGTCCATATACGTGGAGGTGTTCTCCGAGAAGACGTCCAAGGGGATGGCTCTGGCCGCCCTGGCGGAAAGGCTGGGGATAAAGAAAGAAGAGACGGCCTGCATAGGCGACGGGGAGAACGACCTGCCCATGTTCCGGGCGGCAGGCCTTAAGATGGCCATGGGGAACGCCGTGCCGGAGCTGAGGGAGAAGGCGGATATCATCCTTCCATCCAACGGACGCGGCGGAGCGGCGAAGGGGATACGGCTGTGTCTTCCCCGCTGAGTCAAGCCCGGACAAGGACAGGAAAACAGATATATAAAAGGAAGAGGACAGATGAGGATCGTAAACCTGATAGAGAACACAGAAGGCCAGCCCGGCTGCCGCTGTGAGCACGGACTGAGCTTTTACATAGAGACGGAGAGACATAAGGTGCTCATGGACACAGGGGCAAGTGATGGATTTCTTGCAAATGCCGACCTTCTGGGAATTGACCTGGGAGGGGTGGACGCGGTGATCTTAAGTCACGGCCACTATGACCACGGCGGCGGGATACCCGCTTTCGCAAAGAAATATCCGGGGACAAGGATTTATATGCAGCAAAGCGCGGGAGGGAGCTTTTACCACCTGAAGCCGGAGGGTGAAAAGTACATCGGGCTGGAGCCCTGCATCCTGGGGCTGCCCCAGTGCGTGTTCCTCCAGGGAGACCACCGGATCGACGGGGAGCTGTTCCTCTTTTCCGGCATAGAGGGACGCAGGATGTGGCCGGAGGGCAACCGGGCGCTGAAGCGGAAGGCCGGGGCGGTGTATGTCCAGGACGATTTTTGCCACGAACAGTGCCTTGTGGTAAGTGAGGGAGATTTTCACGTGCTGCTCTCGGGCTGCGCCCACAGCGGGGTGCTGAACATACTGGACAGATACCGGGAGATTTTTGGAGAGTGGCCGGATGTGCTGGTCAGCGGTTTCCACATGAAGAAGGACAGGTATGAGGAGGCGGATCTGGAACATATCAGGGAGACGGCCCGGCTTCTTAAGGAGACGGGTATTCTCTGCTTCACAGGCCACTGCACGGGACAGAGGGCCTTTGACGTGATGAAGGATATCATGGGGGAGCAGCTGCGGGCCATCCACAGCGGGGAAGTGGTCCTGGATACGGGGAAAGCGCTTCCGGATACCGGAGAATTGCTTCAGGATATGGAGGAGGAAAAAGATGCGGATATCAGTATGTGACGACGAGCCTCTTTTCCTGGAGATGCTCCGGGAGAAGCTGGAGAGATACTACCGCAGCCTGGACCTGCGGATCGACGCCTTTTCCTCCGGGGAGGCCCTTGTGCGGGCTGTGGAGAGAGAGCCCTTCTGCTGGTCCCTGGTCTTCCTGGATATCGAGATGCCGGGGATGGACGGGCTGGAGGCGGCCCGGGCGGTGAGAGACGTAAATGACGCCATCCCTGTCATCCTCCTCACCAGCCACACAGAGTACGCCATGAAAGGGTACGAGGTGGAGGCCTTCCGTTTTCTTGCCAAGCCAGTGGAGGAATCGTCCCTCTTTGGGGCGCTGCGGGCTGTGGAGGAGAGGGAAAGGCGGAACAGGAGGATACAGGTGAAGGCGGACGGGAGAGAGCTTTTTATCCCTCTTGTAGAAATCCTGTATTTCCGAAGTGAGAACGTGTATCTCACCCTGTACATGACAGGCGGGAGACACTGCCTGCTCCGGAAGAAGCTTAAGGAACAGGCGGAAGGACTGCCGCCCCTGGATTTTTTCCAGATCCACAGGAGCTACCTGGTGGGACTGCGGCATGTGTCCGCCTTTGACGGGCGGGAGGTGACCCTGTCAGATGGGACCCGGCTGCCGGTGAGCCGGGGGAAGCGGGCTGCTTTTGTCCAGGCTCTCTCCCGGTATATATCTGAAAAGGAGTAGGAAGATGGCAGCAGAAACAGGAAAAATCTTATACAGCCTGGCGGGAGCGGCGGAGATCCTCATAGTTCTCATCCTGATTTCCCGCTATATTTATCTGGAGCCGGTCTTTAACACCAGGAGAAAATGGGCTCTCTTCTGGGGCATTTTCCTTTTCGGCCAGACAGCGCTCTTCCTGACAGTGGGGACAGACGGGGACCTGGCGGTCTTCTGGCCCCTCGCTGTCTTCGGGGGCTACACATCGGCGGTGAGGGACAGGCACAGGCTCAGGGGATTTTTCCTCTTTCTCCCGGTGACGGGATTTCTCATCGCGCCGGCTTCCCTCCTCTTCGGTATCCCCTACGTGCTGACCGGGGTCAGGGTGAGCGATATGGGAAATTCGGAGCTGCTTTTAGATCTTCTCATCTGGGGGCTCCTGCTTCTGGCTCTCTGGAAGAGCAGAGAAGCCCGGCGCCGCTTTCGGGCGGAGGCAGCCCACAGAAGGCTGGGAAGGTGGGAGCGGAACCTCCTCCACGGCACAGGCCTTTTTCTCCTGGCCATTGGAGTGATGATCGCGGGGGGAGAGGAGCTGCCAGTCTCAGAGGAGGCGGCCAGGGGCTTTACCCTCCTTGCCAGCGTGGCGGCCGTGCTCCTGGAGGTGTCTGTGACCGCACTCGTACAGCAGGGAAACAGGCGGTCCTACTACCAGTACATGGCAGACCTGAACCGGTCCTACCTGAGGGCGGAGCTGAAGCATTTCCAGGCGCGCAGGGAGAGTGACACAAGGCTCCGCATGTTCCGCCACGATATCCGCAATCACCTGCTGTGCATCCGGGAGCTGGCCGACAGGGGGAACTACAGCGGTCTCTCCGGCTATATCGGGGAGCTGGAGGGGCGCCTGGAGATGGCGGACACCTCCCTCCACTGCGGAAACGATATCGGGGATGCCATCCTGAATGAAAAAAATATGCTGGCAGTCCAAAGAGGCATAGAGATACGGCTGGACGGCCGGCTGCCGTCCCCCTTGCCGGTAGACGCCGCGGACATCTGCGCCCTCTTTGCCAATGCACTGGACAATGCCCTGGAGGCCCAGCCTCACGGCGGGTGGGTCCGGGTCCGCATCCGGCAGCAGGGGCAGATGCTCAGCCTTGTGTTTGAAAATCCGGCAGGAAATGCCAGGGCGGACATACCCCTGGGGCATACGGAAAAAGAAGACGGGGAGGAGCACGGCTTCGGCCTTCTCAATATGGAGTGGGCGGCAAGGAAATACCAGGGCACTCTCCGGCGGGAAATCCTGGAGCCGCCGGATGGCGGGCAGGGGGAGCGGATCTACCGCCTGGAAATCCTCCTCTTCCTTCCGGCGGAAAACAGGGCGTAAAAGGTTGCTGCCTCCGAATGTCCCGGGTGCCTCTCTCATATATATGAAGAAAAGCCCCAGGGGGAGAGGAAAGATGAAGCTTCCAGGGAAGAGGGCCGTGTTCCTTCTGTATGCCTGCGCCCTGCTCCTGCCGGTCCTGGCCGGCTCCTTCAGAGAGCAGGCCGGGGCCGGCAAAATGACAGCGAAGACAGAGGCGCCGGTCCGGGAGACCGGCACAGGCGGCGGGACAGTGGAGACCGGTGCAGGAGGCAGGACGGCGGAGACCGATGCGGGCAGCAAGGCTGAGGCGCAGGAGGACGAAAAGTCCCGGCAGGTGGCGCTCACCTTTGACGACGGCCCCAGCCCCGACTGGACGCCAAAGCTGCTGGACGGACTGAAGGAGCGGAATGTGCGGGCCACCTTTTTCCTTATTGGCATGTACGCGGTGCAGTACCCGGAAATCGTGGAGCGGATGGACCGGGAGGGACATCTCATCGGGAACCACACCTATCACCACGTCCAGCTGGATCTGGAGGATGAGGAGCATCTGCGCCGGGAAATAGGGGATACAGACAAAGTCATCTACCTTATCACGGGAAAGCACACAGACTATGTGCGCCCGCCCTTTGGCGTCTGGGACGAGAGGCTGGAGGAGGAGCTGCAGGTACTGCCGGTCCTGTGGACGGTGGATCCGCTGGACTGGACCACGGAAAATACGGACCAGATCGTAGAAAAGGTAGTGACGGAGGCGGAGGATGGTGATATCATTTTACTGCACGACTGCTACGAGTCTTCCGTGGAGGCGGCGCTGCGCATCGTGGATATCCTCCGGGACGAAGGATTTGCGTTCGTGACGGCAGATGAGCTGGTGCTGCCCTGAGGGGCGCGCCGCTGCAGGGCGTGAGGCATGGACCGCAGGAATGCGCGGCGATATGAAAATCGGCGTTTCAGTGAAGGCAGCGCTGAAAAGCAGGGAAAAAAGCAGAAAGAAAAGGCAAAGAGGATGACAGAATTCAGAGAACAGGAATATACAGCAGATGAATTTGCAAGGACAGCGCTCCTCATAGGGGAGGAGAAGCTGCAGAAAATACGAAGCTCCTCGGTCATGGTGCTGGGGGTGGGAGGCGTGGGCTCCCACTGCATCGAGGCTCTGGCAAGGGCCGGGGTGGGGCGCCTCATCCTGGTGGACAATGACAGGGTGTCCATGACCAACATCAACCGCCAGTCCATCGCCTGCCACAGCACGGTGGGCCGGTACAAGACGGAGGTGATGCGGGAGCGGATACAGGATATCTGCCCTGAGACGGAGGTACAGACCTTTGAGACCTTTGTCCTGGCGGACAATACAGACCCGCTTTTTGCGGAGAGGCCGGACTACATCGTGGACGCCATTGACACGGTGACGGCAAAGCTGGCGGTGATCGAGAGGGCGGACAGGGAGCGGATCCCCGTCATCAGCTGCATGGGGACAGGAAACAAGCTCCACCCGGAGCTCTTTGAGATTGAAGATATAAGCCGGACCTCCGTGTGCCCCCTCTGCAAGGTGATGCGAAGAGAGCTGAAAAAGCGGGGGATCGAGCATGTGAAGGTGCTCTACTCCAAAGAAAAGCCTGTGGACGTATCAGGACGGGACACGGGGGAGGACAAGGGACAAAGGAGGAGCCTGCCGGGAAGCATCTCCTTTACGCCCCCTGTGGCAGGCCTTCTCATCGCGGGGGAAGTGGTGCGGGATATAGCAGGACTTTAGGCTGGAAAGGTGGCAGAACAGATATGGATCTATTTGAGTACGCAAGAGAACAGAATATGGACAGGGAGTCTCCCCTGGCCTCCAGGCTGCGGCCGGAGACGCTGGAGGAGGTGGTGGGCCAGCAGCACATCATCGGGAAGGACAAGCTCCTCTACCGGGCCATCAAGGCGGACAAGCTGGGCTCCCTCATTTTCTACGGCCCGCCGGGAACCGGGAAGACTACCCTTGCCAAGGTCATCGCCCACACCACGAAGGCGGAGTTCACCCAGATCAACGCCACAGTGGCGGGAAAGAAAGACATGGAGGAGGTGGTCCGCCAGGCGAAGGAGCGCCGCGGAATGTACGGCCGCCGGACCATCCTCTTTGTGGATGAGATACACAGGTTCAACAAGGGGCAGCAGGACTATCTCCTTCCTTTTGTGGAGGACGGAACCATCACCCTCATCGGGGCCACCACGGAGAACCCCTATTTCGAGGTAAACGGGGCTCTCATCTCCAGGTCCAGCATCTTTGAACTCTATCCCCTGAGCAAGGAGGATGTGAAGACCCTCATCAACCGGGCGGTCTACGACAAAGAGAAGGGGATGGGCAGCTATGACGCGGTGATCGATGAGGACGCTCTGGAATTCCTGGCGGACGTGGCGGGCGGGGACGCAAGGAACGCCCTGAACGCGGTGGAGCTGGGCGTGCTGACCACAGAGCGGTCCGCTGACGGAAAGATCCACCTGACTCTGGAGGTGGCCTCCGAGTGCATCCAGAAGCGGGTGGTCCGCTACGACAAGACCGGGGACAATCACTACGACACCATCTCCGCCTTTATCAAGAGCATGAGAGGGTCGGACCCGGATGCGGCCGTGTACTATCTGGCCAAAATGCTCTACGCGGGGGAGGATATCAAGTTTATCGCCCGCAGGATCATGATATGCGCTTCGGAGGATGTGGGAAACGCGGACCCTATGGCTCTCACCGTGGCGGTCTCCGCCGCCCAGGCGGTGGAGCGGGTGGGGATGCCGGAGGCCCAGATCATCCTGTCCCAGGCAGCGCTCTACGTGGCCACGGCCCCCAAGAGCAACTCGGCGGTGAACGCCATTTTTGCCGCCATGGAGAATGTGGGGCGCTGCAAGACCACCGTGCCTGCGCATCTTCAGGACGCCCACTACAGGGGGGCGAAGGACCTGGGCCGCGGCACAGGCTACAAGTACGCCCACGATTACCCGGACCATTATGTGGAGCAGCAGTACCTGCCTGACGAGATACAGGGCACCCGGTTCTATGAGCCCGGGGACATGGGATATGAGAGGCAGATCAAGGAGCATATGAGAAAGATAAAAGGACAGAAGGACTGACAGAGGGACTGACGGGCCCGCAGCTCCTTTACACCTTTCACAACAAAAAGAGCACCATTCGCAACAGAGGATGTGTGCTCTTTTTGTCTGGGGGCTATAGTAGGGGTACAAGGAGGTAACAAAGAGAGATGAAAAAACAGGTACGGAAAATGACAAACCGCACAGCGGGCTATATTTTTTTCTACAATCTGATCATGGTAGCCGTCATGTTCGGAGCTGTCGCTATCAGGACCATCGCCATCATGGCCGGAGCCGGGTCAGAGCAGGCGGCAGACCGGGCGGTGGGGGCCTTTGGGCAGAACATGGGCTCTTTCCTGGGGATACTGAGCATCGCGGGCGTGTGCGGAGGACTTCTCTTCCTGGCCATAGCCAGCCGCAGGACAGGTCTTGTGAGGGAGGCATTCCGGAGCAGCCGAAAGATGGAGGCCGGAAATTTTATCCGGATATTTTGCGTTTTTATGGCCTGCCAGACAATCTTTACTGTGGCAGCTCTCCTGGCAGAACTGGTCCTCAATCCCTTTGGACTGACTCTTAAGAACGCGGCTGAGAGTGCATCGGCAGTGAGCGGCGACCTGCCCATGTTCCTCTACGCCTCCCTGATAGGGCCTGTGGCGGAGGAGCTTGTATTCAGGGGATTTGTATTGAGAAGGCTGCTGGGAGGGGGCAAAGGGTTTGCAATCGTCCTGTCCGCTGTCCTCTTTGGCGCCATGCACGGGAATTTCCTGCAGGGCACCTTCGCGGTGGGAGCGGGGCTAGTCTTCGGATATGTGGCGGTGGAGTACTCCATAGGGTGGTCCATCCTGATCCATGTTCTCAACAATCTGGTGTTCAGCGACCTCCTGGGGCGGCTGGCGGGGGCTCTCCCGAAGACGGCCGGGGCGGTGCTGGAGTACGGCGTGCCGGGATTTTTCTTCCTGGCGGCCTGCGTCATCCTTGTGAAGGAGAGAGAGAAGATCGTCTCCTGGTGGCGGCGGAACCGCCCGCCCAGGAGGTACTGGCTGTGGGCTTTCACCACTTTCTGGATGCTCCTCTTCCTCATCATGGAGACAGTGGTGGCTCTGGAGGGAGTGAGCCGGCTTTAGGGAGACAGCCGCTGTGTGACAAAAATGTAAGGTACAGACCCGGAAATGTAATATGAAAAAATGGATAGCCTGCCTTTCCTTCGGTATAATGTCTACAGAACATACGAAGAGAAAGGCAGGTTATTTTCATGGCATTACTGGAAGTGAAAAATGTAAAGAAAATATATACGACCCGGTTTGGCGGCAGCCAGGTGGAGGCGCTGCGAAATGTGAGCTTCTCTGTTGAACCCGGCGAGTATGTGGCGATCATGGGTGAGTCCGGCTCAGGCAAGACCACCCTCCTCAACATCCTGGCGGCGCTGGACCAGCCGACCGCCGGGAGAGTCTATCTGAAGGGAAATGATATCGGAAAGGTGAAGGAAAAGGAGATGGCGGCCTTCCGCAGGCAGAACCTGGGTTTTGTCTTTCAGGACTTCAATCTGCTGGATACCTTTTCCCTGAGGGACAACATTTTCCTGCCCCTGGTCCTGTCGGGAAAGAAGTATGAGGAGATGGACCGCCGCCTCCAGCCCATAGCGCAAAAGCTGGGTATCCGGGAAATCCTTGGCAAATTTCCCTACGAGGTGTCGGGAGGACAGAAGCAGAGGGCCGCGGTGGCAAGAGCACTCATCACAAAGCCCCAGCTTATCCTGGCAGATGAGCCCACCGGCGCCCTGGATTCCCGGTCTGCAGACGAGCTGCTGGGAATGTTCATGCAGATCAACAGGGACGGCCAGACTATCCTCATGGTGACCCACAGTGTGAAAGCGGCCAGCACGGCGGGGCGGGTCCTGTTCATCAAGGATGGGGAGGTGTTCCACCAGCTCTACAGAGGCAGCCTGACAAACGAGCAGCTCTACCAGAAGATTTCGGACACACTGACCGTTCTGGCTACGGGAGGTGAGAAGAGGTGAGCAGCAGGATCTACGCAAAGCTGGCGGTTACCAATATAAAGAACAACGGGAAGACCTATGTTCCCTTCATGCTGACGGCCGTGCTCACGGTCATGATGTACTACATGATGGATACTCTGGCCAGGAACGACAGCATCGGCAACAGGAATGTGACGACGGTCCTCACCCTCACCATACCGGTGATGGCCCTGTTCTCCCTCATTTTCCTCTTCTACACAAACAGCTTTCTCATCAGGAGGAGGAAGAAGGAGATCGCGGTCTACAATATCCTGGGCATGGGGAAGGGACACATCGGCAGGATGCTTACCGTAGAGACGCTGATCATATGGGCTGTCAGCCTGGTGCTGGGGATACTGGGAGGCATGGTCTTCGGGAAGCTGATGCATCTTCTCCTCCTGCGCATCCTGCAGTATGATGTGGGCATACGCTTCCATATCTCCCTGCCCTCCATCCTCTACACGGCGGTCCTCTTTACCTTTATCTTTTTCCTGACATGGCTCTACAACCTTTTTCAGGTAAAGCTGGCCAATCCGGTGGAACTCCTGCGGGGCGGCAATGTGGGGGAGAGGGAGCCCAGGACCAAGTGGCTCCTTGCTCTTGTCGGCGTGCTGGCAATGGGAGTGGGATACTATCTGGCGATCACTACGGAGCGGCCCATTGACGCCATCGACACCTTTATCGTGGCAGTCGTCCTTGTTATCATAGGCACCTACTGTCTCTTCATCGCGGGCAGCATCGCTGTCCTGAAGGCGCTCAGGAAAAAGAAAAATTTCTACTACAAGGCAAATCATTTCACAGCGGTGTCGGGCATGATCTACCGGATGAAGCAGAACGCGGCGGGGCTTGCCAATATCTGCATCCTGAGCACCATCGTGCTGGTGCTCATCTCCAGCACGGTGAGCCTTTACGCGGGGATGGAGGACATACTGGACCAGCGGTTCCCCTACGATTACTGCATCACCACGGCGGACGCCTCCGATCCGGCGACCATTTCGTCCATAGACCGGATCGTGGAGGAGGAGCTCTCTGCCCGCCATGTGGAGAAGGAGGACGGCATGTCCTACAGGTACGGCGCCACCGCCGTGCTCCGGCAGAGCGACACAGCCTTTACCAACAGCCAGACTGTGGACTACACGGTGGAGGATATACAGGAGATGTATTTTATCCCTCTGGAGGACTACCAGAAGGTCCAGGGAGACCCCACGGAGCTCGCCCCGGACGAGGTCATCCTCTTCGTCACCGACGAGGGCAGCTACGGCCGGGACACCATCACAGTCAACGGGAAAGAGCTGAAGGTGGTGAAGGAGCTGAAGGATTTCCGGCTGGAGGACAAGAGCGTGGCCCGGGTGGTCACCGGCTGGTATCTGATCATGCCGGATGAACAGTCCATACTGGACATGGGCGTGGTGAACGGCGCTCTCCAGTACTCCACCTACTTTGACATGGGCGGAAGCCAGGATGACTGCCTGGCGGCGGTGCAGAGCATTGCGGACCGGATCGGACAGGAGGTGCCCGGGGCGGTGTGCGAGAACAGGGAGCTGAGCCGGGAAAATTTCTTTGCCCTGTACGGAAGCCTCTTCTTCATCGGTCTCTACCTGGGCATCATGTTCCTGGTGGCCACAGTGCTCATCATCTACTACAAGCAGATTTCCGAGGGCTACGACGACAGGGAGCGGTACCAGATCATGCAGAAGGTGGGCATGGGAAAACGGGAGGTCAGGCGTTCCATACGCAGCCAGGTGCTGATGGTGTTCTTCCTGCCCCTTGTGATGGCTGTGGTTCACATTGCGGTGGCCTTCAATGTCATCGACAAGCTGTTGGCCATGCTGGGCCTTGTCAACACGCCCCTGTTCCTGGCCTGCACGGCGGCCACGGTGCTGGTGTTCGCCCTCTTCTATGTGGCTGTCTTTGCCGTCACGGCCAGAGAATATTATAAGATTGTCAATGAGTGAGACAGTGTGATAAAATAGTGGCAGATCAGATCAAAGGAGGAATGTCACTATGACAAAAGCATCAGAGAGAGAGACTGTCAAAGTAGAGCACGTCAACGGCGGCGCGGGATTTATCATGAAGGAGGCTCTCATCACAGGGGAGGAGCTGGGAGAGCACTGCAAGATGTTCAGCCGCGTGACCATAAAGCCGGGCTGTGAGCTGGGCCACCACGAGCACCACGGGGAGACAGAGACCTACTACGTGATCAGCGGCAGCGGCATGTACGATGACAACGGCAAGGCGGTTCCCATCGAGGCGGGAGACGTGACCTTCTGCAAGGACGGGGACGGCCATGGGGTGAAGAACACAGGGACAGAGGACCTGGTCTTTGTGGCCCTCATCCTGAAAAAATAGAAAACAGGCAGGAACAAAAGACAGCAAAAAAGAGCGGGCCGCGCCCGGGAAAAGCTCCCGGATACGGCCCGCTCTTTGCAAATGCAAAATGTTGGAATTTGTGGCTTCAGCCCGCGGCGGGTGAGAAATTACTCCTCTGTGCTGTTCCCTGTGCCAAGCAGGTTGTTCAGCACATCGCTGCTCACCAGGTACACCAGGTCAGAGTCCTGTACCTGCACGTACCTGGTGCCGTCTCCCGAGTCGCTGCCCAGGTAGAGGGTGTAGGTCAGGCTGTCGCTGTCCCCGGAGTCGTCGCCAGAGTCAGAGTCGGAGCTGCCGGAGGACTCCTGGTAGGTCAGCTTCACCGTGGTCCGGGACGCCTCGTCCAGACCGAAGGAAGTCAGCTCCTCCGCGGTGGCGTGATAGCTGGCCAGGTCGGTGAGGGCCATGGCCCCGTATCCGCCGGCGATAGTGGAGATGGTGTCGCTCTGCTCCTCGTCGTCAGAGGAGTAGGTGGTGGTCTGCCCGTTCTCCGTGATCTCCGCTGTCAGAAGGTTGCCGCTTCCGATGGAGGGCATGGTGTCCTTTTTCACCAGAGTGTCCATGTCGTACTGGAGGACGGATACAGCCGAGCTGCTGACTGTGTACACAGGCGACTGGGCGCCGTCCACAGTCAGATAGTAGTCCTCCTTTGCCGCGTCCCCGATGGAAAAGGTGGTGGTGTTCCCTTCTGTATCTGTGGCCTGGACTGTGTAGGACGGGCTCTCAAGGCCGTAGTCAGACAGGGAGTCCGGGTCGTCGATCTGTCTGGTGGCAGTCAGAGACGCGTAGGTGTTTTCCATGGCGTCGATGTAGGTCTGGGCCAGAGGAATATCCCGGTCATCAGCCACGTACCAGGTGCCGTCCTCCTTCACAAAGCTCATGCCTGTGCCGGTGGACTGGTCCGTGAACTGGAAGGAGGACAGATCCCCCAGGTCGCAGACCTGGATCTGGGAGCCCTCCCCGGCGTCCGATTCGTCTGCGCCCCGCTGGTGGGAGGAGAGAGCCAGGTAGATCAGGACAAGCACGATGAAAATACCTCCAAGCAAAAACAGTGTGCGGTGTTTTTTTATATCCATATCCAATATCCCTCCTTACGCTTTCCGACGTTTCATCCACTGGCGCAGGCCGTACAGCAGGAAGATGACGGGGATGCCGATGATGGCCGCCAGGCCGATGAGCCCTGTGTACTGCATGGTGTTGTACTCGATCTGCAGGCTCTTGGGCTCAATGGACAGGTTCTCAATGTCGTCAAAGTTTGCAGTCACCGCGTTCATGAACAGAGTCAGGTTCTCGATGTTCGTAAACTGGCTCGTGATGGTCTCGTCGATCATGGACTCTGAGCTGATGACCGTGAGCCGGCTGTCGTTCTCCGTGGCTGTGGCTCCCAGCACGTAGGTTCCCTGGGTGGACTGGCCATCCTCTGTCACCGCGTAGCCGCTGGAGGAGGTGGTCATGAAGGGGGTCAGGGTGATGGTATCCCGCGCCGGAGTCCCCTCTACCAGCCCATTGGCGTTGATGAGAAGAACCATCTTTGACTGGAGCTCATTTGCCATGTCGCCGCACACGGAGAGCTCCGGGAAGATGTAGTAGTAGTTCCCCTGGTAGCTCCTCTGGGTGTCCGCAATGTAGCCGCCGGCTGAGGTGAGCCCGTAGGTCTCCAGGAAGGAGGCCAGGGCGGGCGTCTCGCTGACATCGCTGCCCAGGATGACAAAGAGATGGCCGCCGCCCTCCATATAGTCGCTGAGCATGGTGATCTCATCCTCTGACAGGTCATTGACCGGCGCGTCCATGAGGAGAAGGTCGCAGTCCTCCGGGATGGAGGAGGCCATCATCAGGTTCAGCTCGGTCAGGGTGAGGGAGGACTTGCTCATCAGGTCCGTGATGGAGGAGGACAGGGAGCTCTCCCCGTGGCCGGAGGTGTAGTACACCTTCTTCGTCACGTCTGTTGTCACGTAGTTGACGGCGCTGGAGAGCTGTCCCTCCCCGTCAAACTCCGACTCTGTGGCGCTTCCGGTGGTGTAGTAGGACATCTGATCGTAGGTGATGATGTCGGTGAAGGCCACGGTGGTGCTGCGGCCTGTGTCAGCACAGGAGACCACGATGGTGTCTGAGTCCGCCTCATAGGTGGAGAGGGCCGCGGGGTGCAGCACCGGATCGATCCACTCCACAGTGATGTGGCTGGAGAGGGCGCTGTATCTGTCGATAAAATTCCTGATGCGCTCGTCTGTGCTGCTCTTGTCGGCCAGCACAGTAAAGGTGACGTCCTTGTCCAGGCCGTCCAGCAGCTCCCGGCTCGTGTCTGTAATCTCGTATATGTTGTTTGTGCTGATGTCGATCTGCTGGATCTGGCTGGGAAGCTGTCCCACAATGAGGTTGATGACCACCACGATGGCGATGACAAGGGCTGTCAGGCCAACGCTGTAGCTTCCCTGCTTTGATGCGATGCTTTTAAATGAATTTCTGATCTTATCTGTCATGCCTATGTCCCTCCTAACTCCAGCGCCTTTTCTGTATAGACTGCATAGTCAGGAAGATGAACAGTCCGATGACAGAAAGGTATAAGATGATACTGCCCGTATCCAGCAGGCTGCTGGACACCACGTCCGTCAGAGGAGCCGTCAGGTCCAGCCGCCCCAGCACGTCTGACAGCAGGCTCTCGTACACGCTGGAATTTACCGCGTAGACGATGATGCCGGCGGCAAGGAAAACGACCTCCAGGATGCCGGCCATGACAGGGTTCCCCGTTATATGCCAGACAAGAACGCTGACAAGGGTGAGGAGCACCAGCAGGATAACAAGGTTCAGCAGGGCAGAGGAGGGCAGAAAGCCCAAAATCCCGTCCCACAGGTAGAGGATCAGGAGCACGCCGAAGGATGAGATGGCGGCGATGATCTGGCTCTCAGTGAGAGAAGAGAGGAACATGCCGATGGATATGTAGACGCACCCCATCAGGAAGAACACCAGTATGCCGCAGTAGTCTGTCAGCAGATAGGCGTTTCCCTGCAGCTTGATCACAAGGGGATAGAGACAGAATACCAGGTTCGGGATGAGGTAGACTGTCACCATGGCCAGATATTTTCCCATGACAATCTGTCCCAGTGAGACCGGAGCCGTCAGAAGCAGCTGATCGGTCCTGCTCTTTCTGTCCTCGGAGAAGCTCTTCATGGTGAGCACCGGGATGGCGATCAGCAGGATAAACACCAGGGAGCTGAGCACGTAGGAAAAAATGGGATACCCGTAATTCAGGTTGTAGGCCATAAAATACACTCCCGTAAAGGCCAGGAAAAAGGCGATAAACACGTAACCGATCATAGAGTGGAAATAGGAGTCCAGCTCTCTTTTATAAATTGCTCTCATCTTTCAGAGCCTCCTTTCCCTCATCTGTCATATGTTCTTTACTCTCAGAGGTGAGCTCCAGGAAAATGTCCTCCAGTGTGGTCCGTGTGTTGGCCAGGCGCAGCAGGGGAAGCTTATTCCGGCTGAACGCCCAGAAAATATCCTCCCGGATATCGGCGCGGCCCTTCACTGTGAGAAGAGCCTTTGTGCAGCCCGCCTCCTCAGACTGTTCCACCTCTGAGGAGAGGAGGGAGGGAAGAGAGCGGATGACAGCCTCTGTCTCCTCCGGACTTCCCTTGACGAGGAGCTCTATGGTCTCGTTTCCCTGCATCTTCTGCTCCAGATTTTCCGGCGTGTCGCTGGCCACCAGCTTTCCCTGGTAGATGATCATGATGTGGTCGCAGACCTCCCGCACCTCGGACAGGATATGGGAGCTCAAGATGACCGTGTGCTCCTTGGACAGATTCCGGATAAGCTGGCGGATCTCGATGATCTGCTGGGGATCCAGGCCAACGGTGGGCTCATCCAGGATGATGATCTCCGGAAAGCCGATGAGAGCGCCTGCCAGTCCCACTCTCTGCCGGTAGCCCTTGGAGAGGTTTTTGATGAGTCTGTTTTTGACAGGACCAAGGCGGACCAGACTGATGACCTGGTCCAGCTGGGCGCTTTTTATGCTTTTGTCGATAAGCTTCAGGGTAGCTACAAATTTCAGGTACTCCAGAACGGTCATATCCACGTAGAGAGGCGGCTGCTCCGGCAGATAGCCGATATCCCGCTTTGCCTTGTAGGGCTCTGTGAGGATATCATGTCCGTTGATGAGCACCTGCCCCTCCGTGGCCCCCAGATAGCCCGTCATAATGTTCATAGTGGTGGATTTTCCGGCGCCGTTTGGCCCCAGAAATCCGTAGATCTGTCCTTTCTGGATGGTGAAATTCAGATGGTCTACAGCCATATGCGAGCCGTAGTACTTCACCAGATTTCTGACTTCGATCAAAGCGATACCTCCTTTAGATTACGATTTTCTTCCCCATTTTAGAGTGAGAATGTGTAGGAAATGTGACCAAAGTCTGAAAATTGTTTGGGCTTGTCTCTTGACAGAGCTCTGCTTTCCGGCGTATAATTCACCCATGCATAAAAGGGTTTGGGCAAAGATGTCTAAAAAAGTCTTTGCCCATGCCCTTTTTTAGTTAAACAGGATGTATATGACCAGAAGAATATATATTACTCCTATAAGTGTTTTGATTTATGTGTTATATTTATAACAGGTCTTGCAATTATCAGAAAATTCTGATAGACTGTTATAAACGAACATGAAGAGGAGCAAGGTTCTTTGTGTATTGTTATGCTACTGTTTACTAAAGGAAAATCACAGAGAAGAAAGGAAAAGGGGGCATTTTATGTTAGAAACAATCAGTAATGCAATCTATGCGATCGACGACGTGATCTGGGGCTGGTGGCTGATCATCCTGCTCTTTGGAACACACATTTTCCTCACATTCCGCACAGGATTTATCCAGTGGAAATCTATCAGCAAGGGTATCAAGCTTTCAGTCACCAAGGATCCGGACGCGGAAGGGGAGGTGTCCAGCTTTGGCGCTCTGACCACCGCCCTGGCGGCGACTATCGGAACCGGTAATATCGTAGGTGTGGGAACGGCTATCGCCCTGGGAGGCCCCGGAGCCGTGCTCTGGTGCTGGCTCTCCGGCGTGTTCGGAATTGCCACAAAGTACTCCGAGTCACTGATCGCTGTGAAATACCGCGTGAAGACAAAGGACGGCCGTATGCAGGGCGGCGCCATGTACGCCCTCTCCAGAGGACTGAAATGGCAGCCCCTGGGCAAGATCCTGGGAATGATATTCGCCGTTTTCGCAGGCTTTGCCTCCTTTGGTATCGGCTGCGCCACACAGGTGAACGCCATTGCCAACATTGTGGAGGAGAACGTGGGAGTTCCCGGCTGGATCGTGGGTATCGTGATCGCAGTGCTGACAGCCATCGTTATCTTCGGCGGCATCAAGTCCATCGCCAACGTGTGTGAGAAGCTGGTGCCCTTCATGGCCATCTTCTATGTGCTTGGATGTCTCATCATCCTTGGCATCAACCATGATTTCATCATTCCGGCTATCAAGACCATCTGCACCCTGGCCTTCACACCCGGCGCGGCGGCAGGCGGACTTGTGGGAACCGGTATCATGGCAGCTATGAGATTTGGTATTGCGAGAGGTCTTTTCTCCAATGAGTCCGGTATGGGCTCCGCACCGATCGCGGCAGCGGCGGCTCAGACGAGAAACCCGGTGCGCCAGGCGCTTGTATCCTCCACAGGTACATTCTGGGATACAGTTGTCGTATGTCTCATGTCCGGTCTCGTGATCGTGACGACTGTTATGAAAAACCCAAGCATCAATGCGGATGAGATCTCTGACGGCGGCGTTCTGACAACACTGGCCTTCCAGCAGATCCCCTACCTGGGACCTGTGATCCTGACCCTGGGCATCATCTGCTTCGCCTACTCCACAGTTCTTGGCTGGGCTTACTACGGTGAGCGCGCGGTTGAGTACTTCGCAGGCAGGAAGGTGCTGATCGGCTACCGTATTCTCTACGTGGTAGTGGCAGCCATCGCGCCTATCGTGGCTCTGGACGTTGTGTGGGCTCTTGCCGACATCCTGAACGCGCTGATGGCCGTGCCCAACCTGATCGCAGTTCTCCTTCTGTCCAATGTGATCGCAAAGGAGACGAAGAAGTACATAAACGATCTGGACGCCTGGTCCGACGAGCCGGTGCCGGTTATTGACGACTGATGCGGAACAGCGGCATATTTTCATAAAATTAAAAAAATCTCTTGACAAATCTGCTTTGTCAGAGTAAAGTAATGAGCATGAAATAAATAATCCATAAACCGATGAGAAAGAGGAGTAGATTATCACAGCGATGTCAAAGAGAGTGGCAGGCGGTGGAATTGCCATACGGAGCGGATAGTTGAATGGACTTTCGAGGGCGGCTTGAAAACCGGAAATGGCGAGTATGGCTTGTCGGGAACCGAACCCGTTATCAATCAGGAGTGTATGTTAGTACATGAGAAAGTGGACATTTGTCAATTTGAGTGGTACCGCGATAATAAAGTAGATTTTATTACCGTCTCAAGCCTTTGGGTTTGGGACGGTTTTTTATTACACCGGACAGACCGGCGCAGTAAAGACTTTTACAGCGGGATACCCGCTCCACGGATTTTCTCTCCTGTACAGCAGCAAAAAAGAACAAGAGTAAAGGAGAACAGAACAATGATGAAAAGAAAAGTGATGGCAGTATTATTGACAGCGGCAATGACAACAGCGATGGCAGCAGGGTGCTCAGGCTCCTCAGGCTCCTCCGACTCCTCAGGGTCAGGGGAGGACAGCTACACCATCGGTATTTCCCAGTTCGCGGAGCACGGCTCCCTGGACAACTGCAGGGAGGGCTTCCTCCAGGGATTGGAGAACGAGGGCATTGTCGAGGGAGAAAATCTGACAGTGGAGTACCAGAACGCGGCGGCCGACATGGGAACGGCCAGCCAGATCTCAGACGCCTTCGTGTCTGACAAGGTGGATCTGATCTGCGCCATCGCCACACCTACTGCCCAGAGCGCCTACAACGCGGCTATGGATACAGACATCCCGGTGGTCTATACGGCGGTGACCGATCCGGTGGCGGCAGAGCTGGCGGACGAGGACGGCAATCCGGTGGGCAATGTGACCGGGACCTCTGACGAGCTTCCCATCAAGGAGCAGCTGGAGATGATCCGCCAGATCCTTCCGGACGCTGAGAAAGTGGGCATCATGTACACCACCAGCGAGGCCAACTCCATCTCTGCCCTTGAGACCTACAAAGAGCTGGCGGGCGACTACGGTTTTGAGATCGTGGAGAGCGGCATCAGCACAACGGCGGACATCTCCCTGGCAGCTGACGATCTGATCAGCAAGGTGGACTGTATCACCAACCTGACGGACAATACGGTGGTGGCTTCCCTTCCGACGATCCTGGAGAAGGCAAATGAGAAGGGCATCCCGGTATTCGGAAGCGAGATCGAGCAGGTGCGGATCGGATGCCTGGCAGCGGAGGGACTTGACTATGTGGCGTTAGGGGAGCAGACCGGCGAGATGGCCGCGAAGATCCTCAAGGGAGAGGCGCAGGCCCCCGAGATGCCTTATGAGACCATCTCAGAGCCCGGTTTCTATGTAAACATGAAGGTGGCGGAAAATCTCGGCATCACAGTGCCGGATGAGCTGACGCAGAGCGCGGTGGAGAGCTTTGACGAGATCTCAGACTCATCTGCCGAGTGATCCGTCCGGCAGCTTTGAGCTGAAGAAAATGTAAATCAGAAGGTGAGGCAGTTTTCATGGACTTTATCGTAACAATACTGGAGCAGGGGCTGATCTACGGGATCCTGGCCCTGGGCGTATACATCACATACAAAATCCTGGATTTCCCGGATCTGACGGTGGACGGCAGCTTTCCCCTGGGTGGGGCGGTGACGGCCCTCCTCATCACAAACGGCGTCAATCCCTACCTGAGCCTGCTGGCATCCTTTGCCGCGGGGGCTCTGGCCGGGATCTGCACGGGCTTGATCCACGTGAAGGGGAAGGTGAGAGACCTGCTGTCAGGTATCATCATGATGACTGCCCTGTGGACTATCAACCTCTATATAGCGGGCACGGCCAACGTGCCCCTCTTTTCCCAGGAGAGCATCTTTAAAAATGAGTGGCTTGACAGGATCGTACCGGAGGCCCTCAGGAGCTATACGACTCTTATTATCATTTTCATTCTGACAGTCATCGCCAAGGTGCTGCTGGATCTGTACCTGAAGACAAAATCCGGCTACCTTCTGCGGGCAGTGGGGGACAATCCGGTGCTGGTCACCTCCCTTGCCAAGGATCAGGGGAATGTGAAGATCGTGGGCCTGGCCATCGCCAACGGCCTTGTGTCCCTGGCGGGCAGCGCGTTCTGTCAGGAGGAGAGAGTGTTTGAAATATCCATGGGAACCGGCGCCATCGTCATCGGACTTGCCAGCGTGATCATCGGCACAAGCCTTTTCAGGAGGATCACCATCATGCAGGCCACCACGACGGTGCTCATCGGCTCCGTGATCTACAAGGCCTGTGTGGCTGTGGCCATCCGCAATTTCCAGCCCCAGGCTATGAAGCTGATCACGGCGGTGCTGTTCCTCGTCATTTTGATCATCAGCATGGAGAGAAGAAAGAAGGTGAAGACAGATGCTGGAACTCAAAGGAATTCATAAATACTATAACCCCGGCACTGTCAATGAGATGTGCCTGTTTCAGAATTTTGATCTGACCGTGGAGGACGGGGAGTTCGTCTCTGTGGTGGGCAGCAACGGCTCCGGGAAGACCTCCATGCTGAACATTATCTGCGGCAGCATCCCGGTGGAGGCGGGGCGGATCTACATCAACGGAACAGATATCACGAAGGAGAAGGAATTCCGCCGGAACCGCCGGATCGGGCGGGTCTACCAGAACCCGGCCATGGGTACCTGTCCCTCCATGACCATTCTGGAAAATATGTCCCTGGCGGACAACAAGGGCAAGGTCTACGGCTTCGGAAGGGGGACCAACAGGGGGCGGATTTCCTATTACAGAGAGCTTCTCGCCCAGCTGGGCCTCGGTCTTGAGGATAAGCTGGATATCAAGGTGGGATCCCTCTCGGGAGGGCAGCGCCAGGCCATGGCTCTTCTCATGTCCACCATGACGCCCATTGAATTCCTGATCCTGGATGAGCACACGGCGGCTCTGGATCCGAAGACGGCGGAGCTGATCATGGAGCTGACCGACAGGATCGTGAAGGAGAAAAAGCTGACTACCATCATGGTCACCCACAATCTGCGGTACGCCATAGAGTACGGGGACCGGCTCCTCATGATGCACCAGGGAGGGATTGTCCTGGACAAAAAGAGGGAGGAGAAGGAGAAGGAGAAGGTCTCCGTGGATGAGATTTTGAAGCTCTTCAATGAGATCAGTATTGAGTGTGGAAACTGAAAAAGAGTCTCATATAAGTATACAAAAATAAGAGCCCGGCGGGGCTCTTTTTTTGTGAAATATTTTCGGGCGGTTCTGATTGACGCGGGTAGAGGGGGGATGGTAATATAGATAATGCATTTTTCACAGGATATAGTGAGTGAGATAAAAATAAAACACTAAATATAGACATACGAGGAGAGGCATATTATGAGAAGAGACAACGTGAAGGTAGTGAAAAAGGACGGCACAAAGGAGACATTCAATGTGCAGAAGGTGGTTGTGGCTGTCAACAAGTCCGCGTACCGGGCGCTGATCAGGTTTACAGACGAGGAGCTGAAGTTCATCTGCCGCTTTGTGGAGGAGAAGGTGGACGACCTGGACATCACGGAGGTTCCCATCGCCCAGATGCACAACGTGGTGGAGGGAGCTCTTGAGAAGGTGAACCCTGTGGTCGCGAAGAGCTACCGGGATTACCGGAACTACAAGCAGGATTTTGTCCAGATGCTGGATGACGTTTACAAGAAGAGCCAGTCCATCATGTACATCGGGGACAAGGAGAACAGCAACACGGACAGTGCCCTTGTGTCTACCAAGAGGAGCCTCATCTTCAATGAGCTGAACAAGGAGCTGTACAAGAAGTTCTTCCTCACTGTGGAGGAGATCCAGGCCATCCGGGACGGCTACATCTACATCCACGACATGTCCGCCAGGAGGGACACGATGAACTGCTGTCTTTTTGACGTGAAGTCTGTGCTCACTGGGGGCTTTGAGATGGGAAACCTGTGGTACAATGAGCCCAAGACGCTGGACACCGCCTTTGACGTCATCGGGGACATTGTCCTTAGCGCGGCCAGCCAGCAGTACGGCGGCTTCACCGTCCCCAGCGTGGACGACATACTGGAGCCCTTTGCGGAGAAATCCCACAAAAGGCTGATCCAGAAGTATCGGGATTTAGGTCTGGACGAGGAGACGGTTCAGAAGGTGGCCTGGGCGGATCTGGAGAAGGAGATGGAGCAGGGCTTCCAGGGCTGGGAGTACAAGTTCAACTCCGTCTCCTCCAGCCGGGGGGACTACCCCTTTATCACGGTGACAGCCGGCACGGTCCCCAGCAGGTACGGCAAGCTTGTGACTATGAAAATGCTGGAGGTGCGCAAAAAAGGACAGGGGAAGGAAGGGCACAAAAAGCCGGTCCTCTTTCCCAAGATCGTCTTCCTCTACGACGAGAAGCTCCACGGACCGGGCGGCGTGATGGAGGACGTGTTCGAGGCGGGCATCGACTGCTCCTCCAGGACCATGTACCCGGACTGGCTCAGCCTGACAGGGGACGGCTACGTGGCCAGCATGTACAAAAAATATGGAAAGGTCGTAAGCCCCATGGGCTGCCGGGCCTTCCTGTCCCCCTGGTATGAGCGGGGAGGCATGGAGCCGGCAGATGAAAACGACCAGCCGGTATTTGTGGGAAGATTTAACATCGGAGCCATCAGCCTCCATCTCCCCATGATCTACGCGAAGGCAAAGCAGGAGAGCAGAGATTTCCATGAGGTGCTGGACTACTATCTGAACCTGATCCGTCAGCTCCACCTGCGCACCTACGACTACTTGGGAGAGATGAAGGCCTCCACCAACCCCCTGGCGTACTGCGAGGGCGGCTTCTACGGCGGCCATCTGGGACTTTATGACAAGATCAAGCCCCTTCTTAAGTCCGCTACTGCCTCCTTTGGCATCACGGCCCTGAACGAGCTGCAGCAGCTCCACAACAAGAAATCTCTTGTGGAGGATGGTCAGTTCGCCCTGGAGACCCTCCAGTACATCAACGACAGAGTGAACGAGTTCAAGAAGGAGGACGGGCGGCTTTACGCTATTTACGGGACGCCGGCGGAGAATTTATGCGGCGTTCAGGTGCAGCAGTTCCGGAAAAAATATGGTATCATAGAGAATGTATCAGACCGGGAGTACGTCAGCAACAGCTTCCACTGCCATGTGACGGAGGACATCACCCCCATACAGAAGCAGGATCTGGAGGGGCGCTTCTGGGATCTGAGCAACGGCGGCAAGATCCAGTATGTCAAATATCCGGTCAACTACAATAAAGAAGCCATCCGTTCCCTGGTGCGCCGGGCCATGGCCAAGGGCTACTACGAGGGCGTCAACCTGTCCCTGGCCTACTGTGATGACTGCGGACACGAGGAGCTGTCCATGGATGTGTGCCCTGTGTGCGGCAGCAAAAATCTGACAAAGATTGACCGCATGAACGGGTATCTGTCCTACTCCAGGGTCAAGGGGGACACCCGCCTCAACGAGGCCAAGATGGCGGAGATCGCGGAAAGGAAGAGCATGTAAGACATGAGATACCACAACATAACAAAGGATGATATGCTCAACGGAGACGGCCTGCGGGTGGTCCTGTGGGTGGCAGGATGCGCCCACGCCTGCCCCGGGTGCCACAACCCGGTGACTTGGGACCCGGAAGGGGGACTGCCCTTTGACGAGGCGGCCCGGCAGGAGATCTATGAGGAGCTTGAGAAGGACTATGTGAGCGGCATCACCTTCTCCGGCGGCGATCCTCTCCACCCTGCCAACATGCAGGGGGTGACGGAGCTGGCCCGACAGATCAGGAGTGATTTCCCGGACAAGACCATCTGGCTCTACACAGGCAGCACCTGGGACGAGGTGCGGGATCTGGAGGTGATCCGGTATGTGGACGTGCTGGTGGACGGGCCCTTCCGTGAGGATGAGAAGGACAGCACGCTGCACTGGAAGGGAAGCACCAACCAGCAGGTGATCGATGTGCAGAAGACATTAAAGACAGGAGAGGTTGTATTACATGGCTAAGAGGATTGCGAAATTTGAGAAGGTAAGCATTACACAGTTTGAGGAGGGGTGGACAGACACCTTCGGCGAGACTTCAAAGGAGAAGCTCCGGGAAATCTACGAGAGTATCCGTCTGCCGAGAAGGGCCACAAAGGGCTCTGCCGGTTATGATTTCTTCGCCCCCGCGGACGTTACCCTCGGGCCGGGGGAGACGGTGAAGATCCCCACCGGCGTCCGGGCAAAGATGGAGGAGGAGTGGGTGCTCAAATGCTATCCCAGGAGCGGGCTTGGCTTCAAGTACCGCCTTCAGCTCAATAATACGGTGGGCATCATTGACAGCGATTACTACTACTCTGACAATGAGGGGCACATTTTTGCCAAGCTCACCAACGACACCAACGAGGGGAAGACAGTGGAGATCCCTGCGGGCACAGGTTTTATGCAGGGGATCTTTGTGGAGTACGGTATCACAGTGGACGACGAGGCGGAGGGCATCCGCAACGGAGGCTTTGGAAGTACCAATTAAAGGCCGGCGGCCCGGGGCAGTTCAGTCTGTCCCGGGCCTGTTTGGTTTTGCAGGTCAGTTTAGTTTGATGTTCAGGTAGCTCCGGCCGGAGAGGGTCTTGTTAAAGCAGATGCTGCAGATGACAATGACGCAGCCCGCTGCAAAGCCCACCCAGTTGAAGAGGGCGGTCAGGATGAGGAGCAAAAGCCTCATGAACTTCAGCGCGTAGCCCAGCTCAAAATTGGGCTGGGTATAGTTGGCCACAGCCACAAAGGCCATGTACAGCATGACCTCCGAGTTGAACCAGCCGGACTGGACGGAGAATTCGCCCATGACAATGCCGGCGATGACGCTCAAGGGGGTGCTCAGCATACTGGGGGTGTTCAGGGCCGCCAGCCGCAGCCCGTCAATGGCCAGCTCCAGCATGAGAAGCTGGAACACAAGAGGGATGTTTACCGTGTCCCGGATGGCCACAAAGCGGAAAACCTCCGGCAGCCAGTTTAGGTTCTGCATGAAGAGAAGAAAGACCGGCGTCAGGAAGACGGTCAGGAAGGTGATGAGCCCTCTGGAAAATTTCAGGTAAATCTGGGTCAGGGTGGGAAAATAATAGTCGTTGGCCTCCTCGATGATATCCAGGATGGAGGTGGGCAGGATCATGGCGGAGGGGGAGTTGTCCACCAGGATCACCACCTTCCCCTCCAGGAGGCAGGCCGCTGCCGTATCCGGCCGCTCTGTGAATTTGAATTTGGGAAAGGGATTGAACCATTTTCTCTTGAAGAGCTCCTCCGCCAGGCTCTGCTGGTTCATCCGCAGATCTCCGGTGTGGATGGACTGGAGCCTTTTTTCCACATTTTTAAGGAGAGACTCATCGGCCCGGTCCGACATGTAGCACAGAGCCACGTCTGTCCTTGAGATGTCCCCAATCTCCATCATCTGCATGACCAGATGGGGATCCCTGATCCGGCGGCGGATGAGAGCTGTGTTGAACACAATGGTCTCCACAAAGCCGTCCCTGGAGCCTCGCAGTGACTTGTCCTTCTCCGGCTCCCCCACGCTTCTGGCGGGGTAGGTTCTGCAGTCGATGACAAGGCAGGCCTCGTAGCCGTCTATGAAAAGGCAGGTGGTGCCGGAGAGGAGGTTCCGAAGGACCTGGTCAAAGTCGCTGATGGTGTCCACCTCCACGTAGGGGAGGCACTGCCTGGCAAAGCCGGTGGCGCTCCCCGGCATATCCTCCTTCGCAACGCTGAGGAAGGAGTCCATGATCTTCAACATGACCTCGTCCTTCATAAATCCGTCGATGAAGAAAAAGGAGGCCTCCCGCTCCCCGATGACCAGATCCCTTTGCACCAGGTCAAAGCTGTCCTTTACAGGCAGTATCTGGTTCATGTACGCCACATTTTCTTTCACAGACGCAGTCACTATTCTCGTATCCGGCATAAATCGATCCCTCCATATCCGTACTGATACATTGTGTTGATAAGCTTAATCTGCCCAAAACAGGGTGAAATATGCATGAGCCGTCAAAAGGCTTTGCCTTACTGTATAAAAAATGGTATGATTAGTGCAACAGAACCAATGTATAGGAGGTATGGAAGAATGAGGGATTATGTGATCACTGTGAACAGTACAGTGGATCTGCCAAAGGAATGGCTGGAGGAGAGGAATGTTCCGGTCGTTCCTCTGAGATATACAATGGACGGACAGACCTATGAGGATATGAGCGGCCTGACCGCCAAAGAATTTTTTGCCAAGCTGAGAGAGGGGAAAATGTCTGTCACCTCCCAGGTTAACCCGGAGGAGGCGAAGGCGGCTCTGGAGCCCTTTTTAAAGGAAGGAAAGGACGTGCTGCACCTGGCCTTCTCATCCGGACTCTCCGGCACCTGCAACAGCATGAAGATCGCGGGTGAGGAACTCCGGGAGGAGTACCCGGAGGCAAAGGTTATTGTCATTGACACTCTGTGCGCGTGCCTGGGCGAGGGACTTCTCCTCTACAAGGCACTTCAGCAGAAGGCGGCGGGAAAGACCATTGAGGAGACGGCGGCCTGGGTGGAGGAGAACAAGCTGCATATCTGCCATGATGTGACGGTGGACGACCTGAACCATCTCCACAGAGGCGGGCGTATCTCAAAGGCTACAGCCGTGGTGGGCACTATGGTGAAGATCAAGCCTATCATCCACATGGACAACGAGGGTAAGCTGCAGGTCATCGGAAAAGAGCGGGGAAGGAAGAAATCCCTGAACAAGATCGTGGACATGGCGGTGGAGCAGTCCAAAGGCTGGGACAATGATATCATCATGATCACACACGGGGACTGCATAGAGGACGCCGAGTATGTGGCCAGCCTTGTGCGGGAGAAGATGGGCATCGACAATATACTGATCAACAACATCGGCACAGTCATCGGAAGCCATACCGGCCCCGGTGTTGTGGCTGTGTTCTGCATGGGAAATAAGCGCTAGGTACAAGACAGGAAAAGGAGACGAAAGGGCATGGGAAAGCATCTGGTGATTGATGGGGAGATGAAGGACAAGTGGCCGGACACGAGAGTGGGCTGCCTGCAGTACAAGGTGAAGGTGGAAGCGAAAAACGAGGAGCTGTGGGCCTATCTCAAAAAAGATATTTTTAAGAAGGCAAAGGACGACATCTTTGACTATGGGGTGACGGAGATCCCGAACATCAGGGAGTCCCGGGCAGCCTACCGGGCCTTCGGAAAGGATCCCAGCCGCTACCGGGTGTCCTCCGAGGCTCTGATCCGCAGGATCGGACAGGGGAAGGGGCTCTACCAGGTCAACACAGTGGTGGATGTGAACAACCTGATCTCCATACAGTCCGGATTTTCCGTGGGCTCCTATGACACAGCTCACATCGGGGAGGAGCTCACCTTCCGCATCGGGCGGGAGGGAGAGACCTACAAGGGCATCGGAAAGGATCAGGTCAATATCGAACACCTGCCGGTGCTGGTGGATGAGGCGGGAGCCATCGGAAGCTCCACAAGCGACTCCGAGCGGGCCATGATCACGGAGGAGGCGCAGGAGGTGCTGACCCTGATCTACTCTTTCTCACCTGGCGGCGATCTGGAGAAGGCGCTGGAGTACGGGAAGGAATATCTGGAGAAATACGCGGGCGCATCGGACGTTGAGAGCTGGATTGTCGAATAGCAAAATAGAACGGAAGCCAAAGGAACAGCCCTGCCATCTGAACTCATTGATGGCAGGGCTGCTCCTTTTATTTTGGCATCTTTATCATAGCGCTTTTTATTCCAATATTTCTTATTCCGGTATCCTGCACACATCCACCCACTCTGCAAAGCGGGAGTACGTCTCCAGCTCCGGAATGGTCAGCTCAATAGCGCTGTTGGCGCTGCCGCAGGCGGGAAAGACGGTGGGAAAGCGCCGAAGCGACTGATCCAGATAGACCTTTACTCCCTCCCGGATCCCGAAGGGGCACACACCGCCCACAGGATGTCCCACCAGCTCTGGCAGCTCGTCCACCTTCAGCATGGAAGCCTTCTTGTGAAAGGTGCCCTTGAATTTTTTGTTGTCTATCTTGGCGTCTCCGGCCGCCACCACAAGGATGGGGCCTTCATCCAGCATAAAGGAGAGAGTTTTCGCAATCCGTCTCTCCTCAGTGCCAACCGCTTTGGCGGCTTCGGCCACAGTGGCGCTGGATACGGGAAACTCCAGAATTCGTTCCTCCATGCCAGGCCACTGGCGGAAGTAGGATCTTACCTTCTCGATCGACATGTCTTATACATCACCTTTCTCATATTAGATATTAAAGTTTGAACCATCCCATGGAATTGGCCACGGAGCTGGCGAGGATCAGCACAAGGAAAACAGGGGTGATCCACTTGATCATGACTGTGAACAGCTTTTCGCCCACAAATTTTCCGTTGGTTATCTTTACCTCGTCAGCGATCACCTTCGGGCCTACAAAGAAGCCCACGAAGATGCAGGTGAAGAAGGCCACGATGGGCATGAGTACACTGTTGCTGACAAAGTCCATGATGTCCAGAATGGTCATGTTGGCCCAGGTGATGAAGCCTAAGGGACCAAATCCAAGGGAGGACGGAACTCCCATCACCAGGGACAGGACAGTCACAAAGATGCAGGCATTTTTACGGCTCCAGTGGAACTTGTCCCGGAAGATGGAAACGATAGTCTCCATCAGCGAGATGGAGGATGTCAGGGCCGCAAAGATCACCAGCAGGAAAAAGGCCGCTCCGATGGCCCCGCCCATGGGCATGCTGGCAAATACCTTAGGCAGGATCACGAACATAAGGCTCGGTCCGCTCTGAAGGATCTTCGGGTCTCCGCCGGAGAACACGAACACAGCCGGAATGATCATGAGACCGGCCAGGAAGGCGATGACTGTGTCAAACACCTCGATCTGGCGCACAGAGCTCTCCAGGTTGGTGTCCTTGCGCATGTAAGAGCCGTACGTCACCATGATACCCATGGCCAGGGACATGGAGTAGAAGAGCTGGCCCATGGCGGAGAGGACTGTCTTTACAGAAAAGTCATCCATGTGGGGCTGCACATAATAGGCAAGTCCGTCCATGGCGCCGTCCAGGGTCAGGCAGTATATGGAGATGACCACAGCCAGGAGGACAAGGATGGGCATGGCGAATTTGCTCACCTTCTCAATTCCCTTCTCCACTCCAAGAAGAACGATGACTGCCGTTGCTCCCAGAAAGAGCAGGAACCAGCCCAGGGGTTCAAAAGTACTCCCGACGAAATTCGTAAAATAATCGTCTGCCGCGGAGGCGGAGCCGCCGCCGGTGAGAAAGACCGCAAAGTATTTGATGACCCATCCCCCGATCACAGAGTAATAGGGAAGGATGATGATGGGGACGGCGGATGCCAGGATTCCCAGGAATCCAAAACGGGAGTCCAGCGACTTAAACGCGCCGATGGCGGAAAGGCCTGTCTTTCTTCCGATGGCCACCTCAGCGATCATTAGGGAAAAACCAAAGGTCACTGCGATCACAAGGTAGATCAGGAGGAAGGTGCCTCCTCCGTACTGGGCGGCAAGATAGGGAAAACGCCAGATATTTCCCAGTCCCACCGCTGATCCGGCGGCAGCCAGCACAAAGCCCAGCTTGCCGGAAAAGCTGCTTCTCTTATTCATTTGTAGAAACCTCCTCAAATTTTTCAATCAGTAGTCCACACATGCATCCCGGATCTCCGCCTGCCTTTGGCGCACAGCGGTGTGCGCACCTGCACCCGGACGATCTCAGACATATGTAAGGACTATTATAATGAAAGAAGAGATATTTAGCAAGGAAAATAGGATAGAAAAAAGAAAAGTGTTGACATGGATCAGAATGTGTGATAAATTAATTGATGCGTAAGGTGTAAAACAAAGCAGAGTATCCGCTCTCACCATAGCACGATCAGGTGACTATTGGTTGATATTGAGACATTATATACCATGTCAGGTGTATTGTGCAATAGGTTAAGTGGGTAGTCTGGACTATTCACTTATTTTTTTATGATGGAGGTGCACTACAATTAGCGATTTAATGATTAACGAACAGATCAGAGACAGGGAAGTACGTGTGATCAGCGAGGCTGGAGAACAGCTCGGAATTATGTCTGCCCGTGAAGCTATGAAGCTGGCAGAGGAGGCGCAGCTGGATCTGGTCAAAATTGCTCCCAAAGCTCAGCCGCCGGTATGCAAGATCATTGACTACGGCAAGTACAAATATGAGCTGGCAAGAAAAGAGAAGGAAGCCAGAAAAAAACAGAAAACGGTTGAAGTGAAGGAAGTGCGTCTTTCACCAAATATTGACACCAACGACCTGAACACCAAGGTGAACAATGCAAAGAAATTCCTCACCAAGGGAAATAAAGTGAAGGTTACGCTCCGTTTCCGCGGAAGAGAGATGGCTCACGTGCAGCAGAGCAAGCACATCCTGGACGATGTGGCGCAGATGCTTGCGGACGTGGCGGTTGTGGAAAAGCCGGCCAAACTCGAAGGAAGAAATATGAGCATGGTTTTAACTGAAAAACGTTAAAAATACTATTTATCTTTAAGGAGGAAAACATCATGCCAAAAATTAAAACAAATAGAGCTGCTGCAAAGCGCTTCAAAAAGACAGGTACAGGAAAGCTGAAAAGAAACAAAGCTTATAAGAGCCATATCTTAACCAAGAAGTCTACAAAGAGAAAAAGAAATCTCAGACAGGCTACAATCACAGACGCAACCAACGTAAAGAATATGAAGAAAGTATTACCATATCTGTAGGATTGGGAAAAGATTGAAGGAGGAATTAGGACATGGCAAGAATTAAAGGCGGATTAAACGCTAAGAAGAAACATAACAGAACATTAAAGCTGGCGAAAGGATACAGAGGAGCGCGCTCCAAACAGTACAGAGTTGCAAAGCAGTCTGTCATGAGAGCTCTCACATCTGCATACGCAGGAAGAAAGCAGCGCAAGCGCCAGATGCGTCAGCTCTGGATCGCACGTATCAACGCTGCTGCAAGAATGAACGGACTTTCCTACAGCAAGTTCATGCACGGCCTGAAGGCTGCCAACATTGACATTAACAGAAAGATGCTCGCTGAGATGGCAGTAAACGACAAGGAAGGCTTCGCTTCCCTGGCTGAGACTGCAAAGAAGAGCATTGCGTAATAAGGCGCTCGCTAAAGCAGAGTGTTTGAAGTGATTTTTAAGTGAAATCCGGAGATTTCCGCCCACAAGGGGCGGGAATTTTCGAAGGATTTCCAAATGCGCATAATACATATAATGTATATAATATATATACTGTATAAAAAATAGAAAAAAATTTAAAATAACTGTTGACATTCAGGCTGGCCTGTAGTATTATACTTTTCGGACAGCGAAATAAAGCAGTCATGCGGAAGTGTCGGAACTGGCAGACGAGCAAGACTAAGGATCTTGTGACATTCGTGTCGTGTGGGTTCAAGTCCCATCTTCCGCATTAAGTAAGAAGCCTTGAGTTTTCAAGGCTTTTTTCATTTCCAGAGAGGAGTTCCCGGGGAGAGCGGGAGCTCCTTTTTTCATTTTTGACATCAACGGGGAAAAAGAGCTGTACAAAGCGCGTTTTTCCGCTATAATGAAAGCTGGTTTGTTTATATCTGATTATAATAAGGAAGGAACGTGAGAGCATGTTTTTTATCATAGGTATCACCAGTGGGCGAAAGGATCTGAAGTTCAACCAGATGGTCATCTGCAGCAGGTGCGGCAGATACGGGAGATATATGGTGTACATGACATACACGGCCCTGTCTTTGTTCTTTATTCCCTGCTTTAAGTGGAACAAGCAGTACTTTGTGCAGACAAGCTGCTGCGGCACTGTGTACAGGCTGGATCCGGAGGTGGGCAGGCGGATCGCAAGAGGGGAAGAGCTGGAGATCAGGCAGGAGGATCTGGAGCCGGTCTCCGGAGGATGGCAGTCAGGACGGGTAAAGCGCTGTCCGAACTGCGGCTATACGACAGAGGAAGACTTTACATTCTGCCCGAAATGCGGCGGAAGATTTTAAGCAGGGATATTGATCCGAGAGACCGATTTGAGGATTTTAAGGTTTACCAGGCAGGGTAATCGTGGTATAATGTGGCTAATTTTGAAAAAGTTTGTAAAATTCAAATAATATTAAATCATACTATCAGAGGGCTTATGAAGATCAATACACAGAGATTGTGGAACCACATAATGGAGCTTGGCAGGATTGGGAGAAACGGGGACGGGAGCGTCACCAGATTTCCCTTTACCGCTCAGGACCGGGCCGCGGAGGAGCTGATACGCCGCTATATGGAGGAGGCGGGGCTTTCCGTGGAGACAGACGCGGCGGGCAACCTGATCGGCAGATGGATGCCGGACACCCCGGCTGAGAGCAGAGAGCCGGTGATCACCGGCTCTCACTACGATACAGTTCTGCAGGGAGGAAAATTTGACGGGTGCCTGGGACTGCTGGGAGCTATCGAGGCAGTGCAGACGCTGAGAGAAGGCGGATATGTGCCAGGCTGCCCTGTGTGGGTGGTGGGCTTTAAGGACGAGGAGGGCAACCGGTTTGGCTACGGCATGATCGGGAGCAAGGCTATCTGCGGGAAGGTACTGCCAGAGGGGCTGGCGTCTGAAGATGGGGACGGCGTCTCCCTGCGCGACGCTATGAGATCCTACGGGCTTTCCCCGGAAGAACTGGATGCCTGCAGGGTGGATCAGATAAAAGCCATGCTGGAGCTTCACATCGAGCAGGGGCAGGTTCTGGAAAAGGGGGACTGCCAGATCGGCGTTGTGGAGGGAATTGCGGGACTGGAGCGGTACACAGTGACCATTGCCGGGAGCAGCGCCCACGCGGGAGCCACGCCCATGAGCGGGCGGTCAGATCCGGTCCCGGCCATGAGCAGATGGATCCTGCGGGTGACAGAGCTGGCCAGGGCGAGGAAGGACTGCGTGGCTACAGTGGGGCGCATAGAGGTGCGTCCCGGGACCTGCAACATTATCTGCGGGGAAGCTCGTTTTTCCCTGGACATCCGCAGTGTCCGTGATGAGGATATACGGGATGTCATGGGAGAGATGGAGCGCTTTGAGGCGACTCTGGAAGAACAGGAGCATGTCAGGATCACAAGAGTGCTGGATCAGTCGCTGCCCGGAACAGTCTGCGATGAAGAGCTGAAAAAGAGGATGGAGGAGATCTGTGACAGAAACAGCTATTCCCGGTGCCGGCTCATGAGCGGCGCGGGCCACGACAGCATGAATTTTGGAGGACTTTGTCCTGTCAGCATGATCTTTGTGCCATCCCAGGGAGGATACTCCCACCGGAAGGAGGAGTACACTCTGCCGGAGGACTGCGGGGCAGGAGCCCAGGTGCTCATGGAGATGATAAGGGAGACAGCAGCCTGTAAAGAATACCTGTAAGGGATAAAGAAATGGTTTTAGCCTTCGGACAGAGCCGGTATGAGCGGCCCTCAGGGAGGATAAAATATAGTATCACAGAAAAGAAGAGTAAGAGGAGGTAACTAATGAAAGAAAAAATCAGCAGCTTCTTTCGCTTTCAGGAGCGGGGAACAAGCTTCAAAGTGGAGACAATAGCTGGTATCACTACATTTATGACGATGGCGTACATTCTGGTCGTACAGCCGAGCCTTATGGTGGGGGATGCCGACTATGTCATTGACACCAACGGGGTGATGATCACCAAGGAGGCCATCCTTGTCACCTGCGCTCTTGTCAGCGCTGTCATCACGCTTTTTATGGCGCTCTATGCCAATATGCCATTTGCCCTTTCCACCGGGATGGGAAATAATGCCATGTTCGGCGCTATGCTGATCGCGGGGGCTATTTCCTTCGGCGGCATCATGTCACTGATCCTGATTTCAGGAGCGATCTTTGTGCTGCTCACCGTGTTCGGTGTGCGGGATCTCATTGTAAAGACAATCCCCAAAAACCTGAAGATTGCCATCAGCACGGCCATTGGATTTTATATCGCCTATCTTGGATTTAAGAACAGTGGGATCGGCACATTTGTGGATGGCATCAGCCAGGGTGATTTCAAACAGCCCTCTGTGTACCTGGCCATTTTCGGTCTGATACTGATCGCGGTGCTGACAGCACGCAAGGTAACAGGGGCCATCCTCATCGGAATTGTGGCGGTCACGGTGCTGGGCATTCCTCTCGGAGTGACGACGGTTCCGGAGACGCTGGCAAAGGTGCCGGATTTTGACGGGCTTGGCAATCTGATGTTTGCCTTTGACTTTAAGGAGGTGCTCTCCTTCTCCGCTATCCCGCTGATCTTTGTGTCCTTCTGCGGAGACTTCTTCTCCACCCTGGGAACGGTTCTCGGTGTGGGAGCTAAGGCAGGTATGCTGGATGAGAATGGAAACCTGCCGAATATCCAGAAGCCCTTCCTCGTGGATGCCATTGGAACCTGCGTGGGAGCATGTACAGGTAACACGGTAGTGACCACCTTTGTGGAGTCCAGCGCCGGAGTGGAGGCGGGCGGACGCACAGGCTTTGCCAGTGTGATCACAGCTATCATTTTTGCTCTGATGGTGTTCCTGTCACCCCTTGTGCTGATGATCCCCAACGCGGCCACAGGACCGGCCCTCATCTTTGTCGGCTTCCTCATGATCCAGGGCATCCAGAATATCGACTTCTCTGATTTTACAGAGGCATTTGGCCCCTTTGTCATGATCATGTTCACGATCTTCACAGGATCCATTGCAGGCGGTATTTCTGCCGGCATTATCGCTCACGGAGTGATCAAGCTGCTGACGGGCAGATGGAAGGAGGTACATCCATTTCTCTATGTCCTGTGCATCCCACTGATCCTGTATTTCCTCTCATAAGGAAGAGCGGCAGACCGGTAGTCTGCAGAAAGGCGGTATATGATGAAAATTCAACCGAAAAATAAAAAGGAGCTGCTCCGTGCAGCCCTTGGCGAGATCGACAGCGATCTGGCCATCACCAATGTGCAGCTTGTCAATGTGATCACAGGGGAAATTTATCCTGCGGATGTATTTGTCTATGACGGGATGATCGCCCATGTGGAATACAAAAATCCCGGGACGGAGCTGGACAAGGCAAAAGAAGTGGTGGACGGGGGAGGAAGGTATCTGATTCCCGGCTTTATCGACGCCCACGAGCACATTGAGAGCTCGATGATGACTCCCAGGAATTTTGCCAAAGGGGTGATCCCTCACGGGACGACTACAGTTGTCACAGACCCCCACGAGATCGCTAATGTGTGCGGCATGGAGGGAGTGCGCTACATGCACGAGGCGGGAGATGACCTGCCTATGCGGCAGCTCATCGATATTCCCAGCTGCGTGCCGGCGGTGCCGGGACTGGAGAATGCTGGAGCGGAATTTTTTGCCGGACAGATCGAGGAGCTGTCCTCCATGGACCGGGTTATCGGCCTGGCTGAGGTGATGGATTTCCTGGCCGTGATACACGGGGAAGACCGGATGATGGACATTATTGACGTGATGGACAAAAAAGGACTGTACCTGCAGGGACACGCCCCTTCTGTCTCCGGAAGGATGCTGTCAGCTTACCTCTGCGGCGGCCCCAATACCTGCCATGAGTCCAGGGAGCGCTATGAGGCGCTGGAGAAGCTTCGCAGCGGTATGTTTGTGGACGCCAGAGAGTCCTCTATCACGAAAAATGTGGAGGAGATCTGGGAGGGCGTGAAAGGCGTCCGGTTCTTTGACCATTTCTGTCTCTGTACAGACGACAGGGAGGCGGATGACATCCTGCACGTGGGCCACATGAACGATGTGGTCAGAACGGCCATCCGAAGCGGCATGGACCCGGTGACAGCCATCAAGAGCGCCACCTTTAACACGGCAAGAGAGATCCACCTTGAGAACCTGGGAGCCATTGCCCCGGGATATGTGGCGGACATGCTCATTGTGAGCGATTTAAGGGAGCTGAAGCCGGACTATGTATTTTTCGGCGGAAAGCTGGTGGCCGAGATGGGACAGATGTCTGTGCCCATCGAGGATAGAGAGTATCCTCTGGAAAAGGTTAACACCATGTATGTGAGAGAGCTGACGGAGGAGGATTTCCGGATCAAGGCTCCGGTGGAAAACGGAACGGTGACAGTCAATGTGATGGAGTACCCGGATATCCATCTCTCCTCCACAGAGCTGACCACAGCCCAGCTGCCGGTGAAGGACGGGTATGTATGCCTGGAGGGAGAGGATCTCAAATTCGTGGCTGTGGTAAACAGGCATAAAGGCCATGACACCATCGGCTTAGGTATTGTGAAGGGCTTTGGGACGACCTGCGGCGCCCTGGCATCCACAGTGTCCCATGACAGCCACAACCTGACCGTTGTCTACGACAGCGCGGCAAATGCATTGGCAGCGGCAAAGGCGCTGATCCAGTGCGGAGGCGGTATGAGTGCGGTCAAGGACGGACGTCTGCTCCATGTGCTTGAGCTGCCCCTGGCAGGGCTTATTTCCCTGAAAGACGCCGCGGAGCTGGCAAAGGACAGCCAGGCCATGAAGGAGGCTAACAGGGAGCTGGGGCTTACAGGGCTTGAGAATCCGCTCCTGCGAATTGTAACACTGGCCCTTCCTGTCATTCCCAAGGTAAAAATGTCCGATCTGGGAATGGTGGACGTGCTGAAAAAGGAACTGATCCCCCTGTTTGCGTGATCAGTCTGCATGTACGATACAAATTCTGGTTATTGGAGGAATGAAAGATTATGAAACAGAAAAAATCCGGAAACGGAGAATTTAAGAAGGAGATCGGCCTGTTCGGCGGTATGAGCGTCATCTGCGGCATTATGATCGGCTCCGGTATTTTCTACCTGGGATCCTATGTGCTCCAGCGCTCTAACTACAGTCTGGGACTGGCCCTGATCTGCTGGCTGCTGGGCGGCCTTGTGTCCCTGCTGGGCGGCCTGTGCTTTGCGGAGCTGGGAGCCTCTGACCCGAAGGCGGGAGGGCAGCTTGTATATCTGAGCAAGGCCTACCACCCGGTACTTGGATTTATGTACGGGTTTACCCAGTGGATCCTGGCCAGCTCCGGCTCCATCGCAGCCATCGCGGTGGCCATCCCGACAGCTCTCGTGGACTTTATCCCGGGGCTTACCCAGCTTCATATTAAGCTGATCGCCATCGCGTTGATTGTGCTTTTGACGCTCTTCAACCTGAGAGGGGTAAAGGGGGCGTCCAACCTGCAGACATTTTTCATGGTGGCCAAGCTGCTCCCCATTTTTATCATCATGATTGGAGCTCTTGTGCTGGGCAACCAGACGCCGGACTTAAATCCGGTGCCGGCCTCGGCCCCGGACGGATCACCGCTGACAGCGGGCTCTGTCTTTGGCATGATCGCCTTTGCCACAGTGGCCTCTCTCTGGGCTTATGAGGGCTGGACCAACCTGAACGCAGTGGCGGAGGAGATCAAGAACGTCAAGAGAAACCTGCCTCTTGCCATTATCCTGGGAATCGGCGGCGTTGCCATTTTCTATGCCCTGTTCAACTACTCGCTGCTGCGGGTGATCCCCCTGGACGAGGCGAAGAGCATGATCGAGAGCGGCAGCCTGTATCTGGGAACCACAGTGGCGGAGAGACTCTTTGGTGTTGCCGGAAAGATCATCGTTCTTATCGGTATGCTGCTGGCCATGTTCAACTGCTTAAACGGCATGGTCCTGGCTTTCTCACGTATTTACTATGCCATGTCCGCTGAGAAGATCTTCTTCAAAAAGCTGGGCACACTGAACAAAAACGGCGTTCCGGCAGCCAGCCTGATCTCTCAGATGATCATTTCCATCATCCTTGTATGCCTGCGGAATCTGGATCAGCTCACCTCACTTGTGGTATTCTGCGGCATGCTGTTCAACTGTCTGGCGGTGACAGCGGTGTTTGTCTACAGGAGAAAATATCCGGATCTGGAGCGGCCCTACAAGGTATGGCTCTATCCGGTATCTGTTGTCATCACAGTCATCCTCTTTGTGGGGCTGATGGTGAACAACCTGATGGAGGATCCGGTGACTGCCCTGACCGGACTGATCGTCCCGGTAGTTGGCATCTTTTTCTATCTTTACTTTAGAAAGAAATATGGCGAGGAGGAGAAGGAACATGCGTAGGCCGGTGATCGGAATATCGGGAAATTTAACTCCCATCGAAAATGACGGAGTCTTTACAGGGAACCTGCGGCAGTACATACACACGGACTACACCTCCAGCGTGGAGCGGGCAGGGGGGATCCCCCTGCTCCTGCCGGTCAGCGATGATCCGGAGGTGATTCGTTCTCATGCCCGGCTCTGCGACGGGATCGTCCTGTCAGGAGGGGCGGATGTGGATCCCATTCTCTACGGAGAGGAGGGCATCCAGGGCCAGGGATACTCCATGCGGGAGATCGATGTCTACGATATGGAGCTCTTTAAAGCCGCTCTGGAGGAGAAAAAGCCTGTACTTGGCATCTGTAAGGGCCTGCAGATCATCAATATCTGCTTTGGCGGGACGCTTTACCAGGACATCCCCTCTCAGAGGGAGCACTGCATCAAGCATACCCAGAATACGGAGCGCTACCAGGGTACCCACAGGATCCGGATCAAGGAGGACAGTGTCCTTGCCGGGCTCCTTCCGGACGGGACGTTTGTCAACTCCTGGCACCACCAGGCTGTCAAGGATGTGTCCCCCAGGCTGACAGTGACGGCCACGGCATCTGACGGCATCGTGGAGGCTGCGGAGTACATGGAGGAGGGCCAGTTTGTCATGGGCGTGCAGTGGCACCCGGAGATGATGGCATCCTGCGGAAACAAGGAGCAGCTTGGTATTTTTAGGAAGCTGATCGAACAATGTGTCTCTTTGGAAGGGAAGCGGTAAAGAATGACAGAGATATTTACGAACGCGGCTGTGACAACCATGGATGAGGACAGGCCGAAGGCCGAGGCATTTGCTGTCCGGGACGGGGTGTTCACCTTTGTGGGTAGCCGGGAGGAAGCGCAGGAATACGCCCGGCGGCTGGAGTCGGAGGGGGAGAGTGTGACGTTCACAGATCTTTCCGGGAGGAGCGTGCTCCCTGCCTTCCAGGACTCCCACATGCACTTTGTGGGATTTTCCAAGCATTTCATCAATGTGGACTTAAACGGCTGTGACAGCATAGAGATGATACAGCAGTGCCTCCGCGACAGCATCGGCCAGCGGGGATCCTGCGGACCGGATGCCAGGACGGATGAAAACGCCTGGCTGGAGGCCACAGGCTGGAACCAGGACTATTTCACCAAAGGGGAGAAGCGGTTCCCTACGGCGAAGGATCTGGATGCGGCAGTGGGAGACCGGCCGGTCATCGCTCTGCGGGTGTGTGAGCATGTGGGCGTCTTAAGCTCTGCCGGCATGCGGCTCCTGGGGCTGACAAAGGAGAAGGTGCAGGAGCTGGGGGAATTCGCCCTCACAGACGAGGCGGGAGAGCCTCTGGGTATCTTCCGGGAAAAGGTGCTGGACCGTATCAGAAGCCAGGTTCACATCCTGAACCGGGAGATCCTGGAGGATATTATCCTGAAGGGGCAGGAGGAGGCCCTGTCCTACGGGCTTGCCACCATACACACGGACGACATCGGTTTTATGCCTGATGAGGATTATCACCTGCTCTTCTCGGTCTACCGGGATCTGCTGGAGAGGGGAGAGCTGAAGATCCGCATCTGCCAGCAGAGCCTGCGCCAGAGACCGGAGCTGATACGAAAGTACTACGAGGATGGCTTCCGGTACGGCGGGGGGGACCATCATCTGCGGGTGACAGGAATCAAGCTGCTGGGCGACGGCTCCCTGGGAGCAAGGACAGCGGGGCTGCGCCGTCCCTACGCAGACGATCCCTCCACCTGCGGCCTTACTATCTTCACGGAGGAACAGCTGGATGAGCTGGTGAAGACAGCCCACGACCTGGGCTATCCCGTGCTGGTTCATGCCATTGGGGATCGAACCATCGAGATGGTGCTGGACGCTCTGGAGAGGGATAAGAAAAACAGAAAGCCGGAAGAGTCATTCCGGGATGGGGTCGTCCATGTGCAGATCACGGACGGGGAGCTTCTGGATCGTTTCAGGAAGCAGGACGTCATGGCTCTTGTGCAGCCCATCTTCATTGATTACGACATGCACATCGTGAGGCAGAGGACCGGGGACATGGCAGACACCTCCTACGCCTGGAAGACGCTGGCGGACAAGGGAGTCCACGTATCCTTTGGCACGGACTGCCCGGTGGAGTCCTGTGAGCCTCTGCCCAACATTTACACGGCTGTGACCCGCCGGGGTCTGACAGGGGAGGAGCGGCCCGCCTACCGGCCCGAGGAGCGAATGTCCGTCTATGAGGCGGTGCGGTCCTACACCGTGGAGGGCGCTTACGCCTCTGGAGAGGAAGACCTCAAGGGAAGGATCCGGGAAGGGATGCTGGCGGACTTCATCATTCCGGACCGGGATCTCTTTTCCCTCGCGGATCCGGAGGAGCTGCGGGAGAGCAAGATACTGGCCACCTATATTGACGGCGAGAAGGTGTACGAGCGGGCCTGAAAAAATATTGAAAAACAACCCGCTTATAGTAAAATGGACGAAAGAAAAAATACAACAGATAATTTATAACAATGCGCCCTGCGGATATCCGCGGGGCGCATTTTCAAGTGAGATAGTATGGTTTTCCGGCCTTTACAGGCAGCCAGGGGAAAAGGTTGACAAAAGCCATAATACGATGTAAACTTAGGATACCTTCTAGCTTGAAGGGACATTTCTTGAACCGCATCATTCAAAAAGCGGTTCCCATTCATATCTGACGTATCGGGCATATCTGCCGGATTACCTGGAAATGATGAAAAATTTATGTAAAAGTTGCACGGAGGGAAGAAACTGTATTATACTGACAAGGAGGAGAGGGTCAGCCTCATCTGTGAGACGGCCCGCCGGTTTGCCCCGGACTATGACGTAGACCAGATCTATGCCGCCCTTGCGGGGAGCGCGGAGAAAGGGGACAGGGAAGAGACAAAATCAAAATAAAAACCCGGACATACACCTGAAGCTATATTTTGCCCATACAGATGAGAGTCTGTACGGGCTTTTTGTGTTTGTTTTGCAATCTTTTTGCATTTTGTCTGTTAAATATAGGAGAATGATGTATAATAAAAGAAAATATTCTGAAAAAAATAGGAGGGAGGCGCGTTATGTTAGAAAAGCTGGATCTCACGAAGAAGATGGGAAAAGAAGAGTACAAAGAGAAGATGGAGCATTTGGAGAAGAGCCTTGGCAAGCTGCAGCGCAGGTGCAAGGAGCTGAATATCCCTGTTATGATCGCCTTTGAGGGATTTGGAGCTGCCGGTAAGGGGCTGCAGATCGGAAAGCTGATACAGGCCCTGGACCCGCGGGGCTTCCGTGTGTATGCGGTGAAGAGTGAGACAGAGGAGGAGAAGCTCCATCCCTTCCTCTGGCGATTCTGGACAAAGCTGCCGGAAAAGGGACGCATCGCCATCTATGACACGAGCTGGTACACGAGGGTTCTCAAGGATCGGTTTGACAAAAAGGTGAAAAAGCCGGAACTGGCGGACGCCTATGAGTCTATCCTGTCCTTTGAGGATCAGCTGACAGAGGACGGCATGGTGATCATAAAGCTTTTCCTGGCCATTGATAAAAAGGAGCAGAAGAAGAGATTTGACAGGCTTCTTGCCTCCAGGGACACCGCCTGGCGGGTGACAAAAGGGGATTTGAGGAGAAACGAGAAATTTGACAAATACCAGGAGATGAACGAGGAGATGCTGGCCCGCACGGACACGGAGAAGGCGCCCTGGCATATTGTGGAGGCAGTGGACCGGCGATTTGCCACTGTGAAAATCTATTCCATCGTGGAGGAGATGCTCGCCAGGCAGATCGAAAAGGTGGAGGGCTCGCTGGCGGACGACAGGGCCGGCACGGACGCAGCGGAGACGAAGGAGCTGATGGAGTCGATCCTGGGCAAGGTGGATCTCAGTCTGTCCTGCGGACGGGAGGAGTATGAGAGGGAGCTGAAGGTACTGCAGAACCGTATCCGGGAACTCCACGGGGAGCTGTACAGACGGAGAATTCCGGTTGTCCTGGGCTTCGAGGGCTGGGACGCGGGCGGAAAGGGAGGCGCTATCAAGCGACTCACAGCCAAGATGGATCCGCGGGGTTACGTGGTGCACCCCACCGCGTCTCCCAACGCGGTGGAGAGGCAGTACCACTACCTCTGGCGGTTCTGGAAGGATATGCCGAAGGCCGGTCACATCACTATCTTTGACAGGACCTGGTACGGCCGCGTCATGGTGGAGAGGATCGAGGGCTTCTGCACGAAGAGTGAGTGGCGCAGAGCCTACCGGGAGATCAATGACATGGAGAGGACCCTGACAAGGGAGGGCGTGATTGTGCTGAAATTCTGGATGCAGATCGACAAGGACGAGCAGGAACGGCGCTTCAGGGAGAGGCAGGAAAACCCGGAGAAGCAGTGGAAGATCACGGAGGAGGACTGGCGGAACCGGGAGAAGTGGGATCATTATGAGGTGGCTGTCAACGAGATGCTGATCCGCACCTCCACGGCCAACGCACCATGGATCGTGGTGGAGGGCAACGACAAATACTACGCCAGACTGAAGGTCCTGCGCACGGTGGTGGAGGCCATTGAGGAGAGGATCAAGACGGGAGGGAAGAGAGCATGAACATCCGGGAGGAGATGGAGGCCAGGGAGGAAGCCAATTTAAGTCCCTACGCCACCCTGAGCAGCAGATCCAGAGGGAGAAAGAGACCGGAGCCCCAGTGCGACATCCGGCCTGTATTCCAGAGAGACAGGGATCGGATCCTCCACTGCAAGTCCTTTCGAAGACTGAAACAGAAGACCCAGGTGTTTCTTCTGCCCAAGGGTGATCACTACCGTACCAGGCTGACCCACACCCTGGAGGTGTCCCAGAACGCCAGGACCATTGCCAAGGCCCTCCGTCTCAACGAGGATCTGGTGGAGGCCATTGCCCTGGGCCACGACCTGGGGCACACCCCCTTCGGCCACGCCGGTGAGAGGGCTCTTGACCAGGTGTGCCCGGAAGGGTTCCGGCACAATGAGCAGAGCGTCCGGGTGGTGGAGATCCTGGAGAAGCAGGGCAGAGGGCTCAATCTCACCTGGGAGGTGGTGGACGGTATCCGGAACCACAAGTCCAGCGGCAGGCCCCACACGCTGGAGGGGCAGATTGTCCGTCTCTCAGACAAGATCGCCTACATCAACCATGATATCGACGATGCCATCCGGGGCGGTATCCTGACGGAAGAGGATCTGCCCCCGGAATTCACGGACGTGCTGGGGCACACTACCCGGATGCGGCTGAACACCATGATCCACGATGTGGTGACCCACAGTATGGACCGGCCGGAGATCATCATGTCGGAACACATCCGGACAGCCACCATGGGACTGCGCAGGTTCCTCTTTGAGAATGTGTACCAGAACCCGGTGGCAAAGGGGGAGGAGACAAAGGCCATCGGCATGATCCAGAGCCTGTATGGCTGGTATCTGGATCATATGGAGTTTATCCCCCGTCAGTATCTGGATATGATCGATGAGGGCAGGGACACGAAGGAGAGGGTGGTGTGCGATTACATAGCAGGCATGACAGACTCCTACGCGGTGAAAAAGTTTCAGGAATTTTTTATCCCGGAATCATGGAAAAATTAAAGGAAATGAAGAAGTTTTGTCGAATATTATAAATGTAGGCAATTTTAAAGCCATAAAAAAAGCAGAGAAGAGGATGACGACAGCTGATGTATTATCCGGACGAAGTGATCGAGGAAGTCAGATCGAGAAATGACATTGTGGATGTGATATCAAGCTACATAAAATTACAGAAAAAGGGCAGCTCCTATTTTGGTCTCTGCCCTTTCCATAACGAAAAATCTCCTTCTTTTTCAGTGAGCCGCGATAAGCAGATGTACTATTGCTTCGGCTGCGGGGTGGGAGGCAACGTGTTTACCTTCCTGATGGAGTACGAGAACTATTCCTTTGTGGAGGCACTGAAGTTCCTCGCGGAGCGGGCAGGGGTCCAGCTTCCGGAGGAGGAGTACTCCAAGGCGGCAAAGCAGAAGGCGGACCTGCGGGCCAGGATCCTGGAGATCAATAAGCTGGCGGCCAAATATTTTTACGCCCAGCTCAAGGCCCCTCAGGGGAAGACGGCCTACGACTATCTGAAAAACAGAGAGCTCAGCGATGAGACGATCCTGGCTTTCGGCCTGGGCTATGCCAACAAGTACAGCGATGACCTGTACCGGTACCTGAAGACAAAGGGATACAGTGACGAAATCCTGTCCCAGGCGGGGCTCATCTCCATCGACGAGAAGCATGGCCCCTATGATAAATTCTGGAACAGGGTCATGTTTCCCATCATGGATGCCAACAGCCGTGTTATCGGCTTTGGGGGCCGGGTGATGGGCGACGCCAAGCCCAAGTATCTGAATTCTCCGGAGACAGTTGTCTTTGACAAGAGCCGCAATCTGTACGGCCTGCACAGGGCCCGGACTTCAAGGAAGCCCTATTTTCTCCTGTGCGAGGGGTATATGGATGTGATCTCCCTGCATCAGGCGGGATTTACCAACGCGGTGGCCTCCCTGGGGACGGCCCTGACGTCGGGGCACGCCTCCCTTATCAAGCGGTATGTGAAGGAGGTCTACCTCACCTACGACAGCGATGAGGCGGGGACGAAGGCAGCCCTGCGGGCCGCGCCGATCCTGCGGGCCGCGGGCATCACCGCCAGGGTGATCCGGATGGATCCCTACAAGGACCCAGACGAATTTATCAAGAACCTGGGGGCGGAGGCCTTTGAGGAGAGGATCCGGGGCGCCAGGAACAGCTTTATGTTTGACCTGGAAATGCTGGAGAAGGACTACGACATGGCAAGCCCGGAGGGAAAGACTGAGTTCCTGAAGGAGGCGGCCCGGCGGCTGAACACCTTTGACGAGGAGATCGAGAGGGGAAACTACATAGACGCTGTGGCGAAGGCCTACTCGGTCAGCAGCCAGGATCTGCGCAAACTGGTGACCCGCATGGCGGTGGAGGGAGGACTGGCAAAGCCAGCCGCCCGCCCCAGGACAAGCGGTGACCGGGAAAAGGAGAAGGAGGACCGACACCTGAAATCCCAGAAGATCCTCCTCACCTGGATGCTGGAGGGGGAGGACATCTTCCGCCAGATCAAAAAATATATCTCCCCTGCCGACTTTACAGAGGATCTGCTGCGCACTGTGGCGGAGAAGCTGTACGAACAGTATGAGGAGGGGGATGTCAATCCGGCCCGGATCATCAACTTCTTTACAGACGAGGAGGAACACCGGCGGGTGGCGGAGCTCTTCAACACGAGGATCCGCGAGCTTCCCACTGTCAAGGAGCAGGAGAAGGCGCTCCGGGAGACGATCCTCCGTGTGAAGGAGAACAGCATAGAGGAGGCGGCCCGGCGGCTGGCCCCCACAGACATTGCCGGACTCCAGAGGCTGATGGAGGAAAAGCGGGCGCTGCAGGCCCCGGACAAACTGCATATTTCTATTAATTAGGGATAAAATATAAAACAAGCAATGAGAGGATGGACACTGCATGGACGAGAACATGGTAAAATTTACGGAGAAGCTGAATGACCTGAAGGCCCTTGCCAGAAAGAAGAAAAATGTGCTGGAGATCACAGAGATCAACGATTTCTTTGCTGACATGGAGCTGAACTCCGACCAGATGGACAAGGTCTTTGAATATCTGGAGGCGAACAACATCGATGTGCTCCGGATGGATGATGACGACGAGGGCCCGGACGACGCGGATCTCATGCTGACAGACGAGGACGAGGTGGACATGGAGAAGATCGACCTGTCTGTCCCCGACGGCGTCAGCATCGAGGATCCGGTGCGCATGTACCTGAAGGAGATTGGAAAGGTGCCCCTTCTGTCCGCTGAGGAGGAAGTGGAGCTGGCCAAGAGGATGGCGGAGGGCGACGAGGACGCCAAGAAACGTCTGGCAGAGGCCAACCTGCGTCTTGTTGTGAGCATTGCCAAGCGCTATGTGGGCAGAGGCATGCTCTTCCTGGATCTGATCCAGGAGGGAAACCTAGGCCTTATCAAGGCGGTGGAGAAATTTGATTACGAGAAGGGATTTAAGTTTAGTACCTACGCCACATGGTGGATCCGGCAGGCCATCACCCGGGCTATCGCAGACCAGGCCAGGACTATCCGTATCCCCGTGCATATGGTGGAGACCATCAACAAGCTGATCCGCGTCTCCAGACAGCTTCTCCAGGAGCTGGGACGTGAGCCCACCCCGGAGGAGATTGCGGAGGAGCTGGACATGCCTGTGGACAGAGTCCGTGAGATCCTGAAGATCTCCCAGGAGCCGGTGTCCCTGGAGACTCCCATCGGTGAGGAGGAGGACAGCCACCTGGGCGACTTCATCCAGGACGACAATGTGCCGGTTCCCGCGGAGGCGGCTGCGGCTACCCTCCTCAAGGAGCAGCTGGACGAAGTGCTGGACACCCTGACAGACAGGGAGCAGAAGGTGCTCCGCCTGCGCTTTGGCATGAACGACGGCCGTGCCCGCACTCTGGAAGAAGTGGGCAAGGAGTTCGACGTAACAAGAGAGCGTATCCGCCAGATCGAGGCGAAGGCGCTCCGGAAGCTCCGGCATCCCAGCCGCAGCAGAAAACTGAGAGATTATCTGGATTAAGAAAGAGGCGCCTATGGAACTATCAAAGAGACTATCTGCCGTGGCAGGTCTTGTGACAGAGGGCGCCTCTGTCGCGGATATTGGCACGGATCACGGATATATTCCTATCTGGCTGGCCAAAAGAGATCCCTCTGTAAGGCTGATCGCCATGGATGTCAATGAGGGGCCCCTTGAGAGGGCCAGGAAGCATATCCTGGCGGAGGGGCTGTCAGACAGGATCGAGCTGCGGCTGTCGGACGGATTTTCCGCATTAAAGCCCGGAGAGGTGCATACAATCATCGCAGCGGGCATGGGCGGAGGACTGGTGATACATATTCTGGAGGCAAGCCCTTCCGTTACCGCTTCTGTGAAGGAATTTATCCTCCAGCCCCAGTCCGGGATCGAGCGGGTCCGGGCCTATCTGGAGAGCCATGACTATACAGTCATCCGGGAGGAGATGGTGGAGGAGGACGGGAAGTACTATCCCATGATGAAGGCGGTTCACGCAGAGGAAGGACGGCCGGAGACACGGCCCTGGTCCAGGGTGGAGCTTCTCTACGGCAGAGATCTCCTTGCCCGCCGGCACCCGGTACTGCGGGATTATCTTCTGCGGGAGCGCCGTATCCGGGAGGAGATCCTCCTACGCCTGGAGAAGGCGGGGACGCCGGGAGCCCTTCTGCGGGAAAAAGAAGTAGACAGAGAGCTGGAGGAGATCCGGGAGGCGCTGGACGTGTATGAAGGAAAGGAGCAGTGAGACAATGCTTTGCAAAGATGTGATGGATGTGATCGAGGAGGCCTACCCGGCCGACTATGCCATGGACTGGGACAATGTGGGACTCCTTGTGGGGAGAGATGACAAGGAAGTGAAGCGCATTTATGTGGCTCTGGATGCGGATGACGCGGCCATCGAGGATGCGGTGCAGTGGGGGGCCGACATGCTTGTGACCCATCACCCCATGATCTTCTCCGGCCTGAAGAGAATCAACAATCTGGACTTTATCGGGGCCCGCATCCTGAAGCTGGTGCGGAACGACATTTCCTACTACGCCATGCACACCAACTACGATGTGCTGGGGATGGCTGAGCTGTCGGGAAAGAAGATGGAGCTGAAGAATCCGGAGGTGCTGGAGGTGACAAGAGAGGGGGAGCAGCCGGAGGGGATCGGCAGAGTGGCGGATCTGGCCAGCCCGGTGCCGCTCAGTGAGGTGTGCTGGTCTGTGAAGGACCGATTCCACCTGGGGGCTGTGAAGGTGTTCGGGGATATGGAACAGATGGTATCCAGGATCGCTATCTCCCCGGGATCCGGGAAAAGCATGGTGAAGGCGGCGCTTGACAAGCGGGCGGATGTGCTCATCACAGGGGATATCGACCACCACACAGGTATTGACGCGGTGGCCCAGGGCCTGGCCATCATTGATGCCGGGCATTACGGGATCGAGCACATTTTTATAGAGGATGTAAAAGCGTATCTGGAAGAGAGGCTGAAGGGCGTGGAGGTGAAGGCCGCGCCGGTGCGCCATCCCTTCCAGATCGTGTGACGGCAGGGCGCTGACGTAAAACGGAGCATACAGGAGGTTTGTCATGGAGCGGAAGATGTATCGGATCGAGGCGGATGGAGAGACAAGGGAGTATCCGGAGGGCACGCCCTACAGGGTGATCGCCGGGGATTTCCAGAAGAACCATGAGAATGATATCGTGCTGGTCTTTGTGGACGGGAAGCTGCAGGAGCTCCACAAGACACTGCAGGGGGACTGCAGTCTTGTCTTTGAGACCACAGGGGACGAGATCGGACACAGCACCTACAAGAGGAGCATGTGTCTCATGCTGGTCAAGGCCATCTACGACGCCGCCCACCACGAGGGGATACGGAAGGTGAGGATCCACTACTCTATGGGGGATGGATATTACTGTACCATGGATGCGGATTTCCCCCTGACCCGGTCCTTCCTGGACCAAGTGGAGGGGAGGATGCGCTCCATGGTGGAGGAGGACATGCCGGTGCGCAAAAGGACCATACATACGGATGAGGCTGTGGCCCTGTTCCGCAGACATGGCATGCACGACAAGGAGCGCCTTTTTGAGTACCGCCGCGTCTCCAAGGTCAACATCTACAGCATGAATGAGTTTGAGGACTATTATTACGGCTATATGGTGCCGTCGGCCGGCTATCTGCGATATTTTGCCCTCTATCTCTACGATGAGGGCTTTGTCATCCAGATGCCCTCCAGAAGGGAGCCTCGCAGCCTGGCTCCCTTTGCCCCCAAGAGCAAGCTCTTTCAGGTCATGAAGGAGTCCACAAAATGGGGGGATATGCAGGGGATCGAGACCGTGGGCTCTCTCAACGACCGGATCACAAAGGGCGGCGATATGCGGGATATGGTGCTGGTGCAGGAGGCTCTCCAGGAGAAGAAGATCGCTCAGATCGCGGAGAAGATCGCCGGCCGGAGGGAGGCCAAATTTGTCCTCATCGCCGGCCCCTCCTCATCGGGGAAGACTACCTTTTCCCACCGCCTGTCCATTCAGCTGCGGGCCGCCGGCATGGTACCCCATCCCATCTCTGTGGACAACTATTTTGTGGAGAGGGAGGAGAACCCAAGGGATGAAAACGGGGATTTTGACTTTGAGTGCCTGGAGGCGGTGGACACAGACCTCTTCAACGACCAGATGAGGCGCCTCCTGGATGGGGAGGAGGTTGTCCTGCCCACCTTCAATTTCAAGACCGGGCACAAGGAATTCGGGGGAAAGCCGAAAAAGCTGGGAGCTGAGGATGTGCTTGTGATCGAGGGGATTCACTGCCTGAATCCCAAGCTGACCCTCTCCCTGCCCGACGAGAATAAATTCCGGATCTACATCAGCGCTCTGACCCAGCTCAACATAGATGAGCACAACCGGATCCCCACCACGGACGGCCGCCTGATCCGCCGGCTTGTCAGGGATGCCAGGACCAGAGGCTCCTCGGCCAGGAGAACCATAGCTATGTGGCCCTCTGTGAGAAGAGGGGAGGAGAAGAACATTTTCCCCTACCAGGAGGAGGCGGACGTCATGTTCAACTCGGCTCTGATCTATGAGCTGGCTGTGCTGAAGCAGTATGTGGAGCCCCTGCTCTTCGGAATTGAGAGGGACTGCCGGGAATATCTGGAGGCGAAGAGACTGCTGAAATTCCTGGACTATTTTGTGGGAATTGAAAGCACCCTCGTGCCGGCCAACTCCCTGCTGCGGGAGTTTATCGGCGGAGGATGCTTCCGGGTGTAGTCAGGGCCGCTTCTAGCGGCCGCTGTAGAAAGCTTTTATGTCAGAGAGACGGGAGCTCATGCGGATCATGAGGAGGTCAGCCACAGTGAGGGCGGCCATGGCCTCCACCACCACAACAGCCCGGGGGACGATGACCGGGTCGTGTCGGCCCTGGATAGAGATCTTCAGATTGTTTCCTTCCCTGTCCACGGTGTCCTGCTCCCGGGAGATGGAGGGTGTGGGCTTGACGGCGGCCCGCAGGATGACGGCGCTGCCGTCGCTGATGCCGCCCAGAGTGCCCCCTGCGTGGTTTGTACGCTTGTGTACGCCGCTTTCGTCCGCGTAGAAGGGATCGTTGTTCCTGCTCCCAAAGGAGCGGGCCGCTCCAAAGCCGTCGCCTATTTCCACGCCCTTGACAGCGCCGATGGACATGACGGCTCCAGCCAGGGCGGCGTCCAGCTTGTGGAAGACAGGCTCGCCGATGCCCGCGGGCAGGCCGTCGATCCTGCACTCTACAACGCCGCCGGCGGAGTCCTGCCTTCTGATACAGTCCTCCAGAAAAGCGGCGGCCTCCTCAGCGTGGGATCGGGAGGGCATATAAAGAGGATTTTCTGTGATCTGACTGAAATCATATGCGCCATCGGGGATGCTGATATCTCCGATGGCTTTTGTGTAGGCCGTAAAATGGATGCCAAGCTCGGCCAGCAGCTTTGCCGCCACGGCGCCAGCGGCTACCCGCCCGGCTGTCTCCCGGCCGGAGGAGCGGCCGCCTCCCCGGTAGTCCCGGATGCCGTATTTGCGGTCAAAGGTGTAATCTGCGTGGCCGGGCCTGCAGCAATCTTTGATAGAGCTGTAATCCCGGGATCTCTGATCTTCATTTTTAATCAGGATGGAAATGGGGGTGCCGGTGGTCTTTCCATCAAATACGCCGGAGAGGATCTGTGCCCGGTCCCCCTCTCTCCTTGCTGTGGTAAATTTTCCCTGTCCCGGCTTCCTGCGGTCCAGGTAGCGCTGTATGTCCTCCTCGCAGAGTGGAAGCCCTGCCGGGCATCCGTCCACGACGGCGCCCAGGGCCGGACCGTGGGACTCGCCCCAGGTGGTGACGGTGAAAAGTGTTCCAAGTGTAGAACCTGCCATGATGCATCGCTCCTTTATTTTGTAAATTGTTTGTTAAATCCTGTTAAGATATATTAAGATTTATTATAAACAAGAGGCGGATTGTTGACAAGAGAAAGCCGGGACACTATAATTACTACGTATTGTGTAAAAGTGTAGCTATAAGTATAAATATAGAGACAGGGAGCAGATTTGTATGAGCAAGAAAGAAAACAGCCGGGAGGATATTGAGCGCTCCTCAGAAGAAATTCTCGAAGAGACGATGAAAGAGATCTATGATGGCCTGCAGGACTCCGCTGCGGAGGACGTCCAGGCGGGAGAGGAGTCGGAGGAGCCGGATACAGACTCTCTCCAGGAGCTGGAGGAGGAGCTCAGCGAGGGGGAGGAGGATCCCTTTGACGGCGATGACGGCGTGATCCGCCTGGATGACAATGAGGAGTTTTATGACAGAGAAGATGACGAAGACGACGCGTTTATGAGCGATGAGGATGAACTGGAGCCCGAGGAAAAGACAGACGGAAAGAAAAGAGGAAAAAAGAAGGTGTTGATCGTCCTTCTGGTCATCCTGGGTGTGCTGGTGCTTGCCTATCTGGGCGTGGCTCTGTTCTTTACCAGACACTTCTTTTTCTACACAAGGATCAACGGCACAGAGTTTTCCGCTCAGGCTGCCGGGGCAGTGGAGAGCTATATGGAGGAGCAGGTCAAGGACTATGAGCTCACACTGAAGGAGATCGACGGTGGTTCAGAGAGCATCGATGGGGACGACATAGACCTTACCTATGTAGAGGGAGACGAGGTCACTACCCTTTTGAAAAAGCAAAATCCCCTTCTGTGGATCACGGCTCTCTGGAACCATCCGGAGATTACGGCTTCTGTGGGAGTGGAATACGATAAAGACAAGCTAAATGAAGTGATCGCGGGCCTGAAGTGCATGCAGCCCGAGGAGCAGACAGCTCCCCAGTCGGCCCGTCCTGTATTCCAGGATACAGAGTTTGTGATCCAGGACGAGGTGATCGGCTCACAGATCGACACAGAGAAGTTTACAGAGACGGTCAATACAGCTATAAGCGGATTTCAGTCCACTCTGGATATGGAGGCGGAGGACTGCTATGTGATGCCCGCCTTCACCGCTGACTCTCCGGAGGTGGCGGCTGCCAGGGACGCCATGAACAGCTATCTGGGAGCGAATATCACCTATGATTTCAATCCATACACAGAGGTGGTGGATTCATCCGTCATCTCCCAGTGGGTGACTGTGGACGACAGTATGAATGTGACCTTTAACCAGGACGCGGTGCGCAGCTACATCCAGGAGTTGGCGAACAAATACGACACCTACGGGAAGACAAGGACAATAGTCACAAGTCTGGGAAATACAGTGGAGGTGTCCGGCGGGACATACGGCTGGCAGATTGACCAGGAGGCAGAGTACAATGCCCTTACGGCCAATATCCAGAACGCGGAGACTGTGACGCGAGAGCCCCAGTACGCAAGGCGGGCCGCCTCCCACGAGGGAAATGATTACGGAAGCAGCTACGTGGAGATCGATCTGACCAACCAGCACGTGTGGGTTTATGTGAATGGACAGTGCGTGGTGGAGACGGACTGCGTTACAGGCAACCCGGCTGAGGGCAACGGCACACCCCAGGGAGTCTACTCTATCGCCTACAAGCAGATGAACACGACTCTGAGAGGGCCGAAGAAGGCGGACGGGACATATGAGTGGGAGTCACCTGTCACATACTGGATGCCATTTAACGGCGGAATCGGACTCCATGACGCCAACTGGCGTTCCTCCTTTGGAGGGAGCATTTACCAGGGCGGTGGATCCCACGGATGTGTGAACCTTCCCCCGTCAGTGGCCGGAACGGTATATGACAACATCCAGGCCGGAACCCCGGTTGTATGCCATTATTAAGGATAGATAAGGAATTTTCGGAATGTATGAGCTTTTAAAAAGAGACGGGGCGGCCCGGAGAGGCCGGCTCCACACAGTACATGGGGTCATAGAGACCCCTGTATTTATGAATGTAGGAACGGCGGCAGCGATCAAGGGAGCCGTGTCCACAGAGGATCTGGAGCGGATTGGCACACAGGTGGAGCTGTCCAACACCTATCACCTGCATGTGAGACCGGGAGACCAGATCATCAGGAAACTGGGCGGACTGCACAAATTCATGTCCTGGGAGAAGCCCATTCTCACAGACTCGGGCGGCTTCCAGGTGTTTTCCCTGGCGGGCCTGCGCAGGATCAAGGAGGAGGGAGTGTATTTCAACTCTCACATAGATGGGAAAAAGATTTTCATGGGGCCTGAGGAGAGCATGCAGATCCAGTCCAATCTTGCTTCCACCATTGCCATGGCCTTTGATGAGTGTCCCTCCAGCGTGGCGGACAGGGAGTACATGGAGAGATCCGTGGCCCGTACCACCAGATGGCTGGAGCGCTGTAAGAGGGAAATGGACAGGCTGAACAGTCTGACCGACACCATCAACCGTCACCAAATGCTCTTTGGCATCAATCAGGGGGGCGTTTACGAGGATATCCGCATCAGCCACGCAAAGGAGATTGCTGACATGGATCTGGACGGCTACGCTGTGGGCGGCCTCGCCGTGGGCGAATCCCACGAGGAGATGTACCGCATACTGGACGCGGTTGTGCCCCATCTTCCCCAGGAAAAGCCCATCTATCTTATGGGTGTGGGAACGCCTGCCAACATTCTGGAGGCGGTAGACCGGGGCGTGGACTTTTTCGACTGTGTTTACCCCAGCAGGAACGGGCGCCACGGACACGTATACACAAAGCAGGGAAAGAGAAATCTCTTCAATGCGAAATATGAGCTGGATGAGCGCCCCATCGAGGAGGGGTGCCAGTGTCCGGCGTGCCGTAGGTATTCCCGGGCCTATATCCGCCACCTCCTGAAGGCAAAGGAGATGCTCGGGATGAGGCTCTGTGTGCTCCACAACCTGTACTTTTACAATCATCTGATGGAGGAGATCCGCCAGGCCATCGAGGAGGGCCGCTTTAAGGAGTACAAAAAGAAGACATTAGAGGGCCTGCAGGGCGGAAAATCGTGATAAAAAAGCAATATACCGGAAAAAAACTCTTGATGAAACCCCGGATATTGTGTATGATAACAATAGTGTCAAAAAGTGAGTAATTTAGGAGGAAATGTTTATGTATACTTTGGCAGCAGGCAGCTTTTTGAACAGTCCTATCGGACTGATCCTTTTATATGCTGTGATTATCGGCGCTTTCTGGTTCATTTTGATGCGTCCTCAGAAGAAGGAGCAGAAGAGAGTGGCAGCCATGATCGCCGACATGGAGGTGGGCGATACAGTGCTCACGACAAGCGGTTTCTACGGAGTGATCATCGACATCACAGACGATGACGTGATCGTGGAGTTTGGAAGCAACAAGAACTGCCGTATTCCCATGCAGAAGGCAGCTATCGCGCAGGTAGAGAAGGCGGATGCGGAGTAAGAGAATCATATGATTTCAGGAGAGCTGGTTTCTGTGACCGGCTCTTTTTTATTTGCGAAAAAATGTAAAAAAAGGTTAAAACTTGCAGAAAAGAGAAATTTGTGTTACGGTTAGTCTGTATCAGTTAATATAAATAATTAATCAAGGGGAAGGAGGAAATCAAACTAATGAAAAAAATCAAATTGCTGATACTATTGCTTTTCATGTGCATGGTGCTCACGGGGCTTCCAGCCATGGAGAGCAAGGCAGAAGAGGATACGCAGGGAGGGGAAACGTATCCGGAATTGCAGGATGAGAATCCATATCGTACAGAAAGTGTCACGGCTATGGATGAAAATGGAAATATCACTGAGGTGGGTGACTCTGACGGGAGCATGACAGATGGAGATGAGACGTCTTCAGCCAGCATTTCTACATATGCAAGGTCAGCCCGGATGGCAGTGTCATCAGTCAAGGTGGTGAACTTTAACACAAAGGACAATGCGGTCACAGAGTATACGGAGGACGGCACAGGAGCCCTCGGCTACACAAACGGAGACTACGGCGCTGACGCCGCGTATCTTGGGACCAGCGGAGGAAAAGTGAAGTTTATGATGTCCGGCGTGATCGGCTGGGTCAACGCATCGGAGGTGGAGGTCATTGACTTGTCCCAGGCCGCTGTGGTGAGCGGCTATGAGGTGGAAAATGGAAGGCTTCTCCACGGCATTGTGTACACTATGGCCACACCCGGCTACAGGACAAAGCTGGATAATGGTCCTGCCCCGTCCTATCTGAGTGCGGGGACCAAATACTACAGCTACGACGGACATTATTTTTACACAGACTATGCAGTGATGATCACTGATTACCAGAATAATACCCGTGCAAATTCTGTTAATCCCAGTGATCCGTATTACAACTATTATCAGTATCTGCCTCTCAGGAGCGCCACATCCTACAGCGCGGATACCCTGAGCGCCATGATCAACAGCAAAGCAGGGGCAGGATCACTGATGGCGAATAAGGGAAGCGCCTTTATTGACAGTCAGAATACATACGGTGTAAATGCCCTCCTCATGACTGGGGTTGCGGCCAACGAGAGCGCATGGGGGAAAAGCAGTATTGCCCTGAGCAAGAACAATCTTTTTGGCCTGAATGCTATTGACAGCTCTCCGGGGACAAGCGCGAATACCTTTGCGAGCGCGGAGGCATGCATCAACGACTTCGCGAACGGATGGATGTCCAGAGGATATCTCTATCCAAAGGACGGCAGGTATAACGGCGGCTTCCTTGGAAACAAGGCCAGCGGCATCAATGTGAAATACGCCTCAGATCCCTACTGGGGTGAGAAGGCGGCCAATGTGGCCTACGCCCTTGACGCGGCCCAGGGCAGTCAGGATTACGGCCAGTACACTATAGGTGTGAAGGATACGCTGGCCTCCAGCCACCAGACTGTGAATGTGAGAAATGCAAGCAGCACATCATCTACAGTCCTCTACAGTACGGGCTCGGCCTCGAATTACTCTGTCCTGATCAAAGACAGTACGCTGGAAAACGGATTTTACAGGATCCAGAGCGATGGGGTGCTGGACAGCGGCAGAACCTCTGTCGTGAGGGGAAGCGGGGCCTACAGCTTTGACGCGATGTACGCCTACATTTCCTCGGACTATGTGCAGATCGTAAATCAGGGAACGGCGGTATCAGAGCCGGAACCCGAGCCACAGCCAGAACCTGAACCCGAACCAGTGCCCGCGACGCTGGACTCCATATCTATCGCGGCGGCACCGCAGAAGACAGTCTACACGGAGGGAGAGACCTTTGACCCCACAGGGATGACAGTGCAGGCAAACTGGAGTGACGGCTCTGTTACCGATGTGACCGGTGAAGTCAGCTATCGGACAGATCCCCTCACAACCGATGTGACAGCCGTGGAGATCTCCTACACAAGCGGCGATGTGACCAGGACTGTTTCCCAGTCCATACAGGTAAACGCAAAAGTGACCGTGACAGGCGTGCTGATCAATCCCTCTGAGATCAGTCTGTATCCTGGAGACGCAAAGACCTTTGGCGTGTCTGTGCAGGGAACAGGAGATCCGTCCCAGTCTGTGACATGGTCCGTAGAGGGAGCCTCCAGCGGCCAGACGGTCATCGACGAGAACGGCAGGCTGACTGTGGGAGAGGACGAGACGGCCGGGCAGCTTACCGTAAAGGCCCAGTCAGCTGCGGATGGCTCTCAGATCGGCCAGGCCGCAGTCACTGTTGTGCCAAAAGAGAGCGAGGAGCCGTCGGCGCCGGATGGAGCCGGAGGCAGTGAGGAATATGCATCTGCGGATCTGAAGGATGAAACGTCAGGCATCGGTGTAAATGGCGAGTTTGCTGAGAACACCAGTCTTACAGTCACACCCATTGGCAGTGATTCGGAGGAATACCAGGCCCTTGTAAAGGAAGCGGCCGGAAAGACGATCCTCGGAGTATATGAGCTCTCTTTGGACGGAGCGGTAAAGGATGGAAGTAAGATACAGGTTACCTTTGCTGTGGATGAGCAGTATAACGGACAAAGTATTCTGATTCTTCATTATCCTAAGGCGGATGACGTTACATACATTGAACGTTATGTAGCGACCGCTCAGGACGGAACGGTGACAGTGGAGGTGGACAGCCTCTCACCGTTTGTCATAGCGCTGGATGAGGAAAGCGCAGGGAACGATGCTTCCGGCGGACAGACGCCGGAGGGCGATGAGCCTGAAGTCACAGACGAGCCAGAAAATTCTGAAGAACCAGGTGTTACGGATGAGCCGGGGACTACGGAAGAGCCGAATGTGACGGACCCGGCGGTGACCGGTGATCCGGATCCATCAGACCCCTCAGCTACATCTGGCGGATCCGGTACGACAGGAGACGCGGGAAGCACATCAGGTTCAACCGGTACAACTTTAACCAATACAGCTCCAGCGAAGATAAATGATCAGAATGGCCAGAATAGTGGCAGCGCTTCGGGAGGCGCTAACAGCAGCCAGACAGAAGCAGCTCCGAGAACAGGAGATACTTCTGCTCCCATACTCTGGATCGTGCTTGCGGTTGCCGCAGTAGCAGTCATTGCTGTAGCTGTGGTTTTGAAAAAGACCAGAAAGTAGAGATTTTACAAGATCAGGATATCACCTGCTCAGGCGGTGGTATCCTTTTTGATTGCCCTGTGAAAAACAGAGGACACTCTATTTTTTTGCGCTTTTACAGGGTAAAGGGTTGAAACACCGATAAAAATGCGATATTATTATGAAATAGCGAAATTTGTTGTACATAGAAAGGATGGAGCATATGAACCTCAAGATCGGAGTTATCAAAGGGGACGGCATTGGCCCGGAGATCGTCACAGAGGCCATGAAGGTGTTGGATAAAGTAGGAGAAGTGTATGGACATACAATGGATTACGACCAGCTGCTGATGGGAGGCGCGTCCATTGATGTACACGGTGTACCGCTGACAGACGACACGATCCGGAGAGCGAAGGACTGCGACGCAGTGCTTATGGGATCCATCGGAGGGGATGCCAAGACCTCTCCCTGGTATCAGCTGGAGCCGGACAAGAGGCCGGAGGCAGGCCTTCTGAAGATCCGGAAGGCGTTAAACCTTTTTGCAAATTTAAGACCCGCTGTTCTCTACGAGGAGCTGAAGGGCGCCTGCCCGCTGAAGGAGGAGATCACAGAGGGCGGCTTTGACATGATGATCATGCGTGAGCTGACAGGCGGCCTCTATTTTGGAGAGAGGAAGACGGTGGAAGAAAATGGAGTAATGACAGCCTACGACTCCCTCACGTATAATGAGAACGAGATCCGCCGGATCGCGAAGAGGGCCTTTGACATAGCCATGAAGCGCCGCAGAAAGGTGACAAGCGTGGACAAGGCGAATGTGCTGGACTCCTCCAGACTGTGGAGAAAGGTTGTGGAGAAGGTCGCCGGGGATTACCCGGAGGTGACACTGGAGCATATGCTCGTTGACAACTGTGCCATGCAGCTTGTGAAGGATCCAAAGCAGTTTGATGTTATCCTGACAGAGAACATGTTCGGAGATATCCTTTCTGACGAGGCAAGCATGGTGACAGGTTCCATCGGTATGCTGGCCAGCGCCAGTCTCAATGAGACAAAATTCGGCCTGTATGAGCCAAGCGGCGGATCCGCGCCTGACATTGCGGGCAAGGGAATTGCCAATCCCATCGCCACGATCCTGTCGGCGGCCATGATGCTCCGGTTCAGCTTTGACCTGGACGCGGAGGCGGACGCCATAGAAAAGGCAGTGGCCGAGGTACTGAGAGAAGGCTGGCGGACCATTGACATCATGTCCGAGGGCAAGAATCAGGTGGGCACAGAGAAGATGGGCGACCTGATCGCAGGGCATATCGCGTAATATATACAGAATTGCAGATGGAGGTAGAACAATATGAGAAGTGACAATGTAAAGAAAGGGGCACAGCAGGCGCCCCACCGTTCCTTATTTAACGCGCTGGGACTGACAAAGGAGGAGCTGGATCGTCCGCTGATCGGTATCGTCAGCTCCCACAATGAAATCGTGCCGGGGCATATGAACCTGGACAAGATTGTGGAGGCTGTAAAAATGGGAGTTGCCATGGCAGGCGGAACGCCCATCGTATTTCCGGCCATTGCGGTCTGTGACGGCATTGCCATGGGCCATATCGGCATGAAATACTCCCTGGTGACAAGGGATCTGATCGCGGACTCCACCGAGGCCATGGCCATGGCCCATCAGTTCGACGGACTGGTCATGGTGCCAAACTGTGACAAGAACGTGCCGGGACTTCTGATGGCTGCCGCAAGAATCAACATCCCCACCATCTTTGTCAGCGGAGGCCCTATGATGGCAGGCCGGGTACAGGGCAAAAAGACCAGTCTCTCCAGCATGTTTGAGGCTGTTGGAGCCAACGCGGCGGGCCTTCTGGACGACGAGGGCCTTCTGGAGTATGAAAACAAGACCTGCCCCACCTGCGGTTCCTGCTCCGGTATGTACACGGCCAACAGCATGAACTGTCTGACCGAGGTGCTTGGCATGGGACTTCGCGGAAACGGCACCATTCCGGCGGTGTACTCTGAGCGTATCCGTCTGGCAAAGCATGCCGGCATGCAGGTCATGGAGCTTGTGCGCAAGAACATCTGTCCGAGGGACATCATCACTAAGGATGCCATCTTAAATGCCCTGACTGTTGACATGGCTCTGGGATGCTCCACCAACAGCATGCTGCATCTTCCGGCCATTGCCCACGAGATCGGCATGGACTTTGAGATTGATTTCGCCAACGGCATCAGCGAGCGCACTCCTAACCTGTGCCACCTGGCGCCGGCAGGCCCCACCTACATAGAGGATCTCAACGAGGCGGGCGGCGTGTACGCTGTCATGGCTGAGCTGAACAAGAAGAACCTTCTCCACACCGACTGTCTGACCGTCACAGGAAAGACGCTGGGAGAGAATATCGCAGGCGCAGTGAACAAAAATCCGGAGGTTATCCGCCCCATCGACAATCCCTACAGCCAGACAGGCGGCCTGGCTGTGCTCAAGGGCAACCTGGCGCCCGACGGCAGCGTAGTAAAGCGCTCCGCGGTAGTGGACGAGATGCTGGTGCACGAGGGACCTGCCAGAGTGTTCGACTGTGAGGAGGACGCTATCGCGGCCATCAAGGGCGGCGACATCAAGGAGGGAGACGTTGTTGTCATCCGCTACGTGGGACCAAAAGGCGGCCCCGGCATGCCGGAGATGCTTAACCCCACCTCCGCCATTGCGGGCATGGGACTTGGCTCCAGCGTGGCCCTCATAACAGACGGACGCTTCAGCGGAGCTTCCAGGGGCGCATCCATCGGTCATGTGTCACCGGAGGCGGCAGTGGGCGGTCCCATCGCTCTCGTGGAAGAGGGAGACATCATCAAGATCAACATCCCGGCGCTGACCATTGAGCTGGACGTGCCGGACGATGTGCTGGCCCAGAGAAAGGCCAACTGGCAGCCCAGAGAGCCCAGGATCACCACAGGCTATCTTGCGAGATACGCTGCCATGGTCACATCCGGCAACAGGGGAGCTGTCCTGGAGGTTCCGAAGAACAGCCAGCAGTAAGCGGACAGCCAAAAGGATGGAACAATCAGAGGAAATCAGAAGAAAGAGGAAGATAGATTTATGCAGTTAACAGGTGCAGAGATTGTAGTGGAATGTTTGAAGGAGCAGGGCGTGGACACTGTGTTCGGATACCCGGGCGGCGCCATCCTCAACGTATATGATGAGCTGTATAAGCATAGTAATGAAATCAGGCATATCCTTACCTCCCACGAGCAGGGAGCCGCTCACGCGGCGGACGGATATGCCAGGGCCACAGGCAAGGTGGGCGTCTGCTTTGCCACAAGCGGCCCGGGGGCAACTAACCTGGTGACAGGGATCGCCACAGCCTACATGGATTCTATCCCGATCGTGGCCATCACCTGCAATGTGGGCGTGTCTCTCCTGGGGAAGGACAGCTTCCAGGAGATCGATATAGCGGGCATCACCATGCCCATCACGAAACACAACTATATTGTAAAGGATATTACCCAGCTGGCGGACACCATCCGCAAGTCCTTTGTCATCGCGAAGAAGGGCCGTCCCGGTCCGGTGCTCATCGATATCCCCAAGGATATCACAGGGGCAGTGACAGAGTACACGCCCAAGCCGGCCGCAGAGGTAGTGCCCTCCCAGGATATAGACGAGAAGGATCTGGAGACGGCACTTGCCATGATCCGCAGATCAAAACGTCCCTTTATCTGTGTGGGCGGCGGAGCTATCCTGTCGGATGCGTCAGAGGAATTATATAAGTTTGCCAGGAAGGTGGACGCCCCGGTGGCGGACACCCTGATGGGACACGGCGCATTTCCGGAGACGGATGAGCTCTACACGGGTATGGTGGGCATGCACGGCACAAAGGCGTCAGACTACGGCGTGGACGAGTGTGACTTGCTGATCGTGGCCGGCGCCCGCTTCAGCGACCGGGTTACCGGCAATGTAAACGAATTCGCGAAAAATGCGGAAATCCTTCAGTTTGACATTGACGCGGCGGAGATGAACAAAAATGTGCTTATCACAGAGGGTGTGATCGGCGACCTGAAGGTGATCCTTGAGAAGATCAACAGTCAGCTTGAGCAGCAGGATCACAGCCAGTGGAAGGAGAAGATCCAGAGCTATAAAGAGAAATATCCTCTCGTCTATCCGGAGGAGGGTCTGTCCGGTCCCTGGGTGGTGGAGGAGATCTACCGCCAGACAAAGGGCGACGCTATCATAGTGACAGAGGTGGGACAGCACCAGATGTGGGCAGCTCAGTTCTATCAGTTCACAGAGCCCCGCACCTTCCTGACATCCGGAGGCCTGGGGACTATGGGCTACGGCCTGGGAGCGTCCATCGGAGCAAAGATGGGGCGCCCGGACAAGACGGTGGTCAATATTGCCGGGGACGGCTGCCTGCGTATGAATATGAATGAGATTGCCACGGCAGCCAGAAACAGCGTGCCTGTTATCGAGGTGGTCATCAACAACCATGTGCTCGGCATGGTGCGCCAGTGGCAGGATCTGTTCTACGGGCAGAGATATTCCCAGACCGTCTTAAACGACGCGGTGGATTTTGTCAAGCTGGCGGAGGCCATGGGAGCTGTGGGCTACAGGGCGCAGACGAGAGAAGAGTTCCAGAAGGCGTTTGCCGAGGCTCTGACTCTTGGAAGACCGGTGCTCATTGACTGCCAGATCGACAAGGATGAGAAGGTATGGCCTATGGTGGCTCCCGGCGCGGCGCTCCGGGACGCCTTTGACGAGGCCGATATGAAAAAAGCTGACTAGAATCAGGAAACTGGAATTAGAAAATAAAAAAGAAATCGGAGGGATCAACAATGAGCAGAGTGTACAATTTTTCAGCAGGACCGGCCGTGCTGCCGGAAGAAGTCCTCAGAGAAGCAGCAGACGAGATGTTAGATTACAGGGGAACGGGCATGTCCGTGATGGAAATGAGTCACCGCTCAAAGGCATTTGCCGGGATTATTGAGGAAGCGGAAGCCGACATCCGGGAGCTGATGCAGATACCGGACAATTACAAAGTTCTCTTCCTGCAGGGGGGAGCGTCCCAGCAGTTTGCCATGATCCCCATGAATTTGATGAAAAACAGGGTGGCGGACTACATTGTCACCGGCCAGTGGGCAAAAAAGGCGTACCAGGAGGCGCAGAAATACGGGAAGGTGAACAAGATCGCCTCGTCGGAAGACAAGACATTTTCCTATATCCCGGACTGCTCGGATCTGCCCGTCTCCCCGGATGCGGACTATGTGTACATATGTGAGAACAACACCATTTACGGCACGAAGTTCAAGACGCTCCCAAACACAAAGGGGAAGACGCTGGTGGCTGATGTATCCTCCTGCTTCCTCTCCGAGCCTGTGGATGTGACAAAGTACGGCGTTATCTACGGCGGCGTGCAGAAGAACATCGGGCCTGCCGGCGTGGTCATCGTCATCATCCGGGAGGATCTCATCACAGACGATGTGCTCCCCGGCACACCCACCATGCTGAAGTACAAGACCCATGCGGATGCAGGGTCTCTCTACAATACGCCGCCCGCCTACGGCATCTACATTTGCGGCAAGGTGTTCAAGTGGCTGAAGGCCCAGGGCGGCCTTGCGGCGATGAAGGAGAGGAACGAAAAGAAGGCTGCTCTTCTCTATGATTTTCTGGATCAGAGCCGTCTGTTCAAGGGAACTGTCCGCAAAGAGGACCGCTCCCTCATGAATGTGCCCTTTGTGACAGGGGATGAAGAGCTTGACGCGAAATTCGTCGCTGAGGCGAAGAAGGCGGGGCTTGAGAACCTGAAGGGACACCGCACTGTGGGCGGCATGAGAGCAAGCATTTACAACGCAATGCCCTATGAAGGCGTGCAGGCACTGGTAGACTTTATGGCACAATTTGAAAAGGAGAACTTATAATCATGTATCATTATTACTGCCTCAATCCTATTTCCCAGGTGGGAATAGACGCTATGACTGAAAAATACGTACCTGTTAGTGATCCTAAAAAAGCAGACGCACTGCTTGTCCGCAGCGCCGGCATGCACGAAATGGAGTTTTCTCAGGAGCTGAAGGCTATCGCCCGGGCTGGTGCGGGTGTCAACAATATCCCTCTGGAGCGGTGCGCGGAGGAGGGCATTGTTGTGTTCAACACACCGGGAGCCAATGCCAACGGCGTGAAGGAGCTGGTCATCGCCGGCATGCTCCTGGCATCCAGAGATATCATAGGGGGCATCAACTGGGTCCAGGAAAACGAGGAGGACGGCAATATTGCCAAGGACACAGAGAAGGCAAAGAAGGCCTTCGCCGGCTGTGAGCTGGAGGGCAAGAAGCTGGGCGTCATCGGCCTGGGAGCCATCGGCGGTCTGGTGGCCAACGCGGGCATCCATCTGGGCATGGAGGTCTTTGGCTTTGATCCCTATGTCTCCGTGGACGCGGCCTGGAGGCTGTCCAGAAACATCCATCACGCCAAGACAGTGGATGAGCTCTACAAGAACTGCGACTACATTACAGTCCATGTGCCCGCCACAGCGAACAACAAAGGAATGATCGACAAGAACGCCATCGGACTTATGAAAAAGGGCGTGGTTGTTCTGAATTTCGCCCGGGATGTGCTGGTCAACGAGGAGGACATGATCGACGCTCTGGAGAGCGGCCAGGTGAAACACTATGTGTCTGACTTCCCGACACCGGTGATCGCCGGGGTGAAGGGAGCCATCGTGATTCCTCATCTGGGGGCTTCCACAGAGGAGTCGGAGGACAACTGTGCGAAGATGGCTGTGCGCCAGCTGATGGATTATCTGGAGTACGGGAATATCAAAAACTCTGTCAATTATCCGGACTGCGACATGGGCATGCCGGGGGACAACAGGCGCATTGTGCTCCTGCACTACAATAAGCCCAACATGCTGGGACAGTTTACGAAGATTCTGGCGGCCGACAACATGAATATCGCCGATCTTTCCAATAAGAGCAAGGGTGCCTACGCCTATACGATGATTGATATTGACTCAGATATTCCCGCAAATGTGGAAAACGATCTGCGGAATATAGAGGGCGTTTTAAGAGTAAGGGTTCTGAATTAATTCAGAACCCCCTTTTTATTAACAAACTGTTACATGAAAGATAATTAATATTACATCTTTGTCACTTTTATTGCAGTGTACCCTATATGGTGTTATCCTCTACAATATATAGTAATTTTATATATTTTTCGGCAAATAACAACAAAAGAGAAACATGCCGGAGAAGAGGTACATATGTCAAAGAGAAGCAGAAATATCCGTTCCATGAACGCCAGGAAGAGATGGCTCGTCCACAGGCTCAGGAGAAGGAGAATGATCGGAGCCCTGACTATCCTCCTTATCCTGGCCGCAGGAGCAGTGACTGCCGCGGCGGCGGCCAGGGTGTCGAGGACGGACATTACAATAGAGGTGCAATCCGCGTCCATCAAGCAGGGGGAGCAGATGCCGGATCTCCAGGCGAAGGTGGCCTGTGATAAGAAAGAGGAAAAGCTGAAGAAAAAAGTGCTGGACAAAGAGACCGGCTACACGGCCTGGAATCTGGTGGAGGAGCTGAGGTCGGGACAGCATTACCAGCTGCTCTGCGACAGCGATGGCGCGACAGAGGGAAAATACCCTGTCCATATAGAGCTGGACAAGGAGCTGGCAAAGAAGCTGGGGGATAAGGGAGAGTGGAAAAAGAAGATCTCTATCCTTACGGAGGACGGCAGCTTTACTGTCCTCAACCAGGTGGGACAGTGGGACGGAGACAAATTCAAAAGGTGGGACGACACCTATGTCCAGAATGATTTCGTGAATGTGAAGGGAAAGACCTACTATTTCGGAGAGGACGGCGTGAAGGTGACCGGATGGCAGGAGATCGGTGTCACCTACTACCATTTTGACAAGGATGGAGTCATGCAGACCGACAGGTGGCTGGACAAGGGGGAGAGCCGCGCCTATCTGCAGTCGGACGGGAAGGCGGCGGCCGGCTGGTTTGACCTGGACGGAGCCACCTACTATTTCACCCAGGAGGGGGAGATGGTCACAGGGAAAAAGAGGATCGGCACACTGGACTGCGTTTTCGGGGATGATGGGAAGCTGAAGTCCCGGAAGAGCAGTATCGATCCTGACAAGCCCATGATGGCCCTCACCTTTGACGACGGGCCGGGGGAGCGGACCGGAGAGCTTTTGGAGTTTCTGGAGAAATACGATGCCCACGCTACCTTTTTCCTGCAGGGAGTCAATATTCCGGGACGTGAGGACACGGTCAAGAGGATACTGGAGGCGGACTGTGAGCTGGGCAACCACTCCTACAACCATCCGGAGCTGACCAAGATCAGCGAAGCGGACATCCGAAAGCAGATCGGTGATACAAACGATCTGATCAAGGGAGCCTGCGGAGAGGGCGCGACCCTGGTGAGGCCGCCCTACGGAGCTGTCAACGACTCGGTGAAGAAGAACGTGGGCATGCCCATGATTCTCTGGAATGTGGATACCCTGGACTGGAAGGGGGATACACAGACCGTCATCAACTCTGTGCTCCAGAACGCGGACGACGGGGACATTGTGCTTATGCACGACATACACAGCACCACAGTGGATGCGGCCCTGCAGCTGATCCCCAGACTGGTGGATGAGGGGTACCAGCTTGTGACGGTCTCCGAGATGGCCCAGGCCAGAGGCATCAACATGAAGGCCGGGGAGACCTACACGGATTTTAATAAATAGGAAATTTTAGTAAATAGGAAAAGACAGAAAAAAAGAGAAGGCGGATGTGCCTTCTCTTTTTCGTCCGTACATTTTGCGGATACGTATGGTCTGTATAGTGTATATACTTTATCCAGTCTGTATGCTCTAGTTGTCCTCGCCCTCCGCGACCGTGTAGGTCTGGCGCTTTCTGGCCATCTCGTCGCTCTCCAGATACTCGTCGTAGGTGGTGATCTTGTCGATCAGCTTTCCGCCGGGAACGATCTCCATGATGCGGTTTGCCGTTGTCTGCACGATCTGATGGTCCCTGGATGAGAAAAGGATCACGCCCGGGAACTTGATCATTCCGTTGTTGAGGGCTGTGATGGATTCCATGTCCAGGTGGTTGGTGGGCTCGTTCATGAGAAGAACATTTGCACCGGAGATCATCATCTTGGAGAGAAGGCAGCGCACCTTCTCGCCTCCGGAGAGCACCTTCACCCGCTTGACACCGTCGTCCCCGGAGAAGAGCATGCGGCCCAGGAAGCCCCGCACGTAGGTGGCATCCTTCTCCTCGGAGTACTGGGTGAGCCACTCCACGATGGTGTAGTCATTGTCAAATTCACTGCCGTAGTCCAGGGGGAAATAGGCCTGTGTAGTGGTGACGCCCCATTTGTAAGTGCCCTCGTCCGGCTCCATCTCGCCCATGAGAATCTGGAAGAGGGTGGTCTTTGCCAGCTCGTTGCCGCCCACAAATGCCACCTTGTCCTCCCTGTTCAGTGTGAAGGAGATGTTGTCCAGCACTTTTTCTCCGTCGATGGTCTTGGAGAGGCCATCCACAGTGAGCACCTCATTTCCGATTTCCCGGTTGGGGCGGAAATCAATGTAGGGATACTTCCTGCTGGAGGGCTGGATGTCGTCCAGCTGGATCTTCTCCAGGGCTCTCTTTCTTGAGGTGGCCTGCTTGGACTTGGAGGCGTTGGCGCTGAAGCGGGAGATGAACTCCTGCAGCTCCTTGATCTTCTCCTCCTTCTTCTTGTTGGCCTCCTTCATCTGGCGGATGAGAAGCTGGCTGGACTCATACCAGAAGTCATAGTTTCCGGCGTAGAGCTTGATCTTTCCGTAGTCAATGTCCGCGATCTGAGTGCAGACCTTGTTGAGGAAGTAGCGGTCGTGGGACACCACGATGACTGTGTTGTCAAAGCCGATGAGGAACTCCTCCAGCCAGGCAATGGCGTCCAGATCCAGGTGGTTGGTGGGCTCGTCCAGGAGCAGGATGTCCGGGTTCCCGAAGAGGGCCTGAGCCAGAAGGACCTTCACCTTCTCGGGACCGTTTAAATCCTTCATCATCCTGTAGTGCATGTCTGTGTCAATGCCGAGGCCGTTTAAGAGAGAGGCGGCGTCGGACTCAGCCTCCCAGCCGTTCATCGTGGCGAACTCAGCCTCCAGCTCACTGGCCTTGATGCCATCCTCGTCCGTGAAATCCTCCTTTGCGTAGAGAACCTCCTTTTCCTTCATGATCTCATAGAGTCTTGCGTTTCCCATGATGACGGTATCAAGGACAGGAAACTCGTCATATTTGAAATGATCCTGCTGCAGGAAGGAGAGCCGCTCCCCGGGGGTGATGATGACCTCGCCGCTGGTGGGCTCAAGCTGTCCGGAGAGGATCTTAAGGAAGGTGGATTTTCCCGCCCCGTTGGCCCCGATTAGGCCGTAGCAGTTCCCCTCTGTGAATTTGATATTTACATCTTCAAACAAAGCCTTTTTGCCGACACGCAGTGTCACATTACTTGTACTGATCATAGTAATCTTTCTCCTATCAATCTCTTTTCAAGGTTTCATTGCATACAAAGCCTATCTTAGCAAAAAAAGGAGGAAATGGCAAGGAGAAAAGGAGGGTTTTCATCTGTGGAAAATGCGTTTATAATATAGGTTGAAAAGGAGGCAGACGATATGGTTAAAGCAACACTGGTACTGGAAGGCGGAGCGACCAGAGGCGTGTTTACCTCGGGGGCTCTGGACTATCTGATGGAAAAGGATTTCTATACATCCTATGTCATCGGCGTCTCTGCGGGATGCTGCAACGCGGTGGATTATGTGTCAAAGCAGCCCGGAAGGACGAGAGACTGCATGATTCACAAGGAGAAGGAATATAATTATTACTACGGCTTCCGAAAATTTATCAAAGAGAAAAGCCTGATGGATATGGACATGGTCTTTGACCGGTATCCCAATGAAATTTTCCCCTTTGACTACGACACGTATTTTTCTTCAGATATAGAGTGCGAGATCGTCACGACCAACTGTGTGACAGGCAGGGCGGAGTACATGACTGAGGACTCGGACAGGCAGCGGCTCATGAAGATCTGCCGGGCGTCCTGCAGCATGCCTCTGATCTGCCCCATGGTCAATGTGGATGGGATTCCCTATCTGGACGGCGGACTTGCGGATTCCATTCCCATAGAGAGGGCCATGGAGATTGGAAACGGCAAATCCATCGTCGTGCTGACGAGAAATCCAGGCTACCGCAAAAAGATGCCCTCAAGGGCTACAGTACAGCTCTACAGGAGAGCCTACAAAAAGTACCCGAACCTGATCCGCAGCATTGTGAACAGGAGCATTGTGTACAACAGGACCATGAAGCGCATAGAACAGCTTGAGTCAGAGGGGAAGATCTTTGTCCTGCGGCCGCTCATCCCAACGGTATCCAGGCTGGAGAAGGACTATGACACACTGATGCATTTCTATGAGCATGGCTACAGACTGATGAGAAAAGAGTACGACGAGCTCATGAGATTTCTGGAAAAATAGAAGGAGGACAAAAGGTATGCATTTGTTTGAACATCACATTTCCACAAGGGGCGCCCAGCAGATGACCAAGGTGACGGACATGGTGAGGGAGGACATTGAAAGGAGCGGCGCAAAGGACGGCATCGTGGTAGTCTTCTCGCCCCATACGACAGCCGGGTTTACCATCAACGAAAACGCGGATCCGGATGTAGTCCGGGACATGCTCCAGGGCTTTGAGAAGGCCTTTCCCACGAAGGCGGATTACTACCGCCACGCGGAGGGCAACTCCCACGCCCACATGAAGACGACCCTCTTTGGCCCTTCCCAGACCATGATCCTAAGCGGCGGAGAGCTGATCCTGGGAATCTGGCAGGATCTCTATTTCTGCGACTTTGACGGACCAAGAAACAGGACCTTCTACGTAAAGATACTGGAGGGCTAGAGTAAAAGGACAGGATGAAATGATGGATCACGATACATTACTTACCTTTCTGGGGGTGGCGGAGAAGCTGAAATGCAATACCCGACATTCCTGGACAAGCAGCGGGCGCCATGAGAGCGTGGCGGAGCATGTGTACCGCCTGCTGGTATTTGCCTGGCTTGTGAGGGATGAGTTCCCGGGGCTTGATATGAACCGGGTCATGGAGCTGGCTCTCTTCCACGATATGGGAGAGGCGGTCACAGGAGATATTCCCGCCTTTGAAAAGACAGGAGAGGATGAAAAGACAGAAGAAGAGGCGCAGGAGGAGATCGCCCGCCTTCTGCCCCGGCCCCGGCAGGAGGAGATGAGGGACATATTCCGGGAGGTTCGCGAGAAGAAGACGCCAGAGGCCCGGCTTGTGAACGCCATGGACAAGCTGGAGGCCCTGATCCAGCACAACGAGGCGGACCTCTCAACCTGGCTGCCCCTGGAGTATGAGCTGCAGCTCACCTACGGGGAGAAGGAGACAAGGGACATCCCCTGGATGGCGGCGCTGAGGGAGCGGGTGAACCAGGACTCGGTGAAGAAGATGAGGACAGAGAAATTGAAAGAAGATCTCACAGGAGGGAGACTCTGATGGAGAAGGAGGAGGACTAGAGGTCCTCCAGATTGATGCCTCTTGGCACATCCATGTGGCGCAGCGTGATGTCGTAGATGTGGGCCGTGTCCCCGGCCTCCATGGTCTCAAGGATGGCGAGATGCTCCCGGTAGGTGTCCTCCATCCGGCCCGGGTGGGAGAGGGACATCAGGGCCAGCCGCTGCATCCGGTACATGAAGGTGTCAAAGATGTCGGAAAACTGTCTGTTTTCCAGATAGCGGACGATCTCTACATGAAACTGAAAATCATAGGTACAGAAATCCTGGATAGACTGCGTGGTCTCCAGGATTTCTTTCATTTCCTCCATATTGAAATGAAGCTCCCGGAAGAGCCGCTTTGCCCTTCTGGATGTGTAGGCCCGGGTGATCTCCATGGCACAGTAGGTCTCCAGGGCGGAGCGCACCTGGAAGGTCTCCACCACGTCCTTCTTTGTGAGCTGGTGGAGGCGGAATCCCTTGCTGGGGATGATGTCAATGTAGCCCTCCTGCACCAGCCTGTGGATGGCGTCCCGAAAGGGGGTGCGGGAGATGCCCAGCTCCCGGGAGAGCTTGGTCTCGGAGTAGATCTCCTGGTAGGAGAGCTGATCCTCTGTGATCATTTTCTTTAAATGCTCATAGGCCTGTTCGTTTAATGTCATCATGGCGCGGGGCTCCTTTTATATTTGTCTGTGTTTTGTCAAAGATAGATAAAAATTCTAAAAAAATCTAGTTCTATTGTACACTGTTTCCTGTATAAAATCCAATAGAAACCTGTGAAAAATCCACTTTTTGTATGAGTGAAGCGGGCGGAGCAGAGCGTTAATAAAATAACGTAAAAATCCAGTGTTTATGGGAATTCTGCCCAAATTTGAAAGGGGAAAATTGGCATAAACGGAGAAAGAAATTTTAGGGATTGACCGGTATACCGGTATGTAGTAAAGTGTAGTTAGAAAGAACAAAAAACAACAAGTAAGCACATATAAAACAGGATTATTTGTGCAAAACAGTCAAAAACAAACGCAAAGGAGAGAATGAAGTATGAAAGCAGGATTTATCGGACTTGGAATTATGGGAAGACCTATGGCAAAGAATCTTCTGAAGGCGGGCGTGGAGCTGTTGGTGACAGACCTCAACCAGGAGGCTGTGGCAGATGTGGTCGCGGCCGGGGCAAAGGCGGCCAGCTATGCCCAGATCGGAGAAGAGTGCGGTACCGTATTCATCATCGTGCCAAATGGGGACATCACAAAGTCTATCCTCTTCGATGAGGGCGGCGTGGCCTCCACCATCAAAGAGGGGAGCATCGTGTGTGACATGAGCTCTGTCACACCTGTAGAGTCAAAGGAGTGCTATGAGAGACTGAAGAGCAAGGGGGTAGGCTTTGTAGACGCCCCTGTGTCCGGAGGAGAGCCGGGGGCTGTGGCCGGGACACTGGCTATCATGGCAGGAGGTGAGGAGAAGGACTTTGAGGCCCTGAAGCCTTATTTTGATATTATGGGCTCATCTGCTCTTCATATTGGCGAGGCGGGAAGCGGCAGCGTCACAAAGCTGGCCAATCAGATCATTGTAAATAATACTATCGCTGTCGTGTCCGAGGCCTTTGTCATGGCCGTCAAGGCCGGGGCGGATCCGGTGAAGGTCTACGAGGCCATCCGGGGCGGCCTGGCAGGCAGTGCGGTGCTTGACGCCAAGATTCCCATGATCGTGGAGCGCAATTTTAAACCAGGAGGACCTATTCGTATCAACCACAAGGACATCAAGAATGTGGTCAACACAGCCCACGCCATCGACGTTCCCATCCCCTATACGGCCCAGCTCTACGAGATCCTGCAGACCCTGAAGATTCATGGCCACATGGAGGACGACCACTGCGGTATTGTACAGTATTTTGAGAAGCTGGCTGACGTGGAAGTGAAAAAAGTAGATTAGGAGGGGAACAGTATGTCCATCAGCGCTGATATTTTGACTTCTTACAAAAAAATAGATGAAGAGTATATAGACAGACTTCTGGGGGAGGAGATCGCGGCCAGCAATAAAAAGCTCGTGGTTCTGGACGATGATCCCACCGGAGTACAGACTGTCCACGACATTTCTGTCTATACAGGATGGGACAGAGACAGTATCCGGGCGGGATTTGAGGAGAGGAACAATCTCTTTTACGTGCTTACCAACTCCCGGGGCTTTACGGAAGAGCAGACGACGAAGGCTCACCATGAGATTGCGGCAGTGGTAGACGAGGTGGCCAAGGAGACGGGGAAGGAATACATATTTATTAGCCGCAGCGACAGCACCCTGCGGGGACACTATCCTCTGGAGACGGAGCTTTTAAAGGCGGATTATGAAAAGAATACCGGCAAGGTGATCGACGGGGAGGTGCTCTGTCCTTTCTTTAAGGAGGGGGGAAGGTTTACCATTGGCAATGTGCACTATGTGAAATACGGCGATGAGCTGGTGCCGGCCAACGAGACGGAGTTTGCGAAGGATAAAACCTTTGGGTACACGGCGGCTACAATGCCGGAGTATGTAGAGGAAAAGACAAAGGGCGCCTACAGGAAAGAGGATGTAACCTGTATTTCTCTGGAAGATATCCATAATATGGATATAGATAAGATAGAAGGGCAGCTGCTCGCTGTAAAGGATTTTAACAAGATCGTTGTCAATGCGGTGGACTATGCGGATGTAAAGGTATTTTGCGTGGCTCTCTACCGGGCTATGAGAAAGGGGAAGGTCTTCATGCTGCGCACAGCGGCAGCCATTGTCAAGGTCATGGGAGGCGTCACAAGCCAGCCTCTTCTCACGAGAGAGCAGATGGTGGTGAAGGAGACGGAAAACGGCGGTATCATTGTGGTGGGCTCCCATACGGAAAAGACTACCCGTCAGCTGGAGGCGCTAAAAGAGCTGAAGGAGATTGAGTTCATTGAGCTTGACGCCACCTTGGTGAAGGATGCCGCGGCCTTTGAAGCGGAGGTGCAGCGCTGCCTTGAGAAAGAAGAGGCGTGCATAAAAAGCGGCAGGACCGTGTGCTGCTACACTACAAGAGCCCTCATCACAGCGGACACAGGGGACAGGGAGGATGAGCTGCGGCTCTCTGTGCGGATCTCTGATGCGGTCCAGTCTCTGGTGGGAAGGCTGTCTGTGACTCCGGCCTTTGTCATTGCCAAGGGCGGCATCACCTCCAGTGATGTGGGTACAAAGGCGCTGGCGGTAAAGCGGGCTAATGTGCTGGGACAGATCTGTCCCGGTATCCCTGTGTGGCAGACAGGGGAGGAGAGCAGATTTCCCGGTATTCCCTATGTGATTTTTCCTGGCAATGTGGGGGAGGCGGATACCCTCAGAGAGGCGGCGGAGATCCTGATAAGGGGAAGATGATCTGACAAATAAATAACACAGAAAACAGTGGAAAGGACCGGCCTTTAGGCCGGCCTTTTCATTGTGCGAGAAATACAACGAAAACAAACGTAAAAATAAACAAAAATAAACATGCATTTTATACATGATATACAAAAAGATTGATAAAAATTAGATTAAATTGACAAAAACAAACATAAGAAGTACAATACAAACATAAACGAACACAATGGAGCGTGAAGGAGGAATGAGATATGCCTCAATGTGTAGTAATCGCAGACGACCTGACAGGGGCGAACGCCACGGGTGTACTTCTGAAGAAGATGAATTACACGGCCTACACGGTCATGAATACGGAGCGGATTGAGCTCAGTACCCTGAAGGATTGTGACTGTGTTCTCTATCCCACGGACAGCCGTGGGGTTGACCCGGAAATCGCCTACAACCGTGTGCACAATGTCTGCACTCTGCTGAAAAACGATGATGTCAAGGTCTACTCCAAGAGGATTGACAGCACCCTGCGGGGAAATCTGGGAAGCGAGACAGATGCCATGCTGGACTGCCTGGGTGAGGATTACGTGGCGGTTGTGGCTCCCTGCTTTCCCTCATCGGGGCGTATTGTGATCGGAGGCTATATGCTTGTGAACGGACTGCCGCTGCATAAAACGGACATCGCCATCGACCCGAAGACGCCGGTCACTATATCGGAGGACGCGGTGCTCTTTGAACAGCAGAGCAAGTACAAGGTGGCTTCCATCCTGATGAAGGATCTGATGCACGGTAAGCATTATCTGGCAGACCTGATGAAAAAGCATGTGGCGGAAGGATGCAGGATCCTTACCGTTGACTGCGTGACCCAGGAAGATCTGGATCTCATCGCGGACGCGGTGATCACAAGCAAAATGAAGGTAGTGGCCGTTGACCCGGGCGTCTTCACAGCTACTCTTGCCAGAAAGCTGATCACCCCCTCTGAGAAGAAGGAAAAGAGCCGTATCCTTGCGGTGGTTGGAAGCGTGCATCCAAACACGAGAAACCAGATGGAGGAGCTGTGGCTCTCCCAGAGGACCCACAATGTGTTTGTGAACACAAAGGAGCTTCTCGAGGACGATGAGAGGCGGGAGAAGGAGATCAGCCGGGTGACGGAGGAAATCCTTAGGGAATGTAAGCTGAATGTGGTTTCTACAGTGACCGGCGACGGCATCTATCCGGAAAACCGCATTGATTTTAAGCCCTACATGGAGAAGTACAACTGCTCCATGGACGAGGTGACCGGCCGCATCAATTCCGGCTTCGCGGAGATCACTTACCGGATCTTTAAGGCAGAGCCTGAGTTCAGAGGACTGTACACAAGCGGAGGGGACATCACAGTGGCTGTGTGCGCGCGGTTTGACACGGCGGGCTTAAGCCTGATGGACGAGGTGCTTCCTCTTGCCGCCTACGGACAGTTCTTAAAGGGCGAGTTCGAGGGAGTTCATATTATCACAAAGGGCGGCAGCCAGGGACAGAACGATGCTATCAACAGATGCATCACGTACCTGAAAGAGAAGCTGTATATCTAAAAATACATAATACAAAACACACTATTATTCAGATACACAGTAGAAAGAAAAAGGGAGGATGAGATTATGAGTAAACCACTTATTGCAGTGACCATGGGCGATCCGGCCGGCGTTGGGCCGGAGATCGTGGCGAAATCGCTGGCATCCGAGGCGGTCACAGAGGTGGCGGACTGCGTCATTGTGGGAGACAAAAAATGCATGGAGAACGCCATCCGCATCGTGGGCGCGGACCTGGAGATCCGCGTCATTCAGAAGCCCTCGGAGGGGCAGTATGAGAAGGGGATCATGAACCTGATCGACCTGGACAATGTGAATATGGATGTCTTCGAGTTCGGCAAGGTCAGCGGCATGTGTGGGAAGGCTGCCTATGACTACATTGCAAAGAGTATTGAGCTGGCGAACGCCGGGGAAGTGGACGCGGTATCCACCACACCTATCAACAAGGAGGCCCTGAAGGCGGGTGATATCCATTTTATCGGACACACGGAGATCTTTGGAGCCCTTACAGGTACAGAGGATCCTCTGACTATGTTCGAGACAAACGGCATGCGGGTATTCTTCCTGACAAGGCATGTGTCTCTTCGCCAGATGCTGGACATGATCAAGAAGGATCGAATCGTGGACTATGTAGTCAGATGCACGGAGGCCCTGAAACGTCTCGGGGTGAAGGAGGGAACCATGGCCATTGCGGGCCTGAATCCTCACAGCGGGGAGCACGGTCTCTTCGGCTGGGAGGAGGTGGAGGAGATTATCCCCGCCATCGAGGAGCTGAAGAAGATGGGATACGATGTGGCAGGACCCATCGGCGCTGACTCCGTATTCCACCAGGCGGCCATTGGAAAGTACAACAGTGTCCTCTCCCTGTATCACGACCAGGGACATATTGCCACAAAGACGCTGGATTTTGAGAAAACCATTGCGATTACAAATGGGATGCCTATCCTCAGGACATCTGTGGACCACGGCACTGCATTTGATATAGCGGGCACCGGAAAGGTGAGTGCTGTGAGCATGATCGAAGCCATTCGGCTGGCCGCGAAATACGCACCTCATTTTACAAAATAACAAGATGTATAATCTAAAGGAGGGATTTGTATGATAGGAGGACTGGACGGCAACAGAATGTTGCTTGGTCTTGCTGTAGGTATTATTGTTCTTATTTTTCTTGTACTGAAGACAAAGGTTCAGGCGTTTCTGGCGCTGATCGTATGTACCGTTATCGTGGGCGTTGTAGGGGGGATGCCCCTGTCCAATATCACACTGGAGGACGGGACCACGCTGGGGATTGTCAATTCTATCACGGGAGGCTTTGGAAGCACTCTTGGAAGTATCGGTATCATCATCGGTTTCGGCGTTATGATGGGACAGATCTTTGAGGTGACCGGTGCGGCCAAGCGGATGGCCTACACCTTCTTAAAGCTCTTTGGAAAGAAGAGAGAGGAGGAGGCCCTGTGCCTGACTGGTTTCCTTGTATCCATCCCTATTTTCTGCGACTCTGGATTTGTGGTTCTTTCACCGATCGCCAAGGCTATTTCCAGAGCAACAAAGAAATCTGTGATCGGTCTGGGAGCTGCTCTGGCCGCCGGACTTGTCATCACCCACTCCCTTGTTCCGCCTACACCCGGACCTCTGGGTGTGTGCGGTATCTTCGGGATCGACGTAGGTACATTTATTCTGCTGACACTGGTTCTTGCCATTCCAATGGCAATCGGCTGTGTGGTTTATGCAAAGAAGGTTCTGGCAAAGAAATTCTACCGCATCCCCAACGAGGACGGTGAAGTAGTCGAAATGCCCTACCAGGAGCCGGATTATGAGAACGCTTTCCACATGGGAGACGAGAAGATGCCGGGAACATTTGAGTCCTTTGCTCCTCTGTTCCTGCCCATCATCCTCATTCTCATCAACACAGTAGCTACAGCTGTGGGACAGACAACAGGTATCATGGAAGTGCTGATCTTCCTTGGCCAGCCCATCATCGCGGTAGGCCTGGGACTGCTCCTGTCCATCTTCACCCTTGGAAGAGGGCTTGACAGACATACAGCTCTGACAGAGATGGAAAAGGGTATGGAGTCGGCCGGTATCATCATGCTTGTAACAGGTGGAGGCGGAGCTCTCGGCCAGATCATCAAGGACTCCGGACTTGGCACATACATGGCAGAGGGCCTTGCCCAGACAGCCATCCCGATCATCGTGCTTCCTCTGATCATCGCCACCCTGATGCGTTTCATCCAGGGCTCCGGAACAGTGGCCATGACAACAGCCGCGAGTATCTCCGCGCCCATCATCATCGCATCAGGCGTGAACCCCACTCTGGGCGCTATCGCATGCTGCGTGGGCTCTCTGTTCTTCAGCTACTTCAACGACAGCTATTTCTGGGTTGTAAACAGAACGCTGGGTGTGAAGGAGGCAAAGGACCAGCTGCAGGTGTGGTCAGTGACATCCACCATCGCGTGGGCCATTGGTATTGTTGAAGTTCTCATATTGAGTATTTTCATGTAATCGTGTACAATAATCCGTAAGAGGTGATTTGTATGCTGGCAGCAGAGAGGCAGGCAAGGATCGTGGAGCTGATCAGGGAGCAGGGAAGCGTCCAGGTGGATGATCTGGCGCATGATCTGCAGGTCAGCACTATGACAATAAGAAGAGATCTGGAAAAACTGCAGGAGGACAATATACTTGAGCGATGCCATGGAGGTGCGGTGGCAAAGCAGGAGGTGACCTATGCAGACAAAAGTACCAGCCACAAGCATGAGAAGGTAAAGCTGGCAGCCAGGTGCGTGCCCCTTGTCTCGGCGGGGGATAACATCTATCTGGACGCCGGGACTACTACCTACGAGATTGCCAAGGCGATCCAGAACGTGCCGGACATCATGGTCATGACAAATGACCTGGAGATTGCCGGGCTTCTGAAAAACAGCCAGGCTGAGCTGCTGCTGTGCGGCGGAATGGTACAGAAAAGTACCGGAAGCATGCTTGGATATTATGCGACTCAGATGCTGGAGGATTTCCGGTTTGACATAGGCTTTTTCGGAGCCGCGTCCATCAACGAGGAGCTGGAGGTCTTCACTCCTACAGTGGATAAGGCTTTCCTGAAGAGGAAAGCTCTCCAGAGATGCCGGAAGGCGTATCTGGTAGTGGATGAATCCAAATTCGGAAAACAGGCCGTGACAAAAGTCAACCATCTGGCGGATTATACGGCTGTGATCACTACAGGCAGGCTGAGCGCAGAAGACCGGAAAAAAGCAGAAAAGTCGGATGTACGGCTGATATATGTGTAAAGAGTGAACCGCTGTGCGGCAGAGACAGATCTGCCCTCACAGCGGTTTTTTACTGCCTTTCTTGCCGCAGAATAGAGAAATTCTTGTGAGATAGTGTTCCTCATCTGCCGAGAGCTCATCCAGCACGGCTTCCTTGTAGACAAAACTGCCAGGAGACAGGCCATTTTCCCCTGCAAAGGCAAGAAGCCGGCGGCAGGCTTCCTCGGAACGGTAGTAGTCGCCCCGCAGGTAGATGGCGGCATAGCTGCCGGCCGGCTTGATGTGTACCTGTGTGTCCGGCGGGAGTGCGTCCACGGAGAAAGAAGTCTTGGTGAAAAAATATGCATAAGTCTCATAGTCTCCCTCCTGCAGAGCCGGGGTGGGGAGCATGGCGCCGTAGGGGTGGCCGCAGTTGAGATGTTCACGGCTGCACAGGCCGATGTGGCTGCAGAGCACGGAGAAGATTTTGTCATGGTCAGATGTATACAGAGGACTGCTGAGTACCAGCAGTTCTTTTTTTGTCTGCTCTTCCAGGAGAACAGGGGAGAGACATTGTACATCCTGAAAGTCTCTGGCCTGTCTGACAAGGGAGAGCTTTGTCTCAATGACGGTGCGGATGCGCCGGAGCTGAGCCAACTCTGCCTCCACCTTTTCCTGCTGTGTGAGCAGAAGTCTTTCTAAGCTGTCCGGGCTGCGGTTGTCTATGTAGTCCTTGATCTTCTTAAGAGGCATGCCCAGCTCTTTCAGGCAGGTGATGGTGAAAAAGACATCGCACTGGTTTTCGCTGTAATAGCGGTATCCTTTTTCATCTGTGAGAGCGGGAGAGAAAAGGCCGATCTCGTCGTAGTGAAAGAGGGTCCGCTTGTTGGTGCCGCACAGGGCGGCGAATTCACCGGTTTTTATGCATGGAATATCTAATTTTTGCATAATTATACACATTCTCCTTGACTATACCGTAACGTTATACTTTATTATAAGCGGGATAGACAAGTCAGTCAATTTAAAATAGATGAGGAGAAGATGCATTATGCCAAAATTAAGCGAGAGAGTGGGCACATTTACCGATTCGGTGATCCGCAGGATGACCCGGATCAGCGATGAGTACGGAGCTATTAATTTATCCCAGGGATTTCCAGATTTCGATCCGCCAAAGGAGATCATGGACGCCCTGGCCAGGGCGGCCTATGCAGGCCCCCATCAGTATTCCATCACCTTCGGGGCGGAGAATTTCCGTCAGGCCCTGGCCAGAAAGCAGGGGAAGGCCATCGGCCGGACCATTGACCCGGAGACGGAGATCGTGGTGACCTGCGGGGGGACGGAGGCTATGATGTGCGCCATGATGACCATCTGCAATCCGGGGGACAAGGTCATGGTGTTCTCGCCTTTCTATGAAAATTATGGGGCGGACGCTATTTTATCAGGGGCAGATCCCATCTACATCCCTCTGGTGCCGCCGGAGTACACCTTCGACATTGCCCTCGTGGAGAAGGGCTTTCAGGAGGGGGCAAAGGCCATCATTGTCTGCAATCCCTCCAATCCCTGCGGGAAAGTGTTCTCCAGGGAAGAGCTGACGGCCATCGGCGAGCTGGCCGTAAAGTACGACGCCTTTGTGGTGACGGACGAGGTGTACGAGCACATGGTATATGAGCCATACCGCCACACCTGCATGGCCTCCCTGCCGGGCATGTACGATCACACCATCACCTGCAACTCCCTGTCCAAGACCTACTCCATCACCGGATGGCGCCTGGGCTATCTCATCGGGCCTGCGGAGGTGGTGGAGGCGGCCAAGAAGGTTCACGACTTCCTTACCGTGGGAGCGGCGGCTCCCCTCCAGGAGGCAGCTGTGGTGGGGCTGAACTTCCCGGATTCCTACTATGAGGAGCTGAAAGAGCTCTACACCCAGAAGAGGGATTATTTCCTGGCCGGGCTGGACAGGATCGGCCTGTCCCACAATGTCCCCCAGGGAACCTATTTTGTCCTGATCGACATACAGAAATTCCTGGACCTGCCCAAATTTGCGGGCTATACGGATCTGGAGTTCTGCGAGTGGATGATAAAACATATCGGTGTGGCGGCTGTGCCTGGCTCCAGCTTCTTCAAGGAGGAAGTGAACCATCTGATCCGGCTGCATTTTGCCAGGGAAAAAGAAACCATAGACGAAGCCATTAACCGTCTCAGTAAATTACAGGAGTTGTTATGATGAAAGCTTATTCAGTATTTTTTGCAAATTATACGATCGGTGAGGACGCCTACGGACAGGTGCCCCAGGTGTGTCTCCCTTTTGGAAAGAGGATTTTCCTGATCGGCGGCAGGAGGGCCATGGACGCCGCGGAAGGGCTTCTCGGCAAGGCCCTGGAGGGGAGCGGACTTGTCGTTCTGGAGTCTGTGGAGTTCGGGGCGGACTGTACCTACCGGACCATTGACCGCTGGGCACAGCGGGCGAAGGAGCTGGGGGCTGATATGATCTTTGGCATGGGCGGAGGAAAGGCGCTGGACACGGCCAAGGGCGCCGCAGAGAGGGCGGGCCTTCCTGTCTTCACCTTCCCGACGATTGCAGCCACCTGTGCGGCCACCACAGCCCTGTCCGTTGTGTACCGGGAGGACGGAAATTTTGACAGCTTTTACTTTTACGACAAGCCTGCAAGACATTGCTTTATCAATACCCGGGTGATCGCGGATGCCCCTTGCGAGTATCTGCGGGCTGGCATGGGCGACACCATGGGAAAATTCTTTGAATGTCACTTTGCGGCAAGGGGCGACCATCTGGATCACAGCTCCGCTCTGGGCCGGGAGATCAGCAACCTGTGCTACGGCCCCCTTCTGGAGCATGGCGTGCAGGCTTTGGTGGACTGCAGGCGGCATGAGCCCTCCTTTGCCCTGCAGCAGGCGGTTCTGGCCAATATTGTCAGCACAGGGATGGTGTCCCTGATGGTGCTGGACGACTACAACTGCGCCATCGCCCACTCCGTATACTACGGACTCGTGCTCCTTCCAGGCTTTGAGGAGAAGTACCTCCACGGCGATGTAGTGGCCTACGGTGTCCTTGTGCAGCTTGCGGTGGACAAGGACTGGGATAGAATGAGAGAGGTGAAAGGCTTTATGAAAGAGCTGGGGATCCCCTCCACCCTGCGGGAGATGGAGGTGCCCCTGGACAGAGAGTATCTGCGGGATGTCCTCAGGGAGACAGTGACCGGCCCGGACATGGAGCACATTCCCTACCCGGTGACGGAGGATATGATTTTTGAGGCTATGAGAGAAGTGGAGGAGCTGGAAGGATAATGGAGAACGCGGTAGAAAAAACAGTGGAAAGTACCTATATTAATAAGAAAAACCTGTTAAAATTTATTTTTGGGTCAGCCTTCGGCGTGCTCATGTTCCTGGTGCCCATCCCCTACGAGACCTCCTTTACCACCCTCCTGGACTTTGTGAAAATGTGGCTTCAGGCCCTCTTTGGGGGAAGTCTCATCTATATCGTGGTGACTCTCCTCGTGGTGTCGGCGGTGCTCAGTACCTATGACTTTTTCGCAAAGCCGGATTTTATCCGGAAGAACCGGTATCTGAGCAAAGCCTTCTGTACCACGCCCCTCTATCTGGTGTCCAAGATCATCGGGGCTGTGGCTGGAGTTATGGTGCTGACGGGAATGGGGCCGGAAATCGTGGTCTCAGCAGACACGGGCGGAACCATCATAGACCTCTGCGGGACCTTGTTCTGCATCCTGATCGCCTTCAGCTTTGTGCTCCCCTTCCTCACAGACTGCGGGATCATGGAGTTCCTCGGGGTGATCGCCCGGCCTGTGGTGCGCCCCCTGTTCCATGTGCCGGGGCGGGCGTCCGTGGACCTGATCGCCTCCTGGTTCGGGGCAGCCAATGCGGCTGTCATCCTGACGAGGGAGCAGTACATGAAGGGATTTTACACAAAAAGAGAAGCCGGCTATATCATGACCAACTTCTCCCTTGTGTCCGTTCCCTTCTGCCTTATGGTGGCAAATACCATCGGGCTGGATTCCATTTTTCCCGTCTTTTATCTGTGTATCTGCCTCATCGGCATCATCCTGGCAGTGATCATCGTGCGCATCCCGCCTATCCGCACCATACCGGACACCTATCGGGAGGTGACGGGACGGCAGGTGGCCGAGGATCGGCCGGAGGAGAAGGGAATATGGAGATTTGCCCTGGAGTCAAGCTGCAAGAGAGCGGGAGAATTCCATCTGGACACTGTGCTGACAAGCGGGCTGGAGGTTATGATGGGAACGCTGTTCGATCTGATCCCTATTGTGGCCTCCTGGGGTGTCATCGCCCTGGCTATCGCCACCTACACGCCCTTCTTTGACTGGATTTCCTATCCTATGGGCCTGTATCTGCAGCTCTTTGGAGTGGAGGATGCCTTTGCTGTGGCGCCGGCAACGCTGGTGGGCTTCACGGATATGTTTATTCCGGCTCTGCTCATTGCGGGAACCGAGGTGGCGGTAAAGACAAAATTTATCATCGGCGTCCTGTCCCTTGTGCAGATCATTTACCTGACCGAGGTGGGAACCGTGGTCATCAAGAGCGAGGTGCCCCTGGGCTTCTGGAAGCTTTTTGCCATCTTCCTCGAGAGGACGCTGATCGCCATACCGTTTATCGTGCTGTTTGCGAATCTTATATACTGAAAAACCAGACGTGAGGAAAAGAAAGAGGGAAGCCGTGGGGCTTCCCTTTCCTGATGTCTTCTTCTTTTACTCGTAGAGAACCTCCTGCAGGTACATTCCCTTGGGATCGCAGGGGGCGCTGGCGGCCTGCTCTCCGGCAAAGATGGCGGTGATGACCTCCGGCTTTCTCGTGCCAAGTCCGATGTCCAGGAGAGTGCCCACGATGGCCCGCTGCATGTTGTGCAGGAAATCGTCGGCGTGCATGGAAATCTGCATCTCCTCCCCGTCGTCGTAGATGTCGATCCGGTACATCTCCCTCTCCGTGGACTTGTTGTGCTTTACGGTGGAGAAATTTTTAAAGTCGTGCCTCCCGAGGAGAAGCTGCGCGGCCTCCTTCATGGCGTCCATATCCGGCCGGCGGAAGCAGTGGAAGGTGTACTTGAAATCAAACACGCTGGGCACATCGCTGATGGTAGCCCGGTAGATGAAGATCTTTGACTTTGCGTTCAGCTGGGCGTGGAAGCGCTCGGGCATGTCCTCCACGGATATGATGGCGATATCCATGGGCAGATACCGGTTCAGATAGTGCTGGATCTCATAGTCCTTCATGTCCGTGTTCGTCTTGAAGCTGGCTGTCTGGCCGTAGGCGTGGACGCCTACCTCCGTGCGGGCTCCGCAGAAGAGCTCCACATCCTCACCTGTCATCTTCCGGATGACCTCCAGGATCTTGTTGGAGATGGTGTTTGTGGACTCGTTTTTTCCGAGACGGACCCAGCCCTGGTAGCGGCTGCCGTCATATTCTATAGTAAGCTTGATATTGCGCATGGTCTTCCTCCTCATATAACCTGAAATCACAAAAAACATTTAAAACCAGTTTTAGTATAGCAGATTATCTGATATACTGTCCAGTGAACAAACAAATGACAGACAGGAGAGATTGCAAAATGACAGAGAGCAGAAAAGTATCAGAGTCTATCTCAGAGACAGTGCACATGGTGCGGCCCAACCATCTGAATGCGGCGGGGCGTCTCTTCGGAGGCGTGCTCATGCAGTGGATGGACGAGCTGGCAGGCCTTGTGGCCAAGCGCCACACAAGGAAAAATGTGATCACTGCCTCCGTGGACAATTTAAGCTTTCTGCGGGGCGCCTACCAGAAGGATGTGATCGTGATCACCGGCAAGGTGACCTACGTGGGAAATACATCCATGGAGGTGAAGGTGGATTCCTGCGTGGAGGATCTGGACCGGAACAGGACGCTGATCAACAGAGCCTATTTCACCATGGTGGCTCTGGACGAAAATGACCATCCGACCAGAGTGCCCCGCCTGGAGCTGGAGACAGAGGAAGAGAAGGAAGAGTGGAAGAACGCGGAAAAAAGGCGGGAGATGCGGAAGCACTATAGGCTGTAACCCACATTCCCGTCCCATATTGATCATTTATATTTATATGTCTGTGCCGGCAGAGGGGCAAAACCTCTCAGACGCCGGCCTTATTTTTTTCGGCGGTTTATCTGAGACATGACAAGAGTGACCATGCTGTCGATCTGTTTCTTCTCCTCGTCGGAGCGGCCCTCCTTTAAAATTTCAAGAATGAGGGAGGTCTCCTCGGGGGAGAAGCGGATCCCCTTCCTGTTTGCGGAGGAGATGAGTGCCATCATGGCGGCCGCCAGCGTGTTTCCGCTCTTTCCGGAGGTCTGCGCCGCCGCTGTTTTGATGAGCTCCAGCTTGACAGGGTCAATATGTTCCATCGCCGGGTGATTCATCCAATCCTGTGCCATTGTCGTTCACTCCTTTTCTGTTATCATCGCTGCCCTCTTCTGTGCCCTCGCGGCATCTGTCTTCCCGTCCGCCATCCTCCCGGACATCGTCCTCCCGGGGCGTGCCCTGGAAAAGGTTCATCATATTCAGGATATCTCCCGTGCCCCCCGGATCCGCCCCTGACATGTCCGGGAAACCCATGCCGGACAGATCCATGTCCTTCATCATCTCCATCATACTCATGGCGGAGAGGATACTGTCCACGGCTCCTTCATTTTCCCCCATATAGGGCTTCAGCTCCTCCAGCATCTCCGTGAAGGAGGGAGGCGTGCTCTGGAACTCCTTCCGCTCCGGACCCCGGGAGAAAATGCCGAAGTAGCGGATCGTATTCTGAAGCTCTGTGAACCGGATGAAAAAGGCGAGCATCCTCTGCGCGGCAGGAGGGGTATAGGGCAGCAGGAGCTTCAGCATCTGCAGTTCCCCGGAGGATGTGAGAGTGTCAAAGGGAGTCATGGGAAGAGGCGTCCGTTTATCCATACAGCCCACCTGTCTGAAGCGTTGTAACTATATATATGGATGAAAAGGGATAAATATGACAGCGCAAAAGGAGGCTGCGCCCGACAGACGCACATATCCATCGGACGCAGCCGTATCATTTGCTGTTAGCAGCAGCCGTTTCCTCCGAAACCGCCGCAGCAGCACAGGAGAAGGATGATCCACAGGCAGCTGTCGTTTCCGCAGCCACATCCGTAGTCGCCGCCGCCCCGTCCGAAGCCGCCGCAGCAGCACAGAAGAAGGATGATCCACAGACAGCTGTTTCCTCCAAATCCACTTCCGCATCCACAGCCGGAACGTACACCGGAGTCACATCCGCATCCGCAGTTCGATGATAAATCGCTCATTTGATTGCCTCCAACATATTTTGTTTACAGTACATCATATGCTTTGCTCCGGGATGTGTGAAAAAGAAATTTTACTGAAGTGAAAAGTTTATTTCCACTTTGAAAAACGGGAAAAGAAAAGTGGCAATTACTCTTACAAAAATGAGTGATTGCTGCTTTTTCTGTTTTATTAAGTAGGAATAAGTGTTACACTAAATAAAGCAAACAACAGGTTGCTTGGAAAAGAAAGGGATTTTTGGACATGACAAAAAAGCGGACTTTAGTCGGTGTTTTTAAGGCTGTAGGACTAAATTCCACTTGCTGTGGATGGTATTTACTTTCTTTGACAGCCGCCTGTTGTTTTTTGATTAGATAGTTTTCCTTACTTGTTTCTCTGCTTGAGCAAGTATGGCTTTAAAATGATCTGATCCTTTTCAATCGGATGGATGCCGAAAGCCAGCAGTTTTTCATACAGATCCTGATACATAAATTCTGTCAGTTCCAACGGACTTTTATTGCCAAGCAGCTCGCAAGGGGAGGAGTTTATGTGGCTGAGTACCAAATTCAGATTGGACTGGCCGGTCAGCCCGAGTTCCCTCAGATCCGTTCCTTTTGGAAGGATGTAACGGAGTTCTATATGTTTATTCTCCAGTGTTCCTTTTTGCCCAGACTGCATAGGATCGCAGTAAAATACCCTTGTCCGTCTTGTGCTGTCGGAGGATGTCTCCATAGCTTCGGCGGCAGAAAACTCCGTTCCGCGATCGGTCAGCAGGACATGGACATATTTGCGGAACAGCTCCGCGCCAAGAATGGATTCCAGTATGTCAATGCCTTCTTTCATGGAAGTAGCGGTTTTCTCGTCACGGTATAAAGCGAGAAGGATACCGGCCCTCACAAATTTAAATGTCTGAAGGAAAGGCCCGCTTGTCTCGTCATTGTAGACCGTGTCCATTTGGGTGACAAAGACCTCGGGATGCTCGGAGAGATAGGATTGATACTCTTTGTAGGTCCTGCCTTCAAGATACTTTCTGTCGACGCGTTTTTTATAAGTTTTTGCCTTTTTCTTCAGCAGCCTGCGAGACACCTGCCGCCGCAGATCCAGGGCGGTGATGCCGGCAATTTCGTGGAAAACATCGTTTTCGATATAGTTGTAAAGCGTTTTTTCGGAAATACCGAGTTCCGGATGGTTGGTAACGATCTGATAGGGGGAGTGCCCCTGTTTCAGGAGCGGAGCAATAACAGCGGCCATCTGTTTTGCCTCCTGTACTGTAAGGTCAACACCTTCCCGGGAGTCGACCAGGGTGGTGCGGTAATCCATATGTGCCTCCTCCGGACGGTACTGGTATTTATCAAAACGGCAGCGGGACCAGTTGGAGCAGCCGTTGCAGGCGCCAGGGGAGCGGTCGCGTCTTGAGCAATGGAAAGGAAAGTAGTCTGGGCAGTCAGGGGTACACTGGCGGCCATAAACACACTTTTTATAATGATTGCATTCCAAAGGCATCTTACACTTGTGGGTAAGAGTTCTGTGAAGTTTGATCTCTTTGCCAACAGTAGACTTATCCTTGCCGATGGTCTGGGCGATGGCGGTTTTTGTGGAGCCGTTCGTAATGCCGGCGAGAATGATCCGCCGTTCCTCTAAAGTTAAATGAGAAAAAGAGTTTTGAGTCTTCATAATAGACACCAGCCTTTCCGGCGACTGCCTAACATGAAAAGTGTAAGACTAAATGCCATGTTTGGGGAAGTGGAAATGAGTGAAAGACTAAAATCCACTTTACCTCCTTCAAAGTGGAAATAAACTTTTCACTTCAGAAAAAAGAAATTTTAGAGAGTGTCAAGAAAAAATGCTTGACAGCGGAAAAGCTTTGGTATATGATAACACAGGTGATTTGAGATGGATGATTTTTTTAAGCAGACATTGCTATATGATTTTTACGGAGAGCTTCTGACCAGTCACCAGAAAGAGATCTACGAGCAGTCCGTGCTGGAGGATCTGTCCCTTGGCGAGATCGCCCAGGCGGCGGGGATCAGCAGACAGGGAGTCCACGATCTGGTAAAGCGCTGCGACAGGACGCTCCAGGGGTATGAAGACAAGCTTCATCTGGTGGAGAAATTCCTTGCCGTCAGGGAGAAGGTACACCGGATAGGCCAGGTGCTTGACCGGTATGATCCGGAGGACAACAGCCAGCTGGCCCGGGAGATCAGAGAGATAGCAAGAGAGATCATAGACGAATTGTAGTTTGTAATAGAGCAGCAAAGAGGAGTTGGAGAATGGCTTTTGACAGTCTGACAGAAAAACTTCAGAATGTGTTCAGGAACCTGCGGAGCAAGGGACGGCTGACAGAGGACGATGTCAAAGAGGCGATGAAGGAGATCAAGCGGGCTCTCCTGGCCGCTGATGTCAACTTCAAGGTCGTGAAAGGCTTCATTAAGAACGTGCAGGAGAGAGCTATCGGGCAGGATGTGATGAACGGACTGAACCCGGGGCAGATGGTCATCAAGATTGTCAACGAGGAGCTCATCGCTCTCATGGGATCTGAGACCACAGAGATCAAGCTCCAGCCCGGAAGTGCCATCACAGTCATTATGATGGCAGGCCTTCAGGGTGCAGGTAAGACAACCACCACCGCAAAGCTGGCGGGAAAATATAAATTAAAAGGGAAAAAGCCCCTTCTTGTGGCCTGTGACGTATACCGCCCGGCAGCGATCAAACAGCTCCAGGTGAACGGGGAGAAGCAGGGAGTGGAAGTTTTTTCCATGGGTGACAGCCACAGACCGGCGGATATCGCCCGGGCGGCTTTGGAGCACGCCCGCAAGAATGGCAACAATCTTGTGATCCTGGATACGGCGGGCCGTCTTCACATTGATGAGGACATGATGGCAGAGCTCCAGGAGATTAAGGAAACTGTGGAGGTACACCAGACGATCCTGGTGATTGACGCCATGACCGGACAGGACGCGGTGAATGTGGCGGAGGAATTCAACCAGAAGATCGGCATCGACGGTGTCATCGTCACAAAGCTGGACGGCGACACGAGAGGCGGTGCGGCCCTGTCCGTCAAGGCAGTGACCGGCAAGCCGATCCTCTACGTAGGTATGGGAGAGAAGCTGTCAGATCTGGAGCAGTTCTATCCGGACCGCATGGCCTCCCGTATCCTTGGCATGGGTGACGTGCTGACCCTCATCGAGAAGGCGGGCGCTGAGATCGACGAGGAGAAGGCCAAAGAGATGACCCGCAAGATGAAAAAGAACCAGTTCGATTTCGACGACTTCCTGGAGAGCACGAAGCAGATGAAAAAGATGGGCGGGCTCTCCGGTATCATGAGCATGCTTCCCGGCATGGGCGCCATGGGCGGCCTTGGAGGGAAAAAGGGCATGCAGTTAGATGACAGCCAGGCCGAGGAGGCCGAGAAAAAGATGGCGCGGATGGAGGCCATGATCTATTCCATGACTCCCCAGGAGCGCCGGGATCCGGATCTTCTGAATCCTTCAAGGAAGCACCGCATCGCAAAAGGCGCGGGTGTGGACATCAGCGAGGTGAACCGCATGGTCAAGCAGTTTAACGAGATGAAGAAGATGATGAAGATGATTGGAAAAGGTGGTAAAAAGGGAAAATTCAGATTACCTTTTTAACCAGCATGTGCGCGGACAGCGCATGTGCCATATAGATTAATAAATATGTGGAGGTGAAACAAAATGGCAGTAAAGATCAGATTAAAGAGAATGGGACAGAAGAAGGCTCCTTTCTATAGAATTGTTGTAGCTGACTCCAGATCCCCAAGAGATGGCAGGTTCATCGAGGAAATCGGCACTTACGATCCGAATCAGGATCCCAGCGTCTTCAAGGTAGACGAGGAGGCCGCAAAGAGATGGCTGAACAATGGCGCACAGCCTACAGAGGTAGTAGGAAAGATTTTCAAGGCAGCAGGCATTGAAAAATAATTCCGGGAGGTGCGCAGTATGAAGGAACTAGTGGAAGTCATCGTCAAGGCACTTGTAGATGATCCCGAGAGCGTTGTTGTGACAGAGAAGGAAGAAGGCCGTACAACCGTTGTGGAAGTGAAGGTGGCTGACTCAGATATGGGAAAGGTCATCGGCAAGCAGGGGCGTATCGCCAAGGCAATCCGCGCTGTCGTGAAAGCAGCAGCCTCAAAAGAAGATAAGAAAGTGGTAGTAGATATCGCTGGCTAAGAAAACAAGCGGGTCCGGGAAGGGACGAAAAAGACAGTTTGTCGGGACCTTCCTGAACCCGCTTTGATTTAACTTATAATTTTAGCTATCGACGAGAGGAAAAAACAGGAGAAGGAAAATGGAAAAACAACTGCAGGCAGGTGTCATCACCTCCACCCACGGTATCCGGGGCGAGGTGAAGGTGTTCCCCACCACAGACGACGCACAGTATTTCAGAGAGCTGAAAAAAGTATATCTTGACACAGGAAAGGAACAGATCCCTCTGGAGATCGAACATGTGAAATTTTTCAAACAGTTCGCCATCCTGAAATTCAAGGGGATCGATAACATAAACGACATAGAAAAATACAAGGGAAAAAGTCTCATGATCGACAGGGAGGACGCCTCTCCCCTGGGGGAGGACGAGTACTATATCGGCGATATGATCGGCATGGACGTCTACACCGACGAGCCGGCGGAGCACTTCGGCGTTCTTAAGGACGTGCTGGAGACCGGGGCCAACGACGTGTACATCATCGACTCTGACCGCCACGGGGAGGTTCTCATCCCGGCTATCCGCCAGTGCATCCTCAGCGTTGACACAGAAAAAAATGAAATGTACATTCATCTGATGGAGGGACTTCTGCCATGATGCACTTTCATATTATGACGCTTTTCCCGGACATGGTGATGTCCGGCCTTGGCACCAGCATTACAGGCCGGGCCATCGCAAACGGCCTTCTCTCCATAGAGGCTGTCAACATCCGGGACTATGCCTTCAACAAACACAACAGCGTGGACGACTATCCCTACGGCGGAGGCGCCGGCATGCTGATGCAGGCGGAGCCGGTGTACCTGGCCTACAGGGCCATTGAGGAACAGATCGAGAGGCGCAGGGCGGAAAGCGAAGGAGGCCAGGACGGCCGGCCCTGCGCTGCGCAGGGCGGCGCAAAGACAAGGGTCATTTATCTCTCCCCCCAGGGGCAGACCTTCAATCAGGAGATGGCCCAGGAGCTGGCCCGGGAGGAGGACCTGGTGCTCCTCTGCGGCCACTATGAGGGCATCGATGAGAGGGTGCTGGAGGAGATCGTGACAGACTACGTCTCCATCGGGGATTACGTGCTCACCGGCGGGGAGCTGCCCGCCATGGTCATGGTGGACACTATCTCCCGCCTTGTGCCGGGAGTCCTCCACAATGACGTGTCCGCGGAATTCGAGAGCTTCCAGGACAATCTTCTGGAGTATCCCCAGTATTCCCGCCCGGAGGTGTGGCATGACAAGCAGGTGCCTCCCATCCTTCTGTCCGGACACCACGCCAATATCGAGAAGTGGCGGCGGGAGCAGTCTGTCATCCGCACGGCTATGAGGCGTCCGGATCTCCTTGCGAAGGCGGAGCTGACGGAAGCGGAGAGACGGCTGGCGGAGGGGATCCTGGAGAAGAAAGAGATTTCTGGAGATGAGAGAGCTTAAGGGAACACTTGAGGAAAATCTAAGCAATTGCGGGAAAATTCCGAAAAATAGTTGCGAAAGGCAGTGGAAAATGCTATTATAATTGCAATTATATAATATAAACAACTATTACATCATATTGAGACAATGCGCAATGGAGTGTTATGGGCAGTTGTCGGTTCGAAGAGTTCCGTCAGAGGGACTCTTTTCTTTTTTTGTGGACATCCGGCGCTGTTACGCTTACGTCATTGATCTCAGGAAAGACGGGTGAGAGAGGATCATGGGCACAACAGCGGCCGAGATTAAAAAGAGAGCAGAGGAGCTTCGCGGGCAGATCACAGCAGACAGGAGGCATCTCCATCAGATACCGGAGATCGGGATGGATCTGCCAGGGACAGCGGACTACATCAGGAGACGCCTGGATGAGATGGGAATACCGTGGAAGAACTGCGGCGGGGATCTCCCGGAGAAGGTGACAAAGGATTTTGTGGAGGCGGGATTTCCCCGGATGGAGAGAGCAGTGGGGATCACAGCTGTCATCGGACACGGAAGCCCCTGTATTCTGCTGCGGGCGGACATGGATGCCCTCCCCATACGGGAGGACAATGATCTGGATTTTAAGTCTGAGAACGGCTGGGGGCACATGTGCGGCCACGACAGCCACGTTGCCATGCTCCTGGGGGCGGCCCAGATCCTGAAGGAGAGGGAGGACTCTTTAAAAGGCACGGTCAAGCTGGTATTCCAGCCCGGCGAGGAGACAGGAGCCGGGGCAAGAGTCCTGGTGGAGAACGGCCTTCTGGAAAATCCGAAGGTCGACGCCGCCTTTGGCATTCACGTCCAGTCTGTCACTAAGACCGGAGAGCTGGGGTATGCGGTGGGCGTCAACTCCGCTTCCCTGGACACCTTTATCGTGAAGATCAAGGGCAGCGGCGGACACAGCTCCCAGCCACAGCTGTGTATTGACCCGCTGATGATCATGAACCAGATCTACCAGGCTGTCAATCTACTGGCCACAAGGGAGGCAGATCCGGCGGCTACAGTGGCCCTGACCTGCGGCGTGGCGAAGGGAGGAACAGCCGTCAACATCATCCCCGACGAGGCAGAGCTTCACATCGGCGTGCGGACCCTGGATGTACAGGCGGCAGAGCATCTGACAAAGCGCATCCCGGAGCTCATTGATCACTATGTGAAGGCCTGGAGAGGGGACTATGACATGACTGTGTTCCATACGCCCTGCACCTACAGCGACGAGAAGCTGTGCAGGGAGCTTGTCCCCTTCGCGGAGGAGATCCTTGGAAGAGAGAATGTCAGTCAGATCCCGCCCATGACCGGGACGGAGGACTTTGGATACATTACAAAGGAGGTGCCGGGCATGTTCGCCTTTATCGGGGCCGGACAGCCGGGAAACGCGCCCCTACACAATCCCCACATGGTGCTGGACGAGGATGTGCTCCCTCTGGGAGCTGCCCTTCACGCCTACACAGCCATCTCATGGCTGGACCTGCAGGGGTAGAAAGCCGGCCTCCAGGGCGTAAAAAGCGAATATCATCATAGAGAAGTATCATCATAAAGAGAAAGAGAGTGAAGAAAATGGACAAGAAAACATCCAGGAGCAAAGGGTTCCATATGCCCCATGTATTTATCATCCTGCTGCTCATCATGTTGTTCGTGGTGGCGCTGTCCTACATCATCCCAAGCGGAAGCTACGAGCGGATCACAGACGAGGCAACGGGCATATCAGTGGTGGATCCGGACACATTCCAGTACGTGGAAAATGAAAATCCCATCACATTTATGAACTATTTTGAGGCGGTGTACAACGGCTTTGTCAACGGAGCCACTATCATGGGTACTCTGTTCATCAGCTCCGGCGTGATCTATCTTCTGGAGGTCAGCGGAGCCTTCGGAGCCGGGATCGGCGCTATCCTGAAACGGACAAAGGGCAGGGAATTCTCTGTTGTATGGATTTTCTACACGATCTTTGTCATTTTCGGCGTCCTGGGCTACGGGGAGGCCGCCTACCCCTTTTACCCGCTGGCAGTGAGCATCGGGTTTGCCCTGGGATATGACAGGATCGTAGGCACCGGGCTGGCCATCGTGGGGAGCACAGTGGGATTTACCTCCGGGCTCATGAACATGTTTACCACCGGTGTCTCCCAGCAGATCGTAGGACTTCCCATGTTTTCCGGAATCGGCTACCGGGCGGTGGGCCTGGCGGTATTTTATCTGATCGGCCTTGTGGGACTCTACAATTACTGCCGGAAAATACGGAAGGATCCGGCAAAAAGCATTGTGAGTGAAGAGTACATGAATCAGAAGGCGGAAGAGCAGGTGGCCCACACAGAGGAGATGACGGGCAGGAGAGTGCTTGGACTTCTGGCATTTCTTATTGTCATTGTCATTCAGGGCTACGGCTGCATCAGGCTGGGATGGTCCTTTGCCCAGATTGCGGCCCTGTATGTGATGTTCGGCATTGTGCTGACTGCCATCTTCCGGTTCAGCCCAAGCGAGGCCTGCCAGCTCTTCTGCAAAGGAGCTACCAGAGTCTTCGCGGCGGCCTTCGCCGTGGGCCTGGCCCAGTCTGTAGTCGTGCTCATGAACCAGGCCTGCATTATGGACACCATCGTGCACGCCATGGCGGAATTCCTGCAGAACAAGAGCGCGATCCTGGCGCTGCTGATCGTATTTGTGTTTGTGACCCTGTTTAACTTCCTGGTCGTATCGGGAAGCGGAAAGGCGGTCATCATCATGCCGATCCTTCAGCCCCTTGGAAAGATCCTGCACATCAACCAGCAGGTGCTTGTGCTCACCTACCAGTACGGCGATGGCATCACCAACAGCTTCTGGCCGGGGAGCTCCCTTGTCCAGCTGTCCATGTGCGGCGTGGACTACGGCTCCTGGATCAGGTTCTGCTGGAAGATTTATCTGTCGTTTATTGTGAGCGCCTTTATCCTGATCATGATCGCTTACGGTATCGGCTACGGCCCGTTCTGAGTAAAAGAGTGTGAAACAGCGGAAATTTTCCTTGCAATTCTTCTGTGCATATGCTATGATAAAATGCGTTGTGAGAAGATAGAGATGGTCCTCTGATACGCTTCCGCGCTGAGGCGGGAATAGAGAAATGTATTAAGAACGTCCGAATAACAAGGAGGTCACACAATGAACGATATCATTAAGAACATTGAAGCTGAGCAGCTCAAAGAGAACGCGCCTGAGTTCAGAGTAGGCGACACCGTAAAGGTTTACGGAAAGATCAAAGAGGGAAACCGTGAAAGAATCCAGGTTTTTGAGGGAACAGTCCTGAAAAAACAGGGTGGAAGCACAAGAGCAACATTTACTGTGAGAAAGAATTCCAACGGAGTAGGTGTTGAGAAGACATGGCCGCTCCATTCTCCTAACGTAGAGAAGGTTGAGGTTGTCCGCAGAGGTAAAGTGAGACGCGCAAAACTGAACTACTTAAGAGACCGCGTAGGAAAAGCAGCCAAGGTAAAAGAATTAGTAAAATAAGAAAACAAAGAGGAAGGGACAAATACATACAGTATCTTGTCCCTTTTATGCTATACAGGGAATTCTGACAGGAAAAGAATTATGAGAGGATTAAAATTCAGAAGAAGACGGCGCAGAAGAAATAAATTTCGCATAGAGATGCTCAGGCCGGTGGCTGTGTGGGCGGGCAAGATTGCCATTGTGTGCCTGTTTGCCTTTGTCTTCGTGTGGTATTTCGGGCAGAGAGTGGCCGTGGTGGGAGATTCCATGAACCCGATCCTGAACAACGGGGACATAGCGCTTGTAAACCGGATCGTATATGATGCCACAGCGCCCAAAAGGGGAGACATTATTGTCTTTAAGCCAAAGGGAAATGAGAATTCCCACTACTATATCAAGCGGATCATTGGGCTCCCCGGCGAGAAGGTGCAGATCCTGGAGGGCGAGATCTACATTGACGGAGAGAAGCTTGAGGAGGACTACGGAGTCAGCGAGATCACGGATCCCGGCATTGCGGCGGAGGAGATCGAGCTGGAGGGAAATGAGTTCTTTGTACTGGGAGACGACCGGGAGAACAGCGAGGACAGCCGCATGGCGGATGTGGGCAATGTGAAGCGTTCCTATATATATGGGAAGGCCTGGTTTGTCATCTCGCCCTGGGAGAACTTTGGGTTTGTGCGCTCCTGAGGACACAATTTTTCAGAGCACACGTTTTCAATCATTGTTTTTAATTAATAAGGAGGAAACACATGCATTTTCAGTGGTATCCCGGCCATATGACAAAGGCCAAGCGGATGATGCAGGAAAATATAAAGCTGATCGATCTGGTGATCGAGCTGACAGACGCCCGGATCCCGGTGAGCAGCCGGAACCCGGATATCGACGATCTGGGGAAGAACAAAGCCAGACTGATCCTTCTGAACAAGGCGGACCTGGCGGAGGAAAAGTGGAATGACGCCTGGATGGAGTATTTCCAGGCAAAGGGCTTTTCCTGTGTCAAGGTCAACTCCAAAAAGGGAGGCGGGGTAAAGAGCATCCATGCTGTCATCCAGGAGGCCTGCAAGGAGAAGATCGAGAGAGACCGGAAGAGAGGAATCCTGAACAGGCCGGTGCGCGCCATGGTGGTGGGCATTCCCAATGTGGGCAAATCCACCTTTATCAACGCCCTGGCCGGGAAGGCCTGCGCCAAGACGGGAAACAAGCCCGGCGTGACAAAGGGAAAGCAGTGGATACGGCTCAACAGGAATGTGGAGCTTCTGGATACCCCGGGTATCCTCTGGCCGAAGTTCGAGGATCAGTCTGTGGGAATGAAGCTGGCCTTTATCGGTTCTATCAAGGATGAGCTCCTGCAGAGAACAGAGCTTGCCGCGGAGTTTGTGAAGTTCATGCAGCGGCATTACCCCGGCGTCCTGGCGGAGAAGTACGAGACCAGCGAGGAGGGGGAGGCCTATGCTGTCCTGGAGGGGATAGCAAGGAGCCGCCACTGCCTTGTGCGGGGGAACGAGCTGGATCTGGAGAAGGCGTCCGCCCTGCTCCTGGATGATTTTCGGGACGGCAGGCTGGGCAGGCTGACACTGGAATATCCGGATCAGATATGATAGAATTTTATTTGATAGTAAAAAGAAGGCAGGATGAATAGAAAATGGCAAGACGCAGACGAGAGAAAGAACACGGCATATTCCGGGAGCTCCTGGGATGGCTTGTATATATACTGATCATTATAGGGCTGAGCTATCTGATCATCACCTATGTGGGACAGAGGACCATGGTCAGCGGACAGTCCATGGAGCCCACCCTGAGCAACGGCGACAATCTGATCGTGGATAAGATCTCCTACCGGTTCCGGGATCCTCAGAGATACGATATCATTGTATTCCCGTATAAATACGAGGAGGATACCTACTATATCAAGAGGATCATCGGCATGCCCGGCGAGACGATCCAGGTCATCGGCGGCTATGTCTATATCAACGGGGAGCTGCTGGAGAGCGATATCTACGGGGCGGAGCCTATGGAGAGCGGACAGCTTGCGGATCAGCCCATCACCCTGGGAGATGACGAGTACTTTGTGCTGGGAGATAACCGGAACCACAGCTCTGACAGCCGTGATCCCAGCGTTGGGGTGCTCAAAAGGAGCGACCTTCTGGGCCGGGCCTGGGTGCGCATCTATCCATTTGACAAGATAGGATTTATCAGGCATGAATAAACGGGAAGAAGAAAAGAAGAGAAGACAGGAAGAGAGGCTGAAAAAGGAGCTGGCCCGGCTGGAGGCCATGAGCGTGTACGAGAGGGAGTATGCTGCCTGCGGCGCCATCTGCGGCATCGACGAGGCCGGCCGTGGCCCTCTGGCAGGTCCGGTGGTGGCGGGAGCTGTCATCCTTCCGAAGGATGAGCAGATTTTGTATGTAAATGACTCCAAGAAGCTGTCGGAGAAAAAGCGTGAGCTACTCTACGATGAGATCACGGAGCGGGCCCTGGCCGTGGGCGTGGGGATTGTGGGACCGGAGCAGATCGATGAGATCAATATCCTCCAGGCAACCTACGAGGCCATGCGCCTGGCAGTGGGACAGCTGGAGATGCGGCCGGATATTCTGTTGAACGACGCAGTCACCATACCGGGAATAGACATTCAGCAGGTGCCTATCGTCAAGGGAGATGCCAAGAGCGTCTCCATCGCGGCGGCCAGCATCATCGCCAAGGTCACCAGGGACAGGCTGATGCGGGAGTACGACCAGGTTTTTCCGGAGTACGACTTTGCCTCCAACAAGGGGTATGGCACGAAGAGCCACATTGAGGCGCTGAAGGCTCTCGGCCCCACACCCATACACAGGAGGACATTTATCCAGCACTTTGTGCAGTGACGGAGACGACAGGCTGACGTGAGGACAATATGGGAGCAGGCATGCCGGCAGAAGGCGGATGACAGGACAGATATCAGGACAGAAGCAGGACAACAGAAGGCAGACCGGAGCGGTCTATGAGAGGAAGGCGGGAGCCTATCTGGAAAGGCAGGGCTATGAGATCCTGCAGTACAATTACAGATGCCGGGCGGGAGAGATCGACATCGTGGCCCGGGACGGCTCTTTTCTTGTCTTCTGCGAGGTGAAATACAGGAAGACAGCAGGCAAGGGCTGGGCTGTCGAGGCCGTGACGCCCGGAAAGCAGAGGACCATCTCAAGGTGCGCCCTCTTTTATCTGATGGAGCATCATCTGACAGGCGCCTCCTGCCGCTTTGATGTGGTGGGCATTGACGGCGCGTCGGAGAGGATTACGCTGATCAAGGGCGCCTTTGACTATGAGGAGTGAAGACATGGGAATTGGGTTAAAATACAAAGATGAGAGGCACATATTTGACGAGAGGGAAAAGGACGGTGTCCCCTATCTCTCCTTTCCTCTTCTGGAGCAGACGGGGATCGTGAACCAGGGATTTTCCACCAGGCTGGGGGGAGTCAGCCAGGGCGGCTGCGCTTCCATGAATATCAGCACCCACAGAGGAGACGCCCCGGCGGCTGTGGAGGAGAACCGAAGGAGGATCGCCTCCGCCGTCGGTGTGGACCCGGAGAAGATGGTCTACACCTGCCAGACCCACACAACCAATGCGGCTCTTGTTACCGGGGAGGATGCGGGGAAAAGCCTGCCGGAGACGGACGGCATGATCACCCGGACACCGGGGCTGTGCCTGGTCACCTTCTATGCGGACTGTGTCCCCCTCTATTTTGTGGATCCGGTCAGAAAAGCCGTGGGGCTTTCCCACTCCGGCTGGAGAGGGACTGTCGGCGACATGGCCGGCGTGACCGTGGGAATGATGGGGGAGGTGTTCGGGAGCCGGCCGGAGGATATCATTGCCGCCGTAGGCCCCTCCATCTGTCAGGACTGCTACGAGGTCAGCGAGGATGTGGTCAGCCAGTTCAGGGAGAGTTATCCAGCAGAGGAGTGGGAAGAGCTGTTTTACCAGAAGGAGGAGCAGAGGAAGAAGGGCAAATACCAGCTTGACCTCTGGAGGGCCAATGAGCTCAATCTTCTGAGGGCAGGCCTTCTGCCGGAGCACATTGCCGTGACCAACCTCTGCACCTGCTGTAATCCCGGTCTTCTGTTTTCCCACAGAGTGACCGGCTGGAACAGAGGAAACCTGAGCGCGTTTCTGGCTCTGAAGGAATAGATCTGAAGAAGTAGACCTGTTTACATCATAAGGAGGAAAATATCTGTGAATACAGACGAGATAGCTGAGACAACCCAGGAGACAGTGGAGAATGTCAATTTGCTGCTTCAGTTTATAGAGGACCATATCCCGGATATGATCGGATTTGGGTTCAAGATCCTCTTTGCGGTCATTTTGCTCATTGTCGGGAAATATATCATAGGGGCTGTCCGCAGGCTGACGGCAAAGGCCTTTGCCCGCTCCAACGCGGACACGGGAGTGAGTCAGTTTACGGACTCCATCATCAAGTACGGCCTGTATACAGTGCTGGTCATCCTTGTGGTGACCAGCTTTGGAGTCAACCTTTCCTCCATCACGGCGATCCTGGCAGCCGCCGGTGTAGCCGTCAGCCTGGCGCTGCAGGATGTGATCTCCAACTTTGCGGGCGGGGTTCTGATCCTGACACTGAAGCCCTTTGCTGTGGGTGACTATATTATAGAGGACAACAATAAAAATGAGGGGACTGTCAAGGAGATCCAGCTGTTCCACACAAAACTGACCACGGTGGACAACAAGACCATTGTGATCCCCAACGGGATGCTGACCAACAACAGTCTCACCAACGTGACCGCCAAGGATGAGCGGCAGCTTGACCTGCGGATCGACATTTCCTATGAGTCAGATCTGCGGAAAGCAAAGGGGATACTGGAGGACATGCTGAAAAGTACGCCCGGTATACTGAGGGACATGGAGACATCCGTCTTTGTGGACTCCCTTGGCACGAGCAGCGTGGTCCTTGGGATCCGGGCCTGGACCAGAATGGAAGATTACTGGCCTGTAAGGTGGAAGCTGCTGGAGGACATTAAGCTGACCTTTGACGAGGAGGGAATCAATATCCCCTACACCCAGATCACTGTGCACAGCGCCGGAAAAGAGTAAAGGAGATGGCCGCTGAAAATCGCTGACGAAGAGGCCGCAAAAGAAGAGGGGGAAGAAGATGCCAACGAGAAAAGAGATGAAGCGAAGGGCCAGAAGAGCCCTGAAAAGACATTATATCATGTATGTGGCGATTTGCCTGATCGCAGCCTATACAGGATCGGAGTTTGCCTCCTCCCTGGATGCGCTGGACGTAACGCCGTCTGCGGGCTATTACGAGACAGAGACCCGTCTGGAGAGCCCGTCAGGGATTAACGAGGGCTTTGCGGACGTGATGTTCGATCTTCTGGAGGGGGACGAGGAGGATGGCAGGACCTTGTCCGAGGAGATCAAGGCGGAGGAGATTGAAGAGTCTAAAAGCGGAAACCCGGCCTTGGGGAGAACAAGAGGTGTACTCGCCGGCCTTGTGAACAATGTGACGTCGGGCTCTATCGTGGTCAGTATGCTGGCAGCTCTCCACTCCCTGACAGGCTCAGAAAATCTTGCCATATTGATCCTTATCCTTCTGGGGACGGCCGTCCTTTTCTCCATGTGGTTTTTCTTTGTAAATATATTCAAGGTGATCTCAAGGAGAGTATTTCTGGAGGGGCGTATTTACGAGAAGGTTCCTTTTCAGCGGATGCTGTTTCTTCTGCGGGTGAAGAAATGGACCAAGGTGAGCTGTACCATGTTCCTTGTCTCTCTGTACCAGATGCTCTGGAGCCTGACCATCGTGGGAGGAGTCATCAAATATTTTTCCTATTATCTCGTCCCCTACATCGCTGCGGAAAATCCGGATATCTCTCCCAGAGAGGCCATCAATCTGTCCCGCAGGCTGATGAAGGGGCGCAAGTGGGAGTGCTTTGTGTTTGAAGTGTCCTTTTTCCCCTGGCTTCTTTTGGGCGTTGTTACACTGGGACTTACAGAGGTGCTGTATTCCAATCCCTACAGGGCTGCTGCCTTCAGTGAGTACTACGCCGACATTCGGGCAGAGGCAAAGAAGGCTCATATGAAGGGCAGTGAGCTTCTGAATGACACCTATCTGTATGAGATGCCGGAAGATGAGCTGATCTATCTTGCCTACGAGGATGTCATCTCCGCACTGATCCGGGGGCCAAAGGATGTCCTGAAGCTGTCCGGCGTGAGGAAATTTTTCGCGGATTACCTGGGCGTGCTGCTCACCAACTCAAAGAAGGAAAAAGAGTACGAGCAGATGCAGGCCCGTCTGGTAAAGATGGAGCTTTTGAAGGATGCCGTGGACAGGAAGGCGTATCCCAGCAGGCTTTCCGCAGTCCCGGAGGTGGAGAAGAGAAAGAGGATCGAGACGATCCATTATCTCAGGCATTATTCCATCTGGTCCATTATCCTTCTATTCTTTATCTTCTCCGTGATCGGGTGGACCTGGGAGGTCAGCCTCCATCTGGTGACGGACGGCGAATTTGTCAACAGAGGTGTGCTACACGGGCCCTGGCTTCCCATCTACGGAGCCGGCGGCGTGCTGATTTTGATGCTGCTCAACAGGCTGAGAAAACGCCCGGTGCTGGAGTTCGTCGGCATTGTCGTCCTCTGTGGCTGTGTGGAGTATACGACCTCCCTCGTCCTCGAGATTCTTCACGACGGGGAGAGATGGTGGGATTACAGTGGATATTTTCTGAACCTGAACGGGAGGATCTGCGCGGAGGGACTGCTCGTGTTCGGCATAGGAGGCATAGCTATCGTATACATGCTGGCGCCTCTGCTTGACAACCAGATCCAGCGCATACGCTCCTGGATCCTGATCCCCCTGTGCCTGATGCTTCTGACAGGGTTTGCGGTAGACAATATCTACTCGGCTCAGTATCCAAACAGCGGAAAAGGAATTACAGATTATGAGGAGAAAGCAGCGTGCTCGCAGTATATTTATCCCCCCTATACATACTTGTAAATGCTTATATTTTCTGGAGGCTGATACAGTGGCTCACAGCGTGCTGCGGCGGCTTTAAAAGGCTGCCGGCGCGCATTGGCGCAGGTATTGTGTATCTGTTCTTTGCCACCTCCCTGCTGGTGGGATTTCTCCTGCCGGCAGGAGGTGCCCAGCGGTTCTTTAAGTCCGTGGGCAACTACTGGCTGGGCGTGCTTTTGTACACAGTCCTTGTGCTGGCCGCAGTGGAGCTGATCCGTCTCTTTGCCTGGCTTGCGGGGCGCCGCCGGAGGAGAGGAAAGCAGCCGGCGGAAGAGAATATGGAAGGAAAAGCGCATGTCTCGGCCCCGGCCCCGGACCGGGGAAGGCGGTCGGCCGCGGGAGGCGCGGCCCTTCTCCTCATTGCGGCCCTGTCTGTGTGGGGCGCAGTGAACGCCAGGATCATCCACACCACGGACTACCAGGTGTCTGTGGACAAGAGGGCAGGAGAGCTGGAGGAGCTGAAGGTGGTGCTGACAGCGGACCTGCATCTGGGCTACAATATCGGCTGCAGGCAGATGGAGGACATGGTGGAGAAGATCAACCGGGAAAATCCCGACCTGGTGGTCATTGCAGGGGATATCTTTGACAATGAGTACGAGGCCCTGGATGACCCGGACAGGCTGGAGGAGATCCTCGGCGGCATCTCCTCCAGGTACGGCGTCTACGCCTGCTACGGGAACCACGATATACAGGAGAAGATACTGGCCGGCTTTACCTTTGGCGGCAAGGGCGGGAAAAAAGAGAGCGATCCCAGGATGGATGATTTTCTTGAGAAGGCGGGTATCACTCTTCTCCAGGATGAGGGCGTGCTCATCGACGACAGCTTCTATCTCTTTGGCAGGGCGGACGCTGGGAAGCCGGGGAGAGGGATCACAGTCCGGAAGACGCCGGAGGAGATCACGGCTGACATGGATCTGACTAAGCCCGTCCTTGTGCTGGATCACGAGCCAAAGGAGCTCCAGGAGCTGGCGGACGCAGGTGTTGATGTGGATCTGGGCGGGCACACCCACGATGGACAGATGTTTCCCGGCAACATTGTCATGAAGTTTCTGTGGGAAAATCCCTGCGGCTATCTGAAGAAGGATCAGATGCACAGCATCGTCACCTCCGGCGCGGGGCTCTTTGGCCCCAATATGCGGGTGGGGACAAAGGCGGAGATCTGCGTGGTGGATATCCGTTTTGAGGGGGAGTAGAGGAACCGCGGAAAAGAGCGGGGAATTTGTGCGGAAAATAGTGAAAAAACTTCTTGCATTTCGGCGGAAATACGATATAATATTAGTTGTGGCTTTCGCAAAAAGCTGCTAAGCCGGAATAGCTCAGTCGGTAGAGCACTTCACTCGTAATGAAGGGGTCGTCAGTTCGAGTCTGATTTCCGGCTTTTATAGAGAAGGAGGAACCTTTTGGGCTCCTCCTTTTCGTTTTATATTTTGCTTTTTATGCCGGACCCACTACAATGCGGCCCTCCCTGGCAAACCCTACAGGAAGACAGCACAGCTCGGCAGTGGCGCAGAATTTGTCTGCGCAGCTAATGATCCACGCCTCCCTGCTCGTGGGAAGGGGGCCCAGCGGGAACATGTGTGACAGGATCGCCAGACGTTCCTTCTCAGAGATCTCAAACCGTTCCTGGCTGTTTCTTGCGGCCACCTTCGGGTGGTAAAATGCCTGGAATTCCTTGACCGGTTTGGGATCGCTGAATTTATAGAGAAAGAAATCATGGAGGAGACCGGCCCTTGCGGCCACCCGCTCGTCACATCCAAGCCTCCTGGCCATTTTCCAGGAAATGTAAGATACGTTCAGGCTGTGGATCAGCCGTGTCGTCTTCAGGTGCTGGATATATCCCGACAGCTTTCGAAACTCCTCGTCCTCCAGAATATCTCTGACGATCTCCACATACTCTGAGGAAATATCCTCCGTAACCTTAATGTCCATCGGCACTCACTCACTTTCTTTTTATATGGGCATTTTTCTGCTCTTACTTTCTATATAGCTTTCAAAATGAAAAAAGTCAATGAAATTAATGAAAAAATAAGGAAGAATATGTTAGAATAGTAGGGCAGGATTTCAGGAAGGAGAAAAGGAATATGAAACTTACGATACTTGGAACCGGAAATGCGGCAGTTACGGAAGTCTACAACACATGCTTTGCATTTTCAGACGGAGACAGACATTTCCTGGTGGACGCAGGCGGCGGAAACCAGATTTTAAAGAGACTGAAGGATGCGGGGATCCCACTGAAGGACATTCACGACATCTTTATCACACACGAGCATATTGACCATCTTCTTGGGCTGATCTGGCTTGTGCGTATGATCGGACAGAATATGAACAAGGGAAAATACGAGGGAGATCTGCGGATTTACTGTCATGCTGATCTGATCCCGGTGATCAAGACCATCACAGACCTCACCATCCAGAAAAAGGTGACAAAGCACATCGGGGAGCGCATCCAGCTCATCCCCGTGGAGCATGGTGAGACGAGGGAGATCATAGGCTGTCCGGTGACATTTTTCGACATCTACTCCACAAAGGCGAAGCAGTATGGGTTTACGATCATGCTGCCGGGCGGCGTGAAGTTTACCTGTGCGGGAGACGAGCCCTACAATGAGAAGGACTACGAGTTTGTGAAGGGCAGCGACTGGCTCATGCACGAGGCCTTCTGCCTGTACAGCGAGGCGGACGAGTTCGGCCCCTATGAAAAGCACCACAGCACAGTGAAGGAGGCCTGTCAGACAGCTGAGGAGCTTCAGATTCCGAACCTGATCCTCTACCACACAGAGGACAAGAATATTGCCAGGAGAAAAGAGCTCTACACAAACGAGGGAAAAGAATTTTACCACGGCAGCCTGTACGTGCCGGACGATATGGAGACCTTTGAGATCTAGGAAGATATAAGGAAAGGGAGGGACGGCTATGCCGGTTACAAGACAGATGATCTTTCCTCTTGCCTTTTATAAAAAGTCCAAATTCAACGGCAGCAAGGGAAAGCTGAACTACCGGATCGAGAAGGTGTTCGGAGATGAAAAGGATGAATTCCTCCTGACAGTCTGGAAGGGGCCCTTCTGCTATGACGCCACGAAGGAGGAGAAGACCACCTACAGGTATCCCTTCAGCGATGAGGGGCTGGACGCCATCGTAGAGCAGCTGAACAAGCTGCCCACAGCAGAATAGAGATCAGAGGAAATAATGGATATGTAAGGCAGCCTGCGTTTTCGGACGCGGCTGCTTTTTTGCTGTCTACTCCCGCCGGGAACTGCCGTCAAACATCCGCCTGCGGTAGAGCCGCTCGAGAAGATTGATGACAGCGTAGAGGAGCATGGCCATGAGGCACAGGAGCACGATGGACATCAGGAGCCAGTCGAGCTTGAACGTCTGGCTGGCGTAGATGATGAGATACCCAAGTCCCTGCCTTGCAGCCAGGAATTCCCCGATGATGACCCCTACCAGGCAGAGCCCGATGTTCACCTTCATTGTGCTGATGAGAGCGGGGATGGAACTGGGGATGACCGCCTTTGTGAGGGCCTGGAGCCGGGTGCCGCGGAGGGTATAGATCAGTTTGATCTTCTCCGGCTCCACGGTGCGGAAGGCTGTGTACAGGTTCAGGATGCTGCCGAAGATGGCCACGGACATGCCGGCCACAATGATGGTAGTAGTGGTGGCTCCCAGCCAGACAATGAGGAGAGGGGCCAGGGCGGATTTTGGCAGGCTGTTCAGCACCACCATGTAGGGGTCCAGTATCTCCGAGAGCTTCGGGCATAGCCACAGGGCAACTGCCATCAGAACACTGATGGCAATGACCAGAAGAAAGCTGACGATAGTCTCGTACAGAGTCACCCCGATGTGGAGGAAGATACTGCCGTCCCGTGCCATTTCCAGAAAGCAGACGGCGATCTTTGAAGGGCTGCTGAAGATGAAGGAGTCAATGACCCCTTTGTCTGCGCAGAGCTCCCACAGGCAGAAGAAGCCGATGAGGATCGCGAGCCTGGACAGGATTACGGTCAGGCGGTGCTTTTTTTGACGGTTCAGATAGTGCAGCTGAGCTGCAGATAGTTCATTCATTGCTGTTCAGTTCCTTCCAGATTAGATTGAAATAGGTCTTGAACTCCGGGGCGGCCCGGCGGTTCAGGGGTGTATCGTTTTCAAGGTCAAAGATAAGAGGCAGCGTCTGCCGGATGGTGGCGGGTCTCGGGCTCAGGATGATGACCCGGTCAGCCAGCGACACGGCCTCAGACAGGTCGTGAGTCACCAGGATGGCTGTCTTTTTTTCTTTGCGGATGATCTGTCCTATGTCATCGCTGACCCGGAGCCTTGTCTGGTAGTCGAGAGCAGAGAAGGGCTCGTCGAGGAGCAGAATATCCGGCTCCAGCACCAAGGTCCGGACAAGAGCCGCCCGTTGGCGCATGCCGCCGGAGAGCTGGGAGGGCCTGGCGTTCTCGAACTGGGACAGGCCGTAGGTGTCCAGGAGCTCGTGGGCCTTCTGCCGGGACTTGGTGGTCAGCATGTGCTGTACCTCCAGGCCCAGGATGACATTATTGTAGATTGTCCGCCACTCAAAGAGCTGGTCGTGCTGCAGCATGTAGCCGATATTGGTGGTGCTCTCCCTGAGTTCCTTTCCGCGCACCCGAATCCGTCCCTTCTCCGGTGTGAGCAGCCCGCAGATGAGTGACAGCAGGGTGGATTTGCCGCAGCCGGAGGGACCTACGATGGCAACAAATTCTCCCTCCTTCATTCCAAATGAGATATCTGAGAGTGCAGAGGTCTCTCCATCCATAGTATGATAGGAATAGTAAATATGTTTCAGCTCTAAAATTTCTTCCATGAGAACCTCCCGATATAAATTCCTGAAGCACAGTGAGTATATATTAGTTTATGCCCCGTATCTTAAAGGGTGCTTGCATATGGTGTGAAAATGCCATATACTAGTTACCGGCAATAGATGAATTCGTAAGATGAGGAGGCAGACAGCATGCATACAGATAATGTGCAAAAAGGGAAAAAGATCGTAATCATCGGAGCGGGACATGTGGGCTCCCACTGCGCGCTCAGCCTGGTATATACAGGGGAGGCGGATGAGATTGTTCTTATTGATATAGACAGGGCCAAGGCAGAGGGCCAGGCCAAGGATATCAGCGACGCGGCCGCTGGGCTTGGAAATGCGGTAAAGGTCTATGCGGGAGACTATGCGGACGCGGCAGACGCGGATGTCATGATTATGGCCGCCGGGCGCAGCCGCCGTCCGGGAGAGACAAGACTGGACATGCTGGACGACTCTGTCCGCATGATACAGGATATCATCCCAGGTATTAAGAAGAGCGGCTTTCACGGATTTTTTATCAGCATCTCCAACCCGGCGGATGTGATCTGCGAATATATAAGAAGGGCTGTTGGATTTGACAGGACCAGGGCCTTCTCCACAGGGACCAGTCTGGATACATTCCGACTCTATAAATATATTTCCCAGGCCACAGGCTACAGCACCCAGTCCATCCAGGGCTTCTGCATGGGCGAGCACGGGGACTCCCATGTGCCTGTGTACTCAAGGGTGACGCTGAACGGGAAATCCTTTTTCGAGCTGAGAGAGGAGAGGCCGGACACCATCGGGAAGATCGATCTGGAGCAGATGGAAAAGGATATCAAATGGGAGGGCTTTGCTGAGGTGGAAGGTAAGGGCTGCACAGAGTTTGGCATAGCGGCCGTGGCCTCCAAGCTGGTGAAAGCCATTTTCCATGACCAGAAGCTGATCTGGCCGGTTTCCGTGGCCCTGGAAGGGGAGTACGGCGAGGAAAATGTGGCGGCAGGCGTCCCCTGCGTGATCGGAAAGAACGGCGTGGAGGAGATAGTGAAAGTGGAGCTTACAGCGGATGAGGCGGAAAGATTTCACCAGTCCTGTGGTGTGATCCGCTCCTTCCTGGACAGAGCTGCGGAAGTGAGGTAGCGGGATGGCTGTCAATTATCAGAGAGAGCTGGACCAGCTCCTTGGAAGGCTCCAGGAGGAGAAGCGGGTGCCTGCCCTTCTTCTCCACAGCTGCTGCGCTCCCTGCAGCAGCTATGTGCTGGAGTATCTGAGCAGATATTTTGAGATCACTGTGTTCTACTACAATCCCAATATTTTCCCTGAGAGTGAGTATACGAAGCGGATACTGGAACAGCAGACGCTGATCAGCGAGATGGAGACAGAGCATCCGGTGGCCTTCCTGGCGGGATGCTACGATAAAGAAAAGTTTTACGAGATGGCCAGAGGACTGGAGCATGTAAAAGAGGGTGGCGAACGGTGCATGCGGTGCTATGAGCTGCGGCTTCGGGAGTCGGCCCGGATGGCCAGGGAGGGAGGCTTTGACTATTTCACCACCACCCTCAGCATCAGCCCCATGAAAAACGCGGCAAAGCTGAATGAGATCGGAGAGCGTCTGGGGGAGGAGTATGGAGTGAAATATCTCCTCTCGGACTTCAAGAAAAAGAACGGGTACAAGCGCTCTACAGAGCTCTCGAAGGAATACGGACTGTACAGACAGGATTACTGCGGGTGCGAATTTTCCCTAAGAGAGGCCCAAAAACGCAGAAACCAACAGATTTAGTTGTGTTTTTCGGTAGAAGTATGCTAAACTATAGCGTATATATAACATTTTATAAATATTTATACAAATTTATACGAAAGAAAGGGGATCGAAAATGGCACAGTTATGGGGCGGACGCTTCACCAAGGAGACGGATCAGCTCGTATATAATTTCAATGCCTCTATTTCCTTTGACAAAAGGCTGTACGCCCAGGATATAAGAGGAAGCATTGCTCATGTAATGATGCTTGCAAAGCAGGGAATACTGACAGACGCGGACAAGGAGAAGATCGTGGAAGGTCTGGAGGGTATCCTGGATGACATAGAGAAGGGAAGACTGGAAATCTCGGATAAATATGAGGACATTCACAGCTTTGTGGAGGCGGTGCTCACAGAGAGGATCGGAGAGCCGGGAAAGAAGCTGCACACTGGCAGGAGCAGGAATGACCAGGTGGCGCTGGACATGAAGCTCTACACGAGAGATGAGGTGCACCTCATCGACAATCTTTTAAAGGAGCTACTGTTTGCCATCCTGAATATCATGGAGGAGCACACGGAGACTATCATGCCCGGATTTACCCATCTGCAGAAGGCACAGCCCATCACTCTGGCCCATCACATGGGGGCCTACTTTGAGATGTTCAAAAGGGACCATGAGAGAATGCATGACATTTACCACAGGATGAACACCTGCCCTCTGGGATCAGGCGCCCTGGCCGGGACAACCTATCCCCTGGACCGGGATTACACGGCAAAGCTCCTTGGATTTGACGGCCCCACGCTGAACAGCATGGACGGCGTGTCAGACCGGGATTACCTTATTGAGCTGCTGGCAGCCCTGGCTACGGTGATGATGCACCTGAGCCGTTTCTCCGAGGAGATCATCATCTGGAACTCCAATGAATATCAGTTTGTGGAGCTGGACGACGCCTACAGTACGGGCAGCAGTATTATGCCTCAGAAGAAAAATCCGGACATTGCGGAGCTTGTCCGGGGCAAGACAGGGCGGGTATACGGCGCTCTCATGTCCCTTCTTACGTCCATGAAGGGAATTCCGCTGGCGTACAACAAAGATATGCAGGAGGACAAGGAGCCGGCCTTCGACGCCATCGACACAGCAAAGGGGTGTATCTCTCTTTTCACAGGCATGCTTCGGACCATCCGGTTCAACAAGGACCGTATGGAGGCCAGCGCACGGCACGGATTTACTAATGCCACAGACGCGGCAGACTATCTGGTGGGCAAGGGAGTGCCCTTCCGGGATGCCCACGGTATTGTGGGACAGCTGGTGCTCTACTGTATCGACAAGGGCATTGCCCTGGACGACATGACGCTGGAGGAGTACAGGGAGATCTCCCCTGTGTTCCAGGAGGACATCTACGACGCCATCAGCATTGACACCTGTGTCAACAAGCGGGTGACTACTGGAGCCCCAGGTAAGAAGGCTATGGAAGAAGTGATCGGCATATATAAGAAATATATGCGGGAGTACTCATAATCATAAAAGGAAAAAGGAGAACAGAAAAATGGAGAAAAAACTGAGAGTTGGTATTTTAGGTGCGACAGGCATGGTGGGACAGCGTTTTATCGCTCTTCTGGAGAACCATCCCTGGTTTGAGGTAGTGACAGTGGCGGCAAGCCCCAGGTCAGCGGGCAAGACCTACGAGGAGGCGGTGGGAGGCCGCTGGAAGATGGATACTCCCATGCCGGAGGCAGTGAAAAAGCTGGTAGTCCTCAACGTAAACGAGGTGGAGAAGGTGGCCTCCACAGTGGATTTCGTGTTCAGCGCAGTGGACATGACAAAGGAGGAGATCAAGGCCATCGAGGAGGCCTACGCAAAGACAGAGACCCCGGTTGTCTCCAACAACAGCGCCCACCGCTGGACGCCGGACGTGCCCATGGTCGTGCCGGAGATCAATGCGGAGCATTTTGGGGTCATCAAAGATCAGAAAAAGCGTCTTGGAACGCAGAGAGGCTTCATCGCTGTGAAGCCGAACTGCTCCATCCAGAGCTATGCCCCCTGCCTGGCTGCCTGGAAGGAATTCGGACCCAAGGAGCTGGTGGTGACTACATACCAGGCTATCTCCGGAGCTGGAAAGACCTTTAAGGACTGGCCGGAGATGGAGGGCAATATCATCCCCTACATCGGCGGCGAGGAGGAGAAGAGCGAGAAGGAGCCCCTGCGTGTTCTCGGCAAGGTGGAGAACGGCCAGATCGTTATGGCAGATTCCCCGAAGATCACCTGCCAGTGTGTGCGCGTGCCGGTTCTCAACGGCCACACAGCGGCTGTGTTCATCAATTTTGAGAAAAAGCCCTCCAAGGAGGAGCTGATCGAGAAGCTGGTGACATTTAAGGGATTCCCACAGGAGGCGGAGCTTCCCAGCGCGCCGAAGCAGTTTATCCAGTATCTGGAGGAGGAGAACCGTCCCCAGGTAACTCTGGATGTAAACTACGAGAATGGTATGGGTGTCTCCATTGGCCGTCTGAGAGAGGACAGCATCTACGACTACAAATTCATCGGCCTGTCTCACAACACAGTCCGGGGAGCGGCGGGAGGAGCTGTGCTCTGCGCCGAGGCCCTGACGGCTAAGGGATATATCCAGGCAAAATAAAAGAGGATAAAAGTAGAAGAGAATAGAAAAAACAAAAAATGCCCTCCTGCGGCAGGTATGAGCCATACCGCAGGGAGGGCATTTTGTCTGGGGGATGTGGTCAATGAATTTGTCTGCTTCCTGGATGTTCTCTATTCCAGTATCCTTCCGTCCGTGGAGATGGTGACCACCTGCCAGGGAATGAATTTCCCGCTGGCCTTCAGCGCTTCTGTCGCCGCGTGCTCAATGCCTCCGCAGCAGGGCACCTCCATGCGGACAATGGTCAGATCCCGGATATCGTTTTTGGAGATGATCTCGGTCAGCTTCTCCGTGTAGTCCACTCCGTCCAGCTTGGGACAGCCGATCAGGGTGATCCTGCCACGGATAAAATCCTGATGGAAGCCGGCGTAGGCGTAGGCAGTGCAGTCGGCGGCGATGAGAAGCCGGGCGCCGTTGAAATAGGGGGCGCTGACAGGAGCCAGCTTGATCTGCACCGGCCACTGGCGAAGCTGGGAGGGCTGAGACGCGGCACCTGGCTGAGCATTCGCTGTGCCAGAGGGGGTGGGAGCGCTCTCTTTGGGGTGCAGCCTGCGGGACATGCTGCCCGGACAGCCAGCCCCGGGACTGCCGTGAGGCCCGCTGTGCGCTGGATCCGGATTTTCACCCCGCTTTGCGAGATGCTTTTTCACAGCAGCCTCATCATAGGCCGCCGCCTCACGCTCAGTGAAGGAGATGGCACCTGTGGGACAGGCCGGCAGGCAGTCTCCGAGGCCATCGCAGTAGTCGTCCCTCATGAGCCGCGCTTTTCCGTCTACCATCTCAATGGCCCCCTCGTGGCAGGCCCTGGCGCAGAGTCCGCAGCCGTTGCATTTTTCTTCATCAATGTGTATGATTCTTCGTATCATGTATAATCCTCCTTGCATGTGTGGTCTGTACTCTTGCTTTACACAAGCAGTATAGTATAATGGAATAAAATAGTCAGTTGCAAATGCAACAGAAATGAGGAGAAATGGAAAAATATATAAGTATGCTGGTAAATCTGCCTTTTTTTGCCGGCATCTGTCCAAAGGAGATGGGAGTGCTACTCCAGTCTCTGGCCGCGGTGGAGGAGCGCTTTGAAAAAGGGCAGGTTCTTTACCGCCAGGGGGATCGGCTGAACCGCATGGGGATTGTGCTGGAGGGCAGTCTTTCCCTGGAGAGAGAGGATTTTTGGGGCAACAGGAGCATCCTGGCCGTGGTGGAAGCCGGGGAGGTATTCGGGGAGGTCTACGCCTGCCGGAAGGACCGGACCCTCAATATCAATGTGACGGCTCAGACAAATACAAAGGTGCTTCTCCTGGATCTGGAGCCGGTGCTGGAAAGAAGACCGGAAGGAAGAAGACTGAACGGGAAAGCCAGGGGGGATGAGGCGATGAGAGGGATCTACGCAAGGCTGGCAGTCAATCTGGTCCATATTCTGGCGGAGAAGACCTGGTTTATGTCCCACAAGACAGAGTATCTGTCCGGGAGAGGGATCCGGGAGAAGGTGGAGGCCTATCTCTCAGCCCAGGCCCGTCGGGCAGGGGGCAGCCAGTTCGACATTCCATTTAACAGGCAGGAGCTGGCCGATTTTCTCTCTGTTGACAGAAGCGCGCTGTCCAGGGAGCTGGGGAAAATGAAGCGGGAGGGGATACTGGATTACAGAAAAAATCATTTCCGGCTCCTGGCTGCGGGGTGTGAGGCGGACAGGACCGGGGACTGACAGGAGGAACCGGGTGGGCCGGGCAGCGAAAAAGAATACTGGATATATTTCCGTTTTACATGTATAATCTTTATAAAAAGAGATCCGGTGACCGGAAAGGAGAAGCGGGGAAAAGATGAAGAAGGATATTTTAAAATATACCCAGAACAGGGAGCTGTCCTGGCTGAAGTTCAATCAGCGGGTGCTGGAGGAGGCACAGGATCCGTCTGTCCCGCTGCTGGAGAGAATGAAGTTCGTGGCCATCTTTACCAGCAATCTGGACGAGTTTTTCATGATCCGGGTGGGAAGCCTGTTCGATATGGCTGCCACGGATCCGAGGACAGTGGATGCCAGATCCGGCATGACGCCGGCACAGCAGCTGGATAAGATCTACGAGGCGGTGGCCCCTCTCTACAAGGAGCGGGATAAGACCTATGCGGAGATCAAAAAGCAGCTCCATCCTTACGGTGTGTGCGGGCTGGACTACAAGGAGCTGGAGCAGAGTGAGAAGAAATATGTAAAAAAATATTTTAAGGAGCAGGTGCTCCCCATCCTCTCGCCCCAGATCGTGGATGCGGGCCATCCTTTCCCCCATCTTCTCAACAAGGAGCTCTACGTGACGGCCATGCTGAAGAAGGACGGCCGCGGCATGATGGGGATTGTGCCGGTGCCAAACTTTGTGTCTGACATCCTCTATCTGCCGGGACATGACATCCGCTATATCCGGATGGAGAAGGTCATCATGGAGCACCTGGAGCTGGTGTTTGGCCGCTATGAAGTGTCCGAGAGAAACTATATCTGCGTCACAAGAAACGCGGATATCGCGCCGGATGACGAGTCCCTGGAGGTCACGGACGACCTTCGCTATCTGATGAGGCAGACTCTCCACAAGCGCCGCCGTATGGCTGTAGTCCGTCTGGAGATTGCGGAAAAGCTGCAGCCTGATATGGAAAAATATTTCTGCGAGAAATTCAATATCACTAAAAAACAGATTTTTCGCACAAAGATGCCCATGAAGCTGGACTACATGTTTGCCATCAGCGGCAATCTGCCGGACTCCATGAAGCGATCCCTGATCTATCCTCCCTTCTCCCCGCAGCCGGGGCGGCAGGTGGAGGAGGGGAGCATGATGCGGCAGATCCGAAAGCATGATATCCTGCTTTTTTACCCCTATGAGAGTATGGAGCCCTTCCTGCAGCTCATCAAGGAGGCGGCCTACGACCCCTCTGTCATGACTGTCAAGATCACCATTTACCGGCTCGCGAAGAAGGCGAGACTGGTGGAGTACCTGTGTGCCGCCGCTGAGAACGGCAAGGAGGTAACTGTGCTCATTGAGCTGCGGGCCCGGTTTGACGAGCAGAACAACATCGACTGGTCCGAGCGTCTGGAGGAGGCGGGGTGCCGTGTTCTCTACGGCTTTGAAGGCTACAAGGTACACTCCAAGATCTGCCTGATCACCTACCGGCACAGAAATGAGATCCAGTATATCACCCAGATCGGAACGGGAAATTACAATGAAAAGACGGCCGCCATGTACACGGACCTGTCACTGATGACAGCCAACCGTGAGATCGGAGAGGACGCGGCCCTCTTCTTCCAGAATATGTCCATTGGCAATCTGGATGGCATGTACCGGCATCTGATCGTGTCCCCCACCTCTCTCAAGCCAAAGGTTCTGCAGCTCATGGACGGGGAGATCAGGAAAGGCGCCAGGGGGCGCATCATCATGAAGATGAACTCCCTGACAGATGTAGATTTTATCGCCAAGGTAGCCGAGGCGTCCCAGGCCGGAGTGAGGATCGATCTTATCGTCCGGGGAATCTGCTGCATCCTTGCGGGAGTTCCAGGCTACACAGACAATCTGACGGTGACAAGCATTGTGGGAAGATATCTGGAGCATCCCAGGATCTTCTGCTTTGGAACAGGGGCGGATCAGAAGATATACATAGGCTCCGCCGACATGATGACCCGCAACACGGAGAAGAGGGTGGAGGTGGCCTGCCCCGTGCTGGACGATACGGTGCGGCGCCAGATCAGCTACTATGTGGATGTGATGCTGGAGGACAATGTGAAGGCCCGGGTGCTGCAGAGCGACGGAACCTACAAGAAAAAAGCCATCACAGAGCATGCGGTGAACTCTCAGGAGCGCTTTATGAAGGAGGCTGTGCACGCTGCCAGGAGCGCCGGCACTCCCCGGAAAAGGAGAGGGCTGCGGGAGAGGTTTGCCGGACTTTTTAAGAAACAGGACAGGAGATAAGACAGCATTTATGGGAAAATCATTATATATTGCGGAAAAACCGAGTGTTGCCCAGGAGTTTGCCAGGGCGCTTCACCTCCGCACCGGAAGGCATGACGGTTATCTGGAGTCAGATGACGCGGTAGTGACCTGGTGTGTGGGGCATCTGGTGACTATGAGCTATCCGGAGGCCTATGATGAAAAATATAAGCGGTGGAGTCTGGCGACTCTGCCGTTTTTACCGGAGGAGTTCAAGTACGAGGTCATTCCCGGGGTGGCAAAGCAGTACCGCATCGTTTCCTCCCTTCTGAACCGGGAGGACGTGGATACCATTTACGTGTGCACCGACTCCGGACGTGAGGGAGAGTACATCTACCGACTTGTGGAGCAGATGGCCGGCGTGAAGGGGAAAAAGCGCCGCAGAGTGTGGATCGACTCCCAGACCGAGGAGGAGATCCTGCGGGGGATCCGGGAGGCGAAGGATCTGTCCGCTTACGACAACCTTTCCTCCTCCGCCTACCTGCGGGCCAAGGAGGACTACCTGATGGGGATCAATTTTTCCCGGCTCCTTACACTAAAGTATGGAAACAGTATTTCCAATTATCTAAAGACAAAATATACTGTCATATCCGTCGGGCGGGTCATGACCTGCGTCCAGGGCATGGTGGTGCGCCGGGAGCGGGAGATCCGGGAGTTTGTGGAGACCCCCTTCTACCGGGTGGTCAGCACGATCCAGGCAGACAGCTTTGGGGAGAAGGACGCTCCGACGGACAAGGAGAAGAGCGGGGCGGCCTCTTTTGAGGGAGAGTGGCGCGCAGCGGAGGGATCCCGGTATTTCGCCTCCCCCTGTCTCTACAAGGAGAACGGCTTTAAAGAGAAGGAGAAGGCACAGGAGCTGATCGACTATCTTGGCAGCGAGGGCGGCGGACAGAGCTGCAAAATCCTGTCCATTGAGAAGAAAAAGGAGAAAAAGAACCCGCCCCTCCTCTACAATCTGGCGGAGCTGCAGAACGAGTGCTCCAAAAGGTTCAAGATCAGCCCGGACGAGACGCTTCGTATCGTCCAGGAGCTGTACGAGAAGAAGCTGGTCACCTACCCCAGGACAGACGCCAGGGTGCTCTCTACAGCCGTGGCAAAGGAGATCAGCAAAAATCTCAACGGGCTGATGAAATACGGTCCGGCGGTGCCCTTTTTAAATGAGATTGCGGCCATGGGATCCCACAAGGGGCTGGCAAAGACAAGGTATGTCAATGACAAGCAGATCACGGATCACTACGCCATCATTCCCACCGGGCAGGGGCTCTCGGCGCTGAATGGTGTGGCGCATACAGCGAAATCGGTGTATGATATAATTGTGCGCAGATTTTTAAGCATTTTCTATCCCGCGGCTGTGTACCAGAAGGTGTCCATTGTCACAGGCATGAAGGAGGAGCAGTTTTTTTCCAGCTTCCGTGTGCTGGCCGAGGAGGGCTACCTGAAGGTGACGGGAATTCCAGGGCAGAAAGCGGGACAGACAAAGGGAAAGCAGGAGGAGACAGACGGTGAGGCGCCAGCCGGCGCTGACTCCGGGAAGGAGGATCCGGCCGCTCTCTTTGAGGTGGTGAAGGGCCTGAAAAAGGGCATGACACTCCAGGTCTCATCACTGGATATCAAGGAGGGGAAGACCTCCCCGCCCAAGAGGTACAATTCCGGATCCCTTATCCTGGCCATGGAAAACGCCGGACAGCTCATCGAGGACGAGGAGCTGCGGGAGCAGATCAAGAGCTGCGGCATCGGCACCAGCGCCACCAGGGGCGAGATACTGAAAAAGCTGTTTAACAATAAGTACCTGGCCCTGAACAAGAAGACCCAGATCGTGACGCCTACCCTCCAGGGGGAGATGATCTACGATGTGGTGGACCACTCCATCCGCTCCCTTCTCAACCCTGAGCTGACAGCCAGCTGGGAGAAGGGGCTGAACTATGTGGCGGAGGGCGAGATCACGTCAGATGAGTACATGGAGAAGCTGGAGCATTTTATCCGCACAAGGACAGACGGAGTCCTTGGGCTGGGCAACCAATATCAGCTGAGGAGCTGCTACGACAAGGCAGCCGCATATTATAAAACAAAAAATAAAAAGCCGGAAGGCGGAAATGGAGCGAAGAAGAAATGAAAGAACTGACCATCAAAGAGCTTTACACACTGGATGAGACAATCGCAAAGGATATTTTCGAGGGAGCTACCTACCCCTGGGAGGTGCTGCCAAGGATCAAGGACTTTATCCTGGAGCTTGGAAGGAGTCTGCCTGAGGACGAGTATGACAAGGTGGGCGAGGACGTGTGGATCGCAAAGTCTGCGGTGGTGTTTGAGTCTGCCTACATCCACGGGCCGGCCATCATCGGCAAGAACGCCGAGGTGCGCCACTGCGCCTTTATCCGCGGCAATGCCATCGTGGGCGAGGGGGCTGTTGTGGGGAATTCCACAGAGCTCAAGAATGTGATCCTTTTCAATAAGGTGCAGGTGCCCCACTACAATTATGTGGGAGACTCCATCCTCGGATACAAGGCCCACATGGGAGCTGGCTCCATCACCTCCAATGTAAAATCCGACAAGAAGCTGGTGGTGGTGAAGACCCCGGAGGGGAACATCGAGACTGGCCTCAAGAAATTTGGCGCCATGCTGGGCGATGAGGTGGAGGTCGGCTGCGGCACTGTCCTCAACCCGGGCAGCGTGGTGGGAAGCCACAGCAACATCTATCCCCTGTCCTCTGTGAGAGGCTTTGTCCCGGCGGGGAGCATTTACAAAAAGCAGGGAGAGGTTGTTAAGAAGCGGTAAATCAGAGTGAATAAAAGAGGTGGAGTAGTATGTTTTTGCTGATCACAGGCGGAAGCGCAAGCGGAAAGTCCTGGATCGCGCAGGAATTTGCGGGGAAAATGGATAAGGGGCAGTCCACCATCGTGCTGGACTGCGTGGCGGAGACTCTGACGGAAAAGATCAGGACATACCAGGGGGAGGTTCTTCCCCAGCAGCAGATCGTGGAGGAGATCCTCTCTGAGATACACGCGCTGGGAGAGCAGACGGACAATCTGATCGTTGTGACAAATCAGGTGTTTTCCGACGTGCCGGGGACAGATGAGCAGAGGAAATTTATGGAATGTCTCGGCCAGATCAACCTGACGCTGGCAAAGGAGGCGGATCTCTTTGTGGAGGTTGTCTACGGCATCCCTATCTGGAGAAAGCAGAATGATGAAAAGAAGGGGTGGTGGTAAGACGTGATCTTTATTACAGGAGGAAGCTGTCAGGGGAAGGTGGCCTTTGCGAAGGAACAGTTTCCGGAGCGGATCCTTATGCCTGCCTATCAGTTTTCTGTGGAGAAATACGTGAAGGAGGGAAAGGATCCTGTGGAACAGACGGAGGCCATGTTGCAAATGAACCCGGAAGTTGTTATTATTATGAGTGAAATGGGCTGCGGCATGGTGCCGGAGAAGGCGGAGGATCGGATCCTGCGAGAGCAGGTTGGCCGGGTCGGCTGCTATCTGGCGGACATGGCTGACAGAGTATACCGGGTGACAGCCGGCATCGGCGAGCGCATCAAATAGGAAGATACAGGCAGGGCTTTCGCCGTATCAAGGGAAGCCTGTGTACGAAAGAATGGTTTTATGGAGGTACAAGATGAGAGTTGCGATTATAACAGCAAATACGGCAGTTTACAGAGAAAAAGAGGAAGACACTGCAGGAAAAGTGATCAGAAAGCTGATTGAGCAGGCTGGACACACCATCGTGTTCCAGAAGGCTCTGCCCTGTGACAGGACGGTCCTCTCCACTGTCATGCAGAGAATGGCTGACGGACATCTGACAGACCTGATCCTTACGACAGGCGGGGCAGGCTGCAATGCCGGAGACTGCACGCCGGAGGCCACCATGGACGTGGTGGAGAGACCGGTCCTTGGCATACCCGAGGCCATGCGGGCGTACACCATGAAGCTGACAAAAAGATCCATGCTCAACAGGAGCGCCGCCGGCATCAGAGGGGACGTTCTTATTGTCAATCTTCCTGGAAAGGCGGGAGCAGTCAAGCAGTGCCTGGAATATCTTCTGCCGGAGATCACCCATGCGGTGGAAGTGATCCAGAAGGCGCCCAGGGAGTAGAGCGTATATGATGAAGATCACATACATCCAGCACAGCGGGTTCGCGGTGGAGCTGGCGGACAAGGTTCTGATTTTTGATTACTACAAGGGAGAGCTTCCCTCTTTTGAAAGTGACAGGGATGTGTACGTCTTCGTAAGCCACAGGCATTACGATCACTTTCAGAGATCCATTTTCCAGTGGGCGAAAGAGTTTCCCCGCATCACCTACATCCTGTCCGGTGATGTGAAGGAGGCAGTGCCGTCCTCCGCTCCAAAGGAGAAGATACATTTCGTGGGATCAGGAGAGAGGCTGCGGATTGGAGACGGAGAGGGCACATTTCTTGTGGAGACCCTGCGGTCTACAGATGAGGGCGTGGCCTTTGTGGTGGAGACTGAGGGACGGACTATCTATCACGCGGGGGATCTGAACTGGTGGCACTGGGAGGAGGAGACCGACAGGTACAACCAGCTTATGAAGAAGGCCTATCAGAAGGAGATCGGAAAGCTGGAGGGGCTGCACATTGACGCCGCCTTTGTCCCCCTGGACCCAAGGCTTGGGAAGGAGTATTACTGGGGACTGGACTGGTTTATGCGCCATACGGATACAGATATCGTGTTCCCTATGCACATGCAGGGACAGTACGGTCTGTACGAACGGCTGATGGAGGAGAAAACGTCAGTCGGCTACAGAGACAGAGTGGCCCACATCACAGGGGAGGGCCAGGTCTTTACATTTGACAAAATCTGACACGGGAGCTTAAAAATTTATGCAGGTAAGGATATACACAGACGGGGCGGCAAGGGGCAATCCGGACGGACCGGGAGGCTATGGGGCCGTCCTTGAATATGTGGACACAAAGGGGCAGCTCCACACGAGGGAGCTGTCCCAGGGATACAAGAAGACCACCAACAACCGGATGGAGCTGATGGCGGTGATCGCCGCGCTGGAGGCGCTGAACAGGCCCTGCAGTGTGGAGCTCTACTCAGACTCCAAGTATGTGGTGGATGCCTTTAATCAGAACTGGATCGGCGGCTGGCTGAAAAAGGGCTGGAAGAGGGGCAAGAATGAGCCGGTGAAGAATGTGGACCTCTGGCAGCGGCTTTTGAAGGCAAAAGAGCCTCACCAGGTCCGGTTCATCTGGGTGAAGGGCCACGACGGCCATCCCCAGAACGAGAGGTGCGATACCCTGGCCACTACAGCGGCGGACGGGAAGGACCTGATCGAGGATACGGGGCTTGCCAGAAATTCATAATTGTGATAAAATCGAAATTCGTGAGACCAGGTATAACAGGTGATCGCGGCTGCATATGCCGAAAGGCAGCAGGTGAGGAAAGTCCGGGCTTCACAGGGCAGGATGCCGGATAACGTCCGGTGGAGGCAACTCCAAGGCCAGTGCAACAGAAATGTACCGCCGGGATCTTCCCGGTAAGGGTGGAAGGGCAGTGTAAGAGACTACCGCCCTCCTGGTAACAGGAGGGGCACATGTAAACCCCATCCGAAGCAAGACCGGAACGAGACAATGCGGCGGCCCGCCGCGTCTCAGGTTGGTCGCTTGAGCCTGCCGGTGACGGCAGGCCTAGATAGATGATCACCCAACGACATAACCCGGCTTATCGTTATGCCTGGTTTTACACAATTACGACAATTGTTAATTCCAGACGTAACACTTTTAAAAAGTATTACGTCTGGAATTCATATAACTGGTGTATAAATGTGTACGACTATGAGAAAAAAGACTGCGTTTGCAGTCTTTTTTTGTTGATAACACACAATATATTATGATACAAATTTCACAAAAATCGGGGGCGGATTATAGTAAAGATGACGATTGACAAAATTATAACGATGAGATATAGTTATAACAACGATTAGACTAAAGTTCAAACGATGGTTTATACAGCAGAAACATGTACAGGAGAGTGCGATGAAAAATATAACAAACATACAGAAGTTTTCCATCCACGACGGCGACGGGATACGGACGACAGTTTTTTTCAAGGGGTGTCCGCTGAAATGCGAGTGGTGCCATAACCCGGAGACCCAGAGATTTGAAAAGGAAATGCAGGTAGACAGGGAAAAATGCACAGGGTGCGGCACCTGTCAGGCCGTCTGTCCGGCAGGTGCGGTACATATGGAGGAAGGGCAGCCTGTCCTGGAAGCGGAAGCCTGTACACTCTGCGGGAAATGTGTGAATTTCTGCCCGGCAGGGATCCGGGAGATCGTGGGGCAGGAGTATTCAGTCAAAGATCTGGTAGGAGAGCTGATGAAGGATCAGATGTTTTACGAGGAGTCCGGCGGCGGGGTGACCTTTTCCGGCGGAGAGGTCATGGCCATGGATATGGACTTTATCCTTGCGGCGGCAAAAGAGCTGAAGAAGCAGGATGTGTCCCTCACCATAGATACCTGCGGCTATGTGCCCTACGAGAGATTTCAGGAAATCCTCCCCTATGTGGACACCTTCCTCTACGATGTGAAGGTGATGGATCCGGAGCTCCATAAAAAATATATCGGAACTGACAACAGGCTGATTCTTGACAACCTGGTCCGCCTTGCGCGGGACGGGGCGAGGATTTACATACGAATTCCCACGGTGAAGGAGGTCAATGGGAACGAGCGGAATATGAAGGAGACCATTGCGTTTCTCCAGGAACACGATATCCATCCGGCACAGATCAATCTGCTGCCCTACCACGATACGGGAAGCGGAAAGTACAGAAAGCTGGATATGGAATATAAAGGCACAGATCTGCACGCGCCAGACAGAGAAGAGATGGAAGCGCTGGCAGCGCTCTTTGCAGACGCAGGTTTTAAAAACACCAAAATAGGAGGGTAAAAGGATGGCAAAATTGCGTGGCATGAACGAAAGGATCCAGAAGCTCAGGGAGATCAGCGTGAACACACCGGTTCACATCGATCTTGAGAGGGCGAAGATCGAGACAGATTTCTACAAGGAAAATGACGGGAAATATTCCATTCCGGTTATGCGAGCCATGACGCTGAAGGAGTATTTCTCCAAAAAGACGCTGTACCTTGGAGACGGGGAGCTGATCGTCGGGGAAAAGGGAAAGGATCCCCAGGCATCCCCCACATTTCCGGAGCTGTGCTGCCACAGCGAGGAGGATATGATCGTCATGAGCGAGAGGGAGCTCGTGTCCTTCAAGACGACAGAGGAGGACCGCAAGCTCCAGCGAGAGGAGATCATCCCCTACTGGACAGGGCGCAGCATGAGAGAAAAGCTCCTCTCCAGGATGACCCCGGAGTGGCATGACTGCTACGAGGCTGGCATGTTCACGGAATTTATGGAGCAGAGAGGCCCGGGACATACCTGCGGCGGAGAGCAGGTGTTCACCACCGGCTATATGGAGTACAAAGAGAAGATTAAAAAGACCATGGATGCCCTGGACTACATGAACGATCCGGACGCTGTCGACAAATGTGAGGAGCTCAAGGCCATGGACATTGCCTGCGACGCTGTCATCATCCTGGGTGAGCGCTACCACAGCCTGGCTCTTGAGATGGCGCAGAAGGAGGAGGATGAGACCAGGAAGGCTGAGCTGCTCCAGATCGCTGCCAACCTGGAGGTAGTTCCTGCCCACAGGCCCCAGACCTACTGGCAGGCAATCCAGCTCTACTGGTTCACGCACCTCGCGGTCACAACAGAGCTGAATCCATGGGACGCTTTCAGCCCTGGAAGACTGGATCAGCACCTGTACCCGTACTATGAGAGGGACGTGGAGGCAGGCATCCTGGACGATGAGAAGGCCCTCGAGCTTCTGGAGTGCCTGTGGGTGAAATTCTACAACCAGCCGGCGCCTGTAAAGGTGGGTATCACGCTGAAGGAGAGCGCTACCTACACGGATTTTGCCAATATCAACACTGGCGGCGTGACGCCTGACGGCCGCAATGGAGTCAATAATGTCAGCTATCTGATCCTGGACTGCATGGACGAGATGAAGCTGGTGCAGCCCAACTCCAATGTGACTATCAGCAAGAAGACGCCCGCCAAATTCCTGAAGAGAGCCTGCGAGATTTCAAGGAAGGGCTGGGGACAGCCCGCCTTCTACAACACGGAGGCCCAGATTATGGAGCTTGTCAATGCCGGCAAGAAGCTGGAGGACGCCAGAAGGGGCGGCTCCTCGGGGTGCGTGGAGACAGGTGCCTGGGGAAGCGAAGCCTACATCCTGACCGGATACCTGAATATTCCCAAGGTGTTCCAGCTCACGCTGTTCAACGGCTTTGACCAGTACAGCGGAAAGCAGATCGGTCTGAAGCTGGGCTATGCCAGGGATTTCAAGACCTACGACGAGCTCTGGGATGCCTTCAAGAAGCAGCTGGAGTATATCGTGGACGTAAAGATACGAGGCAACAATGTGATTGAGGAGCTGTACGCCAAGGAGATGCCGGCCCCCTGTCTGTCTGTTGTGACAAACGACTGCATCTCCAACGCGAAGGACTACAATGCAGGCGGCGCCAGATACAACACAAACTACATCCAGGGCGTGGGAATCGGCACAGTCACCGACTGTATCGCAGCTGTAAAATACAATGTCTACGACAAGAAAAACTTTACCATGGAGGAGCTCATTGAGGCCATGGAGCACGACTATGAGGGCTATGACGCCATTTACCGCATGGTTCATGACAGGACTCCGAAATACGGCAATGATGACGACTACGCGGACAGCATCATGCAGGATGTGTTTGAGCTCTACAGGAGCACCATCACAGGCCGCCCGAACATGAAGGGCGGAAAGTACGGCGTAGATATGCTGCCCACAACCTGCCATGTGTACTTTGGGGATGTGATCCTGGCAACACCCAATGGCAGAAAGGCCCACAAGCCTGTATCAGAGGGCATTTCTCCGGAGAAATCCGCAGACACCAACGGCCCCACAGCTGTGATCAAATCCTGCTCCAAGATGGATCATCTGGCGACCGCGGGCACGCTTCTGAACCAGAAGTTTACGCCTGACGTGGTGGCCGGCGAGGAGGGCCTGAACAATATGGCCAGCCTGATCCGGTCCTACTTCGCCATGGACGGACATCACATCCAGTTTAACGTGGTGGACCGCCAGACCCTCATCAATGCCCAGAAGCATCCGGAGGACTATAAAGACCTGATCGTCCGGGTGGCGGGATACAGCGATTTCTTCCGCAATCTGGATAAGCCTCTGCAGGACGAGATCATCAACCGCACGGAGCAGTCCTTTAATTAAGAGTCGAATTGACATTGACAAAATTTGATATTCTGCTATATTATCAAACTAAGGCAAGGAAGTCTGAAATAAATCAGACCAACTTGCCTTTTTTGTTTTATAAAAAAGTCGGCGTGTATTTTTGAGATAATCGCTTGAACACGCTGGAAATTGCGCCACAATAGCGGTGGCCTTGCGCTAAGGATAACGGCCTGAAATGGCCGGCTACAGGAGAAGGATGCAGTTGAGAGAGATGAGCCGGGACAGACAGATTGTGGAAAAGGATATGGAGACCTTATACCTGGGAAACTTAAAGACTGTGGAGTCTGACCTGACGCTGCCGGATAAGGGAGCGCAGGGATCGGATATCCGATGGAGCTCCGGGGAGGAGAGATTTCTCACCAGTTCAGGGAAGGTGACCAGACCTCTGCCCGGGATGGGCAACAGAGAGGTAACGCTGACCGGGACGTTTGCCTTCGGAGAGATCCGGGAGAAGAAAGAGTACAAGGATAGGAACCTACATGTGGCACGGAGGAGCCCACCATATCGGGTTTGATGTCCACGATGTAGTGAAGCAGCCGGATGAGGTTGCGCCCGGAATGGTATTCTGCATTGACGTGGGCATCTATCACGAGGAGTGGGGCATCGGCTTCCGACTGGAGGACAACTGCCTGGTGACAGAGGATGGATGTGAAAATCTGTCCCGTGACATTCCAAGGACGACAGAGGACATAGAAGCGGTCATGAACTAGGGAAATCTATTCTCCGGGCTCTGCGGTATCCTGCTTCATCAGCGCGCAGTCCATGCCGGTAGTAAAGTGGTCGTCCCTGAGGATGGCGTAGGCATTTTCATAATCGCCGGCGCGCATAAGCTCCACCATCTTTTTCAGGTTTTCATTGGTGCGGTCAATGTCCATGCCGTTCCTGACAGAGAACTGGCCCATGCGGATCAGCTCTGACAGATTGTTCTCGTATATCCTGTCAACCCGGCTGTTTTCCAGCACGCTGACGATTTCCATATGCATGGCTGTGTCGGCCACCTCCCAGGCGTAGATGTCGGAGGCGGCGGCACACATGCGCACCACCTTTTCCTCGATGCGGAAGGAGTACTCCTCATTTCTGCCGGAGGTAAAGATGAGCCGGAAGGCGGCTCCCTCCAGAAGCTCCCGGAGCTGGTAGATCTCCCGGATGTCTTTTTCTGTGATTTCTTTTACTGTCATGGATTTATAGTAGTCTGTGACGATGAGCCCCTCTGTCTGCAGCATCCGGATGGCTGTGCGGACGGGACTGCGGCTCATGCCCAGATCCCGGGCCAGCCGGCTCTCCGTCAGAGTCATGCCCGGCGGGTAGGTCATATTCAGTATATTCGTCTTGATCGTCTCATAGGCCTGGTCGGCAAGAGAGACACTCTTTTCTTTCTGCGGCATGAAAATCCAACTCCTTGTATTAAGATCATTTGTATACAAATTATAACGTGAAAAAAAGCGACAGGCAATAGCTCTTTTCCTTGACAGAGGGAATAGGGGATGGTATATTATAAACAAAATTGTATACAAATTTAAATAATGTATACAAACAAGAGGAGGATATAAGGATGAAACTTGGATTTATCGGGACAGGAAATATGGCTACCGCTATGATGGGAGGGATTATTGAAAATCACATCGCTTCCCCGGAGGAGATCATCGGCGCGGATCCATTTGCGCCAGGGCGTGAGAGAGTAAAAGAGAAATACGGTATCCGGGTGACTGCGGACAACAATGAGGTCGTGAAAAACGCCGAGGTCGTTATTCTCTCTGTAAAGCCCCAGTTTTATGCGGACGTGATCGCGGGGATCAGAGACGATGTGACGGACAGCCACCTGATCATCACCATTGCGCCCGGAAAGACGCTGTCCTGGCTGGCGGATCAGTTCCAGAAGCCGGTGAAGATCGTGCGCACCATGCCGAACACGCCGGCCATGGTGGGAGAGGGCATGACAGGAGCCTGCAAAAACGCCTATGTGACAGATGAGGATATGGAGAAGGCACTCTCCATCCTGAACGGATTTGGCAAGGCGGAGCTGATCCCAGAGCAAATGATGGACGCCGTCGTGGCGGTCAGCGGAAGTTCACCGGCCTATGTGTTCGTGATGATCGAGGCCATGGCGGACGCGGCCGTATCCGGCGGAATTCCCAGAAGCCAGGCTTACAAATTCGCGGCGCAGGCTGTGCTGGGAAGCGCGAAGATGGTGCTCGAGACTGGCAAGCATCCGGGTGAGCTGAAGGATATGGTGTGCTCACCGGCCGGGACGACCATCGAGGCGGTCCGCGTGTTGGAGGAGAAGGGCTTTAGGAGCGCCATCATCGAGGCTATGAAAAAATGTGAGGAGATATCTAAAAGTCTGTAAGAGCAGTGTCTGTGGAAGCTCACGGCAGCAGGGCGGAGGTTTTCGTTTTCCTCCGCCTTTTTTTGTGCTAAAATAGAAAAGTATATAATAATGAATGAAATAGGTGACAAAGCTATGGAGAAGACAGAAGAAAAGAGAAGTGTGAAGAGCAGGATCATCTCGGCTGCCTGGGAGCTGTTCCGCGACAAGGGCTTTGGCCGGACGACTGTAGATGACATTATTGAGAAATCCGGGACATCCAAGGGCTCCTTTTACTACTATTTCAGCGCAAAGGACGAGCTGCTGAACACGCTGGCGGAAATGCTGGACGACTACTACGGGGATCTGGAAAGGAAGCTGGAGCCCGGGACAGACTGCTTTGAGAAGCTCCTGTATCTGAACAGGGAGGTCCATGCCATGATGGAGGAAAACATCAGCATGGAGCTTCTGGCCTCTCTCTATTCCACCCAGCTGGTGGCACAGGGGGAAAGCCAGCTTTTAAATGAGAACCGGAAATACTACAAGCTGATCTCCGGGATCGTGGAGGAGGGACAGAAGAAGGGAGAAATCCGCGCGGATGTGCCTATCCGCACAGTCGTGAAATACTACGCCATGTGCGAGAGAGCGCTTGTGACCGAGTGGTGCCTTGGGAAGGGGGACTACTCGCTGGGAGAGTACAGCAAGGAGTATTTTCCCGTCATGATGGAGCACTTCAGAGGGAAAAGCAATTCCTGAAGACGCAGGAAAATAGGAAGAGAAAAACAGGGACAGATGCGGCTTGTGCCATATCTGTCCCTGTTTTGTCCAGGGCTGTCTGAAGGCTTTCCTATTTGGGCCTTCTCTCATATTTTTCTTCACAGTACATGCACCGGTAGATCTCATTCTCCGGGTCGGTCAGGACGAATACGTGATCCAGCTCCTGCTCGATGGAGGTGATGCACCTGGGGTTCTTGCACTTGATGACATTTTTGATCTTCTTGGGCAGATGGAGAGCTTTCTTCTCGATGATCTGCTCATCCTTGATGATGTTGATAGTGATGTTGTGGTCAATAAAGCCGAGAATATCCAGATTCATAAAGTCGATGGGGCACTCGATCTTCATGATGTCCTTTTTCCCCATCTTGCTGCTCTTGGCGTTCTTGATGATGGCCACGCAGCAGTCCAGCTGGTCCAGGTGGAGATATTTGTAGATATCCATGCTGCGGCCGGCCTGTATGTGGTCCAGAACAAAGCCCTCGGAAATGCGTCCAACATTCAATGTATTCTTAACCATGCTTCCTCCTCCTACACTTCAATTTCCAGCAGTGTCAAAATGAGAGCCATGCGCACGTACACGCCGTACTGCATCTGCTTGAAATAGGCGGCTCTCGGGTCGTCGTCCACCTCCGTGGAGATCTCGTTGACACGGGGCAGCGGATGGAGCACGTACATGTCATCCTTTGCCAGCTTCATTTTCTTTGCGTCCAGGATGTAGAAATCCTTCATGCGCACATAGTCCTCCTCGTTGAAGAAGCGCTCCTTCTGCACGCGGGTCATGTAGAGAAGATCCAGATTTGGAAGAGCCTCCTCCAGGCGGACGACCTCCTCGTAGGGAACCTGATTTTTCTCCAGCACATCGTGGCGGATGTAGCCGGGAAGTCTCAGCTCCTCCGGTGAGATCAGCACAAACTTCATGCCCGGATAGCGCACCAGCGCGTGGATCAGCGAGTGGACCGTGCGGCCGAATTTCAGGTCTCCGCACAGGCCGATAGTCATATTGCCTAAGTGTCCCTTTAAAGACCGGATGGTCATCAGGTCTGTCAGGGTCTGGGTGGGGTGCTGATGTCCTCCGTCTCCGGCGTTGATGACCGGGATGGAGGAGTGCTGGCAGGCTACCATGGGAGCGCCCTCCTTGGGATGGCGCATAGCGCAGATGTCCGCGTAGCAGGAGATGGTGCGGATAGTGTCTGACACGCTCTCGCCCTTTGCGGCGGAGCTGGAGTCAGCGGAGGAAAATCCCATGATGCTGCCTCCTAAGTTCAGCATGGCAGCCTCGTGGCTTAAACGCGTTCTCGTGCTTGGCTCGTAGAACAGTGTGGCCAGCTTTTTCCCCTCGCAGGCGTGGGCGTACTTTTTCGGGTTTGCCTCAATATCCTCTGCCAGGTCCAGCAATTTATCCAGCTCTTCCACTGAAAAATCAAGTGGACTCATTAAATGTCTCATAAAAACCTCCTTCGTGTTCGTGTGCCTTCTCTTGCAGGCACTGTGAAAATTAACGGTAAGTCAGCAGCTCGTCCACGCTCTTTCGCTTCGGCGCCTCGGGCTCGACGTCCGGATACCCTACCGCGATCAGTGCCCCAAGCTCACGGTCAGCGGGGATGCCGAGAAGCTCTCCTATGCCGTCCTCGTCAAAAATGCCCATGATCACTGTGCCAAGGCCCTTCTCATGGGCGGCCAGACAGAGAGTCTGGCAGGCAGCTCCCACATCGAACATCTGCCAGCGGTCTTCCTTCTTTGTGGAGAAGGAGCCGTCACGTTCAAAGCCGCTGCGTCCCTTCACAAAGGTGACGGCAAGGAGAAGCGGTGCCTGGCGGATAATATGACTGTTGAATGACGGGGTGAAATCATCGGCAATTTTCGTGAGAATAGAAGTGTATTCGATAGCGATATAGCGTGTAATCTGACTGTTTTTCCAGGAAGGAGAATAGGATGCCGCCTGGATCACTGACTCCAGAAGCTCATGTCCTACAGGATCCGGCTTGAATTTGCGGATACTTCTTCTGCTGAAAATACAATCCATGGTGTTCATACTGTTCGTCCTCCTTTTTAGATCAATCAACCGTACCTACATCATATAATAAATACCAAAGATTTTCAATGTCTGACATGGATTTTGGCGGGGAGTTGTATTATAATACCTTTTAGTATGTGTACAAAAGGAGACAGAAAAATGGCAGAATTAGAGGAATTAAGAGAGCATCTGGCGCAGATCGACAGCCAGATCGCGGAGCTGTATAAAAGCCGGGTGCAGGTGTGCGAGAAGATCGGCGATATCAAGATAGATGCGGGAAAAAAAGTGTTTGACAAGAAGAGGGAGAAGGATCAGCTTGCCAGGATCACCCGGAATGTGGACGATGAATTCCTGCGGCTGGGACTGACAGAGCTCTTTGAGCAGCTCATGTCCCAGAGCCGCAAGATGCAGTACCAGATGCTGACAAAGAAGGGAGCCCTGGGGAGACTGCCCTTTATCGGCGTGGACAAGCTGGACTATGAACACTCCAGGATCGTCTTCCAGGGGACGGACGGAGCCTACTCCCAGGCCGCCATGTTCGCCTACTTTGGAAAGGATGTGAACAGCTTCCACGTGCAGACCTTCCGGGATGCCATGGAGGCCATCGAGGAGGGCTCGGCGGACTTTGCGGTTCTTCCCATTGAGAATTCTTCCGCCGGAGTGGTGAGCGAGGTCTACGACCTGCTGGTGGAATTTGAAAACTACATCGTAGGGGAGATCATCCTTCCCATCGACCACGCCCTGGCCAGCGTGGAGGGGGCGACTCTCGACACGATCAAGACGGTCTACTCGCACCCTCAGGCGCTGATGCAGAGCTCCAAATACCTGGACGACCAGCCTGGGTGGCAGAGGATCAGCGCCCCCAACACGGCAGTGGCGGCGAAAAAAGTGCTGGAGGACGGAGATATCACCCAGGCGGCCATCTGCAGTGAGCATGCGGCTCAGATTTACGGGCTGAAGATACTGGACCGGAAGATCAACTACAATGACAACAACTCCACCCGGTTCATCATTGTGACCAACCAGAAGATTTTCTTAAAGGATGCCAAAAAGATCAGCATCTGCTTTGAGGTGGATCACTCCAGCGGTTCCCTCTACCATCTGCTGGCACATTTTACCTACAACAACCTGAACATGTCCAAGATCGAGTCCCGCCCGGTGGAGGGACGGACATGGGAGTACCGGTTCTTTGTGGACTTTGAGGGAAACATGGGAGAGGGCGCGGTGAAGAACGCCATCCGGGGCCTGCGGGAGGAGTCCAAGAGCCTGAAGATACTCGGAAATTATTGATGCGGAGGGAGAAACGATATGAGAATACACGAGCTGATCATCTATAAAAATCTGGAGCAGGAGCAGATCCTGAACGACATGACGTTCCTGATGGAAAACTACGACAATGAGTACTACAACCAGGAGGACCTCAAAAGCCTTCTCTTTGAGTGTACGGGAAGCATACTGGAGCTGTGCGTGGATCACGGCTTTGAGGGAAATCTCTGGCACGACTACCTGACCTTCCTTCTGGCAAACGACGAGAACGCCTACAGCACCTCCTGCGAGATCGTGGGGGAGACAGGCGGAAGCATCAACAAGGTGGCGCTCCACGATTTTGAAATCTTCAAGGAGCTGTTTGACTACGACTTCTCAGCCATGGAGGCAGGCCTCGGCGTGGACTGCGTCTCCATGATCCTCACTTACACCGGGTCAGGCACCCACGGCAGCGTGTTCAACGGCCGCATCCGTGACCGGATCTGCGCCCTGGCAAGGAGTCTGGGACAGACGCAGGGGGCGGAGGAGTTCAAGGCCTCTGTGACCCAGTTCTACAAGGAGTTCGGCGTGGGCAAGCTGGGGCTTCACAAGGCCTTCCGGGTAGCTCACGACGAGGAGGGCGTGCACATTGTACCCATTACAAAGATCGCCCACGTGCAGCTGGACGAGCTGGTGGGCTATGAGAGCGCCAAGAAAAAGCTGATCGACAATACGGAGGCCTTTGTGAAGGGCCGCCGGGCCAACAACTGCCTCCTCTTCGGGGATGCGGGAACCGGGAAATCCTCCTCCATCAAGGCTATCCTCAACAAATACTACGACCAGGGACTGCGGATGATCGAGGTGTACAAGCACCAGTTCCAGGACCTCAATGACGTCATCGCCCAGATCAAGAACCGGAACTACAAGTTTATCATTTACATGGACGACCTCTCCTTTGAGGAGTTCGAGATCGAGTATAAATATCTGAAGGCAGTCATCGAGGGCGGGCTGGAGAAAAAGCCGGACAACGTACTCATCTACGCTACCTCCAACCGCCGGCATCTCATCCGGGAGACCTTCCGGGATAAGGAAGAGATGGACGAGGAGCTGCACACAAACGACACGGTGCAGGAGAAGCTATCTCTGGTGGCAAGATTTGGCGTCACCATCTACTTTGGAAAGCCGGCCAAGAAGGAGTTCCAGGAGATCGTCCGTCAGCTGGCAAAGAGAAACGGCATCGAGATGGACGAGGAGCAGCTTCTTCTGGAAGCCAACCGCTGGGAGCTGAACCACGGCGGCATGTCCGGCCGGACAGCTCAGCAGTTTATCGACTACCTGCTTGGGATGGAGTAGACAAACGGAATAGACAGAAAGCAGAAAAGAGGAGGAGCCTTATCGGTTCTTCCTCTTTTTATTCTGTCGCTATTTTACTTCTTCAATTCCGCTGATATCCGAGTCGATGACAAGAGAGTAGTTGGTGTGGTAGATGACAAAGCCGGGCTTTCCGCCGCCGGGCTTTTTCACGTGCTTCTTCTCTATATAATCCACCTCCACCTTGTCGCCTCCCCGGCTCTTTGAGTAGTAGGCGGCCAGCCGACCGGCCTCCTCAAAGGTGCGGTCCGGCAGCTCCTCCCCGCCGGATTTCACGATGACGTGGGAGCCGGGCACCTTCTTGGCGTGGAACCACCAGTCATTTCCCGAGGCGAAGTGGAAGGTCAGCTCCTCGTTCTGGAGATTGTTCTTCCCTACATAGATATGGTAGCCATCGCTGGAGATGTAGTGGAAGGGGCGGCTTGTGATGCGCACCTTCTGTTTGGTACTCCGGCGGCGGATGTAGCCTGTCTGGGTCAGCTCCTCCTTGATCTGGACCAGGTCCTCCTCGGCCCGGGCGATGTCCAGGGCATTGCTGATGGACTCCAGGTACTCGATGTCCTCCCGGGTCTCCTCGATGAGCTGGCTTAATGCCTCAAAGGTGCGCTTCTGCTTGTTGTATTTTGCAAAATAGCGCTGGGCGTTCTCGGCGGGAGTCATGTGCTCATCCAGAGGGATGGTGACCTCCTCGTTGGTGTAGTAGTTGAGGGCGGCAAGCTGCTTCGCGCCCGGCTCCAGTCCGTAGCCGTAGGTGTTGATCAGCTCCCCGTAGACCTTGAATTTGTCCCGGCCTTCTGTGTCCCTTAACTGTCTGGACTGCAGGTCGTATTTCTTCCGGTTCCTCTCCAGAGCAGTCTGGACTACGTGCCGCAGGTCCGCGGACTTCTGCCGGATGCGGGTCAGGGACTCCCGGGAGGAGTAGTAGGTGCGGATCACCTGGGAGATAGAGGGGAATTCCTCTCTCCTGTAGTTGGAGAAATGGCTTAAGGGCAGCGCGGAAAACTCCTTTGGCTCCCTGCCCTCATAGTAGATGGCCGGGGAGAAGTCGCCCAGGCTCACCTGCTCAATGTAGTAGCTGAATTGCCGGTACAGATGGACCAGCATGTCCCCGGAGAGATCCTCGGCCGTCATTCGGGACTCCAGGGCTGCCAGATAACAGATCTCCTCAGCCACCACCGGGCTGATGCCGGTGAAGCTGGTGTACAGGGCCTTGGAGAGGGGGCCGCCCTTTGTCCTGAGAGCGGTGATGAAGTCCTCCTGGGCCACGGTCAGGGGATCCAGCTTGTGCATGGTGTCCGGGATGAAGTAGTCCCGGCCCGGCAGCACCTCCCGGACAGAGCTTGTCTGGGCGGATATATGCTTAATGCTGTCGATGATGCGGTCGCTGTCATCGCAGAAGATGATGTTGCTGTGCTTCCCCATCAGTTCCACAATGAGAGTCTTGCTGCACAGGTCCCCCATCTCGTCCAAGTGCTCGATCTCGAAGCGGATGATGCGCTCCATCTTCGGCTGGCTGATGGATATGATGCGCCCGCTGCCGATGTGCTTGCGCAGCAGCATGCAAAAGCCCGGGGCCTGCATGGGGCTCGTCTTGTTTTCATCAGTGAGATATATAAGAGGAAGGGAGGCGCTGGCACAGATGCACAGCCGCCTCTGACCGGCCGCAGTCTTGACCGTCAGGAGCAGCTCGTCCGCCTCGGGCTGGGCGATCTTGCTGATGCGCCCGCCCTCCAGGGTCTCCTTCAATTCTTTCGTCACAGCTGCTATGGTAATTCCGTCAAAAGCCATATAGATTACAGTCCTTTCTGTCTCAAGTGTTCACAGTGCCAAGTGTTCACAGTATACCACAGAAAGGGAGTTTTGGAAAGTTGACGGGGGAGGGGAAATGAATTATAATAATGCAGTATGAAAAAGCGAAAACGAGGTTGCCAAAATGATAAAGAGTATGACAGGCTTCGGCAGATGTGAGCTCTCAGACGGAGAGCGGAAATTCACAGTGGAGATGAAGGGTGTGAACCACCGCTATCTGGATGTCAACATCCGCATGCCGAAGAAGCTGAATTTTTTTGAGACATCCATCCGCAGTCTTTTGAAGCAGTCCGTATCCAGGGGCAAGGTGGATATTTTCATTACCTATGAGGATCTGTCCGAGGGGCAGGCGGTGCTGAAATACAACGCCTCACTGGCAAAAGAGTACATGGAGAGCCTCAGGGAGATGGAGGAGCAGTTTGGTCTGGAAAATGATGTCCGTGTATCCACTCTCTCCCGGTATCCGGAGGTCCTTACCATGGAGGAGCAGGCGCTGGACGAGGAGGAGATATGGAACTGCCTGAAGAAGGCTATGGAGGGCGCTATCTCCCAGTTTGTGGAGACCCGGACCCTGGAGGGCGAAAATCTCCGCAGAGATATCATTGACAAGCTGGACGGCATGGCGGAGCTGGTGGAATTTATCGAAGTGAGATCTCCTAAGATCATTGCCGAGTACAGGGAAAAGCTGGAGGAGAAGGTGAGGGAGCTCCTTGCCGACACCCAGATTGACGACAGCCGCATCGCCGCGGAGGTAGTCATCTTTGCGGACAAGATCTGCACGGACGAGGAAGTGGTGAGGCTGAAAAGCCACATCAGCCACATGAAGGACGTGCTTCTGTCCGATGAGGCCGGTATAGGAAGAAAGCTGGACTTTATCGCCCAGGAGATGAACAGGGAGGCGAACACCATCCTCTCCAAGGCGAACGACCTGGAGGTCTCCAACAGGGGCATTGACCTGAAGACAGAGATCGAGAAGGTAAGAGAGCAGATACAGAACATAGAGTAGAAATATAAATATAGAAAAAAGATAGAAGAGCGGGGACATGAGCATGAACGAGCAAAAAGGAATTCTGACCGTCATATCCGGTTTCTCCGGGGCGGGAAAGGGAACTGTGCTGAAAAGGCTTCTGACAAAGTACGACAATTACGCCCTTTCCATCTCAGCCACCACGAGAGCTCCCAGAGAGGGGGAGGAGAACGGCAGGGAATATTTTTTCAAAACAAGGGAAGAATTTGAAAAAATGATTGCGAAAGACGAACTGATAGAGTATGCTATGTACGTGAATAATTACTATGGCACGCCTAAGGCGTACGTGCAGGAGCAGCTCTCCCAGGGAAAGGATGTGATCCTGGAGATCGAGGTTCAGGGGGCCCTGAAGATCAAGGAAAGGTTCCCGGATGCCCTCCTTATTTTCATCACACCGCCCAGCGCGGGTGAGCTGAAGAGAAGGCTCACGGACAGAGGGACGGAAGCTCCTGAGGTGGTTGAGGAGAGAATGAGGACAGCGGCCAGGGAGTCCGGCTTCATGGAAGCCTACGACTACATCATTCTCAACGAGAGGGACCGGCTGGAGGAGTGTGTGGATAAGGTCCACGGCGTCATTTCAGCGGAGCACGCAAGAAGTACGCGCAGTCAGGCATTTATTGAACATATGAAAGAGGATTTGAAAGGAGAATAGGAATATGCTGCATCCATCATACACGGATCTGATGAAAGTAGTGAACAAAGACGTGGAGGAGGGCGAGACAAAGGTCGTCAACAGCCGGTATTCCATCGTCATGGCGACAGCCAAGAGAGCCAGACAGCTCATTGACGGCGATGTGCCTCTGGTAAAGACAAAGGACGGCGAGAAGCCGCTCTCCATTGCCATCGATGAACTGAACAGCGGCAAGATCACGATCATCGCAGAGGACTCTGAAGAATAAGCGGACGAAAATGATAAGGCAGATGCTTTTACAAGGTATCTGCCTTTCTGACTGAAAGGAGATAAAGCTATGAATGTGCTTTTTATATCGCTGGGGTGCGACAAGAACCTGGTGGACTCGGAGGTCATGATCGGCCTGCTGGCGGACAGGGGCTACCAGATGACGGACGATGAGACACAGGCAGACGTCATCGTTATCAACACCTGCTGCTTTATCCATGACGCCAAGGAGGAGAGCATCCAGACTATCCTGGAAATGGCGGAGTACAAGAAGACCGGGACCTTAAAGGCCCTCATCGTCACCGGCTGTCTGGCCCAGAGATACCAAAATGAGATCCTGGAGGAGATACCCGAGGTGGACGAGGTGCTGGGCACCACATCCTACGACAAAATAGTGGACGCCATCCAGGAGGCCCTGGAGGGAAAAAGCGGCGTCAGGATAGGGGATATCGACGCCCTGCCCCTGCCTGAGACGAAACGTCTTGTGACCACAGGCGGACATTTCGCCTACCTGAAGATCGCGGAAGGATGCGACAAGCACTGCACCTACTGCATTATCCCGAAGATACGGGGCAATTACCGCAGCGTGCCTATGGAGCGCCTTGTGAAGGAGGCGCAGGCCCTGGCGGAGGACGGCGTGAAGGAGTTGATCCTGGTGGCCCAGGAGACCACCATCTACGGGGTGGACCTGTACGGGGAGAAATCCCTTCACCGGCTGCTCAGGGAGCTGTGTAAGATCAGCGGCATACGGTGGATCCGCATCCTCTACTGCTACCCGGAGGAGATTGATGATAACCTTATCCAGGTCATGAAGGAGGAGCCCAAGATCTGTCACTACCTGGATCTGCCTATCCAGCACGCCAGCACGGAGATCCTTGGCAGAATGGGACGGCGCACATCGAGAGAGGACTTAGAGGAGATCATCGGGAAGCTGAGACGGGAGATACCGGATATTGCCATCCGCACCACTCTAATCACCGGATTTCCCGGGGAGACAAAGGAGCAGCACGAGGAGCTGATGGACTTTGTGGACCAGATGGAATTCGACAGGCTGGGCGTCTTCACCTACTCCCCGGAGGAGGGGACACCGGCGGCCGAGATGGAGGATCAGATCCCGGAGGAAGTAAAGGAGGACCGGCAGGCGGAGCTGATGGAGCTCCAGCAGGAGATCGCCTTTGACCTGGCTGAGGATATGATCGGCCGGGAGGTGCTGGTCATGATCGAGGGAAAGGTGGCCGACGAGAACGCCTACGTGGGCAGGACCTACAAGGACGCCCCGAATGTGGACGGTCTCATTTTCGTAAATACAGATGAGGAACTGATGTCCGGCGATTTTGCCAGAGTGAAAGTCACAGGGGCAGCAGAATACGATTTGATAGGAGAGTTAATGTAAGATGAATTTGCCAAATAAACTGACCGTACTGCGGGTAATCATGGTACCATTTTTTGTGTTTTTCATGCTCACGGATTTCGCGGGGGACGCCGGCAAATGGATCGCCCTCGTCCTTTTCTGCCTGGCAAGCCTGACAGACATGCTGGACGGCAAGATTGCCAGAGCCCGGAACCTGGTGACTAACTTCGGTAAATTTATGGACCCTTTGGCGGATAAGCTGCTTGTGTGCTCTGCCATGATCTGTCTCATTCCGGCGGGCAAGCTGCCGGCCTGGGTGGTCATCGTCATCATCGCGCGGGAGTTCATCATCAGCGGGTTCCGGCTGGTGGCGGCCGACAGCGGCATCGTTATCGCGGCCAGCTACTGGGGAAAATTCAAGACCGTGTCCCAGATGTTCATGGTGATCGTGCTGATCGCTGACCTGGGCGGCGTATTTGATACAGTGGGTACTGTGCTTATCTGGATCGCCCTGATACTGACAGTGGTATCACTGATCGATTATATTGCGAAAAATGTAGAAGTGCTGACAAAGGGAGGAATGTAGGATGACAGTGGAGCTGATTTCTGTCGGTACGGAAATACTTCTCGGAAACATCGTGAACACAAACGCCGCCTACCTGGCGGAGAAAATTGCCCTGCTGGGGCTTTCCTGCTACCACCAGAGCGTGGTGGGGGATAATGAGGAGCGGCTGGAGGACGCCATCCGGCTGGCCCTCTCAAGGTCCGACATCGTCATCTTAAGCGGCGGCCTTGGCCCCACCAAGGATGACCTGACTAAGGAAGTGACAGCAAAGGTATTTGGAAGGGAACTCTATGAGGACGCCCACTCCAAAGAGCGCATCCAGGCCTACTTTGACAAGCGGAGGGCCCAGGGCCGGGAGATTACGGCCAACAACTGGAAGCAGGCCCTCGTCCCGGAGGGAGCCATCGTGGTGGACAACCACAACGGCACAGCCCCGGGCATCATCCTGGAGGATAAGGAAAAGGGAAAGACGGCCATCCTTCTGCCGGGACCTCCGGGTGAGATCAAACCCATGTTTGAGAGGGATATCGCCCCCTATCTGAACAGGCTGCAGCCGGAGGGCATTTATTCGAAGATGGTGAAGATCTGCTCCATCGGAGAGAGCCAGGCGGAGACCATGGTGGCGGATCTGATGGATGAGCAGAGCAACCCCACCCTTGCACCCTACGCCAAGACCGGGGAGGTGCATTTCCGGGTGACTGCCAAGGCGGCGGACGAGGAGTCCGCCAGGAGGCTGATGGAGCCCATGCTGGCGGAGCTTGAGAAGCGGTTCGGAGACTACATCTACACCATGGACGAGGAGGTTACTTTGGAGGAGGCAGTTGTAGGCATGCTCCGGGAGAGACAGATGACAGTCACAACAGCCGAGTCCTGTACCGGGGGCCTGCTGGCAGGCAGGATCATGAACGTGCCAGGGGCCTCCAATGTGTACAAAGAGGGATATATCACCTACTCCAATGAGGCCAAGGAAAAGCTCCTTGGCGTGGAACACAGCACTCTGGAGAGCGTGGGGGCGGTAAGCCCTGAGACAGCGGAGCAGATGGCCCGGGGAGCGGCCCGCCAGGCAGGCGCGGACGCGGCTCTCTCTGTCACCGGCATTGCCGGACCGGACGGGGGAACGCCGGGGAAACCGGTGGGCCTTGTGTATGTCGGGTGCTGTGTCAGGGGAAAGACCCGGGTGGAGGAATTCCGCTTTACCGGGAACCGCAGCAAGAACAGAGACTATGCTGTTGTCAGAGCGCTGACCCTGCTCCGGGAGGAACTGCTCAGGACAGAGGACAAGGCATAGATACCATAGAAAAAGGAGGAAGATCCTATGAATATACGCAGACTGGAGAGACAGGAGATGCTGGATGCCCTCCACCTTGTGTGGGACGTGTTTGCCCAGGATGTGGCGCCTCTGTACACACCGGAGGGAGTGGCTTCTTTTCAGGACTTTATCAGATATCCGAATATAGAGAGGAAGATGCAGACAGAGGGGCTTGCCCTCTTTGGCGCCTTTGAGGGAAGCCAGCTGCTGGGCGTGGGAGGGATTCTGCCCACCGGACATATCGCCCTCCTCTTTGTGAGGCGGGAGTACCAGCACAGCGGGATCGGGAAGGCTATCCTGCTGGAGATGTGCTCCTTTGCGGTTCAGACTTACCGGGTGTCGAAGTTTACGGTCAATGCTTCCCCGGGAGCGGTGGACGCCTACCGCCACATGGGTATGCATGACACAGCGCCGGAGCAGAACGCAGGCGGGATGCGCTATATCCCCATGGAGATGTGGGCAGCCTCTGTTCCCCTGAAGAAAAAGAGGGGAAAGGGAGTCTACATTGCCGCAGGCGTGGGCGCAGCCTGCCTTGTTCTCGCTGTGGTGGCGGGAGCTGCCATCTCGAGGGAGCTGCGCTACGTGGCCGAGAACGGCGTGGACGAGTATATGCAGGACGGTAGCCAGTGGGGAGATGACGGCTCCTCCATTGAGGACTGGTATGATGAATTCTACGGCGGCTACGGACAGGGCGGCTACGGACAGGCTGAGGACGGTCAGGAGGAGTCCGGCATTGACGCCATCCCGGAGTATGTGGATGAGGACTGTGGCTACGATGTGACGGAGGACAACTACATTTACACAGCGGACAATACGGGCAGCACTACCATTCAGTTTGAGGTCTACTATCCCCAGGTGGACGGCCTGGACGCGGAGGTACAGGAGAAGGTGAACACCGCTCTCCAGGACTGCGCCCTGGACTCTGTGGATAAGCTGTACCTGTCTCCCTCTGACGAGATGAAAGAGAAGGTGCTGGGGGAGGAGTATCCGGTGCTGGCAAGCTTTGTGGAGTACAAGGTCACCTACCAGAGCCGGTCGCTCTTAAGCGTGGTATTCCAGGATTACAGCTACGAGGGCAGTGAGAACGACTATCACGTGGCCCTCCGGTGCGTGAACGTGAACCTCCAGGATGGAACCCTCTATGAGGTGAAGGATATTGTCAATCTGGACGACAGCTTTGTCGGCCAGTGGGCGCAGGTTATGCGGGACGAGGCGGACGACGACACCTTCCTCTCGGAGCTGAGCGCGGAGGACATGAAGGCTGTCCTCGGCGGAGACACAAAGGACGGCGTCTACACACCGGAATTCTTCGTGGATGAGGACGGGCTGGAGATCGGCCTTTCCTTCCGCTATCCGGCGGACAGCCAGGACGACAGAGGGTATGCCTGGGTGACAGCACCCTTTGACTTTGACGAGATAGGGCCCTTTGCCTCTGACAGCGGCTTCTGGGCGCTTGTTCAGTAAAGGAGAGGACTGACAGATGAAAGCATTGGTTATCGCAGAAAAGCCGTCGGTGGCCCGGGACATAGCCAGAGTCCTGAAGTGCGGGAAAAATATTTCCGGTGCCATCGAGGGCGGACAGTATATCGTCACCTGGGGGCTGGGGCACCTTGTGACCCTGGCGGATCCGGAGGACTATGACCCCAAATACAAGGCGTGGAAGCTGGAGGATCTTCCCCTGATGCCAAAGGAGTTCAAGCTGGAGGTGATCCGCCAGAGCCAGAAGCAGTATCAGGCTGTGAAGGCCCAGATACACAGGAAGGACGTAGGTGAGATCATCATAGCCACAGACGCCGGACGGGAGGGGGAGCTGGTGGCCCGGCTGATCCTTGTCAAGGCGGGAAACAAAAAGCCCATCAAGAGGCTCTGGATCTCTTCCGTCACGGACAAAGCTATCCGGGAGGGCTTTGCCCGCTTGAGGAACGGGCACGACTACGATCCCCTCTACGACGCGGCCCTCTGCCGGGCGGAGGCGGACTGGCTTGTGGGCATCAACGCCACGAGAGCACTGACCTGCAGGTACAACGCCCAGCTCTCCTGCGGCAGGGTACAGACCCCCACACTGGCCATTGTGGCCAAGAGGGAGGAACAGATACGCGGCTTTGTCCCCCGGACCTACTATGGGCTGCGGGCGTCCGCAAAGGGCATTACCCTTATATGGAAGGATGGGAAATCGGGGAGTACAAGAACCTTTGACAGAGAAAGGATCCAGGGACTCAGGAGAGCCCTGGAGGGCCGGGAGGCGGAAGTGCGGGAGGTGAAGGCCGCCCGGAAAAAGACCTGCGCGCCCCTTCTCTACGACCTGACAGAGCTCCAGAAGGACGCCTACAAACGGTTCGGCTTTTCGCCCAAGGAGACACTGAATATCATGCAGCGGCTCTACGAGAACCACAAGGTGCTGACCTACCCAAGGACCGACTCACGGTATATCAGCAGCGATATCGTCCCCACTATAAAGGATCGGCTGGAGGCCTGCGCTGTGGGCCCCTACCGGAAGCTGGCGGCAAAGGTGATGCGCACGGCAGTGAGCCCGAAGGCCGCCTTTGTCAATGACAAAAAGGTGTCGGATCACCACGCCATCATCCCCACAGAGCAGTATGTGGAGCTGACCCACATGACAAACGAGGAGAGAAAGATCTACGACCTGGTGGTGAGACGCTTCCTGTCTGTCCTCTATCCGCCGGCGGAGTACGAGGAGATCCAGCTGACAGCAGCCCTGGGAGAGGAGAGTTTCTACGCAAAGGGAAGGCGTATGCTGAAGGAAGGCTGGAGAGAGGTCTACGGCGCGGACGAGGAAGAGGAGAGGGAGGAGGACGAGGACGTAAAGAGCCAGTCCCTCCCCAGACTGGAGAAGGGGGATAGGATCGAAGGCGTTCATCTTGCCGTCACAGAGGGAAAGACAAAGCCCCCTGCCCGATTTAACGAGGGAACCCTCCTGTCGGCCATGGAGAACCCGGCAGCCTACATGGAGAGCCACGACAAGCAGGCGGCAAAGACACTGGGAGAGACCGGCGGGCTTGGGACTGTGGCTACCCGGGCGGATATCATGGACAAGCTCTTTGGAAGCTTCCTCCTTGAGAAGAGAGGAAATGAGATCTATCTCACCTCCAAGGCAAAGCAGCTCCTGGAGCTGGTTCCCGCAGACCTGAAAAAACCGGAGCTGACTGCTGACTGGGAGATGAAGCTTTCACGCATCGCTGATGGAAAGCTGAAGAGAAGCGCCTTCATGCGGGATATCCGGGATTACGCCCAGGCTGTCACGGAGGAGATCTGGACCGGCACCGGCACCTTCCGCCACGATAACCTGACCAACACGAAGTGCCCGGTCTGCGGCAAGCGGATGCTGCGGGTGAAGGGGAAGAACGCGGAGCTGCTGGTGTGCCAGGACAGAGAGTGCGGCCACCGGGAGACCATCGCCCGCACCTCCAACGCCCGGTGCCCGGTTTGCCACAAGAAGATGATGCTGAAGGGCCAGGGGGAGGGGCAGGTGTTTGTCTGCTCCTGCGGCTACAAGGAAAAGCTGTCCGCCTTCAAGGAGCGAAGGAAGAAGGAGGGGGCAGGCGTCAGCAAGCGGGATGTCCGGAAATATCTGGACAGGCAGAAGAACGAGCCTGTCAACACGGCCTTTGCGGACGCCCTCGCGGGCATCAAGCTGGATCAGTAGATGGACCGGCAGAAAAAATACTGAAACCAGATTGACGAATGTCGAAAATTATGAGAGAATAATTTTAGGTATGGGTTAAATATCTAACGACCCTGCAAAAATTCCGTACATGCAGCCAAGGGCATGTACGCATATCGAAAGGAGTTTTAAAATGATTTATTCACATGAAGTAGAAATGATGTGTCCGGTAGCTCAGGGTGCAAATCACGGACCGGCTCCGATCCCGGAAGAAGCAAAATGGGTACAGGCTAAAGAGATCAAGGACATCTCCGGTTTTACACACGGCGTAGGCTGGTGCGCACCTCAGCAGGGAGCATGTAAGCTGACTCTGAACGTAAAGGACGGTATCATCCAGGAGGCTCTCGTAGAGACACTGGGATGCTCCGGAATGACGCACTCCGCAGCTATGGCTTCCGAGATCCTGCCGGGAAAGACAATCCTCGAGGCTCTGAATACAGACCTTGTCTGTGACGCTATCAACACAGCCATGAGAGAGCTCTTCCTTCAGATCGTTTACGGAAGAACACAGAGCGCGTTCTCCGAGAACGGACTTGCCATCGGCGCTGGTCTGGAAGACCTCGGAAAAGGACTCCGTTCACAGGTTGGAACCATGTATGGTACATTAGCCAAAGGTCCCCGTTACCTTGAGATGGCTGAGGGATATGTAACAGGTATCGCTCTTGACGAGAACGATGAGATCATCGGATACCAGTTCGTAAACCTTGGAAAGCTGACAGACTTTATCAAAAACGGCGATACACCGAACGACGCCTGGGAGAAAGCCAAAGGTCAGTACGGCCGGGTAGATGACGCTGTGAAGATCATCGATCCCCGCAAAGAGTAATCGCAGGTTATCGCAAAGAATAAAGGTAATAATTCAGGAGGATACATAAATGGCTTTATTTGAATCATATGAAAGAAGAATTGATAAAATCAATGAAGTGTTAAACAGCTACGGCATTGCTTCACTGGAAGAAGCTGAGAAGATCACAAAAGATGCCGGACTGGACGTATACAACCAGATCAAAGGCATTCAGCCGATCTGCTTTGAAAATGCATGCTGGGCTTACATCACAGGTGCAGCCATCGCTATCAAGAAGGGGTGCGAGACAGCTGCAGACGCTGCCGCGGCAATCGGAGAGGGCCTGCAGGCTTTCTGTATTCCGGGATCTGTTGCTGACCAGCGTAAAGTAGGTCTTGGACACGGCAACCTTGGCAAGATGCTCCTTGAGGAGACAACAGACTGCTTCTGCTTCCTGGCAGGACACGAGTCCTTCGCAGCAGCAGAGGGAGCCATCGGTATCGCTGAGAAAGCGAACAAAGTCCGCAAGAAACCGCTCCGCGTTATCCTGAACGGACTTGGAAAGGACGCTGCAAAGATCATTTCCAGAATTAACGGTTTCACATACGTACAGACAGAGTACGACTACTTCACAGGCGAGCTGAAGGAAGTGCAGAGGATTGCCTACTCTGACGGACTTCGCTCCAAGGTTAACTGCTACGGCGCAAACGATGTGCGCGAGGGTGTTGCCATCATGTGGAAAGAGGGCGTAGACGTTTCCATCACAGGTAACTCCACAAACCCGACACGTTTCCAGCATCCGGTTGCAGGAACCTACAAGAAAGAGTGTGTTGAGGCAGGAAAGAAATACTTCTCCGTTGCATCCGGCGGCGGTACAGGACGTACACTCCACCCGGACAACATGGCTGCAGGACCGGCTTCCTACGGTATGACAGACACAATGGGACGTATGCACTCTGACGCTCAGTTCGCAGGATCCTCATCCGTACCGGCTCACGTAGAGATGATGGGTCTCATCGGCGCAGGAAACAACCCGATGGTTGGTATGACTGTCGCAGTTGCCGTTTCCATCGAAGAGGCAAAGAAGGCTGGCAAATTCTAATCAGCCTTTGAAATGAATTGCTCCCCATATGGCGGACACCGGAAAATCCGGAGCTGCCATGTGGGGAGCTTTTTATGTCTGCATATTTATCTGGTTATAAGAAAACTGTATGAACTTGCGCCGGAGTATGATACACTGTAAGCGTCGGCATAAAATCCGGCAAAATATCAGAAGAATTTATGAGAGTGAACAGGAGAGAAGAAAGATGCAGGTCAAAGCGATAACCCCCAGGGGATACTGCAAGGGCGTTGTGCGTGCAATAGAGATGGCAAAAAAGGCAAAGGACGAAAAGAAGCCCATCGTCATCCTGGGCATGATCGTCCATAACCAGTACATTGTGGATGCCCTGAAGGAGATGGGCATTGAGACCATTGATCATCCGGGGAAGACACGTCTGGAGCTTCTGGATGAGATTGATGAGGGGACTGTGATCATCACGGCCCACGGGGCCAGCGATCAGGTGTTTGAAAAAGCTCGCGGCAAGGGACTCCACGTCATCGACGCCTCCTGCCTGGATGTGATCAAGACCCATAATGTGATCAAGACGAGGCTGCAAGAGGGCTTTGAGGTATTATATTTTGGAAAGGCAGGGCACCCGGAGGCGGAGGGGGCTGTCTCTATCGACGCGGAAAGGGTCCACCTTATTACCAGCAAATCTGACCTTGATGGCATAGATCCGGGCAGGTCCTACGTCATCACAAACCAGACTACCATGTCCCTGTACGATGTGCAGGAGCTATGCGAATATGCGGAAAAGCTGCTGCCTTACGTACTCGTCGAGAAGGAGACATGTACAGCCACCAAGATCCGGCAGGAGGCCATCAAAAATATGGACGAGGATGTGGATATCGTGTTTATCGTGGGGGATCCCCACTCCAATAACACCCAGAAGCTGGCCGCCATCGCCCGGGAGAAACGGGAGGTCTACATGATAGAGAGCCTGGAGGATCTGGATGTGGAGCTTTTGAGAGGGAAGAGAAAGGCCGCTGTCTCCTCGGGGGCGTCCACCCCCACCTATCTGACAAACCAGGTCATTGGATTTCTGGAACAGTTTGAGGAAACTGATCCCGCCACTTACCGGAAGCCAGCCACTGACCTGACGAAAATTCTTGACTGACCGGTCATAGAAAGGGAACCTGATGAGAGAAAAGAATTATAACCTGGAACTGATACGCATGGTGTCCTTTGTCCTGGTGATCGCCATACATGTGAGCAATTATTTCTGCCGCGGCTACGGGGAGATCCCGGACAGTGAATACCTCTTTTCGCTTGTGGTGGACACGGCGGCCAGAGTGAGCGTGCCCTGCTTTTTCATGATCACCGGGGCGCTGCTCATGGGGAGGGATGAGCCTCTTGAGAAGCATGTGAAGAGACTGATCCGGTTTTTTACCGTGCTGGTGGTGTGGAGTCTGGTCTACTATCTGTGGAATACCTTTTACATGAAGTCAGATTTTGACCTGCGGACGATCCTCTATGAGCCTGTGGAGGCGCATCTGTGGTATCTGTATGCCATGATACCCATTTACCTGGTCCTCCCGTTCCTGCAGGTGATGTGCAGGAACTTCAGCGTAAAGCTGGAGAAAGCCTTTTTTGTAGTGACTACAGGGACGGTCATTGCCAATTACCTGCTTTGGCTGATGCACGGCGAATTTTACTACGACCCGCCTCTGATCGGGGACCGGGTCTATGTCTATTACCTGTACGCGGGCTACTATCTCTATAAGTACAGGGCCCGCATTCGCCTCAGCCAGAGGGCGGCAGCAGCGGTATGCGCTGCGAGTCTTGCCGCCTCCTTTGGCATCACGCTGGCCGCGACGGTGGTACAGGGGGATCACTACGAGGGAGCCCTTACCTATGGCATGCCCTTTATCGTGCTGGCCTCTGCCATGTTTTTCCTCGTTATGCTCAGGCTGAGAGGTGGAAGCCTGCGGCCCGGTGAGAGGGCAAAAAGGGTCATAGATCTCTTCTGCGGGTGCTCCTTTGGGATCTATCTCATCCATATCCTGTTCCTGGACAATTACAAAAAGCATATGGAGCCCTACGATCTGTCCGCCTGGATCGCGGTGCCGGCGCTTGTGGCGAGTATCACAGCCGTATCCTTCCTGTGCGTCTGGCTGCTGCGAAGGACGAAGCTTGGACGGAAGATCACCTGATACCGCAGGCAGAATAGATACACAGAAAAACTGACGCAGCAAAGGAGAAGATTTATGAAATACGATTTTACTTCCATCATGGACCGGTCGGGGAAGGACGCCCTGGCCGTCGATGCCCTGGGTGCCAATCCCATGGCCCCCACGCCGCCGAAGGAGGGATTCGACTTTATCCCTATGTGGGTGGCGGATATGAATTTCGCGACTGTCCCCACTGTTGTGGAGGCGATTACAGAGCGGGCGAAGCATCCGGCCTTCGGGTATTTTGCCCCCAGTGACGCCTACTATGACTCAGTGATCCGGTGGCACAGAGACAGAAACGGTGTCACGGATCTTGTGCCTGCCTGTATCGGCTATGAAAACGGCGTGCTTGGCGGCGTGGTCAGCGCCATAAACGCGTTCTGCTCCAGGGGAGACAATGTACTCCTCCATTCTCCCACCTACATTGGCTTTACCGGCTGCCTGACAGACAATGGCTACAACATAGTCCTTTCCCCGCTGGTTAAGGACGAGAAGAATGTCTGGCGGATGGATTTTGAGGACATGGAGAGAAAGCTTTCGGAACATAAAATCCACGCGGCCATTTTCTGCTCTCCCCACAATCCATGCGGCCGCGTGTGGGAGCGCTGGGAGATCGAGAAGGCCATGGAGCTCTACAGGAAATACGACGTCATGGTCGTCTCGGATGAGATCTGGTCAGACATTATCCTGGAGGGACACAGGCACATTCCCACACAGAGCGTGTCGGAGGATGCGAAGATGCGCACCGCCGCCTTTTACGCGCCGTCCAAGACCTTTAATCTGGCCGGCCTGATCGGGAGCTATCACATTATTTATAATCCATATATCAGAGACCGGATCGCAAAGGAGTCTTCCCTCAGTCACTACAACAGTATGAACGTACTGTCCATGCACGCCCTCATCGGCGCTTACAGGCAGGAAGGCCGCGAGTGGGTGGATGAGCTGCGCCAGGTCATCACCGGAAATGTGGACTATGCCTGCCGGTTTATCAAGGACCGGCTGGAGGGCCTGGAGGTCAGCCGCCCGGAAGGCACCTACATGCTTTTTGTGGACTGTACAAAGTGGTGCCGGGAGCACGGGAAAACGATCGAGGATGTGGAGCGGGCGGCCTGGGATGTGGGCGTAGGGCTTCAGGACGGCCGCATGTTCCATGGCCCTTGCCATGTCCGTATCAATCTGGCGCTGCCTTTTTCCAGAGTGCAGGAGGCCTTTGAGCGCCTGGCCAGGTACGTCTTCTGTGACTGAATACTTTTAGGCCGAAGATTGACAAGATCCGACAATCTTACTACAATAAAACTATCAGAAATGAGAAGGAAGGGGACGAAGAAATGGCAAGATTTTGTACACAATGCGGAAGAAGACTGGAAGAAGGCGAGGTCTGCAACTGCACGCAGCAGAACCAGAATACTGCACAGAGCCAGAGCACGGCTGCTCCCGGAGCAGGGAGCCAGCAGCAGAGCGGCAGTCAGCAGTATAATCAGGGCATGAACGGCGGCCAGCAGAGCGCACCCTACACAAATTATCAGGGCGGCCAGCAGCAAAATCAGGCGGCAGGCGGGCAGCAGCAATACCAGGGAGCGAATTACCAGCAGTATAACCAGGGCATGAACAGTAATCAGCAGTACGGACAGGGCATGAACGGCGGCCAGCAGTCCCAGTGGGCGGGCATGAACAGCCAGCAGATGAAGCAGATGGGAGCCCAGGCCATGGCGGGAGCCAGGAACATGTTCCGGGAGGTTCTTCCCATCCTGAAGCGCCCAGTGACAGAGACAAGAAGGATAGCCGCGGGCAACTCCCCGCTGGTGGGTCTGGAGCTGATCGGCCTGAAGGCGCTGATCATCCTGATCATTGTCCTGATCGCGGCATCCAGGATTTCCGGAATCTCTAACGGTATGATACAGATGCCTTATTTTAAGCTGATCATACTCACTCTCCTTTTAACCGTGGGAATTGACGCCTTGGAGGCTGTGCTCCTGAATGCGTTCGCCGGCATGTTTAAGGGCAGCACCAACATAAACGCCATGTTCTGCGTGGTGGGAAGCCGGGCGCTCTACGACGGGATTATCGCCATCGTGGCAGGCCTGCTGGCTCCGTTTTTCCTCACCGGCTCCGCCTTTGTCCTTGCGTTCGGCGGTCTGATCCTGCCCTATGTCCAGTACGGGGCTTACCGGTCGGTTGCGCAGGGGGACGATGACAGAAGAGTGTACGCGTTTTTTATCGTGAAGGTGATCTCAGCGCTTGTTCTGTATGTCATTTTCTACCTGATGGCAGCTGACATGCTGACTTCTATGATTGGAAGCGCTATGAGCGGCCTTGGCTCAGGCTTCGGTTCGGGCTTTGGCTCATACTATTAAAAAGGGAGCGTGATCCGGAATGATGGTAAAGCTGAATGACCAGGCCAGGGCATATATGGAAAGGCTGGGCTGGAGCGACCTTGTGCTTGGCGTGGAGGAGTACACCAGCTGATGCGCGCCTCCGTATAAGGAGATCGTGGTAAGTTTTACCCGAGAGGACAGGGAGGCCATGGAGGCGAAGGGCTATGTGGCCGCAGAGAGCGAGGTCGGTAATGTGTATTACCCCGCGGAAGGGGTGAAGACCTCGGAGGAAATAGCCGTGAATTACATAGAGTACCCGTGGCTTACCAGATTTGAAGTGGAAGGGATCGAGCCGTCATAGAGCGGGCGGCAGCTGGAAAGAAAACTCTGTGCAGATGAAAAACATCGGATCTGCACAGAGTTTTTTTGTTAGGCAGAGACGATGGTAAAATAGTATTTCCGGTCTCCCACAGTGACCCGGAAGACAGTGTCATTGAACGTGCGCTTCCACCTGTACAGGAAGGGCATGACCTGTTCTACCTCCACATCGTATCCCTCATACATTTCTTCTCTTTGAACGGACACATCCCCGGAGCTGATGCAGAAGAGCCAGAGAGTGTCAATATCAGCGTCATGGCGCCTGGTGGAGCCCGCGTCCCACTGGACCAGATAGTCGTCCACAGGAAGCCGTGTCAGCAGGCCGTCCCTGGCAAATACAGTTGGGTTTAACCAGAAAATAAGCAGAAACAGCAGGATGACCACAGCCAAAAGACACAGCAGTCGTTTTTTCTTTGCTTTCATTTACACCGCCTCCCTGGGGAAAATGGATATCAGGCTTCAACTCTTTCAAAAAGATACTGACAGCACCTCGACCTATGATGTAAAATTATAACACAGAAAGAGGTGAAAGCAATGATTAATTACTCGGAAAACGCACAGAAGCAGTATCACACCCAGGTGGGAGAGGGGGATGTGGGACGATATGTGATCCTCCCCGGGGATCCCAAGCGGTGCGAAAAGATCGCGAAATATTTTGACAGTCCGAAGCTGATCGCGGACAGCAGGGAGTATGTGACCTACACCGGTTATCTGGAGGGGGAGAAGGTGAGCGTTACCTCCACCGGCATCGGCGGCCCGTCGGCGTCTATCGCCATGGAGGAGCTGGTTATGGCAGGGGCGGACACATTTATCAGAGTGGGCACCTGCGGCGGCATGCAGCTTGATGTGAAGAGCGGGGACATTGTGATCGCCAGCGGCGCCATCCGGATGGAGGGAACCAGCAGAGAGTACGCTCCCATTGAGTTCCCGGCGGTGGCGGACATAGGGATCACCAACGCGCTTATAGAGTCGGCGGAGGAGCTTGGGTATCCCTGCCATGTGGGCGTGGTGCAGTGCAAGGACTCCTTTTTCGGCCAGCACGCGCCGGAGACAAAGCCGGTCAGCTATGAGCTTCTGAACAAGTGGGAGGCCTGGAAGCGCCTGGGCTGCCTGGCCTCGGAGATGGAGTCGGCGGCTCTCTTTGTGGTGGCCAGCGCGCTCCGCGTCAGGGTGGGCTCCTGCTTTCTTGTCATGGCTAACCAGGAGCGGGCAAAGGCCGGGCTGGAAAATCCGGTGGTCCACGACACAGACACAGCTGTACGGACTGCTGTGGAGGCTCTGCGCAGGATGATCCGGGCCGGGCGACAGGCCGGCAGGGAGGAGAAAAAGTGACAGAAAGAGGACAGGTGGATAAAAAGCAAATGGATAAAGGACAGATACAGGAGCTGATCAGCGCGGCTATGGTTCAGCTTGAGAAGGCCTACGCACCCTACTCTCACTTTAAAGTGGGGGCGGCTCTTCTAACCAAGGAGGGAAGGATCTACACAGGATGCAACATTGAAAACGCCGCCTACACCCCCACCAACTGCGGGGAGAGAACCGCTTTTTTCAAGGCAGTCAGCGAGGGAGAGCGCCACTTCCGGGCTATCTGCATTGTGGGAGGCATGGACGGCGTGCCGACAGACTACACGGCTCCCTGCGGGGTGTGCAGGCAGGTCATGATGGAGTTCTGCTCCCCGGAGGAATTTGAGATCATACTGGCCAGGGGAGCGGAGGACTATCAGGTGTATAAGCTGAAGGATCTGCTGCCCCGGGGCTTTGGGCCAGGCAATCTGGAGAAGAAGGATTAGTAGAAAGAGAGGACGAAAAAGAGAATGGACAGGATGGAAATATTAAGCCATGTAGACCACACGCTGCTGGCCCAGGACGCTGCCTGGGAGGATATACGGCAGATACTGGACGACGCGGTCGCCTACAGGACCGCCTCCGCCTGTATCCCGGCGGCCTATGTAAAGCGGGCGGCAGATTATGTGGAAGGGAGGCTTCCCATCTGTACGGTGATCGGCTTCCCCAACGGATACAGCACCGCGCAGGCCAAGGCTTATGAGGCCCGGGACGCTGTCGCCAACGGAGCGTCGGAGATCGATATGGTGATCCATGTGGGGGCCCTCAAAGATAAGAGATACGATGAGATCGAGGAGGAGATCCGCAGGGTGCACGAGGCATGCCAGGGAAGGATCCTGAAGGTCATTATCGAGACCTGCCTCCTCACAGAGGAGGAGAAGATCGCCATGTGTGACATCGTCACAAGAGCCGGTGCGGAGTACATCAAGACATCCACCGGATTTTCCAGCGGCGGAGCCACCTTTGCGGACGTGGAGCTCCTGAGAAAGCATGTGGGAGAAGGAGTGAAGGTCAAGGCGGCCGGGGGCATCCGCTCCTTTGAGGATGCGGAGAGGTTCCTGGAGCTGGGGGCTGACCGGCTGGGCACAAGCAGGCTGGTAAAGCTGATGAAAAACAGTTGATAAAAAAATAAATTGACAGACAAGTGTGTCCGGTGCTATACTAACTACCATAAACCGGAGACGGGGAAGTTGTATTGCCAAACGGTCTGCAGCGAATTCGGGATGGTGGAAGCCGAAGAGATGTCAGTGGCAGTAAGTGGGCCCCGGAGGGCGATGTGAAAGGAAGAGCTTCCGAGTAGCCGAGACGCAAGGCCAGCGTTAGAGGGCCAGGGATGTGATGGCATTCCGGCAGAGTGGGCATATCTATGGGATATGTCAAACAGGGTGGTACCGCAGGTTTTTACCTGTCCTTGAAGTATTTTCAGGGACAGGTTTTTTTATTTTACAGGAAAGTCCTTCGGGCTTTACTTTTGCAGGAAATCTGTCAGCCGGATGCAGGGAAAGACAGTCTGGAGGTGAGAAAATGGATGACAGCTTTATGCTTTATGACCTGAAGGTGGAAGTGGTCGGGTCGGAGAAGCCCATGGTGTGCAGCCACAGGGAGGGAGACTATTTTCTGGTGATCGGAGAAAATCTTGTCTTTCCGGAAAACAATTCCTTTTCCATGTACGCCCTGAGCGCGCTGCTCCCCCTGCTTCCCGCAAAGCAGCGGGTGCTGGATCAGAATGACTGGATGCTCTCGGACAGCGTCATCGCCTGTCCGGACCCGAACTGCGGGGCAAGATTTAAGATTACCCGTATCGGGAAACGGAAATTCAGCCACGGCGCGTGTACAGTGGAACCTCTCTACAGGGAAGAAAATGAAAAGACAGAAAAAGGAGAAGACAGACTATGACAGAGAAGATCGAACTTACAGAAGGCTATAAGATAAGCAGAGTGATCAACGGGTGCTGGCAGCTGTCGGAGGGACACAGCATCAAGAATGATCTGGATTTTGACGACGTGATGCGGGCCTTCCACATGCTGGCGGAGAGAGGATTTACTACCTTTGACTGCGGCGATATCTACACAGGGGTGGAGGAGTTCCTGGGAAAATTCGTGCTGGAGCTGAAAAATGGCAGAGGCGTCTCCCCGGCAGACATCCAGATCCACACAAAATACGTACCGGATCTGGATATGCTGGACAAAGTGGATTTCCAGTACACGGAGAAGATCATTGACAGGAGCCTTAGAAGACTGAACCGGGACGTGCTGGACATGGTGCAGTTCCACTGGTGGGATTACGATGTGCCGGGATGCGTGGAGACAGCCGGGTATCTGTGCAGGCTGAAGGAGAAGGGAAAGATCCGCAATATCAGCGTCACCAATTTCGATACAGCCCACCTGGCAGAGCTGGTGGACGCGGGAATTCCGGTAGTTACAAGCCAGACCCAATACTCCGTGTTTGACAGAAGGCCGGAGAAGGGATATCTGGATTACCTGAAGCAGCATCACATTCCTATGCTCTGCTACGGAACCCTGTCCGGCGGATTCCTGGCAGAGAGATGGATCGGGAAGAAGATGGAGGAGCCGGAGACAAGGTCCCAGGTGAAATATATGCAGGTCATCGAGGACTCCCTTGGCTGGGACGGCTACCAGCAGCTTCTTCTCATACTGAAGGATATCGCGGAGAAATACGGTGTAGGCATATCCCAGGTGGCGTCCCGGTACATTTTGAGCCAGGAGGGTGTGGGAGCAGCCATCATTGGCGTCAGGAACAGCCGCCACGTGGAAGACAATATGCGGATCTTTTCTTTTGAACTCTCCGGGGAAGATATACAGAGGATCCGGAGCTTCCTTGAGCAGTACCCTACAGTAGAGGGGGAGCCCTTCCAGCAGGAGAGGACCGTGGGCTCCAAGTACAGGAGCATCATGTGGATGAACTTAAGCGAGGAAGAGTAGGAGAGAGATACACACAGACATACAGATCATAGGAACAGGAGGTATTATCATGGAGCAGCAGAGAAACACGCAGACAAGGGAAAGACTGGAATTTCGCGGCGGATGGGGCATGGCTTTTCTGCCGGTGGCGATCTTCCTCTTTTTCTGTATCCTGTACTTTGTCGTCTTTAAGGCGTTTGAGATGTACGCGCTTGCCATGGGAGCCTTTGTGGGGCTTCTCGTGGGCGCTGTGTTTGTTAAGAAAGGACAGTATGACCGTTTCTGGGAGGCGGTCTACGAGGGAGCGAAGGAGGCGGTGTCCATCGGCATCCTTCTTCTGATCATCGGCATGTTCGCTTCTATGATCAAGGCCGCTGATATTTCTTCCGGCTTTGTATGGCTGGCAGACTACTTTCATGTTAGCGGCGGGCTCTTTACGGCATTTACCTTTTTTGCCGTCTGTGTCATAGCCACGGCCACAGGATCCTCCCTGGGAACCATGTTTACCTGCTTCCCTATCTTTTACCCGGCAGGCATCCTGCTGGGAAGCAATGCACCAGTGCTGGCCGGAGCCATTGTGGGCGGCGCCATCTTCGGCGATAATCTGGCGCCTATCTCGGATACCACCATCATCTCAGCCGGAACCCAGGAGTACAGGAACCGGCCGGGAACCGCGGATGTGGGAGGATGCGTGTCCACCCGCCTGAAATATTCCCTTGTGGCAGCCACTCTGTCCTTCGCTCTGTTCTGGGCCTTTGGCGGAGGCGGAACAGCAGGGACAGGAGGGGAGGAGATATTGGCCGGAAATATGAACCCGTCCACCCTGATCATGCTCATACCTGTGGCGGTGATGCTGGTGCTCGCGGTGAAGACGAGAAACATTTACAAGGCCATCACAGCCGGCATCCTTCTGGGCACAGTGATCGGCCTGGCATTCAGACTTCTCACCTTTGGTGACGTGATCTCCATTCAGGACGGGGCCCCGGCAGGATTTCTGACAGACGGCATCAGCGGTATGATGGCTACGGTAGTTCTGGTGCTCTCCGTGTACGGCATCATGGGTGTGCTCACAGCGGCAGGCGTCCTGGACCGGATCGCGGAGACAATCCTGTCGAGCCGCCTCGGAAAGAGCGCAAGAGGTGCGGAGGTGGCCATGATGCTTGGCATCTCCGTCACCACTCTGATCTTCGGCGGGGTGACCAGCGCATCCATGGCGACCTTTGGAAAGATCCAGAATGAGATCGGCAAGCGGGCCGGGCTTCATCCATACCGCCGGGCCAACCTGCTGGACGGCTTTGCCAATGCCATTGTGCTGAATGTGCCCTTCCTGAGCGTGTTTGTCTTCATAGGCACCTCCCTGACAGAGGGCTACGACATAGCGGCGCCCCTCACCGTCACACAGGTGGGAGGCAGCATGTTCTACAGCATGATGCTGTTTCTCGTCCTTCTTTTTTCTGTCATCACAGGATGGGGCAGAGATTTTGAGGGGGAGAACGGCGAGCCTGTTAGAGCGAAGACCCTGACAGGAGAGAAGGCGGCCGGGCGGAAGAGCGCCCTGGAGGCTTAAGGAAGAAAATGATTGGAGAGAACCCCCGGATAGTTGCCGGGGGTTCATTTGTCAGCCGCCCATTTTATTATTTCCTCTTTCAGCATACCTCAACCATATTCGATCAATATATCAGCAGACAATTGGTGCGCCGGATTTCTGAAAGAATGTCTTTGGTGGAGATGGTCAGTTCACTTTTCAGCTTGGAATCTTCTTTTAAGGGACTTAAGGAAAAGATAACCTTAAAAGAGGTGGGACTGCGGAGCGACTCGGAAAGTCCCAATAAAAGTCCATTGGATGTCCCATGGGTATGAAAGGGAGATTTCGCATAAATATAGATCTGATCCGAAACATTGTGGGGATTATCCAGTCGCATTGTGACATGTGAATCATAATAGTTTATACTGCCATAGTAAATGAAAGCTGATTTCGAATAGTTTTTTGTGCTTTCAATATCGTAATATAAAATGATTTTGTCACTGGTTTTTTCTGTTTCATATTTGTCCTTTACAATTTTCAGAGCACATACATAAAATTTTTTGTCCACTCCGAAATAGGAATACATATAAAAGAGATCCGACTGCTGAAAGAAATTGCCTGCTGAAAGAAAATTGGTATTCGTCGGAGCTGCTGACCTGTCGAAATCCACAAGCTGGTTTACTGTTATGTTCAAAGCGTCTGCTATTTCAAAAAGAGTTTCTATATCTAATACAATTTTTCCGGATTCATATTTGGATAATGTGGAAGGACTTTTTAATATAAGCTTGGAAAATTCTTCTAACGAAAGATGACGCTGCCTGCGGAAAAATTTAATTCTTTCTCCAATTTTCTGACTTACTAACACAAAAATCCCCCTTTTCAACAATAATATCTGGTTTTGCTGGAACATTGATGTGTTTTTATTATTTTATCTGTTAATTGATAAAAACACAACAAAGATTGATTTAAAATGCTTATGAAAGTGAAAATAATTAAAAAATAGGTTTATTTTAAATTTTAATAGACAAAAACAATAAAAAATTTCGTTTAGAGAAAAAAATAATAAATAAAGTGGATTTTGAGGAGAATTCTGATGAATAGAAAAGGGATAAAAGTTTGTTTATAATATAACAAAGATCTTTAAAACATCCTTTTAAAAAGTATACCTGCAGATATGTAAAGAGGAATCGCAACACAGAAAAGGAAAGCAAGATACGAGAGAAGGAGGAATGTGATATGGAGCAGAACACCCAGGCAGGATATAAGAAAAACAGAATTATCATTCTGTTGATTGCTCTGGCAGGAATGAGTGTTTATCTTTTGCCATATTTTCGCAGCTACTATTATGACGCATATTTAGCATACTTTGGTATTAATGATATGCAGATGGGTATGCTGGGAAGCGCATATGGAGCATTGGCAATCGTGGGATACTGTTTAGGAGGCTGGGTGGCAGACCGGGCTCCGCTGAAGATTGTTGTCCCTGGATCTCTGATCGTAACAGGAGTAGCTGGATTAATTCTTCTTTTAAAACCGCCATTTCCTGTACATGTAGCTGTTTACGCAATATGGGGAATCACGACAATACTGACCTTCTGGAATCCCCTTATGAAGGTTCTGCGAAGCTTAAGCCGGCCGGAAGAGCAGGCAAGGGGATATGCTCTGTTTGACATGGGGCGTGGTATTTTAAACTTTGCATCCGGTATTGTGATCATGGCAGCTTTTACTGCGGCCTGCCGCGTGGTAGGTGATCATGCAGGTATGACCGGACTTATCATATTTTATGATTTAGAGGCTATTATCGTAGGTATTATCTGCTATTTCGCACTCAGGAACAGACTGCCTGACTTTACAAAGGAGAAAGGCGAGAAAAAATCCAACTTTGGACGGGAAGTGCTTCATGCGCTTAAAATGCCTACAACCTGGATGCTGGTCATCATCATGTTTGCTACATACGGTGTTATTATAAGCTATACATATGTTGTGCCTTACTGTACAGCGGCCTTCGGTATGTCAGCAGCTTTGGCAGGTATTATGGGATATGCGGCAAATGGATTTCGATTTGCGGGCTGTTGGATTGGCGGCCAGATAGCGGACCGAAAAGGATTGTCCGCCATGATGCTGGCAGATATAGCACTGATGATGGTTGGTGTGGCCGGTCTGATGCTGATGCCCCAGTCCATGAATTTTATGTGGCTGCTGATTTTGTTTATTGCCATTTTGTGTATGTCCATGTATTCAGCTCAGGCTCTGCATTATGCCGTTATGGAGGAAGGAAGCTATCCGGTTGAGACGATGGGCGCGGCAACATTTATCATAACGCCGCTTGGCTATGGCGCTGAAAGTGTGATGCCTCTGTTTAATGGATGGTGCCTTTCTACATTTGACGGTGTGCTTGGATACCGTTACATGTTTGGCGGCTTTTTGGTACTTCTCGCTATTGGATTTATCGCCTGTCTCATTTTCAGAGCATGTACAAAGGAGCGTAGAGCTGAGCTTGCACGGCTGAGAAAAGAAGACAAAAATAAGTAACTTTTGAACGTCTTGTATCTGGAAAGGATTGGAGGAAAGAAAAATGTTAGATCAACAGAGAGTACAGAACGTAATCAGCAACATGAAAACAGTAGGATTAAAACAGATCCTGGTGGGTGATGATCCGTCTATTTTCTATCTGACCGGGCGCTTCGTAAATCCTATGGAAAGATGCGGAGCCATTTTGATCAAGGACAATGGGGAAATCCATGCTTTTATGAATAACCTGTTCTGCTTTGATCCGATGGACGGAATGACAATGCATTACTATGCGGACGGGGAAAATCCGTATGCGCTTATAGCGAAGGAACTGGAGCCGGGAAAGGTTGGATTTGATAAAAACTGGGCCTCGAAACATACGATTTCTGTTCTGCAGGAAAGAGACGACCTCATCCCTGTAATTGGGTCAGATTGTGTAGACTGGTGCAAGGCCAGGAAGGACGAGAAGGAGAGAGAGCTTCTGAGGCAGGCCGCTCATGTAAATGATATGGCTGTTGAGTTTGCCATCAACCATATTGATCCCGCCTTAGATGAAAAACAGCTTTCCGACATGATCGAGGAGTTCTTTGAAGAGCATGGTGCTGTGCAGGACATGCAGCTTCAATATGTATGCTACGGGAAAAATGCGGCTGAGCCGCATCACGGAGCAGTGGCAGGAGAAACGTTAAAGGAAGGCGATGCCGTTCTGTTTGATCTGTGGGCTCCGATCAATAATTACTGGTGCGATATGACAAGAACCGTATTTTATAAATCTGTCACAGAAGAACACAGGAAGGTATACGAAATTGTCAAGAAGGCCCAGCAGGCTGCAATAGATTTTGTAAAGCCGGGTGTGAAAATGTCTGACATTGATGCGGCTGCCAGGAAAGTCATATCTGATGCCGGATATGGAGATAAATTCCTCACGCGTACAGGTCATGGCGTTGGCATGACCGTCCATGAGCCGCCGGAAGCAAGCGCTTCATGCGATCTCATCGCTGAGCCGGGAATGTGCTTCTCTATTGAGCCAGGTATCTACTTAAAGGATGATGTTGGTGTAAGGATAGAGGATCTTGTCATCGTGACAGAGGATGGATGCGAAGTGTTGACCAAATATCCAAAAGACCTGCAGATTGTAGGAAATGATTAATAATGAGCCAGGAAAACCCCGGAGGTCTAGCACACCTCCGGGGTTTTCGTTTTGCGTGTGGAAGAGTATATATATGTGACGTTTGACTTTACACTCTCAAAGCTACCGCATCTGCCCATACAGCTTCACCAGCTCCGTGAGTACGGCCACGGCCTGGTCCATGCCCTCCACGGTGGTGTGCTCGTAGGGACCGTGGTAGGCGTGGCCGCCGGTTCCCAGGTTGGGGCAGGGCAGCCCCATGAAGCTGAGCTGGCACCCGTCCGTGCCGCCCCGGATGGGCAGGATCCGGGGCGTGACTCCCGCAAGCTGGCAGGCCTTCCTGGCGTTCTCAATGAGGTGCATACAGTCCGCGATGACGCCTGCCATGTTCTTGTACTGGTCCGTGATGGTGAGCCTGACTGTGCCCGGACCCCACTTCTCGTTCAGGTCTTTTTCAATCAGCCGGAGGGTTTGCTTTTTCGCCTCGAAGAGGTGCTCGTCGTGATCCCGGACAATGTAGTGGAGCCGGGCGGAGGCCACGTCCCCGGACATGCCCGTGAGGTGGTAGAAGCCCTCGTAATCCTCCGTGCCCCTGGGAGTCTCCATGCCGGGCAGAAGCTGGTTGATCTCCATGGCCACCAGGGAGGCGTTGATCATGGTGTCCTTGGAGGAGCCGGGGTGGACCGCAAATCCGGTGATCTCAAAGTCGGCTTTGCAGGCGTTAAAGTTCTCGTACTGGATCTCCCCTTCTGTGTCCCCGTCCAGAGTGTAGGCGTAGTCCGCCCCAAAGCCTTCCACGTCAAAATGGGAGGCTCCCGTGCCGATCTCCTCATCAGGGGTGAAAGCGATAGAGATGGAGCCGTGGGGGATGCTTTCATCCCGCAGACGCTCTGCCATGGTGAGGATTTCAGCGATCCCGGCCTTGTCGTCCACACCCAGCACCGTATTTCCGTCCGAGGTGATGAGAGTGCGCCCCGCCAGGTCCGGCAGGTGAGGGAAATTTTTTACAGTAAGCGTGCGTCCGCTTGTGCCCAGGGGCAGATCCCTCCCATCGTAGTTCTCGTGGAGGACGGGACGGATGGGAGCGCTGCAGTAGTCGCTGACCGTGTCCATGTGGGCGATGAACCCAAGCTTCGGGCAGCTCTCATATCCCGGTGTGGCGGGGATGCGGCCGTATACGTAGCAGTGCTCATCCAGGCGCACGTCCTGGATGCCAAGGGCCGTCATCTCCTCTGTCAGGATGTTTGCCAGGTCAAACTGGCAGGCGCTTGAGGGGGATGTGCCGCTGCCCTCATCGCTTGGTGTGGGGATGACTACATATTTTAAGAGTCTTTCAAAGGCTTTCATGGTCGTTTCTTCCTTTCCTTGTCTGTGTCAAAGACCGCTCAGGATCCGCGCGATAAGCGTGGATTCCGCGGTCTGGCTGCCCTTTTATTCTAGCTCTGTGAGGCAGGGGCGTCAAGCGGACAAGAAGGACGGCAGGCAGAAAAGATAAAAATTTGTCAAAAGCTATTGCATTTCTGCCATAGCTATGTATAATAGAGGAGGTTCATTAATTTTTAACGAAAAGTATAGTATTAGAAAACAGGAGGTGCGGTGTGGATATCGGAAAGAAGCTAAAGGAGCTGCGGCTGCAGAACGACCTGACTCTGGGGGATCTGGCCTCCAGGAGCGAGCTGACAAAGGGCTTTTTGTCTCAGGTGGAGAGGAACCTGACAACCCCCAGTATTGCGACGCTGGAGGACATCCTGGAAGCCCTGGGCAGCAGTCTGTCTGAATTTTTCCGGGAGGAGGAGGAAAAGCAGATCGTCTTTCCCGTGGAGGATTTCTTTGTGGACGAGCGGGAGGACTGCACCATCGAGTGGATCGTCCCCAATGCCCAGAAGAACCAGATGGAACCGATCATCCTGACGCTGCACCCGCGCAAAAAGAGCCAGATCATGTCCGCATACCAGGGCCAGGAATTCGGATATGTGCTCAAGGGAAGCGTGACCATTGTACAGGGGAGCAAGAAGTACAAGGTGAAGGCAAAGGAGACCTTTTACCTAGACGGGACCACAAGCCACTATCTGTACAACCACGGCAGCAGTGATGCCAGAGTGCTCTGGATCACGACGCCGCCCATGTTCTAGCATGTTCTTACAGGAAGGAGAAGTGAGATGGAAGAGAAAAAACTGATAGAGTTCCGAGGCATTGTGAAAAATTTCGACGGGCAGATCGTACTGAAGGGGATCAATCTGGATATATATGAAAATGAGTTTGTCACTCTGCTCGGACCAAGCGGCTGCGGAAAGACCACCCTGCTGCGAATCCTGGGAGGATTTCTGGACGCGGACGAGGGGTCTGTCATCTTCGACGGGGAGGAAATCAGCAAGAAGCCGCCCTATGAGCGGGAGCTGAACACAGTGTTCCAGAAATACGCTCTTTTTCCCCACCTGAGCGTGTACGAAAATATCGCTTTCGGGCTGAAGATCAAGAAGATGAGCAAGGACGTCATTGATCAGAAGGTGATGAAGATGTTAAAGCTTATCGGCCTGGAGGGCTTTGAGGACAAGAATACCACCCTCCTGTCCGGCGGGCAGCAGCAGAGGGTAGCCATTGCAAGGGCTCTCGTCAACGAGCCAAAGGTGCTCCTTCTGGATGAGCCTCTGGCCGCCCTGGACTTAAAGCTTCGAAAGGAAATGCAGTACGAGCTGAAGAGGATCCAGCAGGAGGTAGGGATCACTTTCATCTTTGTCACCCACGACCAGGAGGAGGCGCTGACCATGTCCGACAAGATCGTGGTCATGAAGAACGGCGAGATCCAGCAGGTGGGAAGTCCCCAGGATATCTACAATGAGCCCGCCAACCGGTATGTGGCCAATTTTATCGGGGAGAGCAACATCATCCCGGCGGTTATGGTGGAGGATTACAGGGTGCGGTTTGACGACATCACCTTTGACTGTGTGGATTTTGGATTTAAGGAAAATGAGCCTGTGGACGTGGTCATCCGGCCGGAGGATATCGACATAGTGGATGTGAAGGACGGCAAGATGACCGGGGAGGTCTTAAGCGTGCTCTTTAAGGGCGTTCACTATGAGATCATGGTGGAGACTGTGCCCGGCACAAGCGTGACGGTCAACATGCGCGTCATAAGGAACCAGGATGTGAAGAGCGAGGACGGAAAAGAGATGATCAGCGCCAACGATTTCTATGTGGATATCGACGATGTGGAGGAGCTGGACGACAAGGAGATTATCGCCCTGTCCAACGCCCAGGCCTGGGATCCCGAGACAGATGAGTACATCTCCATCGCGAAGGTGGAGTACAGCCTGGAAAAGGAGGAAGGGAAATATCCCGTCACCTTTACCACATCAGGCGGCACCAGTATCGAGAAGACCATCTATGTGGTGGACCAGCCCTTTGTCAAGAACGAGAAGGCAAATGAGGGCGTTATGGCCTTCAATTTCTTCAAGACTGTGGATGAGATCACAGAGTCCCAGGCTCTGGACACGGATCTGAAGACATGGGCCGGCGCCCAGGGATGGAAGCTGAGCAACGAGGACGAGTCTGTGGATCTTGGCGTAGATTACGATTTCGAGCCGGAAAACGTGAAGGAGGGCGTCTACCGGATCACCTTCTCCACCACAGGCCGGGAGTTCAAGATCCACACCACAGACTACACCCAGGAGGGACAGCAGGTGGGACTCACCTTCTTCCCGGAGGATATCCATGTCATGTCCAGGGAGGTATTTTAGATGAAAAGATTTTCAACACTGGCAGTGCCCTACATCGTGTGGGCCGCGCTGATGCTGGTGCTCCCCATGGCGCTGATCGCCATGTACTCCTTTATGGAGCCGGGAAACAGCATCATATCCTTTTCCTTTACACTGGAACACTATGTGAAGTTCTTCACGGATCCGGATTTCCTGCTGATCCTGTGGCGCTCCCTTGTGATCGCTGTGAAGACCACCATCATCTGCCTGATCCTGGGCTACCCTGTGGCGTACTTTATCGCCAGGAGCCGGGAGAAGGTGCAGAATATACTGATCCTGTGCATTACCATTCCCATGTGGATCAACATGCTGGTGAGGACCTACGCCTGGATCGGACTTCTCAGCGAGGGGGGCATCATCCAGAGAATACTCGGCCTGTTCGGTCTCGGGGACGTGGAGCTCCTCTATACAGAAGGGTCTGTTCTGCTGGGCATGGTCTACAATTTCCTGCCCTTTATGATCCTGCAGATCCAGACCTCCCTGTCCAAGATGGATCACTCCCTCCTGGAGGCCAGCGCGGACCTGGGAGCCAGCCCGGTGCAGACCTTCGGGCGGGTGACGCTGCCGCTGTCCCTGCCGGGCGTCATCAACGGCATCACACTGGTGTTCCTGCCGGCGGTCAGCTCCTTCTTTATCCCGAAGCTGCTGGGCGGCGGGCAGTATTTCCTCATCGGAAATATGATCGAGAACCAGTTTATCACAGTCGGTGAGTGGAACTTCGGAAGCGCCATCTCCATGATCATGGCGGTGATCATGATGCTGCTTATGATGGCGGTGCGCAAGATTGAGCTCCACAACCAGGGAGGAAAGGGGGAGAGAGCATGAAAAAGAACCGACGCCCCTTTGGGAAGATCCTGATGATCGTGATGATCGCGTTTTTCTATCTCCCCATTCTCTATATGATTGTTTTTTCCTTCAATGAGGGAAAATCGCTGACCAGCTTTACAGGCTTTTCCCTGCGCTGGTATCAGCACATGCTGGAGTCCAGCGATATGATGACAGCCCTCTATACCACCTTCAGCGTTGCCATCATTGCCACGCTGATCTCCACAGTGGTGGGAACAGTGGCAGCCATCGGACTTTCCAGCTCAAAGAAGATCGTGCGGAATATCATGGAGCAGGTAAACAATCTGCCCATGATGAACCCGGAGATCGTGACAGCCATCGGCTTTATGCTCCTCTTCATCACCTTTAACGTGGAGAAGGGCTATATGACCATGCTGCTGGCACACATCGCCTTCTGTATCCCCTACGTCATGCTGTCCGTCATGCCGAAGATCCGGTCCCTGGATCCCAACCTGGCGGACGCGGCCATGGATCTGGGGGCCACCCCCTTCCGGGCGCTGACAAAGGTGATCGTGCCCCAGATCACGCCCGGTATTGTATCGGGAGCGCTCATCGCCTTCACCATGTCGGTGGATGATTTTATCATTTCCTATTTTGTGACAGGGCGGGGCGTGAAGAACTTAAGTATCGTGGTCTACACCATGAGCAAGCGAGTCAACCCCAGCATCAACGCCGTGTCCACCCTGGTGGTGGTGATCATCACCATCGTGCTCGTGGTCATCAATGTAGCTCCTGTCCTGGCGGCCAAAAGGAGCAGGAAGGCGGAGATGGGAAGGCGCAGGAGGTTTGTGCCCGCTGTGGCTGTATGCTGCGCTCTTGTCATCGGCCTCTTTGCCTTCCGGGCAGGAGGGGGAGCCGGGACAGACCGGCCCTTTGAGGGGCAGACACTGCACATCTACAACTGGGGAGAGTACACCGGTGAGAACATCATCGGCGACTTTGAGGAGGAGACCGGAGCCACAGTTGTCATGGAGAACTTTGACTCCAACGAGCAGATGTACATCAAGGTGGCAAACGGAGAGTCCTACGATCTGCTGGTGCCCAGCGACTATATGATCCAGCGCCTGATCCAGGAAGGATATCTGCAGAAGCTGGACAAATCCAAGCTGGACTGCTTCGACAAGCTCTCCGACGCGGTTCTGGGACTGCCCTACGACCCGAACAACGACTACTCTGTCCCCTATTTCTGGGGCACGGTGGGGATCGTGTACGACAAGACAAAGGTAGACATCGAAGATCTGGAACAAGAGGGATACAACATTTTCCTGGACGAGAAATACAAGGGAGATGTGTACCTGTATGATTCCGAGAGGGACTCCTTTATGATGGCCCTCAAGGCTCTGGGCTACTCCATGAACACGGAGAACGAATCAGAGCTGCAGGAGGCCTACGACTGGCTTGTGCGGTGTGTGGAGACCATGGATACAGAGATCGTCACAGACGAGATCATCGACAATATGGCTCAGGGGCGCAAGGCGCTGGGACTGATCTACTCGGGGGACGCCACCTACGTCATGGCGGAGAATGAGGATATGGGGTATTTCATGCCGGAGAGCGGCACGAACCTCTGGTCCGACGCCATGGTCATCCCGAAGAACGCCAAGAACCCGGAGCTGGCCCACGCTTTCATCAATTTTGCCAGCGACTATGACGGCGCCTACGACAACTCCAGCTATGTTGGGTACACATCCGCCAACCAGGAGGTCATGGATGTGCTGTCCGGCGAGGGCGGGGATTTTGAGGGCATCAACGCCTACATCCCCAGGACGGACAATGAAAATGATGAGGTGTTTGTCTACAATGAGCACACAAAGAAGATTATCAGCGATCTGTGGAGCCGGGTAAAGATTGCGGCCAGCAACGCAGATTAAGACAGAGGAGGAAAATGAGACATGAAGGTTTTATTGATCAACGGCAGCCCCCACGCAAAGGGAAATACGGCTGCGGCCCTGGAGGAGATGAAGAAGATTTTTGACGGGGAGGGCATCGGGACAGAGATCCTCCATATCGGGAATAAAGATATCAGGGGCTGCATTGCCTGCGGCTCCTGCGGCGACAAGGGCAAGTGTGTCTTTGACGATGAAGTCAATGCGGCGGCATCCAAATTTGAGGAATGTGACGGCCTCGTGGTGGGAAGCCCCGTGTATTACGCGTCAGCCAACGCCACGCTTGTCGCCTTTCTGGACCGCCTGTTCTACAGCACCCACTTTGACAAGACCATGAAGGTGGGAGCCAGTGTGGTAGTGGCAAGAAGAGGCGGCCTGTCAGCCACCTTTGACGAGCTGAACAAGTATTTCACTATCTGCGGCATGCCGGTGGCCTCCAGCCAGTACTGGAACAGCGTCCACGGGCAGGTGCCCGGTGAGGCAGCCCAGGATCCGGAGGGGCTGCAGACTATGCGCACTCTGGCCAGGAACATGTCCTTCCTCATGAAGAGCATCGCCCTCGGCAAAAAGGAGTACGGCCTGCCGGAGAAGGAAGCCAGCCAGTTCACTAATTTTGTGCGGTAATAGATTTCCTGCGGCAGCATAGCAGGGAGAACAGTATAGGAACAGAAAATGCCCGGGAGAGGAGCGCATCTTTGGAGAGCGCCCTTCCCGGGCTTCCTTTTGCCGGCACAGGTTCTGTCGGGGAAGGCGGAAGGAGTTCCGGATCATATAGGATATGGCAGGCAGTCAAAGAGCAGGCGGCACAGAAGGCAGGCCAGAAGCCCCATCCCGGTAGGCAGAAGGACGGCCGCCAGCGTCCATTTCAGGCTGCCTGTCTCTTTGTGTATGGTCAGGCAGGTGGCGGCGCAGGGCCAGTGCATGAGGAGGAAGAGGGCCGTGCAAAGAGCGGTCTGCCAAGTCCAGCCGTTTTCGGCAAATACGGAGAAAATGATCTGAGGGTCTGCGATGTCCAGCAGGGAGCTGTTTCCCATATAGATCATGAGCATGAGGGGGATCAGGATCTCGTTTGCCGGAAGACTCAGGATAAAGGCTGTGAGAATTGTCCCATCCAGTCCAAAAATCCGGGCCAGGGGATCCAGGAGGGCGACCAGGCGGGCCAGGAGGGAGACATCCCCCGTCCGCACATTTGCCAGAGCCCAGATGAGGAGTCCGGCCGGAGCCGCTACGGTGAGAGCCCGGCCAAGTACAAAGAGGGTTCTGTCGAGCATGGAGCGAAGGATCACCTGACCGACTTTAGGCCTCCGGTAGGGCGGAAGCTCCAGAGTGAAGGAGGAGGGCATGCCTCTAAGGAGCGTCCTGGACAGAAGAAAGGAGGCAAAGAGGGCTGCCCCTGTGCAGAACAAAAGAGTGCCGGCCAGACAGAAGGCGGTCAGAAGGGAGGCGGCAGGGCCTCTGCGCCCGCCTGCGGCGAACAGGGTGATCAGTGTCAGGAGGGCGGGAAACTTTCCGTTGCAGGGGATCAGGCAGGAGGTCAGGACTGCGATCAGCTTCTCCCTCGGAGAGTCGATAATGCGGCAGCCTGTGACGCCCACCGCGCTACAGCCAAGACTCATGCACATGGTCAGAGCCTGCTTCCCGCAGGTGCGGCATTTCTGAAAGCACCGATCCAGGTTGAAGGCGATCCTGGGCAGGTAGCCGCTGTCCTCCAGCAGGGTGAAGAGGGGGAAAAAGATGGCCATGGGAGGCAGCATCACGGAGACCACCCAGGAGGAGACCCTGTAGACGCCGCAGATGGCCGGCTCGTACAGGGCGGAGGGAATCCCCAGGCTCTGCGCCGCTGACAGGAGTCTGCCCTCCAGGGAGGAAAGGCAGCCGGACAGCAGGGCAGAGGGGACGGAGGCGCCGCTGACAGTGATCCAGAAAAGGAACAGAAGGAGGAGGAAGAGGATGGGAAATCCGGTGATCCTCCCGGTGAACAGAGCGTCCAGCTTCCGGTCCCTTCTGTCGCAGGCAGCACTGTCGAAGGTCACGGCCTGGCGGCAGATCTCTTCCGCGCGGCGGACAAGGTCGGCGGACTGTGCCGGAGGCTTTTGGGCGGCGGAAAGATTGCTCTTACCGCCGGGGCTTTGGGATGACTGCTCCAGAGCCCGGAGAAGAGGAGCTGTCCCTCCACGGCTTCTGGCAGAGCAGGCGGCCACCGGGATGCCGAGAAGGGTGGATAGAATATCAGTCCGGATATGTATCCCTCTCCTTGCGGCCTCGTCCATGAGGTTGACGCAGAGGATCACATGGTCAGACAGAGACAAAAGCTGCAGGGCGAGGAGAAGGCCTCGCTCCAGGCAGCAGGCGTCGCAGACCGCCACAACCAGGTCGGGGGTCTGGCTGAGAAGAAAGTCCCGCGCGATCTCCTCCTCCTGGGAGTGGGACAAAAGAGAATAGCATCCGGGAAGGTCAGTGATCTGATAGAGGACGCCTTTGTGGCGAACTGTGCCCCGGGCCAGCTCTACCGTCTTTCCGGGCCAGTTGCCCGTGTGCTGGCGCAGGCCGGTCAGAGCGTTAAAGAGCGTGCTTTTCCCCACATTGGGATTTCCTGCAAGAGCGATTGTCTTTATCGTCCATTTCTTTTCCTGATTCAATTGCTGTTTCCCCCTTGTTGATCATTGCTGGTTTCAGAGACAGAGGACGGAGCTTCCCATGCTATGTTCACCTGGGAGGCGTCCGCTTTGCGCAGGGCAATGACCGTCCGGCGGACCAGGTAGGCGCAGGGGTCTCCCAGAGGACTTTTGCCCGTGCATTTTACCAGGGTTCCGGGCACAAAGCCCAGATCCAGCAGGCGAAGGCGCAGACGGCAGCCCTCCCGGAAGCCCAGGATGCGTCCTTCCATTCCCGGAGCAAGATCCGCCAGGGAGCCTGACTGGGAGGAGGGAAATGTATAGGATGGCGTACTGTTCATGATAAGCTCACCTTGAGAAGACAGAGAGTTGTTACTTTATCCTATGCTGCCTGCCGGAAAATGCCACATCGGAAGGAGAGGAGAAAAAGGCAGTTGCAAAGCGAACACATGTTTGCTATGATAGACATGGTGGAGTATCGAGATAGCAGATGAGAGACAAACGAGGTGACGATTTATCATATGGAACAGATGACATTGTTTGACCAGAGGGAGGAGATGACTCCTCTGGCCAACCGGCTGCGGCCGGACACGCTGGATGATTTTGTGGGGCAGGAGCATCTGCTGGGACAAGGGAAGATGCTCCGGCAGATCATAGAGAGGGATCAGATCTCCTCCATGATCTTCTGGGGACCTCCGGGTGTGGGAAAGACGACCCTGGCCAGTATCATCGCCGGGCGGACCAATGCGGAGTTTATCAATTTCAGCGCGGTCACCAGCGGGATCAGGGAGATACGCTCGGTGATGGAGGCGGCGGAGATGAGCCGCAGGGCGGGCAGAAGAACCCTGCTCTTTGTGGACGAGATCCACAGGTTCAACAAGGCCCAGCAGGACGCCTTCCTGCCCTATGTAGAGAAGGGCAGCATCATCCTCATTGGGGCTACCACGGAAAATCCTTCCTTTGAGATCAATGCCGCGCTCCTGTCCAGATGTCGTGTCTTTGTCCTGAAAGCGCTGGAGGAGAGGGATCTGCTCCGCCTCCTCGAGAATGCCCTGACAAATCCCAGAGGCTTTGGGGGACAGAACGTGCAGATCACAAAAGAGCAGCTCCAGGCCATCGCCGCCTTCGCCGGAGGCGATGCAAGGACGGCGCTGAACACCCTGGAGATGGCGGTTCTCAACGGGGAGATAAAGGAGGACGGCATCCTGGTCACCCGGGAGGGGATGGAGCAGTGCATCAGCAGAAAGTCCCTTCTCTACGACAAGACAGGGGAGGAGCACTACAACATGATCTCAGCTCTCCACAAGTCCATGCGGAACAGCGACCCGGACGCGGCCATCTACTGGATGTGCCGGATGCTGGAGGGAGGGGAAAATCCTCTGTACATTGCGAGGAGACTGATCCGCTTTGCCAGCGAGGATGTGGGGATGGCGGACAGCCAGGCTCTTCAGGTGGCGGTGGCCGCCTACCAGGCCTGCCATTTTCTGGGAATGCCGGAGTGCGATGTGCATCTGACTCACGCAGTGGTCTATCTGGCTATGGCCCCCAAGTCCAACGCTCTCTACACGGCCTGCGAGGCCTGCAAAAGAGATGTGCGGACAGGAAAGGCTGAGCCGGTTCCTCTGCAGCTTCGCAACGCGCCCACAGCTCTTATGAGGGAGCTGGATTACGGAAAGGGCTACGAGTACGCCCATGACAGTGAGGAGAAGCTGACCGCCATGGAGTGTTTCCCCGAGTCCATGAGGGGAACCGTCTACTACCAGCCCACAGGGGAGGGGCAGGAGAGCCAGGTGAGAGACAGACTGGAAAAGATCAAGAAATGGAAAAGAGCTCATCTTGACAAAGAGGGACGTTCAGAATAACATGGAAGAAAGGTATATCATTACGGATGAGGAGGAAAGCGGGATGCGGGGGTCCTGCACAGAGCACTATGAAAAAATCACCGGTTTTTAAAGCGTTTCTTCTGATCCTTGGCTGTCTGTGCTGCAGCATCGCGACCAACTGGATCATGATTCCCAACGGTCTGGCAGCGCCGGGAATCACAGGTATTTCCATGACCATTGAGCATTTCACAGGGATCAATTACGCGCTGATCTACTATGCCATCACCATTGTCATTTTGATCATCACATGGCTAACGCTGGGGAGAAAGGATGCGTCCAATATCGTCATCCTCTCTATCCTTTACCCCATGGTTCTGTGGGTGCTGAGCTTTGTGGATGTGCAGATCATCTTTGAGGAGAAGCTCATCGCCCTGGCGGCGTTTGGAGTCCTCTACGGCGTGGGGATCGGTATTCCCTACCGGATCGGATTTTCCTATGGCGGGGATGACACGGTGGCAAAGATATTGAAGAAGACCATCTGGAAGTCCACGGAGCTGAAGAAGATCTACTCCTTTGAGGAGGTCATCATCCTTCTTTTCATGACCCTGGCCTTCAGCCTGGATCAGCTGGCCTACGCCTTTGCGGGACAGCTCATCTATGTGAACAGTATGAACTATGTGGTGTTTAACCTGGGACCAAAGCTGTACGACGTGCAGATGATCGGGAAGAATATGGAGAAGATCGAGGATTTCGTCATCAACACTATACACAAAAGTGTGACCATCTACCACGACGCCATGGGAGGCTACTCAAAGGAGTCCAAGGTCCAGATGAGCTGCGTGTGCAATTCCAGGGAGTACGTGCAGCTCCGGGAGTTTATCAAGGAGGGAAGCTACGACTGCTTTATCAAGGTCATTCCCCTGATTCACGTATTTGGGAACAACCGTGACTTCCACAGACTGGACGATGAAAATATCGAGTAAGAATAGCAGATTAAATGTGCTCCTGTTTGAGGGCAGCCGGCGCTCTCAGCTCTGGCCAAGCGTGTGGGCCGCCTTTATGACAGTATCCTGGATGAAAGCCTCTCCCATCCGGGTGTCCAGACAGAGGTGGTAGTTGGGGGCAGATCCCCAGGGACGCCGGGTGTAGTAGTGATAGTACTCCGCCCGGTGCTGGTCTGTCTGACGGATTTTCTGGCGTGCCTTCTCCTCAGTCAGTCCCTCTCGTGACATGATATAAGCTGCAGCGCAATGAGAAACAGGCTGAATATGACAGTGAAGGTTCCCAGTGTCATGGGGAAGTGCAGACTAAGCACATAGGGGATGGAAGAAATAGGAGAGGTGCCAAGATCCGCCTTTGTGATCAGGCTCACCCCGAATGCATTGATAAAAAGTCCGATAAAAAATAAGATATAGCGTTTTAATTTTTCCAAATTTTATCTGCCTCCTTCTGAAAGATTATCGTAGATTCTCTGGAAAATTCTCATGAATACCTCCCGATCCTCTTCTGCTATGCCCTGAAAAGCCTGTTCCTCCAGGCGCAGAAAGGCGTCCCTGACTGCCTCCTGGTCTCTTCGGCCGGAGGGGGTTAAAAAGACATGGAGAGAACGCCGGTTGCCGTCAAGCATCCTGCGCTGGATCATATTTTTCTGTTCCATCCGGTTCAGAACGGCGGTCAGAGATCCGGGCTCTATGTGGCAGGCCGCCGCGATTTCTTTCTGGGTGGCCCCGTTGTGGTCCTGGAGATAGTCCAGTACCTTGGGCTGGCCGGCTGTGAGCTGACGGCACTTCAGGCTGTCCAGGAGACGCCTGTGAAACATGGCGTGGACGGACATGCTGAGATAGTGGAAAGAAAGCTTCTGAGCATACATGGGAATGTTCCTCCTTTTGTGCATCGCCGGCAGCGTCCATGCTGTACGCACAGGCAGCATCGCACTGCAGGCGGATACTATGGATAAAATATTAGAATTCAAATAGTTAGAATTATAATTATATGGAAAGGAAAAGTCAAGAATAAAAAAGGAGGATGCCACAAGGCATTCTCCTTCTTACAGTTCACTCGGATTTTTTCTTATTTTGTCCCTTCTTCTTTTTTCTCCTCCTTTGGGAGTATGACGTTCAGAAGAATGGCCATCAGTGTGGCAACAACAACCGGTGAGCTTCCAAATACGGTAGTCACCCACTCGGGGAAGGCGGCCAGTGAGCCGGAGGCCTGGGTAATTCCCATGCCGAGAGCCACGGAAAGTCCCACAATGGAGGTGTTCCGGAAGTTCATCTCCTGCTGGAAGATGAGCTTGATGCCGGTCATGGCGATGGAGGCGAACACAGATATGGTGGCGCCGCCCAGCACACACTGGGGAATGGTGGTCAGAAGACCGGAGAACTTGGGCACAAAGCCGGCGATCATCAGGATGATGGCGGCCAGTCCCAGCACGCAGCGGTTGATGACCTTTGTAGTGGTCACAATACCCACGTTCTGGCTGTAGGTGGCTGTGGGAAGTCCTCCCAGGAAGGCGCAGAGGATGTTGCTGATGCCGTACATGACAATGCCTCCCTGCAGCTCCTTGTTCTCAGGCATCCGGTTCATGCTGCCGGATGTTGTGGCGGAGAAGTCTCCGATGGCCTGAATGGAGTTGATGGCGAACAGAAGTCCGATGGCTATGCAGGCGGAGGGCTCAAAGCTCATGGAAAAGTGCAGCGGCTGCGGAAGCTGGAAGAGCCCGGCGGACTGGACACCGGACAGATCCACAAGGCCAAAGGGGATAGCCAGAATATAGCCGGCCACAATACCGATCAGGATGGAGGCCAGCTTAAGGAAGCCTTTGGCAAAGTGATTGAGGCCTGTCACAACAGCCAGCGTAAAAAAGGCTACAAGCCAGTTCTGCCAGGAGCCGTAGGCATCGCTGGAGGTACCGCCCGCCATATAGTTGACAGCAGTGGGGTACAGAGAAAGGCCGATAGTGAAGACGACGGTCCCTGTCACAAGGGGCGGGAACAGGATGCGGATCTTCCTTATGCAGAAGCCCACAATGATGGCGACAACGCCGCCTACCACCTGTGCGCCCAGAATGGTGGCGATGTCGTAGGTGCCTGCAATAGCCTGCATGCTGGGCACGTAGGCAAAGCTGATGCCCATGATGACAGGCAGGGCGCTTCCGAGCTGGAAATTTCCAAATTTAATAAACGGGAAAAGCTGGAGCAGTGTGCTGATAGCGGAGCAGAACAGAGCGGCCTGTATGAGAATGACCCTGTCGCTGTCGTTGATCCCGGCCACACCTGCAACAATGATGGACGGCGTGACGCATCCCACGATCATGGCGACTACATGCTGCAGAGCCAGGGGCAGAGCCTGCCCGAAGGACGGCACACCGTTCAGTTCAAAAACAGACGCGTGTGTTTTCTTGACAGATGAATTTGAACCAGACATAATTTCCTCCTATGTACTATATAGATTTACCTTTTTCCACTGCGCGGGCAGGCCGCACAGCAAACTACCATACTACTTTATCACTAAACGGGCGAATTGCAAAGAAGAAAATCAAATCACTGGTAAATTCCTCCGCAATGCGATATAATGGGCAAAGCGGTATTTTACAAGGAGGTTTTTGGCATGGCAGATTTTGTGATCACAACAGACTCCAACTCGGATGTCCCGGAAGAATTTCTGGAGCAGTACAAAATTCCCGTTATCCCCCAGTACTACATGTTCGGGGACACTGTATACGGGGATGAGATCAAGATGGAGCCGTCAGAATTTTATGAGACCATGAGGAAGGGAGAGCTTCCCAAATCCATGGCAAACAATCCGGAGGTGATCCGTGAAAAGTTTACGGCTATATTAAAACAGAGAAAGGATATTCTTCACATCGCTTTTTCCAGCGCCCTCAGCGGCAGCTGCCAGAACGTGCAGGTGGCGGCCAGGGACCTGATGGAGGACTTCCCGGGCAGAAGGATCCTTGTATTTGACTCCCTCAACGCCTCCCTGGGCGAAGGGGTATCCGTCATGCGGGCGGCGCAGCTCAAAGAGGAAGGGCGATCCATGGAGGAGATCTATGATACGCTGACAGAGGAGAGAGACCATATAAATGTGTATTTCACGGTGGACGATCTTCACCATCTCCAGAGAGGCGGACGGGTCTCCAAGACGACGGCTGTGGTGGGCAGCATGATCAACATCAAGCCCCTTCTTACGGTGACGGCCTCCGGGGAGCTGAAGTCTGACGGTACGGTGCGGGGCAGGAAGAAAGCCCTGAAGACTCTGGTGACAAAGATGGAGCAGTCCCTTGACACGGAGCGCTTCGGCAAGGACAGGCCTGTAGCCATCGTGCACGGAGACTGCCTGGAGGACGCCAGGGCTGTGAAGGAGCAGGTGGCGGAGCTGGGCTTTGACAATATCGTGATCAATGATGTGAGCCCAAGCATCGGCACCCACGCGGGCCCCGGTGTGGTGGGACTGATCTTTTACGGGAAAACAGTACAGTAAGGGTACGATAGCAGAGGCTTTACCTGGATTTGACAAAGGCTTAATCCTTTTGTGACAATTGTATGTTAATCTTTCTATATCAACATTTTAGGACAGTGAGGATGTGGAAGATGAGAAAAGAGAGAAGAAGCCGCAAAAGGATTAAAGCCGATCTGATGAGATCCTACTACAGCATGGAATCAAAGGTGGACGCCAAGGCAAGGGAAGTGTTTAAGAGAAAGCCCTACACGGCGGCGCACTAGAGATGGCATGCGGTACAGATCCTGAGAGTATCCCATATCAGTCCGGAAAGAAAAGACGGATATGGGATTTTTTTCTGCTTAAATGCAAAGGCAGCTAAAAAACATAGGAAGAGGCATTCAGTATTATGACAAATATGGAAAGAAGAGAGGCGATGAGAGGGATGTCCATCGCCCTCATTGGAGGGATATTCTGGGGACTGGCAGGCGTCTTTGGACAGTTCTTATTTGAGTATAAGGGGACAAACGCCAGGTGGCTTGTCAGCGTCCGGCTTGTGATCGCGGGCATCCTGCTCCTGTCCACAGTGCTTGTCAAGCAGAGGAATACCTTCTGGAAGATCTGGACAGACAAAAGGGACGCTCTTATCCTTGTCCTCTTTGCCATCTTCGGGATGGCTGGCTGCCAGCTCTCCTACTACACGGCGGTGGAGCTCTCCAACGCGGGGACAGCCACGGTGCTGCAGTACACAGCGCCGGTGCTGATCCTGGGGTATGAGTCTGTCCGCATGAGGAGGTGCCCGAAGGGCTTTGAGATTGCAGCCCTGATCCTGGCGCTGGGAGGGACGTTTCTTCTGGCCACCCACGGAAATGTCCGAACCATGGCCCTTTCCGGGGAGGCTCTGGCCTGGGGGCTTTTGTCCGCGGTCATGATGGCTGTGTATAATCTGCTCCCCACAAAGCTTATGAAAAAGTACGGCACCTTCTGTGTCATCGGCTGGGGTATGCTGGTGGGCGGCATTGTGCTGTCCGCCTTTACCCGCCCCTGGCATGTGGCCGGGCACTGGGATCTGGAGGCGGTGGGAGCTCTGGCGGTGGTCATCGTTGTGGGAACAGTGCTGTCCTTCTCCTTCTATATGGAGGGAGTGCGTATGATCGGGGCGGCAAAGGCCAGCCTGCTGGCCTCTGTGGAGCCTGTCACAGCCACTGTGGCATCGGCCCTTATCATGCATGTTGTGTTTGCGGGGATAGATGTGGCTGGCATCCTGTGCATTCTGGCTGCGGTGCTCCTTTTATCTCTGCCGGGACTGAAAAAAGACAGGTAATGGAAAGATACAGAGAAATCCAGAAAAAATATAAAGAATAAAGAGGAGAAAGCAATGGAAAAATCAAAAGTGTATTTTACTGACCTCCGGGCTCTGCCTGGAACCAACCTTCCCCGGAAGCTGCAGAAGCTGATCAAAAAGGCGGGCATCGGGGAGATTGATTTTGAGAAGAAGATGACGGCCATCAAGATCCATTTCGGAGAGCCGGGCAATCTGTCTTTCCTTCGGCCAAACTATGCCAAGGCGGTGGCAGACGTGATCAAGGAGCTGGGAGGACGTCCCTTCCTGACAGACTGCAACACACTCTATGTGGGCAGAAGAAAGGATGCGCTGGAGCACCTTTCCGCAGCCTATGAGAACGGGTTTAACATCCTATCCACAGGCTGCCATATTATTATTGCCGACGGCCTGAAGGGGACAGATGAGGCCTATGTGCCGGTGCGGGGAGGAGAGCTGGTCAAGGAGGCGAAGATCGGCCGGGCCATTATGGACGCGGACATCTTTATCAGCCTCAACCATTTTAAAGGGCATGAGGCCACCGGATTCGGCGGAGCCCTCAAGAACATTGGCATGGGCTGCGGGAGCAGAGCCGGCAAGATGGAGCAGCACAATAGCGGCAAGCCGACTGTGGACAGGGAGCACTGTGTGGGCTGCCGCGTCTGTTCAAAGAACTGCGCCCACGGCGCTATTTCCTTCCCGGAGAAGAAGGCCAGCATTGACCACGACAAATGCGTGGGCTGCGGACGGTGCCTGGGAGCCTGCAACTTTGACGCCATCTACAACGAGAACAGCTCCGCGGTGAAGGATCTGGATATGAAGATCGCGGAGTACTCCAAGGCGGTGCTGGACGGCAGACCGAATTTCCACATCAACCTGGTCATCGATGTATCGCCCTACTGTGACTGCCATGCGGAGAACGATCTTCCCATCCTGCCGGATGTGGGCATGTTCGCCAGCTTTGATCCGGTGGCCCTGGACCAGGCCTGCGCGGATGCCTGCAACGCGCAGCAGCCCATACCGGGAAGCCTTCTGGACGACCGGATGCACGAGCGCGATTTCTGCGATCACCACGACCACTTTGTCAACACCACGCCGGAGAGCGAGTGGGAGACCTGTCTGGCCCATGCGGAGAAGATCGGCATCGGCACAAGGGAGTATGAGCTGATCGAAGTGAAATAGAGGACACAATGATTATAAAGTGAGACAGACGGCAAAAAGCTGACCCTGCCGAGGCGACAAAGGCCTCTAGCGCAGGGTCAGCTTTTGTATCTGCTGCTGTATGAGCACCCCGGCGGCCTCGCTGAAGCGCTCCATTTTCTCTATGCGGACAAAATCATTGCCAAAGATCTCCCGGGCGGCGCTGGTGTCCCCGTCGGCGCCGGTCAGGATGCCGCACACGTATACATCCTTTTTCCGCAGGGCCCGGACCTCAGCGGCAGTGTCCTTCACGCCGGCCTGACCGGAGTAGTCCTGGCTCACAAGCCTCCTGGAGGAACCGGCTGGGGTGGCGGGGATCCGCCGGTCGTCGTTAGGGCTGGCGTCGGTGAGGACGATGAGAAGGCGATTCCTTGCAGGAGAGTCCTCCATCAGGTGCCCGGCGCCCCGGAGGGCCAGGCCGTCCCTGTTCCATCCGGCCGCGAAATACCGGAAGATGTGCTCCGCCTGTCCCGGATCTGTCTGGCTGTAGTCCACAAACCTCTGTAGGACCGTGTAGCCCCGGACGCTGAGAAAGGAGAAGACCTGTACCGGTATGCGGCAAAGCTGCAGGCTTCGGGCGATGACATAGCCCTGGGCCGCGATGATCTCCTGGCTCTGAAGCCGTGAGGCGGAGGCGTCCAGCATCAGATCCACAGAGAAGTCTGCCTCCGACTCATCCAGCGTGTCCATGAAGACCCGTGGATCGTCCAGGTAGAGTCCCCTCCAGATCTGGGAGGGGAAGAGGACGCCGGACCGGCTGCGGACCCGGATGGGCTGGGGATAGACCAGAAGACTGCTTCGTATCTGTTCCGAGAGCCGGGTGATGCTGGCCCTGTAGAGCCTGTATCTGCCCTGGAAATGTGCTTTATTCCTGTACATCTGGGCGGCGGCGTCCCGCCGAACCTTCTGCACCGCGGTGTCCGGGGAGGGGGCGGCTCCCTGCTGGCCGTCTGTAAAATAGAGATGGCATCTGGCATGGGCGTCCCGGCACAGCTCATCCTCGATCCGCCGCCATTCCTCCTCCGTGTACAGAGGCTTTCCAAAGCAGCCCTCTATATAGAGGAGATCCGCCTTCTGGACAGCCGGGTTCTGGCGGCCCACATCCAGGCCTCTGCGTCCTTCGGCGACCCGGCCCTCCCCGGGGATGACGCCGGTCATGAGGAGCGTGTCCGTGCGGACCAGGCGGGAGGGGAGTCTGCGAAGAAGGAAGCGGCGGAGCTTTTGGCGAAGGCCGGCCAGGACAGAGGGACGTCCGGGGGAGGAGAGGATCGGGAAATATCTGCGGAAGACCTGAAGGGTCCGCTCTCTGATCTCCTGCGCTGTCATGGCCCCATCGTACTGGAGGTCTGCAAAGAGTCGCCTCTCCCAGGGGTTCACAAGGCCCGCCTCCTTTCCCAGGACCAGACGGCACCGGGCTGCCTGGAGAGCGTAGACAAGACTGTTCTGGGCCATCCACTGCTGCCGGGATCGGGACAGCTCCTGGGCGAAGAATGTTTCTGCATGGCGCAGGCGCATTTCGGACAGCACAGGCCGCTGGGCTGATTCCCTCTCATAGGCGCAGCTTTCCAGGGCGACCCAGAGAAGGCCGTCCAGCGTTTCCCGGAGGAAAGAGCGGTTGATCTGGTCAAAGAGCTCCCCCATGATGTCCGGGTCATACCACTTGTGTACATATCCGATGATGGAGTTCATGTAAAAGTCCGGCTCCCCGTCCTGCCAGAAGGCGGTGAAGGAAGGGGTGAAGGAGTAGTCGCCGGCGGCAGTCCATATGATATTTAGAGCCCGCCTCTGAGGGCGGGGAAGCTTCTTTTCCTGCATGTTCTGGTATACCGCCTCTCTGCTACGGCCGGAAGATGGCCTGTGCGTCTGTCTTTTTGGAAATCCTGGATGCGATGATATCCCGAACAAGGGACTGCTCGTACTCGTCCGGGGTCTTGTTTGTCAGGCCCATGTCCAGAGCCTGACAAGGGGCCAGCCCTCCCTGCATCATCCGCAGAGCACCGGTGAGTCCCCGCAGATCCAGTACCTTTTCCGTCAGCTCACCGCTCCTGCATTTATCCCTTATATCAATGAAAAGAGAGGTGAACTGCCGGACATAGTCAGGCTTCATGGCGGGAAACTCTCTGGTGAGCAGACGGGAGAGATCCTCCTTTGCGATTTCCGGCATGATAAGGATCATAAAGCGGGAGGAGAGCGCCTCGTTCAGTTCCCGCGTCCCGGCATAGCCGTAGTTCATAGTGGCGATGAACCGGGTGGCGCCGTGGATCCGGATTTTTTTATATCCGGGGATCTGGACAAAGCGGCGGAAGTCCAGGACTGAGTGGAGGACTGCCAGAGCCTCATTCCTGGCCATATTGATCTCATCCAGCACACAGAAGCCTCCCCCTGCGGCAGCCTCGCTGACCGGGCCGGGGCGGAAGGTGACCTCCCCGTTTTTAAATGTGTCTGTCCCCAGCATGGACGCCGCGTCGGCATTGATGTGGAGGGAGACGTTGTATACCGGCCGCCCGAAGGCGGCAGCCAGATTTTCCGCCAGCACGTTTTTCCCGGTGGCTTTGGCCCCCGCCAGGAGCAGGTTTTCGCCGGCCAGAAGAGCCTGGGCAGCCTGTTCCCACACGTTCCTTCCATAATAAAAATAGCGGGGCGTTTCCGCAGCCTCCGTCTCCAGCGCATAGGCTTTCCTGAATTCCTTTATCCCATTGATCACCTGTGGATCGATCTGTTCTTCCTCTAAAAATTTCAGCACAATGATCCCTCGCTTCCTCATAAATTGACAGGTGTATTATATCACTTTGGTAAAAAAATGAGAAGAATAGTCGGAATACTGAAAAAAATATTAAAATAGATCAAGAGATATTGATTAAAAAAGTTTCTTTACTTTTAAAATTCGCACTGTTATACTAAATTAGTGCGTAAAAGTGTAGTTTATGGAATGAGAAAAAGGAGGGAAACATATGGCAACTTTTATTATCGGTCTCGTGATCCTGTTCGTCGGCGCTGCGCTGTACGGCAAATTCTGCGAGCATGTATTTGGGCCTGATGACAGGAAGACTCCTGCCTACACAAAACAGGACGGTCTGGACTATGTTCCCATGAGAGAGTGGAAGAACAGTCTGATCAACCTGCTGAATATTGCAGGTACAGGCCCGATCCTTGGACCTATCCAGGGAATTCTTTTCGGGCCTATCGCATTTATCACGATCCCTATCGGAAATATTATCGGCGGCGCTATGCACGATTACTTTTCCGGTATGATCTGTCTGCGTGACGGAGGTACACAGATGCCGGATATGATCCGCAGATACAGCAACAAAGGCGTGTACACTGTTTACCAGATTTTCTGCAGTCTGCTGCTTCTTCTGGTAGGCGCTGTATTTATCTACACACCTGGCGACATTGCCGCGACACAGGTGTTCGGCTTTGACGGAAAGGCAACCTCCGTTTCCACATGGGTGATCTACGGTGTGATCTTTGTTTACTACCTGGTCGCTACTGTATTCCCCATCGACAAGATCATCGGACGTATCTACCCGATCTTCGGAGCAATCCTTCTGTTCTCCGCACTCGGCGTATTTGTCGGCCTTTTTGCAAAGGGCTACCCGCTGATCAACATCTGGGACAACTGGAACGGCGCTCTTGTATCCTACGGTGACTATTTCAGTGCAAACCACTTTATCCCGATCTTCTTCATCACGGTGGCATGTGGTATTCTGTCTGGATTCCACTCCACACAGACAGCCATCATCTCCCGTACAATGAAGAGCGAGCGCCAGGGCCGCATGACATTCTACAACATGATGGTTCTGGAGGGATTCATCGCTATGGTTTGGGCTGCAGGCGCCATGGGCGTTTACAACCTGGGACTGCAGGCTGCGGATGCTTCACTTGCCACAGCTACCATCGGTGTTGTCTGCAAGGATATCCTTGGACCTGTGGGCGGCGTGATCGCTCTTCTGGGCGTCATCGTACTTCCCATCACATCCGGAGATACAGCCCTTCGCTCCCTGCGTATGGCCATCTCTGATGCCCTTCACCTTGATCAGAAAAATGTGAAAAAACGTCTGGGCCTGGCAGCTGTTATCTTCATCCTGGTTGCTGTCATCCTTGTATTTGCAAAGAGCAATGCGGAAGGATTCAACATCCTGTGGCGTTACTTCGCATGGTCAAACCAGACGCTGTCGCTGTTCGCCTTCATCGCCATCTCTGTATGGATGTTTGAGAACGGAAAAGCAAAATTTGTCTGGATGCCTCTGATCCCGGGCGCATGGTATGCCTTTGTCACAATTACATACATTGTAAACGCCAAGATCGGCTTCAATGTACCGTGGGGCGCATCCTATGTGATCGGTGTCATTGCGGCAGCCGTTTATGTCGCACTCATTATCTGGTACGGCAAAAAGCGCGCGGCACGCAAGGCGCAGAACGCATAATGTAACAGAACCATATACACTTTGCATAGAGAGGGGCAGGGCCTTGACGGTCCTGCCCTTTGTCTGCGCGATAAAATTTAGTTTCCCGAAGAAATGATCTTTGCCGGAAAATGATTTTACAAGAGAAATGATTTTGAGAGAGGTGAATGAGATGCAGCTTGCGAGCTTTGTTTTTGTGGGACTGGGCGGGGCTGTGGGAGCCATGCTCCGGTACGCTGTCAGCCTTCTGCCCTACAAGGGTACCTTCCCTGTGCTGACCCTTGCGACCAATCTGCTGGGGGCCCTGGCCATCGGCGTGATCGCCGGTATGGCGGCCAGGAGGCAGGCCCCGGAGGGGCTGGTGCTCTTCCTGAAGACGGGAGTGTGCGGCGGTTTTACGACCTTTTCCACCTTCTCACTGGAGGCCTGGCAGCTCCTGGAGAAGGGGCATCCGGGCCTTGCCGTGACTTATATGCTGCTCAGTGTCCTGGGCTGTCTTGCCGGCGTGGCTGCAGGTCTGTGGGCTGCCTCCAGGTGGTAAACTCTGCCCGGCTGCGCATGGCGGAGGTAAAGGGCAGGATGACCATGACAAGAGATGGCATGTGCCCCCGGGGAACAGTCAATAGAATTCAGGCATATAGTTTGCTCGCAGCATTTGCAGAGGCCATTTTTGCTCCTATGGACTTGCCGGGAGAAAAGAAATCCTATAAAATAGCGTCATGTGCAGTGGTTTGCCGCAAGTGTTTTCGCCAGCGGCAAAGGAAAATGAAAAGAGGTTTTACTTATGAATATCATCAACATTGAACATATCAGCAAGGTTTTTGGCGGCAAGACGATTTTTGAGGACGCCTCCTACGGCGTGCAGGAGGGGGACAAGGTGGGGATCATCGGCATCAACGGGACTGGAAAGACCACCCTCCTGCGCCTTGTGGCAGGGCTGGAGACACCGGATGAGGGGCAGATCGTGACCCGCAGCGGCATCCGCATGGCCTACCTCTCACAGACGCCTCAGTTTGAGGACGGGGCCACGGTCTCCTCCTGGGCCTTCAGCGGGGATCCGGATATGGACTGGAAGGTGCAGAGCAATCTCAATGAGCTGGGCATCACGGACTGGGAAGCCCCCATCGATACCCTGTCCGGCGGGCAGAAGAAGCGGACCGCCATGGCCAGGCTGCTGGCGGACTCCTTTGATGTGCTGCTTCTGGACGAGCCCACCAACCACCTGGATCAGGAGATGATCAGCTGGCTGGAGGACTATCTGAAATCCTTCCGGGGCACTGTTCTGATGGTGACTCACGACCGGTATTTTCTGGACAAGGTGACAGACAGAATTCTGGAAATTGACTGGGGAAAGATTTACGGATACGAGGCGAATTATTCACAGTTCCTTGAGCTGAAGGCGGCCAGGGAGGAGAGTGAGCTTGCCTCGGAGAGAAAGAGAAAGAGCGTCCTTCGGATGGAACTGGAGTGGGCCAGGAGGGGATGCCGCGCCAGATCCACCAAGCAGAGAGCGCGGCTGGAGAGGCTGGAGGCGCTCAAGAGCCAGGCGGCCCCTGTGGCTAAGGAGACGGCCCAGATCGATTCGGTGGAGACGAGGATGGGCAGGAAGACGGTGGAGCTGCACCACATCAGCAAGAGCTATGGCGAAAATGTGATTATCCGGGATTTTGACTACATTTTCCTGAAAAATCAGAAGGTGGGGATCGTGGGGCCCAACGGCTGCGGAAAATCCACCCTGCTGAAGATCATTGCCGGGGAGGTGGAGCCGGATGGCGGACAGGTGGAAGTGGGGGAGACTGTGCGGATAGCTTATTTCTCCCAGGAGCTGCCCCAGATGGACACAGAGCAGAGAGTCATCGACTATGTGAAGGATATAGGCGAGTATGTGCAGACAAAGGAGGGCAGGATAAGCGCCTCCCAGATGCTGGAGCGCTTTCTCTTTACGCCGGAAATGCAGTATTCTCCGGTCGGAAAGCTGTCCGGCGGAGAGAAGAAGCGCCTTTATCTGCTTGGGATCCTGCAGTCAAACCCCAATTTCCTCGTCCTTGACGAGTGCACCAACGACCTGGACATCCCCACCATGACGATCCTGGAGGACTACCTGTCCGCCTTTACAGGGATCGTAGTGACTGTCTCTCATGATCGGTATTTCCTGGACAATGTGGCGGACCGGATCTTTGAGTTCTGCGGAGGAGGAGCTCTCAGACAGTATGAGGGAGGCTATACGGACTACATCGAGACAAAGGGGCGGGAGGAGATTTCCGCCGGGATCCACAGTCAGGCTCCGGGAAAGAAGAGCGAGGCAGAAGCACAGGATAAAAGCGGGGCGAAGGACTGGAAGCAGCACAGGAACGCAAAGCTCAAATTCTCCTACAAAGAACAGAGAGAGTACGAGACCATTGATGAGGACATAGCGGCCCTGGAGGAGAAGCTGGAGGAGCTGGACGGGGAGATTATGGCCAACGCTACCAACTCGGCAAAGCTTGGGGAGCTGATGGAGAAAAAGGAGCAGGCGCAGGCAGAGCTGGACGAGAAGATGGAACGGTGGGTCTATCTGACAGAGCTGGCCGAGAAAATAGAGGGGCAGAAGTAGGATTTACGGAAGCAAAATTTCCTGAAAATAAAAGTTTCTGGAAACTGCTTGACAAAACTATATAGAATTGCTATTATAAAAAAACAGAACGCACTCTGTTTTTGAAAAAATCAAATGAAAAGAGGTGCAGATATGAATAGGGTATTTTCACTGCTGGTTGACAACACGCCGGGTGTGCTGAGTCGAATTTCAGGACTTTTCAGCCGGCGGGGCTACAGTATTGACAGCATTACCGCAGGTGTGACCGCTGATCCCCGCTTTACAAGAATTACGATCGTGTCAAGTGGCGACGAGCTGATCCTCTCTCAGATCGAGAAGCAGGTACGCAAGCTGGAGGATGTCATTGAGATCAAGGTGCTGAAAGAGGGCGAGTCCGTTTACCGCGAGCTGATCATGGTGAAGGTGAGAGCTAACGCGGCCCAGAGGGCGGAGATCATCTCCGTGGCAGATATTTTCCGGGCCAAGGTGGTGGATGTGGAGAAGGAGTCCCTGATGCTGGAGCTGACAGGAAATCAGTCCAAGCTGGAGGCTTTCTTAAATCTCCTTGACGGCTATGAGATACTGGAGCTGGCGAGAACCGGAATTACCGGACTGTCCAGAGGAGTCAAGAACATCACTGTGATTGACGAGAACGGACAGAAGAGGACATGGAACCCGGACGACGGCGCCAAGTAAAATGTGCATGCTAAAGGACTAAAGCCTTTAACAATATAAAGATTATATTTTAGGAGGAATGTAAAAATGGCAGCAAGAATTTTTTACCAGGAAGACTGTAATTTATCAGCACTGGAAGGACAGAAGATCGCAATCATCGGATACGGAAGCCAGGGACATGCCCACGCGCTGAACCTGAAAGAGTCCGGATGCGATGTCATCGTAGGACTTTACGAGGGAAGCAAGTCCTGGGCCAAGGCTGAGGCACAGGGATTTAAGGTATACACAGCAGCAGAGGCCGCAAAGCAGGCTGACGTGATCATGATCCTGATCAACGATGAGAAGCAGGCTGATATGTACAAGAAGGACATCGAGCCGAACCTGGAAGAGGGCAACATGCTGATGTTCGCACACGGCTTCAACATCCATTTCGGATGCATCAAGCCGCCGAAGAACGTGGATGTTACTATGATCGCTCCGAAGGCTCCGGGCCACACAGTAAGAAGCGAGTACCAGGCTGGAAAAGGAACTCCCTGCCTGATCGCTGTTGAGCAGGACGCAACAGGAAAGGCCTGGGACCGTGCACTGGCTTACGGACTGGCTATCGGCGGAGCAAGAGCCGGACTTCTGGAGACAACCTTCCGTGTTGAGACAGAGACAGACCTCTTCGGTGAGCAGGCTGTTCTTTGCGGCGGCGTATGCGCTCTGATGCAGGCTGGATTTGAGACACTGTGCGAGGCAGGATATGATCCGAGAAACGCATACTTTGAGTGTATCCACGAGATGAAGCTGATCGTAGACCTGATCTACCAGAGCGGCTTTGCCGGAATGAGATACTCCATCTCCAACACAGCAGAGTACGGTGATTACATCACAGGACCGAAGATCATCACAGAGGATACAAAGAAGGCTATGAAGAAGATCCTCTCCGATATCCAGGACGGCTCCTTCGCAAAAGAGTTCCTGCTGGATATGTCAGACGCCGGACGTCAGGTTCACTTCAAGGCCATGAGAAAGCTGGCTGCAGAGCATCCGTCAGAGAAGGTCGGAGAAGAGATCAGAAAGCTTTACAGCTGGAACGGCGAGGACAAGCTGATCAACAACTAATCAGAAATCCTACATATATAAAAGAGATGAAGAAAAGGCATCTTACGGAGCGGAAGCTCCGGAGGATGCCTTTTTTTGTTAGGCCAAGGGCCTGTTTTCTGGCCCGGAGTTTTTCGGGTTCCGAAAAACGGAGGGTTAGAAAACCAAAAAACCACTTGCTATGCAAGTGGATAAGGATGCTTCAGCTTACAGAAAAACCTCCAATGTTATAATTAATGCAGGTTCGCCAACCGCATTAAAAACAAAGGAGGTATCCATATGGATAGTAATAGTCTATCACATACCAGATGGAATTGTAAGTATCATATAGTTTTTGCACCGAAGTATAGAAGAAAAGTAGCATATGGAAAAATAAAACAGGATATAGCCAATATCCTAAGTATGTTATGCAAGAGGAAAGGCGTAAAAATTATAGAAGCAGAGATATGTCCAGATCACGTCCATATGCTGGTAGAAATTCCGCCAAGCACGAGTGTATCGTATTTTGTAGGGTATCTGAAAGGGAAAAGTACACTAATGATATTCGAGCGGCATGCCAATTTGAAATATAAATATGGGAACCGACATTTCTGGTGCAGAGGATACTACGTAGATACGGTAGGGAAAAATGCGAAGAAAATAGAGGAATATATAGCCAATCAGCTACAGGAAGATCTGGAATATGATCAAATGACACTGAAAGAGTATATAGACCCGTTCACGGGTGAGCCAGTAAAGCAAAACAGATAAGAAGAGCCCTTTAGGGCTCAAGTAAGAAAATGATGTTGCGATTGGCGAACCAAATCGATGAGTCTTTAGACTCCAGTGCCGGTAAAAGACCCTTATAGGGTCAAAGCAAGCCACCGGCTAAGCCGGTGGTCTTGACTAGATGCGTTATGCGCCTACGAATAGAAGTCGATCCGCTTGGTGCTTTCGTCTATGCGATAGTCCAGGTCAAAGAGCCCGGCGAAATCCTCGACCTTCAGGCCGACGCAGAAGCGGGCACCCACCTCCGTGTCCTCGTCTGCGGTGACAAAGGGAAGGTTTAGAGGCTCTCCATTTTTCATCACGTTGAATTCCGTGATCTCATTATCGGAGAACTGGCTCTCCATCTGCCAGGTGTCGTCTCCGATCTTCCAGGATGACAGCCACAGTCCCTCCTCCGGCTCCAGGCAGTAGCTGCCGCCCAGGGCACTGACATACTCCCGCACGATCAGAGGCACGCTGGCGGAGTCGGTGACATATCCGATATCGCATGGAAGCATGTAGGAGCCGGTCTCCTGGCTGTACCAGCAGTAGCAGAAACGATCCGTGATCAGGGACCACTGGTTGACGGAGTCCTCCTGGCTGTTGTAGGTCATTTTTTTACCGTCCAGATAAATCGAGTCCAGTCTGGTCATGTGCTTACCGCGGGTGTATTCCTCGGGGATAGCGGCTAACTCGTCCAACTGGTTGTCCACGCACATCTGTGCATACTCATCGGCAAGCCGCTGGTACAGCTCCTCCTGAGAGCTGAGTCCGTTGATCCCAAAGTCCGCCATGTTGATCCAGCTCTGGTGGGCTTCCATATCCTCCTGCGAAGGGTACCAGGCCAGGTGCACGCTTGTCAGGGGATTGTTCCAGAGAAAGTCCTCGTCATTGTAGGCCAGCTCCTCCCGGTAAACATCCCCCGCGCGGGCCATGACTTCAGCGACCTGCCCGAGATCGTCAAAGGAGAGAAGCCCGATCCACCCGTCGTCGTAGGTGGGAAGCTCCTCCAGGATACGGACGGCCCTGTCGTAATAGAGGTCATGGATCTCCGACACGTAGGTGCAGGAGATTTCCTTTGAGTAAAGAATTGTGCTGCTCCCGTCAATCGTGACGTTTTTCAGATAGCTGTTGGCTGTGAATGTGAGATCCCGCTCCCTGGAGCGGAAGGTGTACTCTACATTTTTGGGACGGTCCTCCACCTGCTCTGATGAGACCAGCTCAAACTCCTCGTCCGGGCAGACGGAGCGGACGTAGTCCAGCACCTCCTCCTCGCCGGACACATCGCTGTCAATGGTGGTACAGGAGGCGAGGAGCAGGGAGGAGAGAAGAGCGGCGAGCAGGGCGGGGAGGACGCGCCTCTTTAAATGTCTTTGTGTTTTCTGTCTGTTCATATTGACCCCTCATATTTTATAAAAAATCTAGTATTGAGTTTCTCATGGTTTGATTATATCATAGAGAAAAAGAGGGGGATATATTATATGGAGAACAAAATTATTTACAGTGAGATACCGGACAATCTGAGGGAGCAGAGTGAAAATTTAAAGAAGCCTGTCGACATTGCCCATATGATTTTTTTCCCGGTAGTTCCATTTCTTTTGAGCGTGGACCAGTGGCTTGAGATACCCAGAGAAGATCTTTACTTTTACAAAGCGAGATATTTTGTGTTTTCGCTCATCCTTTCTCTTCTCCCCGTCCTTGTCGGCTTTTTATATGCCAGGCGGAAGGCGAGAAAGAGGCAGGAGAAGATATGCCGATGCATGGAACGCGCACAGCAGGAGGACTGCATACTGACATTTTCAGAAGAAGGGATATGTCTTTTCTCCAAGAAAACAGGAGAAGCAAAAGATATCCCGTATGAAGGTGTGAAGGAGATACTCGAAGAGAGGGATGCTTTTCATATTCTGTTGGACAGGGGAGAAAAGACATTTCTGAAAAAATATCTGGACTTTGAGAGCATGGAAAAGCTGGAGACACTATCGAAAATCTATTGCCCGGACAGATATGTGCGGGAGGGAGAAGAAAAAGTGGAGGAGATCTCAGTCTCTATCCCGGCCATTTCCAGCGATACGTGGACAAAGATCCGTGGAAAGCTGCGCACAGATGAGGCAAAGAAAGCGGTTCGGGCCTATACAGCCCGGTTCACAAGGGAAATGGAGATAAAGGAAGATCAGACATTCATAGCAGGGGGAGTGGCCATAACCGCGATGGGAGTCGTGATTTCTTACTTTGAAAGCGGAGACTTTTCCCACATTTTAGCTGTCTTTGCCACTCTGTTAGGTCTGGCTCTGACTGGATATAGCCAGGCGCTGCGTGGTCTGATGTGGGCCTTCCTCCGGCTGTGCGGCATACCTTCGTTCTATGAGGCAATTAGAAAGCGGGATGAATATGCCGCAAAGGAATACCGTCTTGGCAAAGAGGGGATTTGTGATCAGATGACTGGCATTTTTTATCCGTATGACAATATCGGGCCTGTCATCGAGACAGAAGAGAAACTGAGGGTGGGACGCGTTTTTACATATGAAAAAGGCAACGACCCGGAACAATTTGACAGGCTGCGCGCTATGCTGAAAAAATATACGCCGGACCAGTACAGATACTATGAATTTTCGGGAGAGGCAGAAGAGAAGAAGGAAGGGAAGGCCGGGTATATTGCGGCGGCTGTTGTCCTTCTGTTTGTTCTCTTTGGCCGTTTCCTGCTCCCGCCCTGGTATGAGACGGATTTATTTGTCCGTTTTCTGGCGGTTCCCAGGGATGTATATTTAGATAGCCTTTTTCACTAAAGAGTACCGAACAAAATCTATACAAAAATATATCTGACAACATTCCATTTTTTGCTAATTTGTGCTAAAATATGAACTAGCAGAAAAAAAGAAAAAACTGCCCGCGGCAGAAGGGAGGAATTGTGTAATGGATACGAATTTTGAGGATCTGCGCTCATGGAAAAATCCGAAGGCGCGCGTAAAAATCATGAAGGGGCATTTTGTTACCACACATTCACACGTCAATACATATATTGACCTGTCCACCATGAAGTCCAGGTGCAACAATGCCAGAGAGACTGCCAAGGTGATGGCTGAGCCCTATCTGGCATCCACCGAGATCGACACGATCGTGTGTCTGGACGGCATGGAAGTGGTGGGAACATTTATTGCGGACATTCTGTCCAGGCCCGGAACCGTCTCCATCAACACAGGAAAAAATATTTCCGTTGTCACACCGGAGACAGACAGGGCCGGCCAGATGATCTTTCGGGACAACACGAAGCGCATGATCGACGGCCAGAGGATCCTGATCGTTGCAGGTCTTATCACAACGGGAAAAACTATGATGCAGTCCATAGAGAGCGTTCTCTACTATGGCGGGATAGTAAACGGCATCTGCGCCGCTTTCAGCCTTGTCTCCAAGGTGGCGGGGATGGACATCAACGCGGTGTTTACCCAGAAAGAAGTGCTGGGGTACGAGAAGTACTCTGACGGCGACTGCCCCATGTGTGCGGCTGGGAAGAAGGTAGACGCCTTTGTAAACAGCTACGGATACTCGGCTCTCTAAGCGGTTTCAGAGAGATTTTTGAGGACAAAAAAAGACAACCACTGACGGTATGGTTGTCTTTTTTGTCTTCACTTTATTATTAAGCAATTCCGTTAACAGCTTTTGCTAAACGGGAAATCTTTCTTGCGCAAGTGTTCTTGTGATAAACACCCTTGCTTCCTGCTTTGTTGATCTCGATTGTAGCAACTCTCAGAGCTTCTGCAGCAGCAGCGGCATCCTTGTGCGCAACGGCTGTCTCAACTTTCTTTACGCAGGTCTTAACTTTAGATTTGATTGCCTTATTTCTAGCAGCCTTTGTTTCGTTTACTAAAATTCTTTTTTTAGCAGATTTGATGTTAGCCAACTTGTCCACCTCCATTAAAACTATTTCGAATTAATCGATGACCGTTCGTTAGAGCCGGACACGGACGTTCTAACGAAACATACTATTGTATTTTATGCCAAGGTTTCCCGGATGTCAATACATATTTCTGAAAATATTGCAAAAACTATCGGTAAACCAAAAGACTGAAGTGAGGTTATCAGACATGATCGAGAAGTACAGTATCCGAACAGACCTGGCCCTGGAACAGAAGGAGCGCTTTGAGGCGGACAATGTGGAAATTTCCGGGGTGGTGCTGGAGGAAAAGTATGATGAGGAGAGGGACATCAAAGTCACGACTGTCAGGATCGAGACGGAAAACGGAGCCAGGACGATGGGAAAGCCGGTAGGGACCTACATTACCCTGGAGGCCCCGGAGCTGGCAGTGCCGGACGAGGGATACCACAGGGAGGTCTCGGAGGAGATCCTCCGCTTTCTCAGGCGGCTTCTTGATATGGGGAAAGAGGATTACTCTGTCCTTGTGGTCGGCCTTGGAAACCGACAGGTGACGCCGGATGCGCTGGGGCCTTATGTGGCGGACAATCTGAACATTACCAGGCACATCGTGAAGGAGTACGGCAAATATGCCATGGGGAAGGACCAGGTGCGGCTTCTGAGCGCCATTGTGCCCGGGGTCATGGGACAGACCGGGATGGAGACTGTGGAGATCATAAGGGGCGTGGTGAGAGAGACAAAGCCGGACGCGGTCATCGCCATCGATGCGCTGGCGGCCAGGAATTCCAGGAGGCTGAACCGGACCGTGCAGATCTCAGACACAGGGATCAGTCCGGGCTCAGGGATCGGGAATCAGAGAAGCGCTATCACAGAGGAGACGGTAGGAGTCCCGGTCGTCGCTATCGGTGTACCCACAGTGGTGGACGCCGCCACGATCGTAGGCGACGCCATGGAAAACCTGATCGCCCAGATGGAGCGCTCGGAGACTATGAAGGGCGTGGGGGTTGTTCTCCAGGGGTACAATGCGGCCGAAAAGTATGAGCTTGTCAAGGAGCTGATTGCCCCGCACCTGAACGGCATGTTTGTGACGCCGAAGGATGTGGACGAGACAGTCAAGCGGATCAGCTTCACTATATCAGAGGCACTGAACCGGCTTTTCGCATAATGCAGGCGGAAATCTCATATAGTGTAAAAGCGGCAGAATGGACCGGAGAATATGAGACGAGCAGGTGGAAGAGCTGTTGAGAAAGAGATGGAGATTAAACAGAATAGGAATCGGGGTGATCCTGCTTCTGCTGACCGCCTACGGGTCAGTACAGGCAGGATTTCGTCCTGTGGGCAGCGTGGGAGGACATCTGGCGGAGGCCCTTCTGGGGAACTCGGAGAAAATGTTTTTGCCGGGAGCCTTTTACATAGAGAACGGGGCGGAGCTCTCCGCAGCGGATCTGCTGGCGAAGGGCATCAGTCTTCTGGCCCCCATCGGCACCTACGTGGATGGGCAGGAGAGTGAGGAGACCGATGTGGAGGATGCGGCAACCTACCAGATGATCCTGTCCCAGCAGGCCAGTGATGAAAATGAGGTGGGCGCCGACGGCACTCTGGTCAGCGGCACAGACGACTCTGACCAGACGACCATACATACCTCGGGGACACCGATTGATACTTCCATAGAAAAGATGAGCAGCTTTGACTATCTGATCGGCAATTTTTACACAGTGGACAGCACCACTATGATCCGGCCGGATGAGCTGAACGGGGCAGAGCTCCTGAGCAAAAATATGAAGATAGACCAGAGCACGGAGGGGCCGAAGATCCTGATCTACCACACGCACTCCCAGGAGATGTTCGCCGATTCGGTGGAGGGGGATGCGTCCACCTCCATCGTGGGGATCGGGGATTATCTGACTGCGCTCCTAAACGACACGTATCACATTCCCACCATGCACCATACAGCTGTCTACGACCTGATAGACGGGAAGCTGGACAGGAGCCTTGCCTATGACCTGGCAAAGCCGGATCTTCAGAAGATATTGGATGAAAACCCGAGCATTGAGGTTGTGATCGACCTGCACAGAGATGGGGTGAACGAGGGAACCCATCTGGTGACAGAGGTGAACGGGAAACCCACTGCTCAGATCATGTTTTTTAACGGGCTGAGTAAGACCAGAGCCAACGGGGAGATCGACTATCTGGCCAATCCGTACATACAGGATAACCTGGCTTTCTCTCTGCAGATGCAGGTGGCAGCCAACAATGAGTACCCGGGATTTACCAGGCGGATCTACCTGAGAGGATACCGCTATAACATGCACTTTAAGCCCAAGAGCCTCCTTGTGGAGGCGGGGGCCCAGACCAACACGGTGGAGGAGATGAGAAACGCCATGGAGGTGCTGGCGGACCTGCTGCACACAGTGCTGGTGGGGTAAGCGCCCTTTTTCTGTTTGCAAGCCCCTACATTTTGTGCTAATATTGAAACAGTGCGTAGAAAAATACCAGAAATTGGAGAGGAAGGATTAGGAGCAACATGGCGAACAAAAACACGTATGATGCAGACAGCATTGCTGTGCTGGAGGGACTGGAGGCGGTCCGGAAGCGCCCGGGCATGTATATAGGAAGCGTCTCCACAAAGGGGCTGAACCACCTGATCTACGAGATCGTGGACAACTCAGTGGACGAACATCTGGCCGGCTACTGCAGTGAAATCCGGGTCACACTGGAGAAGGACGGATCCTGTACGGTCAGCGACAACGGGCGCGGCGTCCCTGTGGGTATGCACGCGAAAGGCGTCCCGGCAGCGAGACTTGTCTACACGACTCTCCATGCCGGTGGAAAATTTGACGACTCCGCCTACAAGACAAGCGGCGGTCTACACGGCGTGGGCTCATCGGTAGTCAACGCCCTCTCTGCCTATATGGATGTGGAGATCAGCAGGGACGGCTATATCCACCATGACCGCTACGAGAGAGGAATTCCGGTGGTGGAGCTGGAGGACGGCCTTCTTCCCAAAATTGGAAAAACGAAAAGGACAGGGACTAAGGTGAATTTCCTCCCGGATGACACCATCTTTGAGAAGACCAGATTCCGGGGGGAGGAGGTCAAGAGCCGTATGCACGAGACCGCCTACCTCAATCCATCCCTTACTATTATATATGAAGACAAGCGGGGGGCTGAGCCGGAGAAGATCACCTACCACGAGCCGGACGGCATCCTTGGATTTATCCGGGAGCTGAACGAGAAGAAGGAGGCGGTCCACGAGCCGGTCTACTTTAAAGGAGAGGCTGACGGAATCGAGGTGGAGGCGGCCTTCCAGTACGTCAATGAATTTCACGAGAATGTGCTGGGATTTTGTAATAACATCTACAATGCAGAGGGGGGAACCCACCTGACCGGCTTTAAGACAACCTTCACCACAGTTATGAACCAGTATGCCAGAGAGCTGGGTATTCTGAAGGAGAAGGACGCCAACTTTACCGGGGCGGATATCCGCAACGGCATGACTGCCATCATTTCCATCAAGCACCCGGATCCAAGATTTGAGGGACAGACAAAGACTAAGCTGGACAATCCGGATGCCGCCAAGGCAGTCAGCAAGGTGACAGGCGACGAGATCGTCCGGTATTTTGACAGAAATCTGGACAACCTGAAAAAGGTCCTTTCCTGCGCGGAGAAGGCGGCCAAGATCAGGAAGACGGAGGAGAGGGCAAAGACGAACCTTCTCACAAAGCAGAAATATTCCTTTGACAGCAACGGAAAGCTGGCCAACTGTGAGAGCAGGGACGCCTCCAAATGCGAGATCTTTATCGTGGAGGGGGACTCTGCCGGGGGCTCGGCGAAGACGGCCAGAGACAGAATGTTCCAGGCCATTCTTCCCATCCGGGGAAAGATCCTGAATGTGGAGAAGGCCAGCATTGACAAGATCCTGGCCAACGCGGAGATCAAGACCATGATCAATGCCTTTGGCTGCGGATTTTCGGAAGGGTACGGAAACGATTTTGACATTTCCAAGCTGAGATACGACAAGATCATTATTATGGCCGATGCGGATGTGGACGGAGCGCATATCTCCACCCTGCTTCTGACGCTCTTTTACCGCTTCATGCCGGAGCTCATCTACGAGGGACATGTGTATATCGCCATGCCGCCCCTCTACAAGGCTATGCCCAAAAAGGGGGAGGAGGAGTACCTCTACGATGACAAGGCGCTGGAGCGATACAGAAAGACCCACGACGGCCCCTTTACTTTGCAGAGGTACAAGGGACTGGGAGAGATGGACGCGGAGCAGCTCTGGGAGACAACGCTGAACCCTAAGACCCGCATCCTGAAGCTTGTGGAGATCGAGGACGCCCGCATGGCTTCCAGTGTGACAGAGATGCTCATGGGCAACGAGGTTCCGCCGAGGCGTGCGTTTATCTACGACAATGCCACAGAGGCTGAACTTGACATATAGAAGGGAGTAAAGAGATATGCCGGAAGAACAGATCATACGGACAGAATACTCTGATCTGATGAAAAAATCATATATCGACTACGCCATGAGCGTGATCATTGCCAGGGCTCTCCCGGATGTGCGGGACGGGCTGAAGCCTGTCCAGAGACGTACTCTCTACGATATGCATGAGCTGGGCATCCGATGGGACAGGCCCTACAGAAAATGCGCCCGTATCGTGGGAGATACCATGGGTAAATACCACCCTCACGGGGACAGCTCCATCTACGAGGCCCTGGTGGTCATGGCCCAGGACTTCAAGAAGGGCATGGTGCTTGTGGACGGCCACGGCAACTTTGGCTCCATAGAAGGAGACGGGGCGGCTGCCATGAGGTACACTGAGGCAAGACTTGCCAAATTTACCCAGATGGCGTTCCTCCAGGATCTGGACAAGGACGTTATCAATTTTGTCCCCAACTTTGATGAGACGGAGAAAGAGCCGGAAGTGCTGCCGGTGCGTGTTCCCAACCTTCTGGTCAATGGGGCGGAGGGAATTGCCGTCGGCATGGCTACCAGCATCCCCCCCCACAATCTGGGCGAGGTCATCGATGCGGTGAAAGCCTATATGAAAAACGATGATATCAGCACAAGACAGCTGATGAAATATGTGAAAGGTCCGGATTTCCCCACAGGGGGCATCGTGGTAAACAAAGACGACCTTCTGAATATCTACGAGACCGGTGTGGGCAAGATCAAGATCCGGGGCAAAGTGGAAGTGGAGGACATGAAAGGCGGCAAGCAGCGCCTTGTCATCACAGAGATCCCCTACACCATGATCGGCGCCGGCATCGGAAAGTTCCTCAATGATGTGTGCGCCCTTGTGGAGACGAAGAAGACGGGGGATATTGTGGACATCTCCAACCAGTCTTCCAAGGAAGGTATCCGCATTGTTATTGAGCTGAAGAAGGGCGCGGATGTCAAAAACCTGACCAACATGCTCTACAAGAAGACCAGACTGGAAGACACCTTCGGCGTCAACATGCTGGCTGTGGCGGACGGGCGCCCGGAGACCATGGGCCTTAAGAAGATCATCGAACACCACGTGGATTTCCAGTTTGAGCTGGCCACCAGAAAATATAAGACTCTCCTGGCAAAAGAGCTGGAGAAAAAAGAGATCCAGGAAGGTCTCATAAAAGCCTGCGATGTTATTGACCTGATCATCGAGATCCTCCGGGGCAGCCGGAATGTCCAGGACGCCAAGGCCTGCCTCACCCAGGGGATCACGGAGAACATCACGTTCAAGTCAAAGATCTCGAAAAAGATGGCCTCCATGCTCCGGTTTACGGAGCGGCAGGCGGACGCTATTTTGCAGATGCGCCTGTACCGGCTCATCGGACTGGAGATCGATGCCCTTATGAAGGAGCACGAGGAGACGCTTGCCAACATTGCCCGGTATGAGGACATTCTGAACAATTACGACTCCATGGCGGACGTGATCATCCAGGAGCTGGACGCCTTCAAAAAGGAGTTTGCCGTGCCCCGCAGAACCGTCGTGGAAAACGGGGAAGAGGCAGTCTTTGAGGAGAAGAAGATCGAGGAGCAGGAGGTAGTCTTCCTTATGGACCGCTTTGGCTACGCCAGATGCGTGGACACCTCCACTTATGAGAGAAACCGGGAGGCAGCGGACAGCGAGAACAAGTTTGTCCTGACCTGCCTCAACACAGGAAAAATCTGTATCTTTACAGATACGGGAAAAATGCACCAGGTGAAGGTGCTGGATGTGCCCTACGGAAAATTCCGGGATAAGGGCCAGCCCATAGACAATATGAGCAACTTTGACAGCACCGCCGAGGAGATCGTCTACATGTGCGACGCGGAGCAGATGCGCTTTGCCTTGCTTTTCTTTGCCACAAGGCAGGGAATGGTCAAGAAGGTGGCCGGAACCGAGTTCCAGGTGTCCAAGCGGACCATAGCCGCCACCAAGCTGCAGGAGGGAGATGCCCTTGTCGCTGTGGCTGTGATCAACGACAACCAGTACGTGGTGCTGCAGACAAAGGACGGCTATTTCCTGCGTTTCCACGCGGAGGAGGTCTCCGAGAAGAAGAAGGGCGCCGTCGGCGTCCGGGGCATCAAGCTTCGGAAGAACGACGAGCTGGAGGCCGCCTATCTCTTTGAGGACGGGGAGGACCCGAAGGCCATCTACAGGGAGAAGGAAGTGGCCCTGAACCGGCTGCGGATCGGGAAGAGAGACACCCAGGGAGTGAAAAACCGGGGATGATTAGGAAAAATCTGTGTAAAACCCCTTGATTTCCCGAAAAAGGAGTGCTATACTATATGCCAGTTACATAAGCATGCGGCAGAAGAGTGGACGAAAGTTCACTCTTCTTTATATGATAGGGAGCTTTTCCATTTTTCATATATTTTCCGCTGGATCTATGTCTTTATCAGCGCCGGGGAGGCGCACAGGTACGATAGGAGGTTTTACATTGGCGAAGAGAGAAGCGTATGAACAGAAGACCGAGGAAATCCTTCTTCCTATTATGGAGAGGAACGGATTTGAACTGGTGGACGTAGAGTATGTCAAGGAGGGCGGCAACTGGTACTTGAGGGCCTATATCGACAAGCCGGGCGGTATCAATGTGGATGACTGTGAGATGGTCAGCAGAGAGCTGTCAGATATACTGGACGAGAAGGACTTTATTGACGAGGCCTACATCCTGGAGGTCAGCTCGCCGGGACTTGGACGCCCGCTGAAAAAGGAGAAGGATTTCAAGAGGAGCCTTGGCCAGGAGGTGGATGTCCGCACGTACCGGATGGTGGATAAGAGGAAAGAATTCACCGGGATCCTGAAGGATTATGATAAGGACACTGTAACGATAGAAATGGAAGATGGAAGCTTAAAAACATTTGAGAAAGGCGATATCGCGCTTATTCGTCTGTCATTCGATTTTTAATTTAGGAGGAAAGACACATGAACACAGAATTACTGGAAGCGTTGAATATTTTGGAAAAGGAGAAGGATATCAGCAAAGATACGCTGATGGATGCCATTGAGAATTCTCTCATCAATGCCTGCAAGAACCATTTTGGAAAGGCAGACAACATCAAGGTCATCATGGACAGAGAGACCTGTGATTACAAACTTCTCCAGGAGAAGACGGTTGTTGAGGAAGTGGAAGACAAGGTAGAAGAGATCAGCCTTGAGGACGCAAAGAATATTGACAGCAAATATGAGCTGGGCGATGTGGTCCAGATCCCGGTAGAGTCCAAATCTTTTTGCCGTATCGCAACGCAGAACGCCAAGAACCTGATCCTCCAGAAGATCCGCGAGGAAGAGAGAAAGGTGATCTACGACCAGTATTTTGAAAAAGAGAAAGATATCGTGACCGGTATCGTGCAGCGCTATGTCGGAAAGAACATCAGCATCAACCTGGGCAAGGCGGATGCTATGCTGACAGAGAACGAGCAGGTAAAAGGCGAGGTGTTCAAGCCCACAGAGCGTATCAAGCTGTACGTTGTGGAGGTTAAGAATACGACGAAAGGACCGAAGATCCTGGTGTCCCGTACCCATCCTGAGCTGGTGAAGCGTCTCTTTGAGGCTGAAGTTACCGAGGTGAAGGACGGCATCGTGGAGATCAAGAGCATCGCACGTGAGGCGGGAAGCCGTACAAAGATCGCTGTCTGGTCCAATGATCCGGATGTGGATCCGGTGGGCGCCTGCGTCGGCATGAACGGAGCCAGAGTAAACGCTATTGTCAATGAGCTGAGAGGTGAGAAGATCGACATCATCAACTGGGATGAAAACCCGGGTATCCTGATCGAGAATGCCCTGAGCCCGGCAAAGGTTATCTCTGTTATGGCTGATCCCGATGAGAAGACAGCAAGCGTCATCGTGCCGGATTATCAGCTCTCCCTGGCCATCGGCAAAGAGGGACAGAACGCAAGGCTGGCAGCACGACTGACAGGCTACAAGATCGATATCAAGAGCGAGACACAGGCCATCGAGTCCGGCGAGCTCCCGGAGAACTACATGGAGCTGGGCGAAGGCGTATACGAGGAGGAAGTATACGAGGACGGCTACGATGAGGCTTACGATGACAGCTATGGTGAGAACTACGATGACTACGGCTATGAAGAGGACGGCTACGGCGAAGAGGATGAGGAGTACGGCGACGGCTATGACCAGGAGGATGAGCCGTACAGCGAAGGCCAGGATGACATAGAATTCCACGAGACAGAAGAATAGGTGATTATTTGAGCAATAATAAAAAAGTTCCCATGCGCAAATGCGTGGGGTGCCAGGAAATGAAGAGTAAAAAAGAGATGCTGCGCATTATCAGGACCCAGGAAGGAGAGTTCCTGCTGGATGCCACCGGAAAGAAGAACGGCAGGGGAGCCTATATCTGCCCTTCCTCTGAGTGCCTCTCAAAGGCCATCAGGCAGAAGGGGCTGGAGCGGTCATTCAAGCAGGCAATCCCGCAGGATGTCTACGAGATGCTGGAAAGGGAGATGAGAGAGATTGAGTCAAAGTAAAGCCCTGTCCATGATCGGACTGGCGACCAAGGCGGGAAAGACGGCAAGCGGAGAGTTCTGTACGGAGAAAGAAGTAAAGACAGGAAGAGCCGCGCTTGTGATCGTCGCCGGGGATGCGTCGGATAATACAAAGAAAAAATTCCGGAATATGTGCGAGTATTACAAGGTGCCCATCTGTTTTTATGCGGATAAGGATACGCTTGGCCACGCCATGGGAAAAGAATTCCGGGCATCTCTGGCAGTCCTGGACGCCGGGTTTGCAAAAGGGATCATGAAACATCTGGATACGGAAAGATAATGATGCTGCATAGAGGAGGTATTTGCATGTCGAAAATTAGAGTGTATGAGCTTGCCAAGGAGCTCGACAGATCCAGCAAGGAGCTGATGGAGTTTCTGGCAGAGAAAAATATAACAGTAAAAAGCAATATGAGCTCCCTGGAGGAAGAGGAGACTCAGATGCTGAGAAAGGCATTTGGAAAGAAGAAGGAGGAGGCTCCAAAGAAGGAAGAGGCTCCCAGGAAGAGGAACATTGTCCATGTCTTCCGTCCTCAGAACAGCCGCGACGGAAAGAACCTGATGCGCCAGGGAAGGGCTCAGGGACAGAAGGGAGCCGGCGCGCGTCCGGCAGCACCCGGGGAGAGACCGCAGGCAGGACGTCCGGGGGCAAGACCACAGGGCGACAGACCGGAGAGAGCCCAGGGAGGGGCGCGCCCGGCAGGACGCCCGGAGAGGCCGCAGACAGAGCGGGCTCACAGCGACAGACAGAGGGCAGAAGGACGTCCACAGGGCGACAGACCGGAGAGAGCCCAGGGAGGAACACGTCCGGCAGGAGGAGCTGAGAGAAGCCAGGGCGGCGCGCGCCCGGCAGGACGTTCAGACAGACCTCAGGGGACAAGAGGCGGCGACAGAAGAGACGGACGCCCCCAGGGAAGACCCTCTCAGGACAGAAGAGACGACCGGCGTGACGGCGGCGAGAGAGGCGACAGAAGGCCGGGACAGCGCTCCGGCAGAGGCTTTGAGGGAGAGAGAAGAGACGACAGACAGGGCAGCCGTGACAGCAGAGGCGGACGCTTTGGCGACAACAAGGACCGCCAGCCCAGAAAGAATTCCTCTATCCCCGCGCCTGCCCTGGAGGGACAGAAGCCCCAGAGAGCAAAGGGAAAGGGCAAGGACGATTACAGGAAGAAGGATTACCGCGGCGACGAGGACGACAGAATGACAAAGGGCAAGGGCAAGAAGCAGGAGTCCAAGAACCAGCTTCAGAAGCCGCAGCATAAGGAGCAGAAGCAGGAAGAGCAGATCAAGTCCATCGTCATCCCTGAGGTGCTGACCATCCAGGAACTGGCAGACAAGATGAAGGTCGTTCCGTCTGTTATCATAAAGAAGCTGTTTATGCAGGGCAAGATCGTCACAGTAAACCAGGAGATCGACTACGACACAGCGGAGGAGATTGCCCTTGAGTTTGACATCCTCTGCGAGAAGGAAGAGGTAGTGGACGTGATCGAGGAGCTCCTCAAGGAAGAGGAGGAGGACGAGAAGAAGATGAAGAAGCGTCCTCCGGTAGTCTGCGTCATGGGTCATGTAGACCACGGCAAGACCTCCCTTCTGGATGCCATCCGCCACACGAACGTGACAGACAGAGAGGCCGGCGGTATCACCCAGCACATCGGAGCCTACGTGGTGGAGGTAAACGGGGAGAAGATCACATTCCTGGATACACCGGGACATGAGGCGTTTACCGCCATGCGTATGCGCGGCGCCAACTCCACAGATATCGCCATCCTGGTGGTGGCTGCGGACGACGGCGTGATGCCCCAGACAGTGGAGGCCATCAACCATGCCAAGGCCGCGGGAGTCGAGATCATCGTTGCCATCAACAAGATCGACAAGCCCAGCGCCAACATTGACCGGGTGAAGCAGGAGCTGGCAGAGCACGAGCTGATCCCCGAGGACTGGGGCGGAAGCACAGTGTTCGTACCTGTGTCCGCCAAGACAGGCGAGGGACTCTCTGACCTCATGGAGATGATCATCCTGACTGCGGAGATGATGGAGCTGAAGGCGAACCCCAACCGCCGGGCAAGGGGACTTGTGATCGAGGCGCAGCTGGATAAGGGAAGAGGCCCGGTTGCCACTGTACTCGTGCAGAAGGGAACTCTCCGGGTAGGCGATCCGGTTGCGGCCGGCAGCTCATTCGGAAAGGTGAGAGCCATGATGGACGACAAGGGAAGACGGGTCAAGGAGGCCGGTCCTTCCATGCCGGTGGAGATCCTGGGTCTCAACGACGTCCCCAACGCGGGGGAGGTCCTTGTGGGCTGCAAGAACGAGAAGGAGGCCCGCAGCTTTGCGGACACCTTTATTTCACAGAACAAGGCGAAGCTTCTGGAGGAGACAAAATCCAAGCTGTCTCTTGACGATCTGTTTACCCAGATCAAGGAGGGCAATCTGAAAGAGCTGGGCATCGTCGTGAAGGCTGATGTACAGGGCTCTGTGGAGGCCCTGAAGCAGAGCCTCCTGAAGCTGTCCAACGACGAGGTGGTTGTGAAGGTCATCCACGAAGGAGTGGGAGCCATCAACGAGTCGGATGTCAGCCTTGCCTCTGCCTCCAACGCCATCATTATCGGATTTAACGTGCGTCCGGATGCTGTGGCCAAGGAGACGGCTGAGAGAGAAGGAGTGGATATCCGCCTGTACCGCGTGATCTATAATGCCATCGAGGATGTGGAGGCAGCCATGAAGGGTATGCTGGATCCCGTCTTCGAGGAGAAGGTGCTGGGACATGCGGAGATTCGTCAGACCTTCAAGGCATCCGGCGTGGGAACCATCGGCGGAGCCTATGTGATGGACGGAACATTTGAGAGAGACTGTCAGGCGAGGATCATTCGTGACGGCGTTGTCATCTACGACGGCAAGCTTGCGTCCTTAAAGAGATTTAAGGACGATGTCAAAGAGGTGAGATCCGGATACGAGTGCGGCTTTGTCTTTGAGAATTACAATGATATTAAAGAGGGAGACCAGGTGGAGGCCTACAAGATGGTTGAGATTCCGAGATAGGCTTCCCGTCTGGCTGCCGCAGTAAGGAGAGAGATCTATGAGAAAGAACAGCATTAAGAATACAAGAGTCAACACGGAAGTGCTAAGGGAACTCTCCAACATCCTCAGGGGCGGCATCAAGGATCCGCGGATCGCGCCGTGGACCTCTGTCGTCGCTGTGGAGGTGGCCCCGGATTTAAAGACCTGCAAGGCCTACATCAGCGTGCTGGGAGACGAGAAGGCCCAGGCTGATACCATTGCCGGCCTGAAAAGCGCGGAGGGCTATATCCGGAGGGAGCTGGCACATACACTGAACATGAGAAACACGCCGGAGATCCGGTTCATTCTGGATCAGTCCATTGAGTACGGCGTCAATATGTCCAAAAAGATAGCAGACGTAACCAAAGGCATGGATCAAAAAGGAGATGCGGAGGATGCAGAATAAACTGGCAGAACTTCTGGAGGGAAAGACCTCTGTTGCAATAGGCGGACACGTGCGGCCCGACGGCGACTGCGTCGGCGCCTGCATGGGGCTTTACCAGTATTTGAGAAACAACTATAAAGACATAGAGACAGACGTGTACCTGGAGGAGATCCCCTCCCATTTCTCCTTTGTGAAGGGGACCGGGGATATCCGCCATCAGGTGCAGCCGGGAAAAACCTACGACCTGTTTATCTGTCTGGACTGCGGAGATGCGGAGAGGCTGGGCTTCTCCGGCCCTCTCTTCGAGAGCGCGGTGCAGACCTTCTGTGTGGATCACCATATCAGCAACCAGGCCTTTGCGGATGAAAACTATATCGTGCCGGACGCAAGCTCCACCTCGGAGCTGGTCTTCCATCTCCTGGACAGAGAAAAGATAACAAAGGAGATCGCGGAGGCCCTCTACATAGGGATCGTGCACGACACCGGCGTGTTCCAGTATTCCTGCGCAGGGCCGGAGACCTTCCGCATAGCGGCGGACCTGCTGGAGAAGGGAGTGGATGCGCCATCCATCATAGAGAGGACCTATTGTGAAAAGAGCTATGCCCAGAACCAGATCCTGGGACGGGCGCTTCTTGAGAGCATTGTCTTTATGCATGGACAGTGCATTTTCTCCTCAGTCTCCCAGGCGGTGATGAAATTTTACGGTGTGACACCCAAGGAGCTGGATGGAATCGTCAGCCAGCTTCGGATCACGAAGGGCGTGGAGGTGGCCATTTTCCTCTATGAGCAGGAGCCAAATGTCTACAAGGTCAGCCTCCGGTCAAAGGAGAAGGTGGATGTCAGCAGGGTGGCTGTCTACTTTGGAGGCGGCGGCCACGTGAAGGCGGCCGGCTGCACCATGCCCGGCACAGTCCACGATGTGATCAACAACCTGGCAGGGCAGATCGCCCTCCAGCTTGAACCGGAAGAAACGAAGACAGAAGAGGCATAACGCATGTTGGACGGCATTTTCAATGTTTATAAAGAGAAAGGCTACACATCCCACGATGTGGTGGCAAGGCTGAGAGGCATTGCCGGGCAGAAAAAAGTCGGGCATACAGGGACGCTGGATCCGGATGCGGAGGGCGTCCTTCCCGTCTGTCTGGGAAAGGCCACCAAGGTGTGCGACGTGCTGACAGACAAAAGCAAGACCTATCAGGCAGTACTGCTGCTGGGACGGAGAACAGACACCCAGGATATATCCGGGGCCTGCCTGGAGGAGAGAGATACTTCGGGACTTGCAAAGGAGACTGTCAGAAGAGCGGTGGAGAGCTTCCTGGGGGACTATATGCAGACGCCTCCCATGTACTCCGCCTTAAAGGTAGATGGAAAAAAGCTCTACGAACTGGCCCGGGAGGGAAAGACGGTGGAGCGCAAAGCCCGGAAGGTACAGATTCACAGGATAGAGATCAGGAAGATGGATCTGCCCCGGGTCTGGATCGAGGTGGAGTGCTCCAAGGGAACCTACATCCGCACCCTCTGCGATGACATCGGGGAGCTGCTGGGCGTGGGGGGATGCATGGAGGAGCTTCTGCGCACCAGAGTGGGACATTTCAGGATAGAGGACAGCGTAAGGCTCTCGGAGCTTGAGAGGTACAGGGAGGAGGGCACGCTTGAGGAGCATCTCATACCTGTGGACAGCGTGTTCGCGGACTGTCCCAGGCTGGACGTGCCAGAGCGCCTGGAGCCTCTTTTATACAACGGCAATCCTCTCCGCCTTCTGGAGGGGGAGGACGGTCAGCTGGTGCGCGTGTACGACAGCCGGGGCCGGTTCATTGCGCTGTACCGCTATCAGCAGAAAAAGCATATTTACAAAAATGAAAAGATGTTCTTCAGCCCATAGAGGCAGGACAGGACAGAGGACAAAGAAGGGATCGCAATGCAGTATATAAATGGACTGGAGACCTTCAGCGCGGCAGGCAGGAGCGCTGTGACGCTGGGGAAATTTGACGGCCTGCACAAGGGACATCAGAAGCTTGTGGAGAAAGTAACAGAATACGGCAGGGCAGACGGGCTGAACAGCATTGTATGTGCCTTTGACATGGAGCCCCTGTGCCGGCGTCTGAACCGCCCTTACCAGGTGCTGATGACACAGGAGGAAAGAAAGAGGCATCTGGAGGGACAGGTGGACTATCTGGTTAGCTGCCCCTTTACCGAGAGCTTCAGCCAGATGAGCGCGGAGGATTTTATCCGGGATGTGATCGCCGGACTTTTCCAGGCAGCCTACGTGGTGGTGGGCACGGATTTTCATTTCGGCTATCAGAAGAGAGGGGACGTGCACATGCTGGCTGCCTATCAGCATATCTACGACTATCAGCTTGAGGTGGTGGACAAGGAGCGATACGAGGACCGGGAGATCAGCAGCACCTTTGTGAAGGAGGCGCTGGCGGCGGGGGACATGGCTCTGGCCGAGACACTCCTGGGCTATCCCTACGAGCTGGAGGGGACGGTGGAGCACGGAAAACAGCTGGGCCGCACCCTGGGCTTTCCCACCTTCAATGTGGAGCCGCCAAAGGAGAAGCTCCTCCCTCCTAACGGCGTCTATCTGGAGCAGGTGGAGGTGGATGGAAGCTGGTACAACGCCATCGGCAACCTGGGCGTCAAGCCCACGGTGACGGACAGCGGCAGGATGCTTGTGGAGAGCTTTCTCCTTGACTACAGCGGCAACGCCTACGGGAAGCGCGTGAAGATCAGGCTCAGGGCCTTTCGCCGTCCGGAGCAGAGGTTTCGGGACGTGGAGGAGATGAAGCGCCATGTGGACATGGATATTGCCTGCGGGAGAGAGTTTTTCGCCGGCTCAAAGTAGAAACTTAAAGTAAAAAAGTGTTTACTTTCCCATCTGCATATGCTATACTACGCAAGTGGTAAAAAAACAGCCGGCGTTCGGTAAAAGGAAGACTCCGACCATTACTTAATGCCTGGCCAAGTATCAGAAAAAGGAGGAAATGAAACATGATTTCAAAAGAGCAGAAAGCACAGATCATCGCTGAGTATGGAAGAGGAGAGGGAGACACAGGTTCTCCGGAGGTACAGATCGCTATCCTGACAGCCAGGATCAACGACCTGACAGACCACTTCAAGGCAAACCCGAAGGATCACCACTCAAGAAGAGGACTTCTGAAGATGGTTGGTCAGAGAAGAGGCCTTCTCGCTTATCTGAAAAAGAAAGATATCGAGAGATACCGTGCACTGATCGAGAGACTTGGTCTGAGAAAATAATCGGATCGCAAGATACAGAGGGACACCCAAAATGGGCGTCCCTTTTTCTTGCCTGTCAGTCATTTCTATGATATAATAACTTAGATTGTGGGCAGGGATAAATTCCGAGACCACTGAAAAGCACAGTTGCCCCGGCAAATATGTTTTTCAGTAGTTTCGGTTTTGCCTGCCCCGGCTGAATACTATTTTTAAAAGGAGAATGACATGTATAAGAAGTATGAAATGGAATTAGCCGGAAGAACACTCCGTGTCGATGTGGACAGAGTGGCCAAGCAGGCCAACGGCGCTGTGCTCATGCACTATGGCGACACGACGGTTCTTTGTACGGCAACCGCATCTGAGAAACCCCGGGAGGGCATTGATTTCTTCCCGCTGAGCGTTGAGTACAATGAGAGAATGTACGCTGTCGGAAAGATTCCGGGCGGATTTAACAAGCGTGAGGGAAAGGCTTCCGAGAACGCCATCCTCACAGATCGCGTCATCGACCGGCCTATGCGCCCCCTTTTCCCCAAGGACTACAGAAACGATGTAACGCTGGAGAACCTGGTGCTGTCTGTGGATCAGGACTGTGCGCCTGAGCTGACGGCCATGCTGGGAGCTGCCATCGCCACATGTATTTCCGACATCCCCTTTGACGGCCCTATCTCCACCACGCAGGTGGGTCTGGTGGACGGCGAGTTCGTGTTCAACCCAACCGCAGACCAGAGAGAGGCTTCCGACCTGGCCCTCACCGTGGCATCCACAAAGGAGAAGGTGATCATGATCGAGGCCGGAGCAAACGAGGTTCCGGAGGACAAGATGATCGAGGCCATCTTTGCGGCCCATGAGCTGAACCAGAAGGTCATCGCCTTCATTGAGACCATCGTTGCTGAGTGCGGAAAGCCGAAGCACTCCTATGAGAGCTTTGCCGTTCCCCAGGAGCTGTTTGACGACATCCAGAAGGTGGTTCCGCCCCAGGAGATGGAGGAGGCAGTCTTCACGGACGACAAGCAGACAAGAGAGGAGAATATCCGCCAGGTGACAGAGAAGCTGGAGGAGGCTTTTGCAGACAACGAGGAGTATCTGGAGAAGCTGTCTGAGGCAGTGTACCAGTATCAGAAAAAGACGGTGCGCAAGATGATCCTGAAGGATCACAAGCGCCCGGACGGAAGGGCCATCGACCAGATCCGTCCCCTCTCCGCAGAGGTGGATCTGATCCCGAGAGTGCACGGCTCCGCCATGTTTACGAGAGGACAGACACAGATCTGCACAGTGACTACACTGGCGCCTCTGTCTGAGGCGCAGCGCCTGGACGGGCTGGACGAGCGTGAGACATCCAAGCGCTATATGCACCACTACAATTTCCCGTCCTACTCTGTAGGTGAGACAAGACCTTCCAGAGGACCGGGACGCCGCGAGATCGGTCACGGAGCTCTGGCTGAGAGAGCGCTTATACCTGTACTTCCCAGCGAGAGCGAGTTCCCTTATGCTATCCGTACAGTGTCCGAGACATTTGAGTCCAACGGTTCCACATCCCAGGCCAGCGTGTGCGCCTCCTCCATGTCGCTGATGGCGGCGGGCGTGCCCATCAAATCCGCAGTTGCGGGTATCTCCGCAGGCCTGGTGACAGGGGAGACAGATGACGATTACCTGGTGCTGACAGACATTCAGGGACTGGAGGACTTCTTCGGGGATATGGACTTCAAGGTGGCAGGTACACACAAGGGTATCACAGCCATCCAGATGGATATTAAGATCCACGGACTGACAAGGCCCATCATCGAGGAGGCCATTGCAGCCACAAAGAAGGCAAGAACCTACATCCTGGACGAGGTGATGGCAAAGACTATCGCTGAGCCAAGACCGGAGGTGGGCCCCTATGCGCCGAAGATCATCCAGATGCAGATCGATCCCCAGAAGATCGGTGATGTGGTTGGCCAGAGAGGAAAGACCATCAATGCCATCATCGAGGAGACCGGCGTGAAGATCGATATTGAGGACGACGGCTCTGTATCCATCTGCGGAACAGAGAGCGAGTCCATGGAGAGGGCGAGACGCCTTATCGAGATCATCGTCACAGACTTTGAGGCCGGACAGGTGCTGGAAGGAAAGGTTGTCAGCATCAAAGAATTTGGCGCTTTCCTTGAGTTTGCTCCTGGAAAAGAGGGAATGGTACACATTTCCAAGATCTCCAAGCAGCACATCAAGCAGGTGGAGGACGTGCTCACCCTGGGCGATGTGGTGAAGGTCGTATGCCTCGGAAAGGACAAGATGGGACGCTTCTCCTTCAGTATGAAGGACGTGGCGCAGTAGAGACAGACCGCGCAGGATATAGAAGAATACAGAAAGCTATCAATGCAAAAAAGGCATGCTTCATTCCCTTTTATGGGCTCTGAGGCATGCCTTTTTATTGTGGGTTTTGAAAGCTGACAGGAATAAATGATTGTCCACAACATATATATGGGTTAAAGAGGTGGACAAAGATGCAGAAAGAAAGAGTGTGGAGCATCCTCCCGGAGAGGGTGCGGCAGGTGCTGGATAAAGAGGTTACAAATTATGACGAGCTTCAGGAGATCAAGCTCCGTACCGGTCAGCCGTTGCTGATCAGGTGCCGCGGGGAGGAGAGGATCCCCGGCAGGGGCCACCCCTATGTGGTGACGGCAAGAGATGTGAGGGAGGCCGTGGATTACACGAGCAACTTCTCCCTCTACGCCTATGAGGATGAGATGAGGCAGGGATTTATTACGATAGAGGGAGGACACAGAGTGGGCATGACAGGGCAGGTCATACTGGACGGAGGGCATGTGAAAAATCTGAAGTATATCTCCTCGGTCAACATCCGCATTTCCCATGAGATAGAAGGGTGCGCGGACAAGATCATGCCCTATGTGGTCCGGGGCGGCAGGGTGGCGCACACCCTGATCCTCTCGCCGCCGGGATGCGGAAAGACGACCCTTCTGCGGGACATGGTCCGGCAGATTTCCGACGGGAACCAGCTTGTGAAGGGCATGACAGTGGGTGTGGTGGACGAGCGGTCAGAGATCGCGGGCTGCTGGAGGGGAGTGGCCCAAAATCATCTGGGCATACGCACAGACGTGCTGGACGGATGCCCCAAGGCGGAGGGCATGATCATGCTGATCCGCTCCATGGCGCCCCAGGTGATCGCTGTGGATGAGATAGGTGCCCAGGAGGATGTGCACGCTATAGAGTACGCCATGCACTGCGGCTGTAAGCTGATCGCCACCATGCACGGCGCCTCCATTGAAGAGCTGAGGAAGAAGCCGGTATCCAGAAAAATGATTGACGAGAAGCGCTTTGAGCGGTACATCGTCCTGGAGGGAAGAGGACAGATAGAGGGCATATACGACGAGTACGGGCGGCCCGTGAGGAGGGAGGGATGATCCGGCTGGCCGGCGGATTTCTTGTCATCGGCACAGCTTCTCTGTTCGGCTTTCGGGCAGCGGACACGCTTGAGGAGGAGTACCGGCAGATGCAGGACATCCGCAGGATCGTGTACATGCTCCAGGGGGAGATCCGGTACGCCAGATCCTTTCTATCGGAGGCCTTCCTTGCCATCGCGGCAAACCAGGAGGAGCCTTACCGGTCCTGGCTCCTCAGTATGCAGGAGAAAATGGACCTGCGGGAGGAGGGCTCTTTGCCCTGTATCTGGGAGGAGACAGCCAGAGAGCACCTTGCCAGGCTGGCACTGAAGGAGGGGGAGAAGAGGAGGCTGTACGCCCTGGGGCGTTACCTGGGGACAGCGGATGTGAAGATGCAGATCTCCCACCTGCAGATGTACGCGGAGCACCTGGAGACGCGGATGGAGGAAATGCAGCAGACCATGCAGACACAGAAAAAGCTTTACAGGGTCCTCGGCATGTCCGGCGGTATCCTGCTGGCAATCCTGCTCATATAGGAGGAGAAGATGGAAGTAGATCTGATATTTAAAATTGCGGCAGTTGGCATCCTTGTCTCTGTGCTGAGCCAGGTGCTGAAGCACAGCGGCAGGGAAGAGCAGGCCTTTCTCACAAGCCTGGCGGGACTCCTCCTTGTACTGTTCTGGATCGTGCCCTACATTTATGATCTGTTTGCAGCCATACAGGGCCTGTTTTCGCTGTAGAGCCCTCTGCTCTGACAGCGTGGCGGACGCCGAGGGAAGACAAGGTGATGGAAGATGGACATTTTACAGATTGCCCTGCTGGGGGTGGCGGGAACGCTCCTGGCCATCCAGTTCAAGGGTGGAAAAACAGAATACGGGATATATATCTGCGCCGGCATCAGCCTTCTCATCTTTTTTGCTGTCCTTGACAGGATCGCGGCGGTGGTGGCCCGCCTGGACGAGATCACAGCCTACATTGATCTGGCTCCGGCCTACATAGAGATGCTGCTGAAAATGCTGGGGATCACTTTTGTGGCTGAATTTTCCTCGGCCCTGTGCAGGGATGCAGGCTATCAGACCATTGCCCAGCAGATCGAAGTGTTTGCCAAGCTGGCGGTTCTCGTGCTGGGCCTGCCGGTGGTGTTCTCGCTGCTGGAGCTGATAGGGGAGTTTCTGTCATGAGCCACAGAAGAAAGGGAAGCCGCCTGCCATTACGGCGTCTGTGCCTCCTTCTGCCTGTCCTTGTCTGCTGCCTCCTCGCCTGCTGTCTCCTTGCTCCGGCCAGGAGCCTGGCGGCGGATACAGAAGAGAAGGAGCAGACGCAGACAACAGACCGGGCAGAGGAGATACTGGAGGAAGAGCTGGAACTGGATCAGATCAATGAGACGCTGGAGGAGATCTTCCCGGATGAAAAGCTGGACTTTGGAGAGACGGTCAGGGCTGTCATCACAGGAGACCTGTCCGTCTCGGTGGATCTCCTTGGGCGGCTCATATCGGATCAGCTCTTTCACGCCCTGGAGGTAAACCGGGAGAGTCTGATCCACATGGTCCTCATCGCGGTGATCGCGGCTGTGTTTGCCAATTTTGCGGAGGTCTTTCAGGCGCGCCAGATATCAGAGATCAGCTTCTATGTACTCTACATGCTTATGATCGCTCTCTGTCTGGGAGCCTTCCAGAGCGCAGCGGCCTGGGTGGAGGACGGGATCGGGCTTCTGACAGAATTTATGAAGGCCCTCTGTCCGGTCTACTTTATCGCTGTCTCCCTGGCAAAGGGGAGCATGACAGCCGCGGCGTTCTACAATCTGGCGCTTTTTGTCATCCTGCTGGTGGAGGTGTTTATGGTGAAGCTTCTGCTGCCTGCCCTTCACGTGTACATGATGATCAAGGTGCTGAACTATCTGTCCCAGGAGGAGTATCTGTCCAGATTTATCGAGCTGATCGAGACCATCGTGTCCTGGACTCTAAAGACTCTGCTGGCACTTGTCATCGGACTGAACACTATACAGGGGCTTATCGCCCCGGCTGTAGACAGCGTAAAGCGCAGTGTGCTGACCCGGGGCGTGGAGGCCATACCAGGCGTGGGAGACGCCATCGGCGGCACGGCGGAGCTCATCCTCGGGACGGCGGTGGTGGTCAAAAACGGCATTGGCATAGCCGGGGTGATCATCTGCTTTGCGCTTTGCATGGTGCCCCTTGTGCAGGCCGGTCTCATGGTGCTCATGTATAAGCTGGCCGCTGCGGTCCTGCAGCCTGTGTCGGACAAACGGCTCATCGGCTGCATCGGTGGAATGGCGGACGCCTGCCAGCTCCTGATGCGGCTCATCTTTACCGCCGGCATGCTCTTTCTCCTGACCGTGGCCATTGTGGCTGCTACCACGAACAGCGGATAGAGAGCAGGCAGGTAATAATCGTGAGAAAAGGAGGTGCGATATGCTGGAGCAGCTCTATGGGTGGATCAGGAGCCTCGCTTATTTTATGGTGTTCTCCGCTGTGCTCAGCCATGTGATCCCCGGCCAGGCCTACAAAAAATATATCCGCTTTTTCACCGGCCTGCTGCTCGTCATCCTCCTCCTGACGCCGGTCATGAAGCTGCTGGGCATGGGGCAGGAGTTCTCTGCCATCTACCAGGGCACTGCCTACGCGGAGGAGCTGCGGCAGATCCAGGAGGCGGGGGCCTACCTGGAGGATATCGGGTCAGGGGAGGGCCTGCCAGCGAATGGCGGAAAGCCGGACAGCGCGGAGCCGGGCCCCGAAGAGCCGGATACTAAAGAGTCGGAGGCAGAGGAGACAGGGGGCAACAGGATCAGTGTGGAGGAGATCAGGATTGGACAGTAAAAAAATCAAAGAATGGCTTGGAAAGCTGACGGCAGGAGGCGCCAGGACCTGGCTTCGGAAGGATCGGCTGCTGATCCTTCTCCTGGCGGGTGTGCTGCTGCTGGTGATCACCCTCCCCGTCTCAGACAAAAGCGGGGAGGAGGACTCCTCCCTGTCCCAGGGCGGGCAGGAGGCGGGCACCGGGCTTTCCGGAGGTGAGGACTATGCGCAGTACATGGAGAAAAGACTGGAGGAGGCCCTGTCAGAGGTGTCCGGCGTGGGGAAGGTGAAGGTCATGGTGACCCTCCGTTCCACCTCCGAGAAGGTAGTGGAGAAGGATGAGGAGCAGGAGAGCGAGACGGTGACAGAGCAGGACAGCCAGGGGGGAACACGCACCACAGCAAGGAGCAGCTCCAGCGGTACCACTGTATACGGTGAGCCTGGCAGCGGCACCTCCGCCGGGCAGGAGCCCTACGTGACAAAGGAGCTGACCCCTTCCGTGGAGGGGGTGGTGGTGATCGCCCAGGGCGGGGACCAGCCCGTCACCGTGCAGAACATAACGGAGGCGGTGCAGGCATTATTTAATGTAGACACGCATAAAATTAAGGTGATGAAGCTGAATGAAAATTAAGGAGGTAGCAGAGTGAAAAAAATATTCAGGAAAAACCAGATCATCATTGCGGCTCTTGCGGTCATGATCGCTGCGGCGGGGTATCTGAACTACTCGGGGCGGCTCTTCGGGGAGAAGGACGACGCGGCTCAGACGAGCGGGGATCTGGCCAGCCAGGAGCTTCTGGACATATCCGAGGAGGACGTGTCTGCCAGCTCGGACGACATTGAGAGCCAGGATGTAGACGGGGACGCTGCCGGGACGGACGGGGAGACAGACGACGGAGGTGTGGACGGCACACCCGGCGAGGCTGTGCTGACAAGCGGGGATGCCAGCGCGGTGGTGGCAGAGGCGAAGGTGACAAGAGAGCAGGTGCGGGCAAAGAACAAGGAGGATCTCCTCTCCATCATTGACAACCAAAATCTGAGCGATGAGCAGAAGCAGGACGCTGTCAACCAGATGGTCCAGATGACTGATCTTGCGGAAAAGGAGGCGGCGTCCGAAACCCTGCTGGCCTCCAAGGGATTTACTGACGCGGTAGTCAGCCTGACGGCGGACAGCGCGGACGTGGTGGTCAGTGCCTCGGAGCTGTCGGACGCTAACCGGGCGCAGATCGAGGATATTATTACAAGAAAAACCGGGATTGCCGCCCAGAATATCGTCATCACACCCATCAACACAGCGGAGTAGCTTTACAAAGATTTAACGGAAAGCAAAGATGGATTTGAACTGGAGCTGTTAAGATAAGAACGAAGAAAGATACCAGGGGCAGAAAGGGAATGAGAGGATGACAGGGAGAGAGAAGAGGGCGCTTCGGGATGCGTTTATCAAGCTTTTGTCCGCCGCAGTGGTGGCCGCCGGTCTGGCCGGCATGTACGGCATGAGAGCGGGAGCTGTGCAGGCTCCGGCGAACAGGACGGCTTTCCAGGCAGAGGCAGAAGCTGTGGAAAAAACAGAGCCAGGACAACAGACAGGACAGCAGGGGAAGGTGATCATTTCCCAGTTCTACGGAGCCGGAGGCGGGGAGGGAGTCTTCTCCAACGACTTTGTAGAGCTCTACAACCCTGGAGACGAGGCCGTTCGTCTGGACGATTACATACTGGGCTACAGCTCGGGGGCCGTGGAGGACGAGGCCGGCTCCACCGTGGACAGCGACGGCGTGCGGACAGAGAGGACAGTCGGGCTGGCCGGATCCATACCGGCCCACGGCTACTATCTCGTGTGCGGCGCAGGCAATGTGCAGGAAGATAGAGCTTACCAGATAGAGAGCTTTAACAGGATGTGGCAGGATCTTGTGATCGACGACCAGCCCACAGTCACACTGAAGCTCTACGGGGGAGCGAACCTTGTAGATATGGTTTCCACAGAGGGGAGCAGCTGCCAGTATCTCGTCTCCGCCAGCACGTCTGTAGTCAATGGAGAGGCGGCAAGAGGGGAGAGTGGAAGAAGCGGAAAAGGGCTGCGGACCTTCTACTGGGACGGCAGGGTGGCGCCGGAGTATGAAAACCTCTACGAGCCCCACAGCTCCTACGGGGCAGCGGACGGAGAAGAGGGATAAAAAATAAGTATTGCGTTGATCTGGAATACAGATCAGCGCTTTTTTATTGGAAAATTGTATTAGTATAGAATGTGTCGATAGATGAAAATAATTATAAAAATTAACAATTTTATTTTTGGAAATGTATATGATAAAATGAAGCCGTTTGAGTGTTAGAAAAATAACAAAACAGATAACGCAGGGATAAGGAGTGTTCGTTATGGCGTTAAACCAGAAAGCGGATTCAAAGAAGAATACGAATTCGGATCATCTTGAGAATCTGACCAGGCAACAGTTAAAAGAACTGGAGGAGAAAGAAAAGTCTTTTGTGCAGAAGATACTGGATGTTGTGATCAGTCTTTTGCCAATCATATGCGGTATTGCAGCTATTCTGGAATATCAGCTGATTCCGGATGGAAGCAGCAATAATGATCCCAAAACATATCTTGGACTTCTCATTGTACTGATTGCTGCGTATGTTCTCTATGGAGCCGTGGGAGTGATTCGGAGGCTTCGAGGAGATAAGACAATCATAGAAAGAGTCCGTTACAAGGCACCGCTTTATTCAGCACTTTTTTTGCTGCTGCTCGCATATGATTACCTGACGTTGAAGACAGGAATTCTGACACAGCCTTTTGTACCGTGTATGAACTCTATCTTGAATGCGGCGTGGAACGATAAAGGATATTTGATCGAGTCAACCCTACATACCCTGCGGCTTCTGTTCCTGGGCTATTTTATCGGTGTGGTTCTTGGACTTATCACAGGAATTACCTGCGGCTATTCCAAAAAAGTACGCTACTGGATTGATCCGGTTATTAAATTTCTTGGACCAATTCCTACTTCTACGTGGATCCCGATCGTCATGGTTGTAGCGACTTCCCTTTTCGGCGGAGCTGTGTTTATTATCGCTCTCGGGTCATGGTTTGCGGTAACCGTCGCTTCTATGACAGGAATTTCAAATGTGGACAAGGACTTTTTTGAAGCGGCGAGAACGCTGGGGGCCAACGAGAGACAGCTGGTCTTCCGGGTGGCGATCCCTCATGCAATGCCATCTATTCTTCAGGGAATGACACAGGCGATGAGCTCTGCTTGTACGGCTATCATGATCGCGGAGATGATGGGAGTAAAGGCGGGTCTTGGATGGTATATGACCTGGGCAAAATCCTGGTCAAGCTATGACAAGATGTTTGCGGCATTGTTCGTGATCTGCTTTATATTTACAGTTGTTACGAAGGTTCTTGATTTGATCAAACGTCGTGTCTTACGCTGGCAGAATGGAGTTGTTAAATAATGGTAGAAAAAAAAGTAACATTAAAACTGGATCATGTTTCAAAAAGTTTCGCGAAAATTGAGACAGATGAAGTAACTCATGCGCTGAACGAGATCGATCTGACAATGAAAAGCGGGGAGTTTATTAGTCTGGTAGGACCATCAGGCTGTGGAAAATCAACTATACTGCGTCTGGTGGCCGGGCTGATCATGCCGACAACAGGGAAACTGACTGTAGATGACAATGAGATACAGGGCCCTTCTCCGGAGAGGGGGATGGTATTCCAAAAACCAACTCTTTTTCCGTGGCTTACCGTAAAAGATAACATAGCTTTCAGTCTTAAAATGCAGGGAAAGCTGAAAGGAAATGAAGACAAAGTTGAAAAGATGATCGATGTCATCGGACTAGGGTCGTTCAGGGATGATTATCCGGGACAGCTCTCTGGTGGAATGGCCCAAAGAGTGGCGCTTGTCCGCTCCCTGATCAATGAGCCGGACATTCTGCTTCTGGATGAGCCTCTTGGAGCGCTTGATGCGTTCACGCGTATGAATATGCAGGACGAAATCCTGCGGATATGGCAGGAAAAGGAGCAGCTGGCTATTATGGTGACACATGATGTGGATGAGGCAGTCTATATGGGAAGCAGAGTGATTGTTATGGATTCAAATCCGGGCAGAGTTGTATCAGACATAACTATAAAAGAAAAATATCCCAGAGACAGATCGTCAGCCATGTTTGTAGAGTATAGAAATGAAATCTTAAATAAACTCCATTATGGGGGGATCCGCAGTTAGCGGATTTAAAACAAGATTCTTTTAACTGAGAAGGAAATTTCCGGATCGGTTTTTAGAATAAAATATACAAGAAGGAGAGAAAGTATGAAATTGAAAAGAATCGCAGCATCTTTACTTGCCGGAATGATGGTTTTTTCACTTGCAGCCTGCGGACAGAGCAGCGCTGATAAGAGTGAAGGCAGTGGAAAGGATGCAAGTACAGAACGACCGGAGGCAGTTTCAGAGGAAGACTGGGAAGCAATGCAGAAAGAGCCGGCTTTTGGAACAGAGCTGAAGTACCTGTTTAATGGAGGAGCATGCGTATCAGCAAAATACCTTGCGGAAGAGCTGGGGTATTATGAGGAGTATGGTATCAATGCTACCTATGTGCAGGGTAGTTCTGTAGTGGAGACTGTTGGAACGGGCCAGTGTATGTGGGGAACTGACCATATTGCCACAATGCTTGTTCCTGTAACAAATGGAGTGAATATGACATTCGTGTGCGGCGCACATATCGGATGCAAGTCCATCTATGTTCCGGCTGACAGCGATATTCAGTCCGTAGAGGATCTGAAAGGCAAAACGATCGCAATCCACGATGGAATTGGAAATTCTGACCAGAATATCTGCTACCGTCTTCTTGATGAGTATGGGGTAGATCCGACTACAGAAGTAGAGTTCCTGAATGTCGAGGACAATGCAGCAACTGTTGCCAGCATGGAAAATGGCGAAGTGGATGCTACAATTTTTTCTGATTATTTTGTGATGGCCAACTATCCGGATGATATGCGTATGATCTGCTCTATTACATACAGCCCGGAATTCCAGGATGAGGCTTGTTGCGTGACAGCGATGAACAATGATTTCCTTGAGAAAAATCCGGTTCATGCAAAATATATTGTAAAGGCTATTAAACGTGCCGGACAGTATGCGCGCTTAAACTCTGAGGATGCAGTACAGCTCATGTATGACACGGACATGATGACAGGAGATCAGGAAGTACAACAGAAGTTCTGGGATTCCCTTCATTTTGGACTGTCTGACGCATTTACAGAGCAGTCTCTGAGAGAGATCGCAGAGGATTACCTGAGACTTGGAATTATTGAAAATCAGGATCTGACTGTGGATGAAATCATGGATATGGCTTGGACAGAGGTTTGCCCGGACGAAGAGATCGAGGGTCTCACTGTAGGTGATCCGGTTGAACCGGAAAATGCGGTGATTCCGATTGAGCAGAAACAGTAAAAATTAATATGCGAAGATAACGGGAGGGCGTCCTGAAAGTCAGAGAATGACTGAGGGACGCCCTTTTCATATAGCTTTAGCAAGGTGATAAGGGAAAAATTGGATCAAAGAGGCAGATGTTAAAACCTTGTGATTTTTACAGAGCAGAAAAAATGAATAACGATTGCACAGACGGCACGACCTGTGGTAAACTGTATATTCGGAGTAAAACGACTATCTGATGTAAATTAGAATATAGAGGAGAGCTTATATCATGCCGGAATTGACAAAACAGATGAAAGATGAAATCAAAAGGCGCCGCACCTTTGCCATCATTTCCCACCCGGACGCGGGAAAGACGACTCTGACAGAGAAGTTCCTGCTCTACGGGGGAGCCATCAACCAGGCGGGAAGCGTGAAGGGAAAGGCTACCGCAAAGCACGCTGTGTCGGACTGGATGGAGATCGAGAAGGAGAGAGGTATCTCCGTCACATCCTCTGTCCTGCAGTTTGAGTACGACGGGTACTGCATCAATATTCTGGATACACCGGGTCACCAGGACTTCTCGGAGGATACCTACCGGACTCTGATGGCGGCGGACTCCGCCGTCATGGTGATTGACGCGTCCAAGGGTGTGGAGGCCCAGACGAGAAAGCTGTTCAAGGTCTGTACCATGCGCCACATCCCCATCTTTACCTTTATCAACAAGATGGACCGGGAGGCCATGGATACCTTTGAGCTGCTGGACGACATCGAGAATGAGCTGGGAATTGCGACCTGCCCCATCAACTGGCCCATCGGCTCGGGCAAGAGCTTTAAGGGCGTGTATGACAGGAAGGAGAGAGAGGTGGAGCTCTTCTCCGACACAAAGAAGGGAACGACCCAGGGAGAGGTCAAAAAGGTGAAGATCGATGACCCGGAGATCACCTGGCTCATCGATGACAACCAGAGACTACAGCTGGAGGAGGAGATCGAGCTCCAGGACGGAGCAGGAGCCGAGTTTGACCAGGAACTGGTCAGCCGTGGAGAGCTGTCGCCGGTATTTTTCGGCTCCGCACTGACCAACTTCGGCGTGGAGACCTTCCTGCAGCACTTCCTTGATATGACCTCATCCCCTCTCCCGAGAAAATCTGACAAGGGGGACATCGATCCCATGGAGGAGCCGGATTTCTCGGCCTTTGTGTTCAAGATACAGGCCAACATGAACAAGGCCCACAGGGACAGGATCGCCTTCATGCGCATCTGCTCCGGCAAATTTGACGCCGGCATGGAGGTCCATCACATCCAGGGGGGCAAGAAGGTGCGGCTCTCCCAGCCCCAGCAGATGATGGCCAGCGAGAGAAAGATCATTGAGAACGCCTATGCGGGAGATATCATCGGCGTCTTTGACCCGGGCATTTTCTCCATCGGAGATACGCTGACCGCCTCCCCGGAGAAATTTGCCTTTGAGGGCATCCCCACCTTTGCCCCGGAGCACTTTGCAAGAGTCCGCCAGGTGGACACCATGAAGAGAAAGCAGTTCATCAAGGGTATCAGCCAGATTGCCCAGGAGGGAGCCATCCAGATCTTCCAGGAGTACAATACCGGTATGGAGGAGATTATCGTGGGCGTTGTGGGCGTCCTGCAATTCGACGTGCTCAAGTACCGTCTGGAGAACGAGTACAAGGTGGAAATCCGCCTGGATACGCTGCCCTACGAGCACATCCGCTGGATCGAGAACGAAGACCTGGATCTGGATCACCTTGTAGGCACTTCGGACATGAAGAAAATCAAGGATCTCAAGGACCGTCCGCTGCTCCTCTTTATCAACGAATGGAGTATCCGCATGACTCTGGACCGGAACGAGGGACTTGTCCTCTCGGAATTCGGCCGCTCATAGGACACGGAGTTCGTTCGCAGGAGAAAGTGTTGGCATTTGCATATAAATTTGTTATAATGTATATTAATAATGTAATGTGAATTTGTAACACATATATGGAGGGCATTTTTATGGGAAAAGACGAGAGAAGTACCTATACAATAAAAGAGGATGAAAATCTCGGCGAGGTGAAGATCGCTGACGAGGTGGTGGCCATCATCGCCGGCCTTGCGGCCATGGAGGTGGACGGAGTGGCGTCCATGTCCGGCAATGCCACGAGAGAGCTGATCAGCAAGCTGGGCATGAAGTCCCTGTCAAAGGGCGTGAAGGTGGACGTGCTGGAGGGGATTGTCACAGTGTCCCTGAAGCTGAACCTGAAGTATGGCTACAATGTCATGGACATCTGCCAGAAGGTGCAGGAGAAGGTGAAGGCAGCCATCGAAAATATGACAGGCCTTACTGTTGCGGACGTGAATATCCGCATCGCAGGCGTGGATGTTCCGGAGGAAGCGTAAGTGAAGAGATCAGAGTCTAGGGAACATATATTTAAGCTGGTGTTTGGACTGGAGTTCAACGCCGAAGAGGAGATGCCCCAGCAGCTGGAGCTGTATTTTGACCAGCTTGAGGAGGCGAAGGAGAAGGACAGGGAATATATCCAGAAGAAAGCCCAGGCTGTCGCTGAGCACAAGGAGGAGATCGACAAGCTGATCGGTGAGCACACGACAGGCTGGAAGACCACCAGGATGAACAAGGTGGATCTTACGATCCTGCGCCTGGCTGTCTATGAGATGAAGTGGGACGATGACGTGCCTGTGTCTGTGGCGATCAACGAGGCAGTGGAGCTTGCCAAGCGGTTTGGCGGGGACGAGAGCCCCTCTTTCATAAACGGCGTTCTGGCCAGGATCGCAGACTGAGACGAGAGGTGCATTGACAGATCATGGCGGGAAATGTTTATACAGTAAAACAGGTAAATGCCTATATCCGGAATATGTTCACCCAGGATTTCATGCTGAACCGTATTTACGTTAAAGGCGAAGTGTCAAACTGTAAGTACCACACGTCGGGTCATATATATTTTTCATTGAAGGATGAGTCCGGAACGATTGCCTGTGTCATGTTTGCAGGGCAGCGTGGAGGGCTCTCTTTTCGTATGACGGAGGGACAGCAGGTGATCGTCTTTGGCTCGGTCAGCGTGTATGAGCGTGGAGGTACATACCAGCTCTACGCGAGGCAGATCCGGCTGGACGGTGAGGGCGTTCTATACGAGAAATTCCAGGCCCTGAAAAAGGAGCTGGAGGAGATGGGCATGTTTGCCCCCGAGTACAAAAAACCCATCCCGCCCTTTGCCATGCGGGTGGGCGTAGTGACGGCATCCACCGGGGCGGCTGTGCGGGATATCATGAATATCAGCAGGCGCCGGAATCCCTACGTGCAGCTCATTCTCTACCCGGCCCAGGTGCAGGGTGAGGGGGCAAAGGAGAGCATTGTAAAAGGAATACGCATGCTGGAGCAGGCCGGTGTGGATGTGATGATCGTTGGCAGAGGCGGCGGTTCAATCGAGGATCTCTGGGCCTTCAACGAGGAGATAGTGGCCAGAGCCATCTTTGACTGCTCTGTGCCGGTGATCTCCGCGGTTGGACACGAGACCGACACCACCATCGCTGACTATGTGGCGGACCTGCGGGCTCCCACGCCCTCGGCTGCGGCCGAGCTGGCAGTGTGGGATATCCGGCTCTTTGACCAGCGCCTGCAGGAGACGGCCCTGCAGATGAACAGGCAGATGGACAGAGTGCTCCAGGTGAGCCGCCTGCGGCTTCAGAAATACGAGGCCAGGCTCCAGTATCTCCACCCCGGCAACAAGCTGCGGGAGAGACGGCAGATGCTGGTGGAGCTGGAGGATGCCATGAGGCGGAGCATGGAGCAGAAGGTGCAGAGGGCGAGACACCAGCTTGCCATTTACATTGAGAAGATGCGGGGGCTCTCCCCCGCCGGAAAGCTGAATCAGGGCTACTCTTACGTGGAGAGGGAGTCCGGCGGCAGACGTGAGGCGGTTAAGAGCATCCGCCAGGTGGAAAAAGATATGGAGCTGCGCATCTACGTCTCGGACGGTGTGATCCGGGCCAGAGCGGAGGATGTGCAGGATGAAGGAGGGACACCATGGAAGAGAGAATAGAGGAGCAGACAGTGCCCGCGGAAGGAGAGCAGACGCTGGAGCAGCTCTTTGCGGAGCTGGAGGCGTTGACAGGAGCGCTGGAGGAGGAGTCCTCCCTTGAGAAGTCCTTTCAGCTCTACCACAGGGGAATGGACATGCTGAAGGCGTGCAGCGACAGGATAGACAGAGTGGAAAAACAGATACAGGTTCTGGATGAAAAAGGAGAGACCCATGAGTTGCAGTAGGATGGAGTATGAGCGAGAGCGGGAGCAGAAGGTTGAGGAGATAGAGGCCCTGCTCACAAAGTATCTGCCCTCAAAGGAGGGATTGCAGAAGATCATCATGGAGGCCATGGAGTACAGCCTCATGGCGGGCGGCAAGCGGCTCCGGCCCATGCTGATGCAGGAGACCTACCGTCTCTTTGGCGGAGAGGGAGAGCTGGTGGAGCCCTTTATGGCGGCTATGGAGATGATCCACACCTACTCCCTTGTCCACGACGACCTGCCGGCTATGGACAATGACGAGTACCGGAGAGGGCGGAAGACCACCCATGTGGTCTACGGGGAGGACATGGGGATCCTGGCAGGTGATGCTCTTTTAAACTATGCCTTTGAGACGGCCTCCTCGGCTTTTGAGCAGTATCCGGATAAAGCCCTTCTCATAGGAAAAGCCCTCCGTGTCCTGTCCGCAAAGGCGGGCATCCACGGCATGATCGGCGGCCAGGTGGTGGATGTGAAGGAGACGGGACACGCTGTCTCAAGAGAGGTGCTGGATTTTATCTATGAGCTGAAGACAGGGGCGCTTATCGAGAGCTCCATGATGATCGGCGCCATCCTCGCCGGCGCCTCGGATGGAGATGTGAAGAAGGTGGAGAAGATTGCCTCCAATGTGGGCTTTGCCTTCCAGGTGCAGGATGACATCCTGGATGTGACCAGCACCAGCGAGGTGCTGGGAAAGCCGGTCCACAGCGATGAGAAGAATGAGAAGAGCACCTACGTGACTCTGGTCGGACTCAAGGAGGCGGGAAGGCTGGTGGAGACAGCGTCCATGGAGGCTGTCCGTCTTCTGGGAGAGCTTCCCGGGGAAAACGGCTACCTGGCATGGCTCATCGAGAAGCTGATCCACCGGGAGAAATAAGGAGCGACAGGTATGTTGTTAGATCGGATCGAGAGAGAAAATGATGTAAAAAAACTTAGGGCCGAGGAGCTGGAGGAGCTGGCGGCGGAGATCAGGCAGTTCCTGATCGAAAAGATCAGTATGACAGGAGGCCATCTGGCCTCCAATCTGGGTGTGGTGGAGCTCACTATCGCCATGCACAGAGTGTTCCAGCTCCCGGAGGACAAGATGATCTGGGATGTGGGGCATCAGTCCTACACCCATAAGATCCTGACGGGGCGCAGAGCGGGCTTTGACGACCTGCGCAAATACGGGGGCATGAGCGGCTTCCCGAAGCGGAAGGAGAGCGCCTGCGACGCCTTTGATACGGGGCACAGCTCCACCTCCATCTCCGCGGGGCTGGGGTACGTGCAGGCCCGTGATCTTCTGGGGCAGGACTACAGTGTTCTCTCTGTTATAGGGGACGGTGCCATGACCGGCGGCATGGCCTACGAGGCCCTGAACAACGCGGCGCGGATCAAGACAAATTTTATTATTATCTTAAATGACAATGAGATGTCCATATCGGAGAATGTAGGCGGCATGTCCGACTATCTGGCCCGTCTGCGGACAGCGGACATCTATACAGGCCTGAAAAAGGGAGTCACCAACACCCTCCACAGAATTCCGGTGGCAGGGGACTCCATCATCGAGCAGATCCGCCGGACAAAGAACAGCATCAAGCAGCTGGTAGTGCCGGGCATGCTCTTTGAGGATATGGGGATCACCTATCTGGGGCCCATACCGGGACATGACATCGCCATGCTCTGCCGGGCCCTGCGGGAGGCGAAAAAGGTGGAGGGGCCTGTCCTTCTCCACGTCCTCACCCAGAAGGGAAAGGGCTACGAGCCGGCGGAGCAGGAGCCGGCCCGCTTCCATGGGACAGGTCCCTTCGACATAGAGACGGGAAAGCCTGTTGGCACAAAGAAGAAGGATACATACACGGATGTGTTCTCAAAGGTGATCTGCGATATCGGCAAGAGAAATCCCAGGGTGGCGGTCATCACAGCCGCCATGGCGGACGGCACCGGCCTCTCCGAGTTCCAGCGCCGTTTCCCGAAACGGTTTTTCGACGTGGGCATCGCAGAGGGCCACGCGGTCACCTTTGCGGCCGGTCTGGCGGCAGGGGGGATGAAGCCAGTGTTTGCCGTGTACTCCTCCTTCCTCCAGAGAGGGTATGACCAGATCATACACGATGTGGGACTGCAGAACCTGCCGGTTGTCTTTGCGGTGGACAGGGCCGGACTGGTGGGCAGCGACGGGGAGACTCACCAGGGGATCTTTGACCTGTCCTATCTGGGCATCATCCCCAATATGACTGTCATGTCGCCCAAGAACCGCTGGGAGCTGGCGGATATGCTGCGCTTTGCTGTGGACTATGAGGGACCCATCGCGCTCCGCTATCCCCGTGGAACAGCCTACGACGGCTGCGAGGAGTTCCGCTCCCCCATCCGGTACGGAAAGAGCGAGGTCATCTACGAGGAGGAGAGCATTGCCATCGTGAGTGTGGGCCACATGTTTGAGGAGGCCCTGAAGACCCGCAGGCTTATCAAGGAGACCGGGTACAATTGCAGTCTGGTCAACGCCAGATTTGTCAAGCCCATTGACAGCGAGATGATCGAGGAGCTGGCAAAGCGCCACAGTCTCATCGTCACCATAGAGGAGAACGTCCTCTGCGGAGGCTTTGGGGAGCAGGTGACAGAGTACGTGTCCGCTCAGGGACTTCCGGTAAAGGTGCTGAATCTGGCCCTGCCGGACGACTATATCGAGCACGGCAGCGTGGATGTGCTGCGAAGAGAGGTCCTTCTGGATGCTCCTTCCATGATGAAGCGCATTGTGACTGCGTATATACTTGCATGCTCCAAAAGGGCAGAAAAGGATATCTGAAAGGAGAACAGCCATGAAAGAGCGTCTGGATGTATTGCTTGTAAAAAGAAATCTCGCCGGTTCCAGAGAGAAGGCCAAGGCCATCATCATGTCCGGCATTGTGTATGTGGACGGACAGAAGGAGGACAAGGCCGGCACAACCTTCCCGGAGGATGTACAGATTGAGGTCAGAGGGCACACCCTTCCCTATGTCAGCAGAGGGGGACTGAAGCTGGAGAAGGCTCTGAAGTGCTTTGACGTGTCCGTGGAGGGAAAGGTCTGCACAGATGTGGGATCCTCCACAGGCGGGTTCACAGACTGCATGCTGCAAAACGGCGCGGTCAAGGTGTTTGCCATAGATGTGGGACGGGGACAGCTTGACTGGAAGCTGCGCCAGGATGACCGGGTGGTCTGTATGGAAAAGACAAACATCCGCTACGTAAAGCCGGAGGATTTGGGGGAGCCCATCGACTTCTCCTCCATAGATGTATCCTTCATCTCCCTCACAAAGGTGCTCGGCCCTATCCGGGACTATCTGACAGAGAAAGGGCAGATCGTGGCTCTTATCAAGCCCCAGTTTGAGGCCGGCAGGGAGAAAGTCGGAAAGAAAGGGGTGGTGCGGGAAAAGAGCACCCATCTGGAGGTCATCAGCCAGATTATTTCCTATGCACTTTCCATTGGCTTCCGGGTGCTGGATCTGACATTTTCGCCCATCAAAGGGCCGGAGGGGAATATCGAGTATCTGGTCCACCTGGAAAAATGTGATCCCTCGCAGGCGGCTGTGGAGGATGGGATCGCTGTGGAGACGGTTGTGTCAGAAGCATTTGAAGCACTGCGAGGTTAGAAGATGGAACGGTTTTATATAGTGACGAATGATGGAAAAGACAGAGACGGAAGGGTCACGGACAGGATCCGGCACATCCTTGAGGGAGCGGGGAAGACATGCCTGTTCTCGGAGAAGGATGAGAAAAAAAATATCATCCGGGAGACAGTTCCCGAGGATGCGGACTGCGCCATTGTCATCGGCGGAGACGGCAGCCTCATAGAGGTGGCAAGGATCCTGAAAAATGAGATTCCCATTTTGGGTATTAATATGGGGACGCTGGGTTACCTGACCGAGGTGGATCCCGCCAGGCTGGATGAGGCGCTGGCACAGATCCTGCAGGGGGACTACTGCATTGAGGAGAGGATGATGCTGGAGGGACATTTCCAGGGGAAGGAGCCGGACGTGGCCCTCAACGACATCGTAATTTCCAGAAAAGGAAGCCTGCGGGTCATTCATTTTGATGTATATGTGAACGGCGCCTGCCTGAATTCCTACGAGGCGGACGGAATGATCATATCCACCCCCACTGGCTCCACAGCCTACAACCTGTCGGCAGGAGGACCTGTGGTAGAGCCGACAGCGTCCCTCATCGTCCTCACCCCCATCTGCTCCCATGCGCTGAACACAAGCAGCATCGTGCTGTCCGCGGAGGATGAGGTTATCGTTCAGATCGGGCAGGGGAGAAACGGGAGAGAAGAGGAAGTGTTCGCCACATTTGACGGCGCGGATGTGGTGGAGATGCGGACCGGGGACAGAGTCCTGGTGCGCAGATCAGAGCACGTGACAAAGCTGATGAAGCTGAGCAAGGTCAGCTTTCTCGAAATCATGCGCAGAAAGATGAAAGGAAACTGATACCATGAAGATCAACCGACATGCGAAGATAGTAGAACTCATCAATAAATACAGAATTGAGACACAGGAGGAGCTGGCAGAATACCTGAACAAAGAGGGCTTTAAGGTGACCCAGGCCACTGTATCCAGGGATATCCGGGATCTGAAGCTGACCAAGGTGCCTACAGACGACGGCAGACAGAAATACGCGGTGCACCAGAAGGGTGAGTCTGAGATGAGTGAGAAATATATCCGGGTACTTCGGGACGGCTATGTCTCCATGGACAAGGCTCAGAATATCCTCGTGATCAAGACCGTGGTGGGTATGGCGAACGCGGTGTGCGCCGCCCTGGATGCCATGAAGTGGAATGAGATCATCGGGAGCGTGGCCGGGGACGATACTATCATCTGTGTGATCCGCAGTGTGGACGAGACCATAGCTGTCATGGATAAGATCAGCAAAATTGTTTCTTAGTGGCTTTTGAAAGATACAGTATAAGGATACAGGAGGCTGTATGTTACAGAATTTACATGTAAAAAATCTTGCCCTGATCGATGAAGTGGAGATCGACTTCCAGAAAGGGCTGAACATACTGACAGGAGAGACCGGAGCGGGGAAATCGATTATCCTCGGTTCGATCAGCCTTGCTCTTGGGGCCAGATACACCACAGATATCCTGCGCAAGGGCGCCAGGTACGGATTTGTGGAGCTGACCTTTACAGTGGAGAATGAGAAGCAGGAGGAGAAGCTTAAAAAGCTGGATATCTTTCCCGAGGAGGGGACAGTCGTCCTGAGCCGGCGTCTCATGGAGGGCCGCAGTACAAGCAAGATCAACGGAGAGACCGTGCCCATCTCTCTCCTCAAGGAGGCAGCCGCCATCCTGATCGACATACACGGACAGCATGAACACCAGTCTCTTCTCTACAAGAAGAGACAGCTGGAGCTGCTGGATGCCTTTGCATCCGAGAAGATCCTGGAGGCAAAGGAGAAGGTCCGCTTCTCCTTCCAGGAGTACAGAAAGTGGAAAAAAGAGCTGGAGGAGGCTGATCAGGACGAGGCAGAGCGGGCGAAGGAAGCCTCTTTTCTCGAATTTGAGATAGGCGAGATCGAGGACGCCGGACTGAGGGACGGCGAGGATGAGGAGCTGGAGGAGAGCTACCGGCGCATGGTCAACAGCAAGAGGATCGTGGAAGGTGTCAGTGAGGCCCACGGCTACACAAGCGGGGAGGCGGGCAGCGCCAGCGAGTGCCTCAGCCGGGCGGCCAGGTGTCTTGCGGAGGCGGCAGGACTGGACGAGGATGCCCGTCAGCTCTACGAGCAGCTTCTGGAGGTAGACAGCCTTCTGAATGATTTCAACAGGGAACTGGCAGACTATGAGAAGTCGCTGGAGTTCTCTGATGAGGACTTTGCCGAGACGGAGAACCGGCTCAATGAGATCAACCGGCTCAAGACAAAATACGGCAGCACTATCGAAGAGATCAGGGCCTACTGTGAGGAGAAAAAAAGCCGTCTCCTGGTGCTGAACGACTACGACCGCTACCTGGAGGAGCTGAAGGAGAAGTACGAGCGCTCTCTTAAGCATCTGGAGAAGAATACCACTGTCCTCACAAGGCTGAGAAAGGAGCAGAGTCTGCTTTTTGCTGACAGGATCACAGAGGGACTGCGTGATCTGAATTTCGCCGATGTACGGTTCCAGATCGATTTTTCCGGTCTACCGGAGTATACCTCAAACGGAAAGGACGACATCGCCTACATGATCTCCATGAACCCGGGAGAGCCCTTAAAGCCCCTGGCGGAGGTGGCTTCCGGAGGCGAGCTGTCCAGGATCATGCTGGCCATCAAGACAGTGATGGCGGACAGGGACGAGATACCGACCCTTATCTTTGACGAGATCGACGTGGGGATCAGCGGCCGGACAGCCCAGAAGGTGTCCGAGAAGATGGCTGTCATCGGGAAGACCCACCAGGTCATCTGTATCACCCATCTGGCTCAGATCGCCGCCCAGGCGGACGCTCACTACCTGATCGAGAAGACGGTGGAAGAGGGAAAGACCCACACCGGTATCCGTCAGCTCTCGGAGGAGGAGTCCATTGAGGAGCTGTCAAGGATACTGGGAGGCGCGAAGATCACCGACGCGGTCCTGGAGAATGCGAGGGAGATGAAGGAGCTGGCCCGAGGTGGAAGAGGGGAGTAATTGGATTAGCGGGTATAAATCAATCTGCTGGATACTGTCGCTGTGTTTGAGATTACATACAAAATCATTTGTTTGATTTTCCTCATATACAGGAAAACAGTATCCCGGCAAAGGAAAACGCCCATCCGCTCTGGCAAGCGTGATGGGCGTTTGCGTCACAGACGCAGATAACTAATCATCTCAAAGAGCTGCCACATCGGCTTTGATCCGATATGCAATGCTTCTTTTCATCTTCAGTATAGTAAGAAAATTATCTTTTGTCAATGCGTTTATGGAAACACTTTTTTAAGCAGCTGTAATTTCCTGACAAGGAAGTTTACATATTTGTATACCCCATCAGGTACTCATCCACTTCCCTGGCACACGCGCGGCCTTCCGCGATGGCCCAGACTACAAGGGACTGACCCCGGTGCATATCCCCTGCGGCAAACACCTTCTCTGTGTTGGTCTTGTAGGAGGAGGGGGCAGTGGCAGCCACGCCTCTTGGCGTGAGGTCGAGCTGGAAGGCGTCTGACACGTAGGACTCGCATCCGGTAAAGCCTGCCGCGATGAGGAGCAGGTCTGCCTCTAAAATCTGCTCACTGCCCTCTATTTCTGTCATTTTTCCGTCCTTGAAAGAGAGCTTCACGGTCTTTACTCCGGTGAGCTGATTTTTGTCGTCTGTCAGGAACTCCTTGATGGTAGTCTCATAGATCCGGGGATCGTGGCCAAAGCAGAAGATGGCCTCCTCCTGTCCGTAATCGGTCTTGCAGACCTTGGGCCACTCCGGCCAGGGGTTGGATGGCGTGCGCTCATCCGGGGCCTTGGGCATCATCTCAATCTGCGTGACGGAGGCACAGCCCTGGCGGATACAGGTACCCACGCAGTCATTTCCGGTGTCTCCGCCGCCCACGATGATGACCTTTTTATCCTTTGCGGATACCCAGGGGGTACCGTCCAGCAGATGCTTTGTGGCCCTTGTGAGGAAGTCCACGGCAAAATAGATGCCCTCCGCCTGGCGGCCCTCACCGTTTAAGTCCCTGGCTCTCTTGGAGCCGCAGCACAGGATCACAGCGTCATACTCCTCTAGCAGCTTCTGGGCCGGGATGTCAGCGCCGATATTGGCGCCGGTCACAAACTCGATGCCCTCCGCGGTCATCAGATCCACCCGGCGCTGTACGATGGATTTGTCCAGCTTCATGTTGGGGATACCGTACATGAGAAGGCCTCCCACGCGGTCCTCCCTCTCAAAAACAGTCACATGGTGGCCTCTCTGGTTGAGCTGGTCTGCGGCTGCCAGGCCGGCGGGACCGGCCCCAACTACGGCCACCTTCTTTTCCGTGCGCACAGCCGGGATCCGGGGCTTCATATTTCCCTCGGCAAAGCCGGTCTCTATGATGAAGAGCTCATTGTCGCGGATGGTCACCGGATCGTCGTTCATGCCGCAGACACAGGCTTTTTCACACAGCGCAGGGCAGACCCTCCCGGTAAATTCCGGAAAGCTGCTCGTCTTGCGCAGACGGGAGAGTGCCTGGGAGTAGTTTCCGTGAAACACCTCGTCGTTCCACTCCGGGATCAGATTGTGGAGCGGGCAGCCTGTCACCATGCCCTTCAGCTGCAGTGCAGACTGGCAGAAGGGGACGCCGCAGTTCATGCATCGGGCCCCCTGGATCCTTCTTTCCTCAGGGGAAAGAGGGGGGTGAAATTCATTGAAATTCCTGATGCGCTCCTCCGGAGCACAGGACGAATTATCCATTCTTTTATATTCTAAAAAACCAGTTGGTTTTCCCATAGTCAGTCTTCCTCCTTTGGACTATTTCTGGATCTCGTAAAATGCTTCAAGCGCCGCGTCTTCATGGGAGAGACCCTTCTCTTCGTACTTGCTGATGGCGTGGAGCATGCGCTGGTAATCGTTGGGAAGGATCTTCTTAAATCCCGGCAGATAATCTCCGAAATGCTCCAGGATATCCTTTGCGAGAGCGGAAGAGGTCTCCTTCTCGTAATCCTTCAGTATATTTTTCAGCTCGGCAATGTCGTGCTTTTCCGTCACCTCAGACATGGTCACCATATCCTTGTTCAGCTTTTTGTAGAGCTGATGATCCATATCCAGCACATAGGCTGTGCCGCCGCTCATGCCTGCGGCAAAGTTTTTGCCGGTTTTTCCAAGGATGACCGCGCAGCCTCCTGTCATGTATTCCAGCCCGTGGTCACCGCAGCCCTCGGCCACCGCTGTGGCGCCGGAGTTGCGGACGCAGAAGCGCTCGCCGGCCACGCCGCAGACATAGGCTTTTCCTGATGTGGCGCCGTAGAGGGCCACGTTTCCGATGATGATGTTTTCAGAGGCCTTAAAAGTGCTGTGTCTGGACGGATACACGATCAGCTTTCCGCCTGACAGGCCCTTGCCGAAGTAGTCGTTGGCGTCTCCCTCCAGCGTCAGGGTCAGACCCTTGGGGATAAAGGCGCCGAAGGACTGGCCGCCGCCTCCGGTGCAGTGTACCTTAAAGGTGTCGTCCTTGAGTGTGTTCTTGAAGGCGGCTGTGATCTCGGATCCCAGGATGGTTCCCACAGAGCGGTTCACGCTGTTCACGCGGATGCTCTCGCTGTGCTTCCTGCCGCTCTTCAGAGCCTTCTCAAAGCGGGGCAGGAGAATGGCCTCGTCCACGGTCTTCTCCAGCTCAAAGTCAAAGACATCCTCCGGGTTGAAGTGGACCGCGCTGCCCTCCGGTGCGGAGCAGAGGATCCTTGAGAGGTCTACCTTTTTCGCCCTAGGGATACTGCAGTTCTCACGAACCTTCAGGCATTCCGTGTGTCCCACCATCTCGGAGAGTGTGCGGAAGCCAAGCTTTGCCATGATCTCCCGCAGCTCCTGGGCCATGAAGAGCATGAAGTTCATGACGTACTCCGGTTTGCCCTTAAAGCGCTTGCGTAAGGCTTCATTCTGGGTGGCAACGCCCACAGGGCAGGTGTCCAGGTTGCAGACCCGCATCATCATGCAGCCCATGGTCACAAGGGGAGCAGTGGCAAAGCCGAACTCCTCAGCTCCCAGAAGGGCGGCGATGGCCACATCCCGGCCGCTCATGAGCTTGCCGTCCGTCTCGATGACCACACGGCTCCTCAGGTGGTTCTGTATCAGCGTCTGGTGTGTCTCAGCAAGGCCCAGCTCCCAGGGAAGCCCCGCGTGATGGATAGAGCTCTGGGGCGCGGCTCCTGTTCCTCCGTCGTAGCCGGAGATGAGCACCACCTGGGCGCCCGCCTTGGCCACGCCTGAGGCGATGGTCCCGACACCCGCCTCGGACACAAGCTTCACCGCGATCCGGGCCTTCCTGTTGGCGTTCTTCAGGTCGTAGATGAGCTGCGCCAGGTCCTCGATGGAGTAGATGTCGTGGTGAGGCGGAGGGGAGATGAGGGATACACCGGGGGTGGAGTAGCGTGTCTTCGCGATCCAGGGGTATACCTTTTTCCCGGGCAGGTGTCCGCCTTCTCCGGGCTTTGCGCCCTGGGCCATCTTGATCTGGATCTCCTTTGCGCTCACCAGATACTCGCTGGTGACGCCAAACCGGCCGGAGGCCACCTGCTTGATGGCGCTGTTCTTCTCTGTGCCCAGGCGCTCCGGCTTCTCGCCGCCCTCGCCTGAGTTGGACTTGCCTCCCAGACGGTTCATAGCGATAGCCATACACTCGTGGGCCTCCTCAGAGATGGAGCCGTAGGACATGGCCCCTGTCTTAAAGTGCTTGACGATCTCAGAGGCGGGCTCCACCTCGTCGATGGGGATGCCCCCGTCCTCCGGGAACTGGAAGGAGAGGAGCCCCCGCAGGGTGTGGGGACGGGTCTCGTCGTCCACCATGGCTGTATATTCCTTAAATCTCTCATAGTCGCCGTTCTGTGTGGACTGCTGGAGGGCGATGATGGTGGCCGGATTGTAGAGGTGGTCCTCCTTGTCCCCGCCGCTCCGAAGCCGGTGGAAGCCGGTGCTGTCCAGGGTAGTGTCCACACCCAGGTCCAGTGGGTCGAAGGCCTTGTTGTGGCGGGCGATCACGTCGTCATTGATATCCTTCATGCCGATGCCGCCCACCCGGCTGACTGTGTTGGTAAAATACTTGTCTATGACCTCCCTGCTGATGCCCACAGCCTCGAAGATCTGGGCAGACTGATAGGACTGGAGGGTGGAAATACCCATCTTGGCCGCGATCTTTACGATACCGTGGAGCACAGCCTCGTTGTAGTCGTGGATGGCTGTGTGGTAGTCTTTATCCAGGATACCCCTGTCTATGAGCTCGGAGATGCACTCGTGAGCCAGATAGGGATTGACAGCCCTGGCGCCGTAGCCAAGGATGGCGGCGAACTGGTGCACGTCCCTGGGCTCGCCGCTCTCCAGGATGATGGAGACAGCGGTCCTCTTCTTTGTACGGATCAGGTGCTGCTCCATGGCGGAGACAGCCAGGAGGGAGGGGATGGCCACATGGTTCTCATCCACGCCCCGGTCGGAGAGGATGATGATGTTGGCCCCCTTCGTGTAGGCCCGGTCGCAGCTGACAAAGAGCTGGTCCAGCGCCTTCTCAAGAGAGGTATTCTTGAAGTAGAGAAGGGAGACCACGGCGCTCTTAAAGCCCGGGCGGTCCAGGGACTTGATCTTCATCATGTCCACACCGGTGAGGATGGGGTTCTTCACCTCCAGCACAGTACAGTTGCCGCTCGCCTCCTCCAGCAGGTTTCCGTCTGAGCCGATGTACACCGTGGTGTCTGTGACGATCTCCTCCCGGAGAGAGTCGATAGGCGGGTTGGTCACCTGAGCAAAGAGCTGTTTAAAATAGTGGGAGAGAGGCGGATGCTTCTCCGACAGCACAGCCAGGGGAATGTCGGTCCCCATGGAGGCTGTGGCCTCGGACCCGTTTGTCGCCATGGGAAGGAGCACATCCTTCACGTCCTCGTAGGTGTAGCCGAAGACCTTGTAGAGCTGGTCCCTTCTCACCTGGCTGTGGACCGGCACCTTCTTGTTGGGGACCGGGATGTCCTTTAAGTAGAGCAGGTTCAGGTCCAGCCATTCGCCGTAGGGCTGGCGGGTGGAGTAGTACTCCTTGCACTCCTCGTCAGAGATCAGCTTTTTCTTCTTCGTGTCCACGAGGAGGATCTTTCCCGGCTGCAGCCTGGATTTCTCCACCACGTGCTCCGCCGGGAGATCCAGCACGCCCACCTCGGAGGAGAGGATGAGGTGCCGGTCGTCTGTGATGTAGTACCTGGAGGGACGAAGTCCGTTCCGGTCCAGCACAGCGCCCAGGATATCTCCGTCTGAGAAGAGGATGGCCGCAGGGCCGTCCCAGGGCTCCATCATGGTGGCGTAGTAGTGGTAGAAATCTTTTTTCTTCTCATCCATGTACCGGTCATGCCTCCAGGGCTCCGGGATGGTGATCATGACGGCCAGGGGAAGGTCCATACCGTTCATGTAGAGGAACTCCAGGGTGTTGTCCAGCATGGCGGAGTCAGAGCCGCTGCTGCCGATGACCGGGAGTACCTTGTCGATGTCGTCTGAGATGACAGAAGAGTGCATGGTCTCCTCCCTGGCCAGCATGCGGTCCGCGTTGCCCCGGATGGTGTTGATCTCCCCGTTGTGGAGGATCAGGCGGTTGGGGTGAGCCCTCTCCCAGCTGGGTGTCGTGTTGGTGGAGAAGCGGGAGTGGACCATGGCGATGGCCGTGCGATAGTCCGTATCCTGCAGGTCGTCGTAGAACCGGCGGAGCTGTCCCACAAGGAACATGCCCTTGTACACGATGGTGCGGGAGGAGAGGGAGGCCACGTAGGTGTCCTCGCAGCTCTGCTCGAACTCTCTTCTGGCGATGTAGAGACGGCGGTCAAAGTCGATGCCCTTCGGGCAGTCCGCTGGCCTCTCCACAAAGCACTGCATGATGTAGGGCATGCGCTCTCTGGCGTAGTCTCCCAGTATCTCCGGGTGGACCGGCACCTTTCTCCAGCCAAGCAGTCTAAGGCCGCTTTTTTCCAGAATGACCTCAAACATTTTCCGGGAAAAATTCCGCTTCAGTGTGTCCTGGGGGAAGAAGAACATGCCTACGCCATAATCCCTCTCATCTCCCAGGGAAATGCCTGCCTGTGCGGCGGCTTTGGAAAAAAATGAGTGGGAAATCTGCGTCAGGATCCCCACTCCGTCACCAACCTGTCCAGTGGCGTCTTTGCCTGCGCGGTGTTCCAGTTTTTCTACGATCGTAAGGGCGTCGTCCAGAATTTTGTATTCCTTTACGCCGTCGATACTGACAACAGCTCCGATGCCGCAGGCATCGTGCTCAAAACTGCTCTGATATAAAGTTTGATTTTCTTGGTTCATATAGAAAACTCCTTTCGTGTTGCGGCGCTTTTGTCTAAACGCCGCTTGCTCCGTAGTTGGAGAGTACTCTTGCGGAAGGATCATCCACATCGCAGCCCTCCCACTCTTTGTTGGGCATCCAGAAGTCCGTGATCATCTCAGACTGTCCGGGATAGTACTTCTCAAAGATCTCCCGGTACAGGAGGGACTCCTTTGTGAATGGAGCTGCATGTGTATATTGTTTCCGCTTTTCTTCAAATTCTTCATCGGAATAGCAGCCCTCTGCGTATTCCTTCAGATAATCCACCATGGAGTGGCCCACTGCGTCGGAGAAGGCCGCCTTCTCGCGCATCAGGATGTCGTAGGGAAGATAGTCGCCCTCAAAGGCGTGGCGGAGAAGATATTTTCCCTTGCCATAGATGTTCATCTTCTTTGCCGGGTCCACGCTCATGACGTAGGAGACAAAATCTAGATCGCCGAAGGGAACCCGGGCCTCCATGGAGTTCACGCTGATACACCGGTCAGCCCGGAGCACATCGTACATGTGGAGCTCGTGGACTCTCTTGACAGACTCTTTTTGGAAGGCCTCCGGTGAGGGGGCGAAGTCTGTATATTTGTAGCCGAAGAGCTCGTCTGAGATCTCTCCGGTCATGAGGACCCGCACATCTGTCTTCTCGTGGATGGCCCTGCAGAGAAGGTACATGCCCATGGAAGCGCGGATGGTAGTGATGTCAAATGTGCCGAGAGCTTTGATGACATCCGGCAGGGCATGAAGCACATCCTCCTTTGTGATGATGACCTCTGTGTGGTCGCTGCCGATATAGTCCGCCACTTCCTTTGCGTACTTTAAGTCAATGGCGTCCTCGCTCATGCCGATGGCAAAAGTGCGGATGGGGCGGCCAAGGATGCGGGCTGACACAGCGCACACGAGAGAGGAGTCCAGGCCTCCGCTTAAGAGGAAGCCAAGGGGAGCGTCCGCGTCCAGTCTCTTGCGGATGCCTTCCACCAGCTTGTCGTGGATGTTCCTGCAGACCTCCTCCGTGTCATCCGTACAGACAGAGGAAACCGCAGTGATATCGCGGTAGCAGATGAATTCCCCGTCCTTATAGTAATGTCCGGGCGGGAAGGGCATGATCTTATCGGTCAGTCCCACCAGATTCTTGGCCTCGCTTGCGAAAATAGCGGCGCCGTCTTTGTCATAGCCATAGTAGAGAGGGCGGATCCCAATGGGGTCCCTTGCCGCTATGTATGATCTCGTGTCGCCGTCAAAGAGGATGAGAGCGTACTCTGCATCCAGCATGCCAAACATGTTTGTCCCGTATTCCTTGTAGAGGGGGAGAAGGATTTCGCAGTCGCAGTCACTCTTAAAGGTATAGCCTTTCTCCTCCAGCTTTTTTTTCATTTTTCTGAAGCCATATATTTCTCCGTTGCATACAAGGGTATGACCGCAAAGGGAGAAGGGCTGCATCCCTTCTCCTGTAAGTCCCATGATCGCAAGTCTGTGAAAACCGAGAAGGCCGAAGCCGGTATCGATGATCCGGCTGTCGTCCGGTCCTCTCGAGATGGTGCGGTCAAATCCCTCCTTGAATAGATCGTGATCGGCACTGGGTGAACAGTACCCCATGATTGAACACATAGATGTTACCTCCGGGATTTGATTTTTATAAACAAGGCGCTCTGCCTAGATGATGCCAAAGAGCAGCTTTCCGTAAGTCGGGAATGGCCATACAGATGTGTCTGTCATGGTCTCCAGCAGATCCACGTCGCCGCGGAGGGCGTCCATGGCCGGGATGACCATATCTCTGTAGTAGAAGGCCTCCTTCTCGAAATCGGAAATGGTTCCTGCCTCGCTGACAACCCTCTTCAATGTCTCCAGCTTCTCGTAGGCGGAAGCAGTGAGAGAGGAGATCTTCTTGACTGTGCTGTATTCATAGGATGTGTCGATCTCAGCTCCGAGAGAGCGCTTTGCGAGTACAGTATCCGTGAGTGAGTGTGCGTATCCACTGACTGCCGGGAGGATATCCCGCTCAGCCATCTCGGCCATGGTCAGGGCCTCGATGTGCAGCACCTTCACGTAATTTTCCATCATGATCTCATAGCGGGACTGCATTTCTTCCTCGCTGAACACCTTGTGGGAGGTGAACAGCTTCACGTTTTTCTCGTGGAGGAAGCAGGGCAGTGCATCCGGCGTGGTGCGCAGGTTCAGAAGACCTCTCTTTTCGGCCTCCTCAAGCCATGCGTCGTCGTAGCCGTTTCCGTTGAAGATGATCCGCTTGTGGTCCCGGATCGTATCCCGTATCAGGTCGTGGAGGGCGGTCTCGAAATCGTCCGCGCTCTCCAGGATGTCGGCGAACTGCTTCAGCTCTTCTGCCACCGCTGTGTTCAGGATCACGTTGGGGCCTGAGATGGAAGCGGAGGAGCCCAGCATACGGAACTCAAATTTATTTCCGGTAAAGGCAAAGGGTGATGTCCTGTTCCGGTCTGTGGAGTCCTTGGGGAACTTGGGAAGAACGTGTACGCCGACACGCATCAGCTCTTTTTCCTTTCCGTCGTAGGACTCTTCGTTTTCAATGGCCTTGAGGATTTCGGTCAGCTCATCGCCCAGGAACATGGAGATGACTGCCGGCGGCGCCTCGTTGGCGCCCAGTCTGTGGTCGTTTCCGGCTGAAGCGGCGGACAGGCGCAGGAGATCCTGGTACTCATCTACAGCCTTGATGACCGCGCAGAGGAAGAGGAGGAACTGAGCGTTCTCGGAGGGCGTGTCGCCGGGCTCAAGGAGATTGATGCCGGTGTCCGTGGAGATAGACCAGTTGTTGTGCTTGCCGCTTCCGTTGATGCCTTCAAAGGGCTTCTCGTGGAGAAGGCAGACAAGGTCGTGCTTCTTGGCGATCCGCTGCATCAGCTCCATCATCAGCTGGTTGTGGTCTGTGGCAATGTTGGTAGTGGTGAAGATGGGCGCCAGCTCGTGCTGTGCGGGAGCCACCTCGTTGTGTTCTGTCTTGGCCAGGATTCCCAGCTTCCAGAGTTCTTCATTGAGTTCCTTCATATATGCCTGGACGCGGGATTTGATGGTGCCGAAGTAGTGGTCCTCCAGTTCCTGGCCCTTGGGAGCGGATGCTCCGAAGAGGGTCCTGCCGGTGTAGATCAGGTCTTTTCTTTCCTCATAATACTTTTTATCTACCAGGAAATATTCCTGCTCCGGGCCTACCGTTGTCTTTACGGATTTTACATCCTCATTTCCGAAGAGGTGCACAACCCGGAGGGCCTGGCGGTTGATGGCCTGCATGCTCCGCAAAAGAGGCGTTTTCTTGTCGAGCGCGTGGCCGCTGTAGGAGCAGAAGGCCGTGGGAATGCACAGGACACCGTTCTTGATGAAGGCGTAGGCTGTGGGGTCCCAGGCTGTGTATCCTCTGGCCTCAAAGGTGGCCCGAAGTCCTCCCGACGGGAAGGAGGAGGCGTCCGGTTCACCCTGCACCAGCTCTTTGCCGGAAAATTCCATGATGACTTTTCCGTCCACATCCGGGCTGATGAAGCTGTCGTGCTTTTCCGCTGTTATGCCTGTCATGGGCTGGAACCAGTGGGTGTAGTGTGTGACTCCCTTTTCAATCGCCCAGTCTTTCATGGCGTTGGCGACTACGTTGGCAATATTTATGTCCAGGCTCCTTCCGTCTTTCATTGTACGCTGAAGCTGCTTGAAGGTCTCCTTTGGAAGGCGTTCCTTCATGACAGACTCATCAAAAACCATTGAACCAAATTTTTCTGCTGCTGTACTCATGACTCTCAAACTCCTTTTCATTTTTATTTGGATTTGATGTGTGCGGCCCAGGCCGCAAGGATAAAATAAATAAAAAAGAGCGGCAGTGGAACTCCTCCATCCCGATATGGCCATTTCTCAGGGTGGAAAAGCGACTCCATTGCCGCGTACACAAAGTAAAAGAAAAAACGGCGCGCAGAAAAAAGGGGTATTCCTGCGACGCCGTTGCCGTTCTTTGCATATGACTATACTGCCGTGATAAAGATTTGTCAAATGTTTTCTTGTATTTATTTTCGTACAATCCGCCCGGCCGGCCCGACAGAAGTTGACACAGAAAAGGAAATCCGCTATATTTTCTACTGTAAAGAATAGTGGGCAAAGGCGTTCATCTGAGGCAGGGAAAGTTTTCGCGGCTGTGAGAGCTTTCTCTTTCAGAAGACGCCTTTTTATCATATATTAAGATGTAAGAGGAGGTAAGAATATGGACATGTATCAATATGAAAAGGTCATGACATTTGTGGATGAGGAGGATGTAAAATTCATCCGTCTGGCCTTTTTTGACGCCTTTGGCGTGCAGAAAAATATTTCCATCATGTCAGGCCAGCTGGAGAGGGCCTTCAAGGAGGGGATCTCTTTCGACGCGTCGGCTGTGGCCGGATTTGACAGTGAGGTGAAGAGCGACCTCTTTCTCCACCCGGATCCGTCCACCTTTTCTATTCTGCCGTGGCGTCCGTCCACAGGGCGGGTGGCCAGGATGTACTGCGACATCCGCTATCCGGACGGGACGATCTACGAGAAAGACAGCCGCTATATATTAAAGAAGGCAGTGGAGAAGGCAAGGGAAAAGGGACTGAAGATCGATTTCGGGACAGAGGTGGAGTTCTACCTCTTTAATACAGACGAGCAGGGCAGCCCGACCAAGATCCCCTTTGACATGGCCGGATACATGGATGTGGCCCCGGAGGACAAGGGGGAGAACATTCGCAGGGAGATCTGTTTCACCCTTATTGATATGGGTATTGAGCCGGAGGCTTCTCACCACGAGGAGGGGCCCGGCCAGAATGAGATCGACTTCCAGTACAGTGATCCCCTCACAGCGGCGGACAACACGGCCACCTTCAAGTGGGTGGTGAGCACAGCGGCCATGGGGAACGGCCTTTACGCCGACTTCTCTCCAAAGCCCATCAAGGAATATGCGGGAAACGGCATGCATATCAATATGTCAGTGAGATGTGAGGACGGGTCGGACTGCAACGGCCAGTTCATGACAGGCATCCTGGAGCACATAAGGGACATTACCCTGTTTTTAAATCCATCCGAGGATTCCTACAGGAGGCTGGGTGAGAAGAAGGCTCCCAAGTATGTGACCTGGTCCCCGGAGAACCGCTCCCAGCTGATCCGGATCCCGGCGGTGAAGAACAAAAGGAAGCGGATCGAGCTTCGCTCCCCTGACCCCACGGCCAATCCCTATCTGGCCTTCGCCCTCCTCATCTACGCCGGGATGGACGGCATCGAGAGAAAGCTGCCCCTCCAGAAGCCGGCCAATGTCAATCTGTACACGGCGGACCACAAGGTGACGGATCAGCTCAGGAAGCTGCCGGAGAGCCGCGGGGAGGCCTGGGATGCGGCGACTGCAAGCGCCCTGGTAAAGAAGGTGCTGCCAGAGGCTTATCTGGACGTTTACAAGAACCCGCCGAAGACACGCTGACAGATACATTGACAAGGATAAAGGAGTGGGAAAGAACATGACAGCAGAAAAAGAGGCATACCGCATCCTGGTGGCTTCTGCGTCAGACAAGATGGTCTCAGTTGTAAGGGATGTGCTCCCGGGCCCCCAGTACAGGGATATTTCCTACGTGTCCACCATGGGGGACGCCAAGCGTATGCTGGTCAGCCATATCTGTGATATTCTCATCATCAACACGCCGCTGAAGGACGACTTCGGCATACAGTCCGCTATCGATATAGCGGAGCAGCACGAGACGGGAATTCTCCTGCTGGTCAAAGCGGAGATGTACGAGCAGGTGTCCTCCCAGGTGGAGGACTACGGCATCGTCACCCTGGCCAGGCCCACCACAAGGCAGAGCCTCTACGCGTCCGTGAAGATGCTCAGCGCTGTCCAGATGAAGATAAAGAAGCTGGAGAAGGATATGCGCAGGCTGAAGGAGCGGATGCAGGAGCAGCAGACCATTGACAGGGCCAAGTGGATTCTGGTGGACCAGAGGAAGATGAGCGAGCCGGACGCCCACAGGTACATAGAGAAATCAGCCATGGACCGGTGCGTCAGGAAGATCCGCATTGCGGAGGAGATTTTGAGAGACAGCTGACAGCCATTGAAGACAGGCAGCCATTTATTACCAGTGTAAAAGTTTTCCTCCTTCGCATACTAACGATAAAACGCCCTCACAGGAAGGGCGGCAGTATGGAGACGATAGTATGCGAAGATATTGGTACAGACGAATTTTGATCATGATCCTTGTGTTCACCATCTCTGTAGGAGGGAGCTGGTATCTGATCGAGGAGAACAGAGCCGGCCTGGAGAGAGAGGCAAGCGCGGACGCGTCCGGGGAGCTCCTGATCCCCGGCGGCATGCCGGTGGGCATCTATCTGGAGACAAAAGGGGCCATGGTCCTGGGAACTGAGAAGATCCAGGGCGAGGACGGGCAGGAGTATGAGCCCGCCGCCAACCTGGTGCAGGAGGGCGACTACATCATCGGGCTGGACGGGGAGGAGATCGACAACAAGTCCCAGCTCGTGGAGGCAGTGGCGGCACTGGACAAGGAGGAGGTCGTGCTGAAGGTGCGCCGGGATGGCCAGGAGATCGCCATCCGCATGAAAGCTGTGCGGTGCGGAAGGGATGAGTACAAGCTGGGGATCTGGGTGCGGGACAATGCCCAGGGCCTGGGGACTGTCACCTTTCTAAACGCGGACAGCCAGTTCGGAGCTCTCGGGCACGGGATCCGGGACACAGATACCGGAAAGCTCTTAAGCGCTTCGGACGGCCTTCTCTACACAACCAGCATCAAGGACATCAAGAAGGGGAAGGATGGGACGCCGGGGGGCATGGAGGGCGTCATTATCTATAACAATTACAATATCCTGGGGACCATCACCCAGAACACGGAGGACGGCATATACGGCACCCTGGACAGGATCGACGCTCTCTTCACGGATACGCAGCCCCTGGAGGCGGCTGTGGATGAGAGCCAGATAGAGGAGGGGGAGGCTACCATCCGATGCGCGGTCAGCGGCCAGGTGGAGGATTACAGCATTCGTATTACAAAAGTTGACAGGAACGCCCAGGAAGCGAACAAAGAGATTTTGCTGGAGGTGACGGACGAGAAGCTGCTGGAGCTCACCGGCGGCATCGTCCAGGGCATGAGCGGCAGCCCCATTATCCAGAACAGACGGCTCATCGGGGCAGTGACCCACGTGTTCGTGAACAACCCGAAGGAGGGCTACGCCATTTTTGTCCAGGATATGTTGAAACATATCGAAAGGTAAGAAAACAGGAAGAAGGTGTCGAGATCTTCCGACTTCAAAACCTTGATTTCGCATTTTTGTAATTCTATAATTTTCCTTGACAGTTTTTCAAGAACAGATAGGAGGATTATGGAATGGGAGAGATTCGTGTAGCAATCGCCGACGACAATGAGAGAATTCTGGAGCTGCTTGGCGAAATCATCAGCAGCGACAAGGATTTAAGTCTGGTGGGAAAGGCGGACAACGGTGAGGATATGTGCCGCGTGATCCGGGAGAAGGAGCCGGATGTTGTCCTGCTCGATCTGATCATGCCTAAAATGGACGGACTGGGAGTGATGGACGCCGTCAACCATGACAAAACTTTGAAAAAGCGCCCGTATTTTATCATAGTGACAGCTGTGGGCCAGGAGAGGATCACGGAGGACGCCTTCAACAAGGGAGCCATGTACTATGTCATGAAGCCCTTTAAAAATGACGTCATCCTGGAGCGGATCAAGCAGGTCACTCAGAAGGGGAGGACAAGCTATATCCCTGGCACGGATCTGTCCCAGCAGGGCGGCGAAACGCAGGAGCAAAGCCTGGAGACGAGAGTGACAGACATGATCCACGAGATTGGTATTCCCGCCCACATCAAGGGGTATCATTACCTGCGGGACGCTATCATGATGGCCGTGGAGGACATGGACGTGCTGAACGCGGTGACCAAGGTGCTGTACCCCACAGTCGCCAAGCGCCACCAGACGACGGCCAGCCGGGTGGAGCGGGCTATCCGCCACGCCATTGAGGTGGCATGGAGCCGAGGGAAGCTGGACACACTGGATGAGCTCTTCGGATACACTGTGAGCAACGGCAAGGGAAAGCCCACAAACTCAGAGTTTATCGCCCTTATTGCGGACACCCTCCGCCTGGAATATAAAAACAGATAACCCTTTTCATCTGAAAAAAAATACGGTATAATAAGCGTATATACCTAGATACCGTAAGGATGGGAGGAAAGATATCATGAAACAAATACTTTTTGCAGCATCGGAGTCCGTGCCCTTTATCAAGACGGGCGGGCTGGCAGACGTAGTCGGGTCTCTGCCGAAATATTTTGACAAAGAAAAATACGATGTCCGCGTCATGCTGCCAAAATATCTCTGCATAAAAGAGGAGTGGAGAAATCAGCTGCAGTACCGGACGCATTTTTACATGGACCTGAACTGGAGAACAGAGTACGTAGGAATTCTTGAGTTGCAGTACGAAGGAATTACGTTCTATTTTATAGATAATGAATACTATTTCAGCGGCTGGGCGCCCTATGGAGATATGTATGCGGATATCGAGAAGTTTGCCTTCTTCTCCAAGGCGGTGCTGAGCGCCCTGCCGGTGATCGGCTTCCGGCCGGATATCATCCACTGCCATGACTGGCAGACCGGTCTGATCCCCATCTTCCTCGATAATTTCCGCTATGGAAACGAGTATTACCGGGGCATCAAGACAATCATGACCATCCACAACCTGAAATTCCAGGGCACCTGGGATACAAAGAGAGTGCAGGATATCACAGGCCTTCCGTCCTACTATTTCGTGCCGGACAAGCTGGAGGCCTACAAGGATGCCAACTACCTGAAAGGCGGCATCGTTTATGCGGACCGCATTACCACTGTCAGCAGTACATATGCGGAGGAGATCAAGACTCCCTTCTACGGCGAGAAGCTGGACGGACTGATGAACGCAAGGGCAAACTGCCTCTCAGGTATTGTCAACGGCATTGACTACAATGAGTACAATCCGGAGACAGACAAGCACATTGCCCGCAATTACTCGGTGAGCAATTTCCGGAAGGAGAAGGTAAAGAATAAGATTGCCCTCCAGGAGGAGCTGGGGCTGGACAAGGACAGCCATGTAATGATGATCGGCATTGTTTCCAGACTGACAGATCAGAAGGGCTTTGACCTGATCGACTGTGTACTGGATGAGCTCTGTCAGGACGCCATCCAGATCGTGGCTCTGGGAACCGGGGAGGCGCGGTACGAGAACATGTTCCGCCATTACGCATGGAAGTATCCGGGAAAGGTTTCCGCGAACATTTACTATTCCGAGCCCATGTCCCACAAGATCTACGCTTCCTGCGACGCTTTCCTCATGCCCTCCCTCTTTGAGCCCTGCGGCCTGAGCCAGCTCATGAGCCTGCGGTACGGGACTCTGCCCATCGTCAGGGAGACAGGCGGACTGAAGGACACGGTGGAGCCCTACAATGAATATGAGAAGACCGGCACCGGCTTCAGCTTCTGCAATTACAATGCTCACGAGATGATGGCAACTGTCCGCTATGCGGAGCAGATCTACTACGATCACAAGAGAGACTGGAACAAGATCGTTGAGAGAGCCATGCAGCAGGATTTCTCATGGAACAATTCCGCAAGACAGTATGAGAAGCTTTACGACGAGCTATAGAATGTATGACAGGATGATCTCAGGCTGCCGCACCTGTTTATCTGGCGCGGCAGCCTGTTTTGTACAACTACAAGGACAAGAAAGGACACAGAAATCGGGATGACAGACACGAGGACAAAAGAGGCGATCCGCTACCTGGGATTTGGACGAAAGGAGGCGGACCAGGCCACTCTGGACCTGATAGCAGGCTCCTTTGACAAGCTGGAGCAGGCGGCCTCCCCCAGGATCGTCTGGAGGCTCTTTGACCTGAAAACCGCCGGGGAGGGACGCCTGGACATAGGCGGCATGGAGGTGGAGAGCAGGAGTCTCTGGAAAAATATGAAGGGCTGCTGTCAGACAGTAGTCCTGGGAGCCACCCTGGGAGCCGGCGTGGATCTCCTTATGCGCCGCCAGTCCCTGACAGACATGGCCGGAGCCGTGGTGACACAGGCCTGTGCGGCTGCCATGCTGGAGGAATATCTGGATGAGGAGCAGGAGAAGATCGGCCGCGAGCTGGAGAGGGAGGGCAAGTATCTGCGGCCCAGGTTCAGCCCCGGCTACGGAGATTTTTCCATCCGGCACCAGGGACAGATCCTGGCCATGCTGGATGCGCCAAAGAGGATTGGCCTTTCCATGACAGACAGCTCCATGCTCACCCCGGTGAAATCTGTCACCGCGGTGATCGGGGTTTCCACAGTGAGGGAGCCCTGCCACAGGAAGGGCTGTGAGGCCTGCGGAAAGAGAGATTGCATATATCGGAGGAACGAAGGATGATACTGGACAGATTAGGAAAAGAGCTGCTGTTTTTTGACGGCGGCATGGGAACCCTTCTCCAGGAGAAGGGACTGCGCCCCGGGGAACTGCCGGAGGTCTGGAACCTGGAGCACACAGAGGAGATCGTGGATATCCACAGACAGTACTTTGAGGCCGGGAGCGACATTGTCCTCACCAACACATTCGGGGCCAACGCCCTCAAATTCCACAGCAGTGAGTACGATCTGGAGGACATCATCACAGCCGCTGTGGTGAGCGCCAGGGAGGGCGCCTATCTGGGAGTCCATGACGACAGGAAGGTCTACGTGGCCATGGACATAGGACCAACAGGAAAGCTCCTGAAACCGCTGGGAGACCTGGACTTTGAGACGGCCCTGTCCGCCTTCGGGGAGGCCGCCGGGTACGGGGAGGCCGCCGGGGCGGACCTGATCCATATTGAGACCATGAGCGACATGTACGAGATGAAGGCGGCGGTGCTGGGGGCCAAGGAGCACACCTCCCTGCCGGTCTTTGTCACCATGATCTTTGACGAGAAGGGCAAGCTGCTGACGGGCGGGGATGTGGCTGCCGCTGTCTCCATGCTGGAGGGGCTCCGGGTGGACGCCCTTGGCATCAACTGCGGCCTGGGACCGGAGCAGATGCTCCCCATTCTGGAGGACGTCATGAGATACACCTCCCTGCCGGTGATCGTGAAGCCCAACGCGGGCCTGCCGGTGCAGCGGGACGGACACACGGTGTATGACGTGGAGCCGGAAGAATTTGCCGCCTCCATGCAGAGGATCGTGGAGATGGGGGCCTGCGTGGTGGGCGGATGCTGCGGCACCACCCCGGATCACATTCGGCAGATGACCCGGCTGTGCCGGGGGATGGAGGCGAAGGCTCCGGTCAGGAAGAAGGAGACCATCGTATCCTCCTACGGGCAGGCGGTGATCCTGGGGGATAAGCCGGTGATCATCGGAGAGCGCATCAATCCTACAGGAAAGAAAAAGTTCCGGCAGGCGCTGAAGGATCACGACATGGAGTACATCCTGAAGGAGGCGGTTACCCAGCAGGAGAGAGGCGCCCACATCCTGGATGTGAACGTGGGCCTTCCGGACATTGACGAGACAGCCATGATGCGGGATGTGGTGGGAGAGCTGCAGAGCATTACCAGCCTGCCCCTGCAGATCGACACGGTGGATCCGGAGGCTATGGAAGCCGCCATGCGGATGTACAACGGGAAGCCCATGATCAACTCTGTCAACGGAAAGCAGGAGTCCATGGCCCAGGTATTCCCCCTTGTGAAAAAGTACGGGGGCGTAGTGGTAGGCCTGACTCTGGACGAGGCGGGTATCCCCTCGGACGCCGAGGGGCGTGCCAGGATCGCCGGAAAAATCATCAAAGAGGCGGCCAGGTACGGGATCGAGCCCAAGGATATCGTCATCGACGTGCTGGCTATGACCATCAGCTCCGACCCGGAGGGGGCCAGGACGACACTGGAGGCTCTCCGCCTTGTGCGGGAGAGATACGGCGTCCGGACTGTCCTCGGCGTGTCCAACATCTCCTTTGGCCTGCCGGGGCGGGCGGTCATCAACGCCAACTTCTACACCATGGCCATGCAGAGCGGCCTCACGGCGGGCATCATCAATCCCTCCTCCCCTGAGATGATGAAGTCCTACTACGCCTACTGCGCGCTGATGGGCTTTGACAGCAACTGCGAGGACTACATCAGGGAGTACGGCAGCGCCGGTCCGGAGATTTCTGCCCCGACGGGGGGACAGCCCGCCCTCACCCTGAAGGAGGCCATAGAGAAGGGATTGAAGGAGGATGCCTCTGCCATCACAAAGGAGCTGGTGAAGGAGCAGGCTCCCCTTGCCATTATCGACAGTGAGCTAATCCCGGCCCTGGATCAGGTGGGAAAGGGATTTGAGAAGGGAACCGTCTTTCTGCCCCAGCTTCTCATGAGCGCCGACGCGGCCAAAAACGCCTTTGCCGTGCTCAGAGACAAGCTGGAGGAGAGCGGAGCAGCCGCGGAAAAGAAGGAGAAGATCATTCTTGCCACAGTCAAGGGAGATATCCACGACATCGGGAAAAACATCGTGAAGGTGCTCCTGGAAAACTACAGCTTTGACGTGATCGACATGGGCAAGGATGTTCCCCCGGAGGACATCGTGCAAAAGGCTCTTGACGAGGATGTCCGGCTGGTTGGTCTCTCTGCTCTCATGACCACCACTGTGGGCAGTATGGAGGAAACCATCCGGCAGCTTAGAAAGGAGAAGCCGGACTGCCGGGTGATGGTGGGCGGCGCTGTGCTGAACCAGGAGTATGCGGACATGATCGGAGCCGACTTCTACGGGAAGGACGCCATGCAGTCTGTGTATTACGCCCAGAGCCTGTTTGAAAAGTAGGGCTTGCTCCATGTTCCTGATTTTGTACACGCAGTGTTCTTGACAGAAAATTAACAGCCGGCTATAGTTGTAATGATGAAAGGCCCTTTTGACGAGGGGGCAAAAGTTCTAATACAGGAGGAGACCGCTTTATGATGAGAGGATTGGATACGACGGTGCGGAGACTGCGCCGCAAGGTATTCGAGGAGGTCGCAAGGCTTGGGTTTAAATCCAACCCGGAGACGTTAAACGACGATATGGAAGCCATTCCATACAAAATGGTAAACGAGGACACGAAGATCAAATACAGGGAGAGTGTGTACAGAGCCAGGGCTATCGTCCGCGAGAGGCTGCGGCTGGCCATGGGTCTGGCCCTGCGCCCGGAGAACAAGCCGGTTCACCTGACCGCAGGTGTGGAGGCCAGCAATATTTCCGACAAATACTATGAGCCGCCTCTTATGCAGGTGATCCCGTCCGCCTGCGAGGCCTGTGAGGAGAAGGGATACGAGGTCAGCAACATGTGCAAGGGCTGTCTGGCACATCCCTGTATGGAGGTCTGCCCCAAAGGAGCCATCTCCTTTGTGAACGGCAAATCCTTTATCGATCAGTCCAAATGTATCAAGTGCGGCAAGTGCAAGTCCGTCTGTCCCTATGACGCCATTGCCAAGAAGGAGCGGCCCTGCCAGAAGGCCTGCGGCGTGGGAGCTATCGTTTCTGACAAGATGGGACGGGCCTACATTGACAATGACAAATGTGTTTCCTGCGGTATGTGCATGGTGAACTGCCCATTCGGAGCCATCTCAGACAAGTCCCAGATCTTCCAGCTGGCCAGAGCCCTGACCGAGGGGGACTATATCATTGCGGAGATCGCCCCGGCCTTCTACGGACAGTTCGGCGACAACATCACGCCGAGGAACCTGAAAGCGGCTCTCATGGAGCTGGGCTTTAAAGAGGTGTACGAGGTGGCTCTGGGAGCGGACATCGGCGCCATTGCCGAGGCTCATCACTATGTGGAGAAGGTGACTACAGGGGAGCTTCCCTTCCTGCTCACCTCCTGCTGCCCCTCCTGGGCTATGCTGGCGAAGAAATTCTTCCCGGATCTCATTGACGAGGTATCCCAGGAGCTGACGCCTATGGTGGCTACTGCGAGGACCATCAAGAAGGAGCATCCGGACGCCAAGGTGGTCTTTATCGGACCCTGCGCGGCCAAGAAGCTGGAGGCCATGAGAAGAAGCGTCCGCAGCGATGTGGATTTCGTGGTGACCTTTGAGGAGCTCCAGGCTATGTTTGACGCAAAGGACATTGACCTGGCTGAGTACTCCGCCGAGTCCTCCTTCCACAACGCCACAGGCGCAGGCCGCGGCTATGCGGTGGCTGGCGGCGTGGCGGACGCCATCAAGAAATGTATCAACACCTACTATCCGGATGTGCAGGTGAACATCGAGCACGCGGAGGGGCTGGCCGACTGCAAGAAGATCCTGACCCTGGCCAAGGCGGGCAGGATGAACGGCTGTCTCATTGAGGGTATGGGCTGTCCCGGCGGCTGCGTGGCCGGCGCCGGCACCAATATCCCCGTTGCGAAGGCCCAGAAGAAGATCCAGGATTTCGTAAAGGCATCCTCAAAGCAGGTACCTCCGAAGGAGCTGGAAGAGATCGAGCTGAAGTAGGCAGACCTGTAAGCGGTGAGGTTGAAAGGTAAAGCTAACAGGTGAAAAGCCCCGGCGTTGACAAACGCCGGGGTTCTCTTTATAATTAGATATTAGTTTGAAAATTTAGGAGGAAACTATGCAAAAATACGGTGTAAATGAATTAAGAAAAATGTTCCTGACATTTTTTGAGAGCAAGGGACACCTGGCGATGAAGAGTTTTTCGCTCGTGCCCCACAATGATAAAAGCCTTCTTCTGATCAATTCCGGTATGGCTCCTCTGAAGCCCTACTTCACAGGCCAGGAGATCCCTCCGAGGACGAGAGTGACTACCTGCCAGAAGTGCATCCGCACCGGGGACATTGAGAATGTGGGAAAGACAGCACGCCACGGCACCTTCTTCGAGATGCTGGGCAACTTCTCCTTTGGAGACTACTTCAAGAAGGAGGCCATCGCCTGGACATGGGAGTTCCTGACAGAGGTGGTGGGCCTTGACCCGGATCGCCTGTACCCTTCCGTCTACGTGGACGACGACGAGGCGTGGGAGATCTGGAACAAGCAGATCGGTATTCCGGAGGAGAGAATCTTCCGTTTTGGCAAGGAGGACAACTTCTGGGAGCACGGAAGCGGTCCCTGCGGCCCCTGCTCAGAGGTCTACTATGACCGGGGCGAGAAGTACGGCTGCGGAAAGCCGGACTGCACGGTAGGCTGTGACTGTGACCGGTATATGGAGATCTGGAACAACGTGTTTACCCAGTTTGACAATGACGGGCACGGGAACTATACAGAGCTGGAACAGAAGAACATTGACACAGGCATGGGTCTGGAGCGTCTGGCCTGTATCGTGCAGGACGTGGACTCCATGTTTGACATCGACACGATCCGGGCTCTCAGAGAGCACGTATGCCGCCTTGCCGGCAAGGAGTACGAGAAGGATTATGCCACGGACGTGTCCATCCGCGTCATCACGGACCACATCCGCTCTGTCACCTTCATGATCTCCGACGGCATCATGCCCTCCAACAGCGGAAGAGGCTATGTGCTGCGCCGGCTTCTCCGCCGCGCCTGCCGTCACGGACGTCTCCTGGGCATCAAGGGAGAGTTCCTTGTAGAGCTGGCCCAGACGGTCATCGATGGGTCCAAGGACGGCTATCCGGAGCTGGAGGAGAAGAAGGATTTCATCTTCAAGGTGATCACCAAGGAGGAAGAGCAGTTTAACAAGACCATAGACCAGGGACTCTCCATCCTGGAGGGGCTGGAGTCCCAGATGGAGAAGGAGGGAAGTAAAGTCCTCTCCGGCGAGGAGGCCTTCCGCCTCTATGACACTTACGGCTTCCCTGTGGATCTGACAAGGGAGATCCTGGAGGAGAAAGGCTTTTCCATCGATGAGGAGGGCTTTGAGAAGGCTGCAAAGGCCCAGAAGGAGCGGGCTAAGGGCACCTTCGGCGAGACAAACTACATGGGAGCCGATGTGACTGTGTACGAGTCCATCGACCCTGCCGTGACCAGCACATTTGTAGGCTATGACCACCTGACATACGACTCTGAGATCACTGTCCTGACGACAGAGGACGAGGTGGTGGACGCCCTCTCTGACGGACAGAAGGGCACCGTATTTGTAAAAGAGACTCCGTTTTACGCTACAAGCGGTGGCCAGGAGGCGGACAACGGCGTGATCCGCACAGAGGACGGACTGTTCCAGGTGGAGGACACGATCAAGCTCCTGGGCGGAAAGATCGGCCATGTGGGCCATGTGGTGAGCGGTATGCTGAAGGTGGGAGACAAGGCTACCCTGGAGGTCAACGAGGAGAAGCGGGCCCTCTCCGCAAGGAACCACAGCGCCACCCATCTTCTCCAGCAGGCGCTGCGCCAGGTGCTGGGAACCCATGTGGAGCAGGCCGGATCCTCTGTCAACGAGTACAGGCTCCGCTTTGACTTTACCCACTTCTCAGCCTTGACAAAGGAAGAGCTGAAAAAGGTGGAGGAGATCGTCAACGAGCAGATCATGAACTGTCTGCCTGTGAAGGCGGAGAACATGCCTATCGAGGAGGCGAAAAAGACCGGAGCAGCCGCTCTCTTTGGAGAGAAGTATGGCGACATCGTCCGCGTGGTGAGCATGGGTGATTTCTCCAAGGAGTTCTGCGGCGGAACCCATGTGGACAACACAGGCGTCATCACAGCCTTCAAGATCATCTCTGAGACAGGCGTGGCCGCTGGCGTGCGCAGGATCGAGGCCCTCACATCCAAGGGTCTTCTCAGGTACTACGACGAGCTGGAGGAGAAGCTGGAGAGATCCGCGAAGCTTTTGAAGACCACGCCGGACAAGCTGGAAGAACGGCTGTCCCACATGATCTCCGAGAACAAGGAGCTTCACAGCGAGGTGGAGAGCCTGAAGAGTAAGCTGGCCAAAGAGTCCATGGGAGATGTGACAGACCAGGTGACAGAGGTGAAGGGCGTTAAATTCCTGGCGGCCAAGGCGCCTGGTGCTGACATGAACGGACTGCGGGATCTGGGAGACCAGCTCAAGGAGAAGCTGGGAGAGGGCGTCATCGTCCTGGCGTCAGACGCAGGAGGAAAGGTCAGCCTCATGGCCACAGCCACGGAGGGAGCCATCAAGGCAGGAGCCCACGCCGGCAACCTGATCAAGGCCATCGCCGGCTGCGTCGGCGGAGGCGGAGGCGGACGCCCGAACATGGCGCAGGCAGGCGGAAAGAACCCGGCCGGCATTGACGAAGCCCTGGAAAAAGCAAAAGAAGTACTGGAAAACCAGCTTTAAAACGCAAAAAATTATTGACGTGCCGGAAAAATGTGCTATAATCTAATGTAGTGCAATAAATATACCCGAACAGTCGTATGATGCACAATATAGGGCTGGAGGGGAGGTTAGGTGTGAGACTATGTCAAATGTAATCGTTAAAGAAAACGAGACGTTGGACAGCGCTTTACGCAGATTTAAAAGAAGCTGCGCAAAGGCTGGTATTCAGCAGGAAATTCGGAAAAGAGAGCATTACGAGAAACCAAGCGTAAGACGCAAAAAGAAATCCGAAGCTGCTAGAAAACGTAAATATAACTAATGTGCAAAGCAAAGATGACACGCGGATGCGTGTCATCTTTTTTCATCTTTTTCTGTGCCCTCTTACATTCGATACTTCCTTACAGAGCTTCCAGCTCTCTCAGCTCGTGGTACAGCCTCGCGATGGGAAGTCCGACCACGTTGTTGTAGTCTCCCCGGATTTCCTTTACATGCACGGCAAAGGGCCCCTGAATCCCGTAGGCTCCGGCCTTGTCCAAAGGATCGCCGGTCCGTATGTAGGAGAGAAGCTCCCCTCTTGTCACGGGATAGAAGGTGACAAGGGTGCACTCGTGGAAGGTGCGCATGTATTTCTTTTTTCCCTTCACTGCGATGAGGCACACGCCCGTGTAGACCTGATGGGTCCGGTCCGCCAGCATGGAGAGCATATCCAGCGCCTCCTCCTCATCGGCGGGCTTTCCCAGGATCTCGCCGTTGTAGGCGACGACAGTGTCCGCTCCGATGACGGTAAAGTCCTCTGTCTGGGAAGCCTGGCATTTTTCGAAGATATCCCTGGCCTTCAGAGCCGCCAGATCCTCCACGATCTCGGCGGGGGAGGAGCCGCCGCTCTTTTCTTCCGCGTCAGAGGGACACACCTCAAAGGAAAATCCTGCCTGGGAGAGAAGCTCCCTCCTTCTGGGGGAAGCGGAGGCAAGTATATATTTCATGACAGATCACAACCTTTCAATCATATTTTTTGATGGTTTTCACAGCCGGCCCGCCAAAAAGCCATCTGTGCGTCTTGCGAAAGAGGGGGCCGGTGCACTATAATAGCTCCTGTAAGACAAAATGAAATGGAGGAAAACCTATGTATATCAGCGAAATCACAAACACCCCTCCGGACGATGTGGAGAAGAGAGTCCCGCTTGAGCAGGAGGTGTACAGGGTCTTCAAAAAGCTGGGGATCCCCTACGAGAGGGTGGACAACGACCCGGCCGCGTCCATGGAGGAGTGCGCCGAGATCGGCGAGGTGCTGCAGGCGCCTGTGAGAAAGGATGTCTTTCTCTGCAACCAGAAGAAGACATCCTTCTTCCTGCTTCTCATGCCCGACGACAAGCCCTTTGACACCGCCTCCTTCAGCAAAAAGCTGGGCGTGTCCCACATGTCCTTTGCGCCGCCGGAGTTGATGGTGAAGCACATAGGCTGTACACCTGGCTCTGCCAGCGTTGTGGGGCTTCTGAACGATGAGGACGACTACGTGCAGCTCATCATCGACAAGGAGGTGGCCCAGGCGGAGTGGTTTGTCTGCAACACAGGCATCAACACCACCCATCTGAAATTTAAGACCCAGGATCTTCTGAAAAAGTTCCTGCCCTACACCCACCACAGACCCAGGATCGTGGAGCTGTAGAGTCTGTGACTTTGCAGACGGAGGGGCCGTCCTATACGGACGGCTCCGAAACCCCTGTCTCCGGATCCATTCGGACTTCAATGCCGTTGACCTCCACCTGGTCATCCACAGGGATCACAAGGCATTTCCGCCCGTCCACGATCCGTACGTCCACCAGGTCTGTCCGGTCCGGATTGACGTTGATCACAATGTCCGGAGTCTTGATGTTGAATTTCTTTGTGCTGGCAATGTTGGAGGCCAGAAGGGAGGCCTTTGCGCCCACAGTTTCATCGAACTCCCGGTCAAAGTTCTCCAGGTTCTCCTCCGGCACCCCGCTCAGGGAGAAGAGACGTCTGACCTCCGGCTTGCCAAGCTCCAGGGGCTCCGGCTCCTCCTTGTTCTCCTCGATCAGGGTGTTCAGGTTCTCGTGAATATTGCGGATCACACTGTAGGCACAGTCCTCGCCCAGGGTGTCCGCGATCATGGCCTGGAAGGACTCCTTCTGGGTGCCGGCGCTCAAGACCTGGCTGCAGCCCAGAACCTGGGTGAGGAAGACCTCCTGCAGCTCCTCGGGCTTCTTGGAGTAATAGAGCAGGCCGTGGACGTCGCTGGCCCGGTCGTTGAAGGCGGGGAAGAGAAAACCGTTTACCGGATCATTTACGATCCAGTCCCGGATCCTGTCCTCGATGCTGTTGTGCTCCGCGTTGTAGCAAAGGCCCGCCTTGGAGAGGGACACAGGACAGATGCTGCACAGTATGTAGTCGTAGACTGTATCGGAGGCGTCGTACATCTCCATCCCGTCGGAGGCCTTGCCGGGCACGTCGTAGGCGGCGTGGATGAGGAGAATGAGATAGTGCTCCCCAAAGTCATAGTTCTCGATCACCTTATCGTAAAACTCGGACACCAGCATGTCGTCTGTGAGCCTGCTGTCCTTGAGCTGCATCAGGAACTCCTGGGCTCCGCCCTTTTGCTCCTCCTCCAGAGGAAAGCTCATATTGAGGAGGTTTTTCCCGACAGTGCCGGACAGAGTCCGCTTGAACAGATCAAAATACTTGTATTCCTCCTCCTCGGGGAGAGAGAGGAAGGCCTCCTTGAATTCCAGTTTCTTTTCCTTGTCTCCGTCCACATAGCAGCCGCAGATGCGGGTGATGGCGCAGTTCTGCAAAGAGAACTGCTTTCGGATTTCCAGAACTTCTTTTTTATTCATGAGATACCCCTTTTCTTACTATATTTTTTCTAAAAAGTCAGCCGGAGCCTCTCCCGGGGGAGACGAATTCCGGAACACTCATTTTAACACAGGGGAGCAGGCTTGACAACCATCCGGCCCGTCCTGGCGGCCCGCGGGCGGAGAAAAAAAGAATAAGTGCAAAAAGAGCAAAATATATTAGTAACAGACGATGTATGCAAGGAGAGATGGGCATATGAAACGATTTTTGACGGCCCTCCTGTGCGGGGCGCTGCTCCTGCAGCCGGCCCTGCTCAGAGCGGCGCCCCAGGCCGGCCAGGAAGAGACTGGGCAGGAGGAAAGCGGGCAGGAGGAAGCGGGGGCAGGTCCCCAGGTGGGTTCACCCTCTGCTTTTCTGATGGAGGCGTCCACAGGAAAGTCCGTCTACGAGAAAAACGCGGATGAGAGACGGCCCCCTGCCAGCGTGACGAAGATCATGACCCTGCTTCTCATCTTTGACGCTCTGGCGGAAGGGAAGATTGCCCTGGAAGACCAAGTGACCGTGTCCGAGTATGCCGCCTCCATGGGAGGCTCTCAGGTCTTCCTGGAGCCGGGGGAGGTGCAGACGGTGGACACCCTGATCAAGTGTATCGCCGTAGCAAGCGCAAACGACGCATGTGTAGCCATGGCAGAGCATATCTGGGGGAGCGAGGAGGAGTTTGTGAAGCACATGAACGAGAGGGCTGCCGGACTTGGCATGGAGAACACCAGCTTTGTCAACTGTAACGGCCTGGATGCGGAGGGGCATTTGACTACCGCCAGGGACATAGGGACCATGTCCAGGGAGCTGATCCTTACATATCCCCAGATCCGGGATTACGCCTGCATCTGGATGGAGGACATCACCCACACCACGGCAAAGGGGAGCAGCACTTTCACCCTGGCCAACACCAACAAGCTGATCCGCCAGTACGCCTACGCCACAGGCCTGAAGACCGGCTCCACAGACGACGCCGGCTTCTGCGTGTCCGCCACGGCCGAAAAGAACCAGATGGAGATGATCGCGGTGGTCATGGGGGCGGAGACCTCAAAAGACCGGTTCAGGGACGCGGTGACTCTTCTGGACTATGGCTTTGGAAAGTGTGTCAAATATGTGGATGAGGGCATCCAGAGCCTGGAGCCTGTGAGGGTCCAGGGAGGCCAGAAGAGACTGGCGGCTGTCAGCCAGAAGGAGCCTTTCCAGTATGTGGACACGGAAGGGGCGGACCTGACAGCCATTGAGCGGGAGTATCAGCCCCAGGAGAAGCTGACAGCCCCTGTCAAAGCGGGGGATAAGGCGGGAAGCGTGGTCTACACACTGGACGGCGCCGAGATCGGCAGGGTGGACATTGTGGCGGTGGAGGATGTCCCGAAGGCCACCTACCAAAGCTCCCTGGAGCAGACCCTGGAGCTGTTCTTCCCGGCCTAGCCGGAAAGCAGGCATTAACTGGAAGAGCAGACGCGAAAGAAAGTTGCAAAACAGGGAAACAGATTATATAATCATTACCAGAACTGCCCAGAAGGCGGCAGACAGATAAGGGAGGAACGCGAAATGTGGAAGAAGCCGCTTGCGCTGCTTGGCGCGTCTGCCCTGGTGTGCGCCGGGGAGATGGCAAGGGAATTGTCCACCTTCCGGGTGAGACGCTACAGGGAAGAGATACCGGGAATGGAGAGAGGGAGCAAGATCCGGATGGTCTTTCTCTCAGATCTTCACGGAAAGGAGTACGGAAGGGAGAACCGCAGGCTCCTGGAGCAGGTCGAGAGGGAGGAGCCGGACTGTATCCTGGTGGGCGGCGACATGCTGACCCGGACACAGCCGGAGACTGACAGGACGGCAGCCGCTCTCATGAGGAGGCTTGCGGCTGTGGCCCCCGTCTATGCCGCCAACGGAAACCATGAGCAGAAGATGAAGGAGAACAGAAGACAGTACCAAGACCGGTATGAGAGATACCGGGACGCCCTGATGGGGGCAGGCGTACACCTGCTGGAAAACGAGACCTGTCTGTTTCAGAAGGGGAGCTTCCAGGCTGCGCTGACAGGCCTGGAGATCCCCCTTTCCTGCTACAGTCATTTCGGGAGGGAAAAGCTGCAGACAGAGGAGATAAAAAGGAGGATCGGGGAGCCGGAGGGAGAGGAGTACCACATCCTCCTGGCTCACAACCCGGCCTGCATGGACGCCTACTGGGACTGGGGTGCGGATCTTGTCCTGTCCGGGCATCTCCACGGAGGCGTCGTCCGGCTGCCCCTTGCGGGGGGAGTCATCACGCCTCAGATGCAGCTTTTCCCCAGATATTCAGGAGATATGTACAAAAGAAGAGACGGGCGAAGCTGTGTGGTCAGCCGGGGGCTGGGAACCCACACAGTCAATGTCCGTCTCTACAATATGGCTGAGCTCGTCAGCCTTTCCTTTACAGGTAAATAGGCCTAAGGCCGGTGCACCCGGAAGACGCCCACTCCAAGAGCCCCCGCCCCGGTGTGGCAGCCGATGCTCATGGTGAGAGGATAGTGGACGATCTCCATATCCGGAAAACATTCCTGATACTTTTCCTTCCAGGAGAGAAACTCTTCTTCGTCCATGTCCGTCTCGGCCATGCCAAGCTTCAGGACGCCCTCGTCCCTCAGATGGGAGAAGCGCGTGTCTATATCCTTTCTTACCGCCCTGCACATAGTCCGGAAGGCGGCCTTCATGCCCCGGACCTTGGCGAAGGCATCCAGTTTGTCCCCCTGGATGGTGAGGACAGGCTTCAGGTTCAGCACCGTGCCCACCGCGGCTGCGGCAGGAGTGATGCGCCCTCCTCTTTTCAGGTATTTCAGGGTGTCCACCGCAATGTAGATGCTGGCATCCAGCGCCTCGCTTTCAAGCTGCTCCTTGATCTGTCGTCCCGTCCTTCCCTCCCTGGCGAGGAAGTAGGCGTCCAGCACGGACTGGGTTTGGGTGACAGAGATCCGGTGGTTGTCCACCACATGGACGCGGCCCTCAAAGTCACCCTCAGAGGCCAGAGCCAGAGCGCTGGCGCAGGAGGTGGAAAGTCCGCTGGACATGGGGATATACACGACCTCCCGGTAATCCCGCAGGAGGGAGGCCCACATGTCCATCACATCTCCGGGGGAGGGGAGGGATGTGCTGACAGCGGCGTCAGAGGCCAGCTTCCGGTAGAACGCGTCGGCAGTGATGCTCTTCCCCTCGTAAAAGGTCTCACCATCGATCAGGACAGGCATGGGAATGATATGGATGTCGGAATAAGGCTCGCACCCCGGCATGATCCCGCAGTTGCTGTCCGTCATAATAGCAATGTCTGACATAGTATTCTCCTTTACAGTTCCATGATATGACTTAAAAACTCAAAATATCTTACACATTGACCGATATTTTAACAGATGTTAAAATATTATAGCAGAACAAAAAATAAAACTCAATGACAGACCATCCGTTTTTGTCAGTTATTTATACAGATCGGGGGAAATGTAATGGAAGACAGACGCATTACGAAGACAAAGAGAAATCTGAAGAGCACCCTCATCTCCATGCTTCCGGAGCAGCCCTTTGAGCAGATCTCCATCACGGAGCTGTGTGCCAGGGCGCAGATCAGCAGGATCACCTTCTACTCTCACTACAGCGACAAGTACGCCCTGGTGGACGAGATCTTTCAGGATATGGTGGTCCTGGGCACGGAGGACTATGAGAGGAAACAGCGAAAGAACAATCCGGGAAGGGACGAGGTGCTCAGCTACTGCAACATCCTGGATGCCATTATGGAGCTGTACTACAGCCATTTTGACTTTTTCCATTACACGGCGCCGGACAAAAATCCCTACCTTGCGTTCGCCTTCTACAGCATCGTCCTGGAGACGGTGGAGAAGCACACAAAGAGGATGGAGAGGCAAAGCCGGCTTAAGTACTCGCCGAAGAGGATCGCCGGTTTTCTCTGCTACGGGATCATCGGCTTCATCAACGAGGGACACGCAGAGCGCATTCCGGTGGAAAGGCAGCAAAAAGAGGCCAAGGAGCTTCTCATGGGCATTCTACGGTCCCGAGTGCTCATACAGCTTTAGAAAAACTGTTGAGAAAAGAGCAAAGGTCAGATATAATAGTATGGTTAAGTCAGGAAAGAGCGGAGGATGTCTGTGGGATTAGAGGTAAAGCTGCAGGTGTTTGAAGGCCCTCTGGACCTTCTTCTGCACCTCATCGACAAAAATAAAATAGATATCTACGACATTCCTATCGTGGAGATCACAAATCAGTACATGGAATATATCCACGCCATGGAGAGGGAGGACCTGAACGTGATGAGCGAGTTCCTCCTCATGGCGGCCACACTGCTGGACATCAAGTGCCGGATGCTGCTTCCCAAGGAAGTGAACGAGGAGGGGGAGGAGGAAGACCCCCGGCAGGAGCTGGTGGAGCAGCTTCTCCAGTACAAGATGTACAAGTACATGTCCTACGAGCTCCGGGACCGGCAGGTGGAGGGCGAAAGATCCCTGTACCGGGAGCCGGACATACCGGAGGAGGTGCAGGACTACGTGGAGCCTGTGGATCTGGACAAACTGCTGGACGGGCTGACCCTGTCCAGGCTGAACAGCATTTTCCGGGAGATGATGCGCAGGCAGACGGAGAAGATCGATCCCATCCGCAGCCGCTTTGGAAAGATCGAGAAGGAGGAGGTCTCCCTGCCGGAGAAGCTGGACTATGTGGAGGAGTACGCCGGAACCCACCCCGCCTTCAGCTTCCGGCAGCTCCTGTCAAGGCAGGGATCCAGGGTACAGCTTGTAGTCACCTTCCTGGCCGTGCTGGAGCTGATGAAGACAGGCAAGATCAGGGTTCTGCAGGAGCAGCCCTTTGACGATATCCTTATCACCTCCATGATATGCGGCGGGGAGCGGACAGCGCAAGAAGAGCAAAGAGAAGAAGGGGAAGTATAAAGTGGAGATAAGCAGACTAGAGGGTATCATAGAAGCCATTCTTTTTACTATGGGGGACTCCGTGGAGCTCTCCAAGATCGCGGCGGCCATCGGCCATGACGAGGAGACGACCCGCAAGGTGATCCACAACATGATGGATAAATACGAGACGGACGACAGGGGAATCCACATCATTGAGCTGGAGGACTCCTTCCAGATGTGCACAAAGCCCCAGATGTACGAGTATCTCATCAAGGTGGCAAAGCAGCCCCGCAGGTACGTGCTCACGGACGTGCAGCTGGAGACGCTCTCCATCATCGCCTATCGCCAGCCTGTCACAAAGCTGGAGATCGAAAAGATCCGGGGAGTCAAGTCAGACCACGCGGTGAACAAACTGGTGGAGTATGATCTCGTGTGCGAGGTGGGACGGCTGGACGCGCCTGGAAAGCCCATCCTGTTCGGGACAACGGAGGAGTTCCTGCGGCGCTTCAGCATCCACTCCCTGGACGAGCTGCCGGGGATCAACCCGGAGCAGATCGAGAATTTCAAACACGAGGCCGAGGAGGAGGCCCAGCTGAAGCTGGACGTATAGCCTGTTCGGGCGCAAGACATATTTTTCGGTCACGGGGCATACATATAAGTTAACTGCGCGGATGCTTCGGGTCGTGATGTGTATGAGAAGACCGGAAAAAGGTCGGTTATATAGAAAATGGTATGGAATGAGAAGGATAAAGAGGGCCGGTATTCTCCTGGCGCCTGTCCTCCTCTTTATCTGGCTGGCGTTCTGTCCTTCCATGCGGGGGATGGCTGCCGGTGCCGGGGAGGGGGAGACGCCGGAGGAGCTGGCCCAGCTCTACGCCCGGTCAGCGGTCCTGATGGACGCTGACAGCGGGCGTGTTTTATTTGGAAAAGACGCGGACACAGCCCGTCCCATGGCCAGCACTACCAAGATTATGACGTGCATCCTGGCGCTGGAGACGGCGGACCTGGAGATGGAGTGCTCTGTGTCGGAGGAGGCTGCCTCCCAGCCGGAGGTCCGGCTGGGCGTCCGGGAGGGGGAGACCTACCGCCTGGAGGATCTTCTCTGCTCCCTGATGCTGGAGTCCCACAATGACAGCGCTGTAGTGATCGCGGAGAACACAGCCGGGAGTGTGGAGAAATTTGCCGGGATGATGAACCGGAAGGCGGAGGAGATCGGCTGCCGGGACACCTATTTCATCACTCCCAACGGCCTGGACGCCTCCGATGGGACCGGGATCCACTCCACCACAGCGGCCGACCTGGCCCGGATCCTTAAGTACTGTATCACCCAGTCCCCAAAGAGGACGGCCTTTCTCGACATCACGGGGAAGGACAGCTACACCTTCACAGACCTGTCCGGTCAGAGGAGCTTCTCCCTGCAAAACCACAACGCCTTTCTCACCATGATGGAGGGGGCTCTCACGGGAAAGACCGGATTTACAGCGGACGCCGGATACTGCTATGTGGGAGCTCTGGAAAACGGGGGACGCACCTTTATCGTAGCCCTGCTGGCCTGCGGGTGGCCGGGCAACAAGGGGTACAAGTGGGAGGACACAAAGAAACTGATGCAGTACGGGATTGACCACTACCAATATGAGACGGTCACTCTGGACCGGCCCCTGCCAGCCCTTCCTGTTTCCGGCGGCTCGCCGCCCTCCGGCACTCTGGAGGGGGAGGCTCTGGCTCTCCTTGCGTCAGAGCCCATCCAAAAGGAATTCCTTCTGGCGGAAAACGAGACGGTGACTGCCAGCATCGACCTGCCGGAGAAGCTGACTGCCCCGGTGACAGAGGGGCAGGAGGTGGGGAGTATCCGCTACTGCGTCGGGGATTTTCCGGTGGCAGAGCAGAAGGTAACGGCGGCTGCAAAGGTGCCGGAGCGAAGCGCCCTCTGGTGTTTCAGCCAGGTCTGCGCCCGCTATTTTGCGGGGAAGAATAAGATAAATCAATAAAAATGATTAAATTTACCACTTTTCTTTTGGGCATATGTATGATAGGATAGACGGGTATTAAAAAAGAACAATAAAGTTGATAAATATTCTGCTTTTTGTATTGCTGAAAGGAAGAGATGAGACATGAAGAATTTTGAGAAGTATGAGCGGCAGTATTTCATGCCGCCGGAAGTCACCTACGACTGGGTGAAGAAAGAATACATAGACCAGCCTCCCATCTGGTGCAGTGTGGACTTGCGGGACGGCAACCAGGCCCTGATCGAGCCTATGAGTCTGGAGGAGAAGCTGGAGTTCTTTGAGCTGCTCGTAAAGGTGGGCTTCAAGGAGATCGAGGTGGGCTTCCCGGCTGCCTCTGAGACAGAGTACAACTTTATGCGAGCCCTGATCGAGAAGAACATGATCCCAGACGACGTGACAGTCCAGGTGCTGACCCAGGCCAGAGAGCATATCATCAAGAGGACCTTTGAGGCTGTGAAGGGTGCGCCCCACGCTGTCATCCACCTGTACAATTCCACTTCTGTGGCTCAGAGAGAGCAGGTGTTCAAAAAGGATAAAGAGCAGATTAAGAAAATTGCTGTGGACGGTGCAAAGCTGCTGAAGAAGCTGGCGGACGAGACAGAGGGAAACTTCACCTTTGAGTACAGCCCGGAGAGCTTCTCAGGGACAGAGGTAGACTATGCCGTGGAGGTGTGCAACGCAGTCCTGGACGTGTGGAAGCCCCAGGCGGACAACAAGGCCATCATCAACATTCCCACGACTGTGGAGAACGCCATGCCCCACGTCTTTGCATCCCAGCTTGAGTATGTGCACAAGCATCTGGCCTACAGAGACAATGTGGTTCTCTCCCTCCATCCCCACAACGACAGGGGCTGCGGCGTGGCCACAGCGGAGCTTGGAATACTGGCCGGCGCTGACAGGATCGAGGGAACCCTGTTCGGAAACGGTGAGCGGACAGGAAACGTGGATATCATCACCCTGGGCATGAACATGTTCTCCCACGGTGTGGACCCGAAGCTGGACTTCTCCAACATGGAGGAGATCAAGGAGACCTACGAGCGGCTCACAAGGATGACTGTGGATGTGCGCCAGCCCTATGCGGGCGAGCTGGTCTTCACCGCCTTCTCCGGCTCCCACCAGGATGCCATCGCCAAGGGCATGGCCTGGAGAGAGGAGAAGAAGTGCGACAAGTGGACTGTTCCCTATCTGCCCATCGATCCCCAGGATGTGGGAAGACGCTACGACTCAGACGTTATCCGCATCAACAGCCAGTCCGGAAAGGGCGGCGTGAACTATATCCTGAAGCAGAGCCACGGCATCAACCTTCCGGAGAAGATGCGTGAGGAAGTGGGATACCTTGTGAAGGGTGTCTCCGACAAGGCGCACAAGGAGCTGACACCGGAGTGGGTATACCAGATCTTTACGGACAACTACGTGAATGCGAAGACAGTGTTCTCCATTGACGAGTGCCATTTCCGCCAGGCGGACGGCATCATCGCCGACGCCACCATCCACCACGGCAATGACGAGCAGGTGGTGACCGCCTCCGGAAACGGACGTCTGGACGCAGTCAGCAACGCCATCAAGCAGTACTTCAACATCAGCTACGAGCTGCGCTACTACGAGGAGCACTCCCTCACCAGAGGATCTTCCTCCAAGGCGGTGGCCTACGTGGGCATCATCTCCCACGAGAAGACGTTCTGGGGCGTTGGCATCGACGCGGACATCATCCGCGCCTCCATCGAGGCCCTCATCGTGGCTGTGAACAAGATCGAGGAGCTCAGCACCGCTGACCCGGTGAAGGACGCCCGCATGATCGAGATCATGAACTACATACAGGCCAACTACATTGACGTGACGCTGGATGACCTGGCAGAGAAATTCTATCTCTCCAAGCCCTACCTTTCCAAGTATATCCGGGAGAAATCAGGGATGACCTTCGGAGACCTTGTGAAAAAGATCCGCATGAAGAAGGCCAGAGCGCTCTTAAAGAGCAGCAACATGACCGTGGAAAATATCGCCCTGTCCGTGGGCTATCAGAATGTGGAGCACTTTAACAGGCTCTTCAAGAAAGCGTACAATATGACACCGGTACAGTTCCGGAACCAGAAATAAGACGAGACAGAAGAAAACGGCTGCCTACACGCAGCCGTTTCAGACTGTAGACAAAGTCCCCGGTTTACCCCGGGGCTTTTCTATTGTAGTTATCAACATTTCAATGATCCTTCCGGTTTTTATCAAGA